>NZ_QLKQ01000135.1 GCF_003349955.1 Azospirillum brasilense
ACGAGTGGGGCTTCTCCAACCGCATGAGCGACACCGCCGTCGCCATGGCCAACGCGAAGTAACGTGACGGTTCCGATTTTGCCCCCACCCCGGCCCTCCCCCGCTGACGCGGGAGAGGGTGCCTTCCGCGAAGCGGCGGCAGTCCCCTCCCCTGCGACAGCGGGGGAGGGTTAGGGAGGGGGCAATACGGCTTTCAACGCCAAAAACTAAAATACCAGTTTTAAAACCCCCCGCTTTTTTGAAAACACCCTTTGAAGGAGCCGTGGCATGCCCCGGACCTCCGACCCGCCGACCGCGCGCATCGCCGCCCTGGAGCACGACGCCGACGCCCTGCGGCGGGCCTTCCTGACCACGCCAGTCTTCGCCTTGGACGACCACGGCCTGCAAACCCGCTTCGAGGAATTCGGCCGCACCGCCCTCGCCCTCTTCCGGGAAACCACCCGATCGGCCGGTGGCGAACAGTCCGCCCAGCGCATCGAAGCCGCCTACCACCGCGTCCATGAGGCGCTGCAAGCCGTTGCCATGCTTGCGCTTTCCGACACGGAGTCGGGTGTCCCCGCGCACGGGGACGGACGCGCCAAGCCGTCACCCCACGACCTGCGACAGAGTGTCATCCGGCGGGATACGCAGTTCTCCTGACTTGCGTCGCAGCGCTGATATACTAGTATCCACTCCATCGACGGCGCGATCCACGGACAGGCCCCATGGCCACCGGACCGGCGCCGCCCCCGCAGGGGATGCGCGGCACGCTCCCCCTCCATGCGCCGCAACCGGCAGCCAACACCCCGGACATATTTCATCGACGGCCCAGTCGGACCGCCCCAGGAGTACCGACTATGAACATCAAATCCCGGATCGACCGCATTCCCGGCGGGATGATGATCCTCCCCCTGTTCCTCGGCGCCTGCCTGAACACCTTCGCGCCGAACACGGGCAAGTTCTTCGGGTCCTTCACCAACGGCCTGATCACCGGCACCCTGCCGATCCTCTCCGTCTGGTTCTTCTGCATCGGCGCCAGCATCAGCCTGAAGGCCACCCCGCTGGTCCTGCGCAAGAGCGGCGTGCTCGTCACCGTGAAGATCCTGACCGCCGCCACCATGGGCATCGTCGCCTCCTGGTTCATCCCGCACGAGGGCGTCAGTTCGGGCTTCTTCACCGGCCTGTCGGTGCTGGCGATCATCGCCGCCATGAACGACACCAACGGCGGCATGTACATGGCGCTGATGCAGCAGTACGGCACCAAGGAGGAATCCGGCGCCTTCTGCCTGATGTGCCTGGAATCCGGCCCCTTCATGACGATGGCGACGCTGGGTCTGGCCGGTCTGGCCGCCTTTCCCTGGCAGACCATGGTCGGCGCGCTGCTGCCCTTCCTGATCGGCTTCGCGCTCGGCAACCTCGACCAGGACTTCCGCAAGTTCTTCGGCCAGGCCGTGCCGGTGATGGTGCCCTTCTTCGCCTTCGCGCTCGGCAACAACCTGAACTTCGCGGTCATCCTGAACACCGGCCTGCTCGGCATCGTCCTCGGCCTGTCGGTCATCGCCATCACCGGCTTCACGCTGGTCGTCGCCGACATCCTGCTGGCCAAGGGCAACGGCACCGCCGGCATCGGCGCCGCCTCCACCGCCGGTGCGGCCGTGACCGTCCCGCCGATCATCGCCTCCATCGAGCCGAGCTTCGCGCCGAGCGCCCCGGCCGCCACCGCCCTGGTCGCCACCAGCGTCGTCGTCACCTCGCTGCTCACGCCGATCCTGACCGCCTGGTGGGCCCGCCGGTTCGGCGTCCTCTCCCCGCGCTATCTGGCCGCCCAGAAGAGCACCGGAGCCCAGCCCCTGCCGATCCAGCCCGCCCCCGCCGAGTGACGGCGACCGACTGAGCGCCGCTTCATCCCAGGCAAAAGCCGGAGATTGCGGACCCCGCGATTTCCGGCTTGTACCACGGCACTGATATACTAATATGCTCCCTTAGGACCGGCCGAGCCGGCGCAACAGGTGCGACCATGGACATGCCGACCACCCCGACGCCCGACGCCAGCAGCGACCGTCCCGCCCCCCAGCGGAGCGCGGTGAAGCCCGCCCGCGGGCCGGCGCGCGGCGCCTCGACCATGGCGGCGATCCACCGGTCGCTGCGCGCCGAGATCGTGGAGATGCGCCGCAATCCAGGCGAGCCCATCGTCGAGAAGCACATCGCCGAAGCCTTCGGCGTCAGCCGCACCCCGGTGCGCGAGGCGCTGCAACGGCTGGCCGACGAAGGGCTGATCGAGATCTTCCCGCAGGTCGGCACCTTCGTCGCCCGCATCCCGGTCAACGCCCTGCCCGAGGCCATCGTCATCCGCACCTCGCTGGAGGGAACCGCCGTCCGCTACGCGGCGCAGCGCGCCACCGGCAGCCAGATCGCCAGCCTGCGCGCCAACCTGCTGCTCCAACAGGAGACGGTGGAGGACGGCGACCTCAACGCCTTCCACGAGGCCGACGAGCGCTTCCACGCCATGATCGCCGAGATCGCCGGCTATCCCGGCCTGTGGGGCATGGCGCAGCAGGTGAAGGTGCAGGTGGACCGCTACCGCCGCCTGACCCTGCCGGAGCCGGGACGCCTGACCAACGTGCTGGCCGAGCACGCGGCGATCGTGGACGCCATCGCCGACGCCGACCCGGCGCTGGCCGCCGACCGCATGGCCATCCACCTCGACGGCCTGCTGACCTCGATCCCCCAGGCCCAGGGGGCGAACCCGTTCTTCTTCACTGGTCCCTGATTTGGCCCCTGAATTGGCCCCTGCCGGCCCCGAAAACACACACACGAGGATACCGCCATGAAGATCACCGTCCGCCACGCGTCCCACCAGGATGACGTCCGCAACTACGACACCACCAAGCTGCGCGACCACTTCCTCGTCCCGTCCATCTTCGAGGCGGACGACATCGTCCTCACCTACAGCCACATCGACCGCTTCGTGGTCGGCGGCGCCATGCCGGTGTCCGGCCCGCTGAAGCTGGAGTCGGCCAAGGCCATCGGCTCGGCCAACTTCCTCGACCGGCGTGAGCTGGGTGCGGTCAACGTCGGCGGCCCGGGCCGCATCACGGTCGACGGCGCGGTGTTCGAGCTGGCCCCGCGCGACTGCCTCTACATCACCATGGGCAGCCTGGACGTCCGTTTCGAGAGCCTGGACCCGGCCAACCCGGCGAAGTTCTATCTGAACAGCGCCCCGGCCCACGCCCGCTTCGAGACGATGAAGATCTCCATCGCGCAGGCCAAGGCCGTGCACATGGGCGATCCGGCCCAGTCGAACGAGCGCACCATCTACCAGATGATCCATCCGGACGTCTGCCGCACCGCGCAGCTCGTGCTCGGCATGACCGTGCTGAAGCCGAACAACATGTGGAACACGATGCCGTGCCACACGCACGACCGCCGCTGCGAGGTCTATTTCTACTTCGACCTGCCGGAGCCGGCCCGTGTCTTCCACTTCATGGGCGAGCCCACCGAGACCCGCCACGTCGTCGTCGCCAACGAGCAGGCGGTGATCTCGCCGAGCTGGTCGATCCATTCCGGCGTCGGCACGCGCAACTACACCTTCATCTGGGCCATGGCCGGCGACAACCAGGACTTCACCGACATGGACTTCATCCCCATGGAAGACCTGCGCTGATCGCTGCGCGCCAAGAATAAGAACCCAGGAGTAAGGAGCAGGACAATGGCTCAGGCACATCCCTTCGATCTGACCGGCAAGGTTGCCCTGGTGACCGGCGCCCACACCGGCATCGGCCAGGGCATCGCCCTGGCGCTGGCCCAGGCCGGCGCCGACATCGCCGCGGTGGACGTCATTCCGCTGGACGAGACCAAGGCCCTCGTCGAGGCCGCGGGCCGCCGCTTCCACGCCATGACCGCCGACCTGACCAGCATCGCCCCGGTGCAGGGCCTGGTGGAGGAGGCGGTGGGCACGCTCGGCGGGCTGGACATCCTGGTCAACAACGCCGGGATGATCCGCCGCGCCGACGCCGTGGACTTCACCGAGGCCGACTGGGACCTCGTGATGAACATCAACATCAAGACGGTCTTCTTCCTCTGCCAGGCCTTCGGCCGCTACGCCATCGGCCAGGGCCGCAAGGGCAAGATCATCAACATCGCCTCCATGCTGTCCTTCCAGGGCGGCATCCGCGTGCCCTCCTACACCGCCTCCAAGAGCGGCGTGGCCGGCATCACCCGCCTGCTCGCCAACGAGTGGGCGGGCAAGGGCATCAACGTAAACGCCATCGCGCCGGGCTACGTCGCCACCAACAACACGGCGGCGATCCGCGCCGACGAGCAGCGCAGCGCGGAAATCCTGGGCCGCATTCCGGCGGGCCGCTGGAGCGTTCCCTCCGACATGGGCGGCCCGGCGGTGTTCCTGGCCTCCGACGCGTCGGACTATGTCCACGGCACCGTCCTGCCGGTGGATGGCGGCTGGCTCGCCCGCTGAGGCGGGGTGGTTCGTTTCGGTGATGAAGCCGGGCGCCAGCGATGGCGTCCGGCATTTTCGTGTGGTGGTTCGGGTTGGACATTGCCCCCACCCCGGCCCTCCCCCGCTGTCGCAGGGGAGGGATAGGGTGGGGGCAAAAGCGCCTTCAATACGTTTCCACAAGCGTTCCTCGGCGCTTCACGGCATAACGGAAGTCCCCAGGACCGCAACGCCACCCGCCATGCCGACGCCGAACGAAGCCCCCGTGACCGAAGCCGAATGGTCGATCCGGACCGCGAAAGGACACCTCTACGCCAAAAGCTGGACGCCGGAAGCCGCCGGCGCCGCGCCGATCATCCTTTTCCACGACTCCCTCGGCAGCGTGGACGTGTGGCGCGGCTTCCCGCAACGGCTGGCGGCCGCAACGAACCGCCGCGTCATCGCCTACGACCGGCTCGGATTCGGGCGCTCCGACACCCATCCGGGGCAGCTTGCCCTGGATTTCGTCGCCGCGGAGGCGCGGGACAGCATCCCGCCGCTGTGCGACCAGCTCGGCGTGACGGAGTTCGTCGCCTGTGGGCACAGCGTCGGGGGCGGCATGGCCGTCGAGACGGCGGCGCGCTTCCCGGAACGCTGCCGCGCCCTCGTGACCATCGCCGCGCAGGCCTTCGTTGAGGACCGGACCCTCGCCGGCATCCGCGACGCCAAGCGCGACTTCCAGGACCCTGCCAACGTGGCGCGTCTGGCGCGGTATCACGGCGACAAGGCCCAGTGGGTCCTGGACGCCTGGACGGAGACGTGGCTGTCGCCCGCCTTCGCCGACTGGACCCTGGACCGCGCCCTCTCGGCGGTGCGCTGTCCGGTTCTGGCCCTGCACGGCGACCGGGACGAGTACGGCTCCAGCGCCCACCCCGAGCGCATCGCGGCCGGGCGGGGAGCCGCAAGGCTTCTTCCCGACACCGGCCATGTGCCGCACCGCGAACGGGAACCGCTCGTCCTCGACGCGATCCGGAGTTTTCTGAGCGGGCGCTGATTGCGCACCAATCGCGCCGAAGTTGCGGTAAAAGGCCGCTTGAACGCCGAACAAGGAAAGCGTTGGGATGGCCGCGCCGATTCAGATCACGCTGCGCGAGTTGGAAGCGTTGGGTCTTGAGGACGGAACGGGCCGTCCCCTGGTGGAATCCGAATCGCTGCTGCCGGAATGCGACGTGCCGATCCTTCCGCTCGCCTTTGGCGACGGCGACTTCACGGACCGCCGCATCGTCGAGCATCCCTTCGCCGGAGCGTGGCGGGAAACGGCGTATCGCCCGGCCCCGGTGAGGCTCTACCGCCTGCGGGACGCCTGCGTTCACTCGACCGCCGGGGTGACCATGGTGGCCAACCGGCTGGTCGCGGAGACGCTTCAGCATGTCCACCCTCCGGACCACGGGATGGAGGTCGATCCCCAAAGCGGTTTCACGACGCTTCAAAGCGCCAGCGTCCGGAGGCTTGCCGGACGGGCTGTACATCTTCTGGCGGCCGGTGCCTTCAACTACTATCACTGGCAGATCGATGCCGCCGCCCGCCTGCCCACAGTGCCGGACCACTACAGGGACGACCTCATCCTGGTGCCGCCCCTGGAACACGCCTTCCAAACCGACACGCTCGTCCGACTGGCCGGCAACCGGCCGATACGCGCCCACGCCATCGCCACGGCGGAAAGCGTCCTGGTCGAGGAATTGGTGCTGATCCCCAACTTCTCGGGCTTCGGCTACTATCCGCACCCGGACATGCTGGCCGCGTTCGACCGTTTGGTCGCAAGCGTCGGCGCCGCAGCCCCGCACCGGCGGCTCTACATCCAGCGAACCCGCTCCCCCAAGCGCCGCCTGGAGAACGAAGCGGAGGTCATCGCCCTGCTCGCGGGCGCCGGCTACGAGATTCTGGACCTCGACGGCCTGTCGCTCGCCGACCAGGTCCGCAGCTTCGCGGAAGCCACCCATGTGGTCGGGCCGCACGGGGCCGGGCTGACCAATCTGGTGTTCTGCCGTCCGGGAACCCTGGTGTGCGAACTCCAGATGGACTGTTACATGAACTGGCTTTTCCGCCGCCTCTCCAACCTTCGGGGCGTGCGCTACGGTTATGTGATGGGCGAGATCCAGGGCGCTTGGGAGCCGGTATGGCCGCATGACCGGACGTGGCGAATCCCACTCGATCGGACGCGTGACACGCTGAAGGAGGCCGGCTTCCTGACCTGATCCATCGTTTTTCCGCGATCGGGCACGGCAAAGGGGGAAGTGACAGGACAGCCCCTTCCCCTTTCCGTTGAAGCGCTCCTCACACCGTCAGGCCGCCAGGGGCGGGTGCACCGCGCTGCGCGCCAGGATGTCCAGCGTGTGGCTGGCGATCATCCGCTCCTCGTCGGTGGGGATGACGAAGACCGGGACGCGGCTGTCGGCGGCCGAGATGCGCGTGGCCCGCGCGCGGTTCGCCGCCCCGTCGAGATGGACGCCGAGCCAGCCCAGCTTCTCCGCCACCCGCGCCCGCACCGGGGCGGAGTTCTCGCCGACGCCGGCGGTGAAGACCACCGCGTCCAGCCCGCCCATGGCCGCCGCCAGCCCCGCCGCCTGTTTGGCGACCTGGAAGCAGAACAGCTCCACCGCCTCCGCCGCCTGCGGATTCTCGCTGTCCAGCAGGGCGCGCATGTCGTTGGAGACTCCGGACACGCCGAGCAGCCCGGACTTGTGGTAGAGCAGCCGCTCCAGCTCGTCCGGCCCCATGCCCTTCTCGCGCATCAGATAGATCAGCACGCCGGGGTCGATGGAACCGGGGCGCGTGCCCATCGGCAGGCCGTCCAGCGCGGTGAAGCCCATGGTGGTGTCGACGCTGCGGCCCGCGCGCATGCCGCACAGGCTGGACCCGCTGCCGAGATGGCAGACGACGACGCGGGCCTCGGCCAGCTCCGGCGCGATCTGCGGCAGGCGCTGGGCGATGTACTCGTAGGACAGGCCGTGGAAGCCGTAGCGGCGCACGCCCTCGTCGGTCAGCTCGCGCGGCAGGGCGAACATCTGGGCCTGCCAGGGCCGCGTGCTGTGGAAGGCGGTGTCGAAGCAGGCGACCTGCGGCAGCTCCGGATAGACCTCGGCCAGCGCGGTCATCGCCGCGATGTTGTGCGGCTGGTGCAGCGGGGCCAGCGGCACCAGGGCCTCCAGCTCCGCCAGCACCGCCGGGGTCAGCCGGACCGGCGCGTCGAAGCGGGTGCCGCCATGAACGACCCGGTGGCCGGCGGCGACCAGCCGCACGTCGCGCAGCTCGTGCCGCATCCAGGTCAGCAGGAAGCCGAGCAGCCCGGCGCGGTCGCCGGGACCGACCTCGTCCAGGATGCCGTCGGCCAGGACGCGGCGGGACGCGTCCTTGGCCTCGAAGCGCGGGGCGGTGCCGATGCCGGAGATCTGGCCGGTCAGGACCGCCTCCAGATCGTGCTTTCCGGCGCCGCAGAAGACGGAGAATTTCAGGCTGGAGGAGCCCGCGTTGATGACCAGACAGGCGTCACGGTGCGACATGGTGTGATCCTCACTCCGCAGCCAAGGGAGCGGCGGCGGCGTTGAGCGCGAGGGAAGGACGGCGCGCGGCGGCCACCAGCGCCGCCACGGCGCAGGAGGCGAGGCGGGTGCGGACGTTGTCGGCGCGGCTGGTCAGGATGACCGGAACCCGCGCGCCGAGAACGATGCCCGCCGCGTCGGCGTTGGCGAGGAAGGAGAGCTGCTTGGCCAGCATGTTGCCGGCTTCCAGGTCGGGGACGAGCAGGATGTCGGCCTGTCCGGAGACGGGGGACGTGATGCCCTTGATGCGCGCGGCCTCGGCGCTGATGGCGTTGTCGAAGGCCAGCGGCCCGTCGAGGATGCCGCCGGTGATCTGGCCGCGGTCGGCCATCTTGCAGAGCGCGGCGGCTTCCAGCGTGGTGGCGATCTTCGGGTTGAGGGTTTCCACCGCCGACAGGATGGCGACGCGCGGCGTCTCGACGCCCAGCACCTTGGCGAGGTCGATGGCGTTCTGGACGATGTGGACCTTGTCCTCCAGCGTCGGGTAGATGTTGATCGCCGCGTCGGTGATCAGCAACGCCCGCGGGTAGGTCGGCACGTTCATCACGAAGACGTGGCTGATGCGGCGGCTGGTGCGCAGGCCGGTCTCCTTGCGGACGACCTCGGCCATCAGCTCGTCGGTGTGCAGGCTGCCCTTCATCACCGCCTCGGCCTCGCCGCTGCGGGCCAGCGCGACGGCGGCGGCGGCGGCGGCGTGGCTGTGCTCCACGTCGACCAGACGGTAGCGGGCGATGTCCAGCCCGTGGGCGGCGGCCAGCGCGCGGATCTTCGCCGCCGGGCCGATCAGGATGGGGTCGATCAGGCCGGCTTCCGCCGCCTCCACCGCGCCCTTCAGCGAGCTTTCGTCGCAGGGATGGGCGACCGCCGTGGCGACCGGCTCCAGCCCGTCGCACTTGCGCAGCAGCGCGTCGTGCTTGTCGTGGCGGATCATCTGGATCTGCGGCAGCGCGTGGGCGATCCGGCGGACCTTGCGGGTGGGTGCCACCACCTCGGCGGTGCCGGTCACCACGACCTCGCCGTCCTGGTTGGTGCACAGGCAGTCGAAGACGACGATGTTGGTGTCGGCCCGCTTCTCGCGCACGGTAACGGTGGCGGTGACGACGTCGCCCAGCCCGACCGGGCGGCGGAAGCGCAGGTCCTGGCCGGCGTAGACGGTGCCGGCGCCGGGCAGCCGGGTCCCCAGCACGCCGGAAATCAGCGCGCCGGACCACATGCCATGGCCGATCACCTTTTGAAAGCGGCTGTCGGCGGCGAATTTCGCGTCCAGATGAACCGGATCGATGTTGCCGGAGACGGTGGCGAACAGCTCGACGTCCATCACGGTCAGTTGCCGCGCGATGCTGGCGGACTGGCCGATCACGATCTCGTCGAAGGTGACGTTTTCGATCGGGGCCGCCTCGATCGGGGCCGCGTCAACAGGGGCCGCTGGGAGGTCGCCGCTGGTTTCACCATTGGCAGTCATTGCAGAACACTCCGGATGAGAGAAATAGGCATGATGCTGCCCGTTTCAGCCGATCCCTCCCGGCGCGCGCCTTGCTGAAGGGGGAAGCGCGTCTTGCCGTCTTCTTCTGTGAGCGTCTTTTTCTGTACTGATATATTAGCGGAAAAGGCGGTGCGGCGCAGCAAATCCGGCATCACCGGACACTTTGCCGCAGCCGCCTTCCGTTGGAGCCGTTACGCCCTGAGGATGCCGCGGCCGGCGAAGCGGGATGCTGCGCCGAGCATCTCCTCGATGCGGATCAGCTGGTTGTACTTCGCCAGCCGGTCGGAACGCGACAGCGAGCCGGTCTTGATCTGGCCGCAGTTGGTGGCGACCGCCAGATCGG
>NZ_QLKQ01000136.1 GCF_003349955.1 Azospirillum brasilense
ACATAGGCGGGGGCGCCCTCCATCCCCGGCAGGGGGCGGGGCGGGCGTCCGGCGTGGGCGTCCAGCATGAAGCCCTGCCACAGCTTGGCCGGCAGGGAGCCGCCGGTGACCCGCTTCATCTCGGCGTTGTTGTCGTTGCCCAGCCACACCCCAGCCACGAGGTCGGCGGTGAAGCCGACGAACCAGGCGTCGCGGTAGTCCTGGGTGGTGCCCGACTTGGCCGCCGCCGGACGGTCGAGCTTGGCCGACTTGCCGGTGCCGTACTCGATGACGCCGCTCATCATGCGGGTGAGCTGCACCGCGTGCGCCGGGTCGACCACCGGGACGGAGCCACCGGCCTGCCGCCGGTAGAGGACGTTGCCGTCGCGGTCGCGGATCTCGGTGATGGCGTAGGGCCAGACCGGGGCGCCGCGGTTGGCGATGCCGGCGTAGCCGCGGGTCAGCTCCAGCAGGTTGACCTCGCTGGTGCCGAGCGCCAGCGACAGGTCCTTGCCGAGCGGCGAATTGATCCCAAGCCCCGCCGCCACCCGGCGCACCCGCTCCACCCCGATGCGGTCGATGATGCGCACGGTCGCGGTGTTGGACGAATGGGCCAGCGCGTTGGCCATGGTGATGGTGCCGCGGAACTTGCCGTCGTAGTTGCCGGGGCTCCAAGTGCCGATGCGGACCGGGGCGTCCTCGACCGGGCTGTCCGGCGACCAGCCGGCCTCCAGCGCCGCCAGATAGACGAAGGGCTTGAAGGCCGATCCCGGCTGGCGCATCGCCTGGGTGGCGCGGTTGAACTCGCTGTTGTCGTAGTCCCGCCCGCCGACCAGGGCGCGCACCGCGCCGTCGGTGGTCATGGCGACCAGGGCGCCCTGGCGGGCGTTGGCGGCGGCACCGGGTCCGGACAGGATCTCCTCCAGCCGCTGCTCCGCCGCGCGTTGCAGCTTGAGGTCCAGCGTCGTGCGCACCACCACGTCGCCGTGTCCGGAGCCGACGAAGGCCGAGACCAGCTCCGTCACCCAATCGGCGAAATAGCGCCCATCGCCGCCCGCCTTGCGCTTGGCCGACGGCGGGGCGTTGCGCGCCGTCTCCAGCTCCTGCGCGGTGATGAAGCCGGCGTCGACCATGGCGCCCATCACGACGCGCGACCGCTCCGCCGCCTCGTCCGGGTTGGAGGACGGGGCGTAGCGCGAGGGCGCCTTGAGTAGGCCGGCGATGATCGCCGATTCCCGCAGGTCGAGCTGGGTCGCCGGCTTGCCGAAATAGGTGCGCGCCGCCGCGTCCACGCCGAAGGTGCCCGCCCCCAGATAGACGCGGTTCAGATAGGCGGTGAGGATTTGGTCCTTGGTGAAGCGGTGCTCCAGCCAAAGCGCCAGCATGGCCTCCTGAATCTTGCGCTTCAGCGACTTCTCGGGCGTCAGGAACAGGTTCTTGGCAAGCTGCTGGGTGATGGTGGAGCCGCCCTGCGCCGAGCGCCCGGACCGCCAGTTGACGTAGAGCGCGCGGGCCAGACCGATGGGGTCGACGCCGAAATGCGAGTAGAAGCGCCGGTCCTCGATGGCCAGCACGGCGTTGATCAGATGTGGCGGCAGGTCGCGCACGCCCAGCGTCGTGCCGTGCAGGTCGCCAAAGCGCGCGAACTCCGCCCCGTCGGCCGCCAGAACGGTGACCGAGGCGCGCCGCTCGAACTGCGCGACCTTGGAGATGTCCGGCAGGTCCAGCGCGAACCAGGCCAGCACCGCGCCCAGCGCGATGCCGCACCACACCCCCGCCACCATTCCGGCATAGACCAGTGTGCCGAGGATCGACCGCCGCCGCCCACCGCCGCCGCCCCTGGCCGCCTTGGCGGCTGGCTTGCGCGGCGGCGGCGTGGCCTTCCGCGGCTTCTCGGCCTTGGGCTTCTCGGCCTTCGGCTTTTCCGGCTTGGGCGCGCGTTTGGGCAGGCGGGGGCGCAGCGCCGGCTCCTCCCCCCGCGTCTGGATGGGGCGCGGCCCCGCAAAGAGTTCGCCCGGTCGATCGTTGCTCACGGCGCGGTCGCGGCCCCCAGGAAATCCATGCCCGATGTAATCTGTGATGGAAAGCTATACGCCGCCGCCCCGTTGCAACGAAAGAGCGTCCTCGAAAGAGATAAGATTTGTCTTAGCACCGTTGCAGATGGATGACGGGGGTGGAAGAAAAGCCGGCGCGGACTGTTGTTTCCTTGAATAAGCGTTGACGCAGCGGAGAGCCTGTTCATGTCGAAACCCCTGACCGTTTCCATTCCCCACAAGCTCGGCCGGGACGAGGCGAAGCGGCGCGTGGCGGAGGGGGTGGGGCAGGCCCGCTCCCACCTCGCCGCGGTCGCCAGCAGCATGGACGACCATTGGACCGACGACCGCGTGGATTTCCGCGTGGTGGCGATGGCCCAGACCGTCACCGGCTTCATCGACGTGCAGGACGACAGCGTCACCGTGGAGGTGCAGCTTCCCTGGGCGCTCGGCCTGCTGGCCAACAAGGTCAAGGACCGGCTGCAGAGCAAGGGCACCCTGCTGCTGGAGAAGAAATAGCCCGCCTATTCGGGCTTGCCGATCAGCCCGTGCTTCTTCAGCAGCCCGCGAAGCTGGTGGTAGCCGAGCCCCAGCGCCTCGGCGGTCTGGCGCTGGTTGAAGCGGTTACGCTCCAGCGCCGTTTCCAGCAACCCGGACTCGAAGCGTCGCACCTGTTCCTGGAAGTCTCCGGCGGCAACGGGCGCCTCCTCCTCCGCGACCGGTGACGGGGCGGACACCGCCGGCGCAGCTGGCCGCCAGGCGGAGGCGAAGGGGTCGATCAGGATGTCTTCCACCGGCCCCTCCGGGTCGGACGCGGCGACGGAGCGTTCCACCGCGTTGCGCAGCTCGCGCACGTTGCCTGGCCAGCCATGCTCCAGAAGCTGCTCCAGCGCCCGCGGGGCGAAGCCGGGGAACAGCGCCCGCTCCAGCTCCCGCACCATGCCCAGCGCGAAATGCTCGGCCAGGATCGGGATGTCCTCGCGCCGGGCGCGCAGCGGCGGCAGGGTCACCACGTCGAAGGCCAGCCGGTCCAGCAGGTCGGCGCGGAACCGCCCGGCCTCGGCCAGCGCCGGCAGGTCGGCGTTGGTCGCCCCGATCACCCGCACATCGACGGTCTGGGTCCGCCCGCCGACCCGCTCGATCTCGCCATACTCCACGGCGCGCAGCAGCTTCTCCTGAACGGCGGCGCTGGCCGTGGCGATCTCGTCCAGGAACAGCGTGCCGCTGTCGGCCTGCTCCACCCGCCCGATCTGCCGCCGGATCGCCCCGGTGAAGGCCCCGGCCTCGTGCCCGAACAGTTCGGAGTCGAGAAGGCTCTCGGTCAGGGCGGCGCAGTTCACCTTCACGAAGGGGCGGTCCCAACGGCGGGACAGATAGTGCAGGCGAGCGGCGATCAGCTCCTTGCCGGTTCCGCGCTCCCCGATGACCAGCAGGGGACGCTCCAGCGGCGCCACGCGGGAGACGTGGGCGAGGACCGCGTGGAAGGCCGGGGACTCCCCGAGCAGGGAAGGCGGATTGGGTTGCATGGTCAAAAAGGCGAAGAATTGGTGAATTTGTTCATTCTATCGCGGAAATGGCGATGTTCCAAGCCTGGACGCCAACCATCCGCTCCAGGGAATACAAGGCTTTGCGGGGATTTCCTGCTTTGGCACGGCCATTGCGAAGAAGGGAACCAAACGAGGAGACCCGCATGAGCCACTACACCGACTACCACCGCCGCTACACCCGCGAGGCCCGTCCGCTGGCCGCGCGCATCCGGACCTACCTGACCAGCCGCCCCACCGAGAGCTGGGCGTTCTTCGCCGCCGGCCTGCTGATCGCCACGATCCTCGGCTGACGCAACCAACGCCCGCCCACCAAGCGACCAAGACCCGAAGCGACCAAGAACGGACACATCCCCATGAGCATCTTTTCGCGCCTGACCGACATCGTGCAGTCCAACCTCAACTCCCTGCTCGACCGCGCGGAGGACCCGGAGAAGCTGATCCGTCTGATCATCCAGGAGATGGAGGACACGCTGGTCGAGGTGCGTTCCTCCACGGTGAAGATCATCGCCGAGCGCAAGGAGATCGAACGCCGCATCGCCGACCTGCACCGCGAGCGCGACTCCTGGGACCGCAAGGCCGAGACCGCGCTGACCCACGACCGCGAGGACCTCGCCAAGCAGGCGCTGATGGCCAAGTCGCGCGCCGCCGAGGAGGCCGACGTCCTGACCGCCCAGCTCGCCCAGGTCGAGGAGGCGCTGTCCAAGTCCAACGAGGACATCGGCCGTCTCCAGGCCAAGCTGACCGACGCCAAGAACCGCGAGAAGGCGCTGATCGCCCGCACCAAGACGGCGGTCAACCGCGTGCGCGTCCGCTCCACCCTGCACGACGAGCGGATCAACGACGCCTTCTCCCGCTTCGAGCAGGTGGAGCGCAACCTCGACGAGCTGGAGGGCCGCGTGGAGGCCTTCGACGTGGGCCGCACCAAGACGCTGACCGAGGAGATCGCGGAGCTGGAGGCCGACAAGAAGGTCCAGGACGAGTTGGCCGCGCTGAAGGCCCGCGTCGCCGCGCGCCGGGGAAGCTGATCCCACACCGGCGTCGACACTGACGCGGGCGCTGAGTCCCCTCTCCCGCGCTTCGCGGGGGAGGGGTTTCCCCGAACAACAAGAAAGGCCGTCCCCTGATGAGCGGTTTCAGCTTCGTCCTCGCGGCGCTCTTCATGACCGTGGTGGCACCGCTTTGGATCATCTTCCACTACATCACCAAATGGCGTGGGCAGCGCGGGCTGTCGGCCCAGGACGAGCAGCTTCTGGCCGAGCTGTGGGACATCTCCAACCGCCTGGAAGGCCGCATCCACGCGCTGGAACGGGTGCTCGACGCGGAGTCGCCCAATTGGCGCGACAAGCTGTGAGCCGGCCGCATTCCACGATCATTCCGACCTGACGGGAGCCCGACGATGGACCGTTCTTCGCCCTACGACTCGCCCAACCCGCACCGGCTCTACCGCGATCCGCAGCGTGGCGTGGTGGGGGGCGTGTGCGCCGGCATCGCCGATTATTTCGGGTTCCGGCCCGGACTGGCGCGGCTGGCCCTGGTGCTGGGCCTGTTCTTCTTCATGCCGCCGCTGATCCTCGCCTACGTGATCGCGGTCCTGGTCCTGCCGGTCAAGCCGCCGGCGGTCTACCGCAACCCGGAGGAGGAGGCCTTCTGGCGCGGCGTGTCGATCAAGCCCGACCGCACGCTGGCCGGCCTGACGCAACGCTTTCGCGATTTCGAAAAACGCGTGGGGAACCTGGAAGCGCATGTCGCTTCCAAAGAGTACGAACTCAACCGCGCGATCCGCAATTTGGACCGCTGAAACCTGGACCGCTGACGGCAGCCCCGGAGCGCCTCCGGGGCAAAGCCGCCGCCTGACCGCAGCACCGCGCGTTTCACGGCGCCGTGAACCGAAGCGCCGCCTGACGCGGCGCCGGAGGTCAGCGCCGACGGCGGTTCCGGCTGCGCACACGCACCGGCTTCATGGCCGGGCGGGCGGCAGCGAGACCGGCGAGGGCCGCAGCCATCGCCCCAACGAGCACGACCAGATCGAGATCCATCATGGCTCCTCCGCTTGACCCGATCAGAATGACGCAACTGTGAAGGACATGGTAGCGAAAAGAGGTGACAGCAACCGTCCGTCCGGCAGATGACCGCCGCCGGGGCTCCCCCAAAAGGGGAAGCCTATCCGTCCGGGTCCTCAATCGAGGTAAAGCCTCACCGAAAGAACGGAGAGGTCCTTGCGCTCGGGATGGCGGGGGTTGCTCTTTTGCCGGGCCTTCATCCCGTCCGGGTCCCTGACCGGAAGCGGCGGCTCCTCTTCCAGCGCTCCGGCACCGTCTTCTCCAGGGTTTGTGTGCTCCAGGCCGCCGGTGACGCGCGCGGCGTGAGGTCGGATCAGGGATGGGGCAGCGCCTTCGGCTCGTCCGAGACGCACACACGGTTCCGACCGGCCAGCTTGGCCTCGTAGAGCGCGGCGTCGGCGCGGCGCAGGGTCAGCTCGATGGACGGCTCCGTGGCGTTCCATTCGGCCACGCCCAGGCTGGCGGTGATGGGGATGGCCCGTCCGTCGGTCACCACCGGGCGTCCGGCGATGGCGGCGCGCACCCGCTCGGCCACGATGCGGGCCCCGGAAAGGTCGGTTTCCGGCAGCAGCGCGACGAACTCCTCCCCACCGAACCGGGCGAGCTGATCGGAGGTGCGCAGCGCCTCGCGGGCGCGGAGCACCGCTGTGCGCAGCGCCTCGTCCCCGGCGGCGTGGCCGTGGCCGTCGTTGACCGCCTTGAAATTGTCGAGGTCGAGCAGGATCACGCTCAGCCGCCGCCCGTGCCGATGCGCGCGCCCCAGTTCCGCCGCGGCGAGGTCCAGGAAATGCCGGCGGTTCCACACGGCGGTCAGCGGATCGACGGTGGCCAGCCGCTCCAGCTTGGCGTTCGCCGCCTCCAGCGCGCGGGTGCGTTCGGCGACGCGGGCCTCCAGCGTCTCGTTGGCCTCGCGCAGCCGCTCGTACAGGCTGACGTTGGCGAAGCTGAGGGCGATCTTGGAGGCGAACACCTCGACCAGCCCACGGTCCACCTCGTCCAGCGGACGGTCGGTGTGAATCCACGCCGCCACCTCGTGCCCGTCGGGGACGCGGATGAACAGGGTCGTCTCATTGGCCCCGTAATGGCTGCGGCGGCTGCGGAAAGCGTCGGTGATGCGGTCGGCAAGGGCCGGCGGGATCACCGCTCCGGCCGGCGACGCCGTCTGCCCGGCCGCCTCGGCGTAGCAGCCGGCTCCGGCCAGCACGTAGAAGGCGCCGTCCGGCAGCGGTCGGCCGGCGGCGCCGCGCTGGGCGCAGAGAATGGCGTCGGGCTTCACGCGCAGGAAGGCGGACAGCTGGGTCAGCACCCCGGCGGCGAACTGCTGCATGCAGCGCAGCTCGAACAGCCGGTCGGTGGACTGGATGATCTGCTGAAGCCCGCGGCGGTTGGTCTCCAGCGCCACGATGTCGGCGTAGGCGCGCAGGGCTGCGACGACGGAGGTGAACAGCTTCTTCGCCGTCAGCTCCGCCTTGGACTTGTAGTCGTTGATGTCGTAGGCGAGGACCACATCCTCCTCCGGCGCCTGTCCAGGCTGGCCGGTGCGCAGGATGATGCGGATGGCGTGGTTGTTCAGCTCCTCGCGGATGGTGCGGACCAGCCGCAGCCCGGCGTCGTCGGTCTCCATCACCACGTCCAGCAGGATGATGGCGACGTTGGGGGTGCAGCGCAGGATGGTCGCGGCCTCGCCGGCCGACAGGGCGCTGACGAGCGACAGCCGCCGTCCCTTGTAGCGCAAACCTCCCAGCGCCAGCCGGGTGACCGCGTGGACCTCCGGTTCATCGTCCGCGATCAGCACGATCCACGGCTCCGCCCCATCCTCGGGCGGCGGCGGCAGATCGTCGTCTGCGAACAGAAGGTCGGTTCCCATGCTGCGCGTTCCGCCCGTCCTGCCCGTCTGCCCGTTCAGCTTGCCCGTCCGTTCGGCCGGTGTCCGGCCAAGGACCGGTTCTCCGGAGAGTGCCTGTCAGGGTGTTGCCACGCGGATTGCTGTCATTCAGCGGTAACCGATGCAACTTCCCCTGCGCAACGGGTTCGTTGTCCTTATGGAATGAATTTCGTCCTTTCGCAACCGTCGGTCCGCGGTGCGTCGATTGACCACGATCAAAGCGGGCGGCGGCGGCGGGCGGCAGACTGCGTTGAAACGGGGTGGCGGCAGGCCATCTTTCCGCAAGTCTGTGGATCGGGTGTTGGGAATGTTGGATCGTCGGATGTTTCTCACGGCCATGGGGGCGAGCCTGACGGTGGGCGCCCTGGCCATCGCGGTGCGCAGCCTGGTCGGCACGACCCCCGCCTCGGCCTCCTCCGCGGCGAAGCCGGAAGTGATGGTGTGGAAATCGCCGACCTGCGGCTGCTGCGGCGGCTGGGTGGACCATATGCGGGCCGCCGGCTTCCCGGTGACCGTGCAGGAGGTCGACGATGTGGAGCCGGTGAAGACGCGCCTCGGCGTGCCCGCCCGGCTCCAGTCCTGCCACACCGCCCTGGTCGGCGGCTACGCCCTGGAAGGCCACGTCCCCGCCGACAGCGTGCAGCGGCTGCTGCGTGAACGTCCGGCGGCGGTCGGCCTCGCCGTTCCCGGCATGCCGCAGGGCTCGCCCGGCATGGAGACGGGGGTGAAGGACCCCTACGACGTCGTTCTGTTCGGTGGGGCGGGCGGCGACAGCGTGTACGAGCGGCGCTGACCCTTCCGGGATAAGCCCGATACCCGGTACCCTCGGGGCTTGCCCTTCCGTTCCCTGCTCCCAGTGGTCGGCCTTCCAAAGGCCGGCCGGCTCGGCGGAACGGAGGGAACGGCGTGACCACGGCATTCGACCTCGTCATCATCGGCTGGCTGAACGGCTACAGCCGCGCCAGCATGGCGGCGGACAAGACCATCTATGTCATTGCCCAGAGCGACCTGCTGAAGGGCGGCGTGCTGATGGCGCTGCTGTGGTGGTGCTGGACCCGGCGCAGCGGGCGGCTGATCGGACCGGACCTCTATTCGGTGAAGACCATCGTCGGGGCGCTGCTGGCCATCGCCGTCGGGCGCGGGATGCAGAACTTCCTGCCGATGCGCCTGCGCCCGGTCCATGACCCGGAGCTGGGCTTCGTCGTTCCTTATGATGTGAACGCCTGGGCGGTGGACGGCTGGAGTTCCTTTCCCAGCGATCACGCCGTGCTGTTTTTCGCGCTGGCCGCCGCCCTGTGGTGGTCGAACCGGCTGGTCGGGACTTTCGCCTTTTTATGGACGCTGGTGGTGATCTGTTTGCCACGCGTCTATCTGGGGCTTCACTTCCCGACGGACATCCTGGCGGGCGGGGTGGTCGGTGTCCTCATCATGGCGGTGGTGCTGGCCGTCCCCGTGCCGGAGCGGCTGGCCCGCCGCGTCCTCGATTGGCAGGAGACGCAGCCGGGGATCGTCTACGCGCTGGCCTTCCTGGTGACGCTTCAGATGGCCACCCTGTTCGCCAACGCCCGGCGGCTGATCGAGGGGGCGATGACCGTCCTTCTCGGCTCGTGATGCGGTGCAGCGAAAAAAATGCGGAGCGATGAAAAAAGCGCTTGCCGGGTTTGGCCAACCCGCCTATAACCCGGCTCCCACGACGCCGGGGGCGCTGAGAAGCGCGACGGCGGCAAGGGATCGGCGGAGACGCCGAAGACGAGACGAAGTAAAGTTTGGCCGGCGCGAAAACAAAGGCTTGACAGACCGCTTTGGATCTTCTAGATAAGGCGCCCCGACGCGCCGCACCGAACTCCGGTAGCGCAGCGCGAGACGGGCAGCGGTTCTCCTGAGGGCCGCGGGATCTTGGATATCGTTGATACCGTGTTGTGAGA
>NZ_QLKQ01000137.1 GCF_003349955.1 Azospirillum brasilense
CCATGCCGAGCTGACGGCCGAGCGCGTCGGCGATCAGGGGGTTCGGTTCAACCAGGACAGCGCGCATGGGATTCTCCGCAACAGGGGTTTCAACTAGAGGGCGGGAGGACAAGGCACTTAAAATTTTCCTTAATTCCGAGTGCTTTATTTTCTCACACCCTCAGGTAATAGCCTTCCTGTACCGCGAGTCAACCATCCGGCTTACCTCGAGGGATAATGTTACGGCCCACTTTTATATGACTTTTAATATCCGTTAAGGCGTAGATTCTTGGCTGCTCTTTGCCTCGAAATTCGAAGCATTTTCCTCCCGAGTTGCCGGCAACGCAGCACCTCCGCACAGCGCCGCCTGGGCGCCCGAAAGCCGTCCCGCAACAACTCGATGGCGACGCCAGGGACATGCGGACGCCGCGAGCATTCGCTACGCCCGGTCATGGATAGAGGGGGCTTAGGGGAATCCCCCTCTGTGAGTCAGCGCTCCAACCGGCCGGCATCATAGTGGGAGGGCGGTGATCGCGACGGAGGGCAAGGCTTTCGGTCAGCGGAAGCTTCAGGCCATGCCGTCCACGTCACGCGGACGGAGGTCGTCACGACGGCGATCGGCGACGTTGCCCGACAGTCGGGCGCGGTGTCGCCCTGAGGCGCCGGCTTCCTCGAACCAATCTCTCCGCTTGCCAACAGGCCGAGGATCGGGTGACAACGGGCAACACGCAAGCACCGTGCACGAGCGTGAGCGGCCGCGCGGCGGAAACCCTGCGGCGGCGGCACGGGTTGCGGACACTTTTCATCAAACCCCAGGCCATGCGCTGAATGTCAAGCGCCCGACCGGCCGATGCGGCGCACCCAGGCCAAGGCGCCACACCTGTGCACCGCACCTGGACCCGGCGCTGGGGGGCACCGACACCTCAGCCGGTCGCGTCTCGCTTGCTGAACACATCCTTGTGCCGCGCGCTGAGTTCGTTCTTTAGAACCTTCCCCATGGCGTTCCGGGGCAAGGCATCCTGAACGATCACGGCCTTGGGAAGCTTGTATCCGGCGAGTTCGCGCGCCGCCCGTGCGAGAATGGCGGCCGGATCGGGCGGCTCGCCGCCTGGCTGGCGTTCGACCGCGGCCACCACGCCCTCGCCGAAATCAGGGTGGGGAACGCCGAAGACGGCGGTCTCCCCCACCCCCTCGATGCGGTTGAGCACGATCTCGACCTCGCGCGGATAAACATTGTAGCCGCCGGAAATGATCATCTCCTTCGCGCGGCTGACCAGCGTAAGGCGGCCGTCCGGGGCGGCGCAGGCCAGATCCCCCGTCATGAAGAAGCCGTCCGGCCGGAACTCCGCCGCCGTTTTTTCCGGCATGCGCCAATAGCCTTTGAACAGGTTCGGACCGCGCAGTTCGAGGCCGCCGACCGTGCCCGCTGGCTGCGGCTGTCCGGCGGAGTCCACAACCCGGACCTCCAACCCCGGCAGCGGGTAGCCGACCGTGCCGGGCAGGCGCTCGCCGTCGAGGGGGTTGGAGGCGATGATGGTGGTTTCGGTCATGCCGTAGCGTTCGAGAATCCGATGCCCCGTGCGGGCCTCGAACGCCTCGAAGATTTCCCGTGACAGGGGAGCCGAGCCGCAGGTGAACAGGCGCATGGTCCCGCATCGCTCCGCGGTGAGCCTCGGGTCGGCAAGAAGGCGCGTGTAGAGCGTCGGGACCCCCATGAACACGGTGCTGTGCGGCAGATGCCCGATCACGGCGTCGGCCGTGAATTTGGCAAGGAAGACGCAGGACCCGCCCGCACACAGCATCGCGTTCAGGGCGATGAACAGGCCGTGCGCGTGGAAGATGGGCAGGGCGTGCAAGAGAACATCGGCATCGGAGATGCCCCAGAGCGCGTTCAGCGTGCGGGTGCCGAAGGCCAGATTGCCGTGCGAGATCATGGCGCCCTTGGGACGCCCCGTCGTTCCGGAGGTGTAGAGGATCGCCGCCACATCGTCGGGGCCGACCTCGGCGACACGCTCCAAGGGCGGCCGTCCGCGGCACGCCGCCGTCACGGTTCCTTCGCCGTCCGGATCGAGCGTGAAGGTTCGGCACCCGGCCGGCGGCACCAGATCGCCGACGACCGCGGTCTGTCCGACGAACACCGTGGGTTCCGCGTCGTCGAGGAAGTAGCGCAGTTCGGCCAGCGTGTAGGCCGTGTTGAGCGGCAGGTAGACCGCCCCGAGTTGCAGGACGGCAAGATAGAGGCACACCGCCTCGGGCGACTTCGCCACCTGGACGGCGACCCGGTTTCCCGGAGCGACGCCGGCCTCGTGAAGGACCTGCGCCATGCGTCCGGCGGTCCGCCGCAGGTCCGCGTACGTCCATGCCTGCCCCGTCTCGGTTCGCAGGGCCACCCGCGCATCGGACGACGCTCCGGGTTTCAAAAGCAGGCTGTAGAGATTGTGCGTCATTCCGGTGTTCCTGTCGCCGCGATGCGGGCCATGTGAGTCCGAGGCGGAGGACGATTCGCTTCAGGGAATGAGCACGATCGACCCCATCGTGCGGCGGGCTTCCAGGTCGCGATGCACCGATGCGGCGTCGGTGAGCGGCGCCCGGTGGGCGATGCCGACCTGGACCCGGCCCGCGGCCAGAGCCTCGAACAGCCCGCCGGCCAGGGTCTCGATGTCGTCGCGGCTGCGGGTGACCGTGGCCAGGGTCGGCTTGGCGAGGAAGAGCGAGCCCTTCTGCGCCAGCACGCTGATGTCCAGAGGCGCCACCGGGCCGCTCGCCTGCCCGAAGCTGACCATCAGGCCGAAGGGCCTCAGACAGTCCAGCGACGCCAGGAAGGTGTCCTGCCCGACGGAATCATAGACCACGTCGACACCGCGACCGCCGGTGATGTCGCGGACGCGCGCGACGAAATCCTCCTCGCGGTAAAGGATGACGTGATCGCAGCCGGCGCCACTGGCGACGGCCGCCTTTTCCGGCGAGCCGACCGTGCCGATCACCGTCGCCCCCAGAGCGTGCGCCCACTGGCACAGCATCTGGCCGACGCCGCCCGCCGCGGCGTGCACGAGAAGGGTCTCCCCCGCCTTGACCGGGTGGACGCGATGCAGCAGATACTGCGCCGTCGTCCCCTTGACCATCGCGGCGGCGGCCACCTCGTCCGACACCGTGTCCGGCAGTTTCACCAGGCGGTGCGTGGGAACGACACGCCGCTCGGCGTAGGCGCCGAGCAGCATCCAGTAGGCGACGCGGTCGCCGGGCGCCACATCGGTGACGCCGGGGCCGACCGCCTCGACGACGCCGGCGCCCTCCACGCCCAGCACGGCCGGGCGCGGGATCGCGTACTGCCCGGAGAGGGCCGAGCGGTGATAGGTGTCGATGAGGTTGACGCCGACCGCCGTGTGGCGGACCAGGGCCTCCCCCGGGCCGGGCGGCGGCACGGCCACCTCCTCCCAGACCAGGGCTTCGGGACCGCCGGGCTGGTGGACGCGGATCGCATGAACCATGCTCGGTTTCCCTTTCACGCCGATGTCAGCCGTCCGGTGATCAGGGCAAAGACGGCGCTGAAGTCCTTGTTTCCGTGGCCGTGCTCCACAAGCATCTGGTAGAGCGCGGCGGCGCTGCCGGCGAGCGGCGTGGCGGCGCCGCTGGTCGCGGCCGCGGCCTGGGACAGGCGCATGTCCTTCAGCATCATCGCCGCCGCGAAGCCCGGCTGGTAGTCGCGATTGGCCGGCGACGCCGGCACCGGCCCCGGAACCGGGCAATAGCTCTGCAAGGCCCAGCAATTGCCCGAGGACACGGTCATGACGTCGTAGACCGTCTGGTGGTCGAGCCCGAGCTTCTCGGCCAGGGCGAGCACCTCGCTGATGGCGACCATGCTCATGCCCGCCATCATGTTGTTGCAGATCTTCAGGGCCACGCCGTTCCCGGATGCGCCGACATGGAAGATCTTCGGACCCATGGCGGCCAGCACCGGGCGGGCGCGCTCGAAGCCCTCGGCGGTGCCGCCGACCATGAAGGTCAGGGTCCCGGCCTGCGCCGCCGGGACCGCGCCGGACACCGGAGCGTCCACCATGACGAAACCGGCCTCCGCCGCCGCCTTGCTGACCGCCCGCGCGCTCTCCACGTCGATGGTGGAGCAGTCGATCAGCATCGTGCCCGGACGGGCGTGCGTCAGCACGCCCCCCTCATCCTCGCCCTGGCCCTCGTAGGCGGCCCGCACATGCTTTCCCGTCGGGATCATGCTGATGACGGTGTCGGCATCGGCCAGCGCTTCGGCCAGCGTGGAAGCCACGCGGCCACCGGCGGCGGCGTAGGCGTCGCGCGCCTCGGGCACGACGTCGTACCCGAGGACGTCATGCCCGGCCTTGGTGAGGTTGTCGCACATGGGACGGCCCATGTTGCCGAGTCCGATGAAAGCAATGCGCGCCATAATGTTCCTCCGGATGGGTCTCTCAGTGGGTCACTTCTTGACCAGGGAGCACTTGCTCTCGCTCAAGGGGATCGCCGCCTGGTCGCCGGGGATGGTGCGCTGGACCTTGTAGTAGTCCCAGGGCCCCTTGGACTCGGCCGGAGCCTTGACCTCGATCAGGTACATGTCGCGGATGACCCGGCCGTCCTCGCGGACCTTGCCGCCCTTGGTGATGAGGTCGTCGACGGGAAGCTCCCGCATCTTGGCGGCGACCACGGTGCCGTCGTCGGTGCCGGCCGCCTGCATCGCCTTCAGATAATGCGTCACCGCCGAGTACACGCCGGCCTGGACCATGTTGGGTTTGCGCTTCATGCGCGCCTCGAAGCGCTCGCCCAGCTTGCGACTGCCCTCGTCGCGATCCCAGTAGTAGGCCGTGGTCGCGATGAGGCCCTTGGCGTTTTCAAGGCCGAGCGCGTGCACGTCGCTGATCAGGACGGCCAGCCCGACCAGCTTCTGGCCGCCACTGGTGATGCCGAACTCCGCCGCCTGCTTGACCGCGTTGGTGGTGTCCGTCCCGCCGTTGGCGAGCCCGATGATCGCGGCCTTGGACGCCTGCGCCTGGAGAAGGAAGGACGAGAAATCGGCGTTGCCGAGCGGGTGCCTGACCTGCCCCAGCACCTTGCCGCCGTTCTCCTTCACCGTCTTGTCGATGTCGGCGGCCATCTGATGACCGAAGGCATAGTCGGCGGTCAGCATGAACCAGTCCTTGCCGCCGTCCTGGACCACGGCGCGGGCGGTTCCGACCGCCTGGGAATAGGTGTCCCACATCCAGTGGAAGCCGTTGGGCGAGCAGTCTTCGTTGGTGAGGCGCGTCGTCCCCGGACCGGTGGCGAGGGTGACCTTCCCGCGTTCGCGGGCGAGGTTCTGGACCCCGAGGGCGATGGCCGAATTGGTCAGGTCGGCGATGGCATGGACGCCCTGGGTGTCGAACCATTCGCGGGCCTTCGCCAGCCCGATGTCGGGCTTGTTCTGGTGGTCCGCCGACAGGACCTCGATCTTCTTGCCCAGGACCTGGCCGCCGAAATCCTCGACGGCCAGCCGCGCCGCCTCGACCGAACCGATGCCGCCGAATTCGCTGTACAGGCCCGACTGGTCGTTCAGAACGCCGATCCGGATGACGTCGGCGGCCTGGGCCGCACCCGCCGCCAAGGTCGTCGTGGCGAGAAGGGCGGCGATGAAGGATGTGCGCATTCTTGTTTCCTCCCTAATTTTTGTGAGCTCTTGGTCAGTCCATGTTGAGGATGACCGTCTTCTTGTGCGTGAAGTGGTCGAGCATCGCTTCGAGGGATGCTTCCTTGCCAAGGCCGGACTGCTTGAAGCCGCCGTAGGACAGGCCCGGCTGAACCACGAGGTTCTGGTTGACCTGCACGAAACCGGCCTGGAGCCGCCGGGTCGCGTCGAGGGCGGTGCGGAGGTCGCGCGTCCAGATGGTTGCGGCGAGGCCGAAATCGCTGTCGTTGGCCATGGCCAACGCGTCCTCGTAGTCGCGGAAGGCGATCACGCAGGTGACCGGTCCGAAGATTTCCTCGCGGGCCAGCCGGTGATCGTTGGGCAGGCCGGTGAAGAGAACGGGCTGCACGAACAGGCCGCGCGCCAGTCGCTCGTCGGTCGGCAGGGCCGAGCACCGATGGGCCACCGCGCCCGCCGTCGCCTCGCCGAGCGCGATGTAGGACCGCACCCGCTCGAACTGCTGCGGCGAGATGATGGTGCCGATGTCCGTCGCCTCGTCCAGCGGGTCGCCCATGGTCATGGCGTCGACCTTCGCCTTCAGCTTGTCGAGGAAGGCGTCGTGAAGGCTCTCGTGGACGAAGATGCGCGAGGAGGCGGTGCAGCTCTGGCCTTGCCGCGTGAAGCGCATGCCCGCCACGGCGCCGTCGATGGCCTTGTCGAGATCGGCGTCGCCCATCACGATCATCGGGCTTTTGCCACCCAGTTCGAGGGTGACGGGGATCAGCTTGTCGGCCGCCAGATGCGAGATGATCTTTCCCGTCTCCACCGAGCCGGTGAAGGTCACCTTGCCGACCCCCGGATGGCTGACCAGGGGCGCGCCGCAGCCGGGGCCGTCACCCGACAGGATGTTGAGGACACCCGGCGGCAGAAGCTGGTTCATGACCTGGATGACGCGCAGGGCCGCCAGCGGCGCCTCCTCGGCGGATTTGACGATGACCGCGTTTCCGGCGACCAGCGCCGGCGCGATCTTGAGCGCCATCAGGTAAAGCGGCACGTTCCACGGAATGATGGCGCCGACGACGCCGATCGGTTCGCGCTGGGTGAAGGTCAGCATCTTCGGGTGGAAGGGAACGGTTTCGCCCTTCAGCTCGGACGCGAGCCCGCCGTAGAAGGACAGGGTGTCCGCCACCAGCGACGCCTCGACCCGGCTTTCGGTCCGAATGGCCTTGCCCGTCTCCAGGGCGAGCAGGCGCCCGATCTCCTCGGCATGGCCGGCCAGACGGCGCCCGCACTCGACCAGCAGCCGGCCCCGCTCGCGCGCCGAAAGGCGAGCCCAGGCGCCTTGCGCCGCGACCGCCGCGCGGACGGCGGCGTCGACGTCCCGCTCGCCGCCGTCCGCCGCCGTGGCGATCACGTCGCCCGTCGCGGGGTTCACGACATCGAAGGTCTTCCCCGTGGCCGCCGGACGGAGCTCGCCGCCGATCAGCAGCAAACCCGACAGCTCGCGCGCGAGGGCATGGGGGGTCGTGTTCAGAACCAGGTTCTGGTCGGTCATGGACGATCTCTTTTTGAATGGTGCCGGTTTTGAATGGGGCCGGTCGAATGCGGCTGGTGTGCCGACCCGGCGCGCGCCGGGGAACGGAGGCGGTCAGGACGCCCGGCGCTGCGACCAGACCTTCAGGGCGTTGGCGAACTCGTCCGAGCGCAGGCTCGCGGCGAAGGCCGCTTCCGTCGCCCGATCGTCCAGTTCGCCGCGGGCGAGGTCGTTGAGCGCGCGTTTCATGCCGGCGATGGCCTGCGGCGCGCAGGCGGTGATGCGTCCGGCCAGCTCGTCCACGGCGGCCGGAAGGTCGTCGGGAGCGACGATCCGGTCCAGGAAGCCGATGCTCAGCAGGTCGTCGCCGGCGATCGTTTCCGCCGTGAGGAACAGGCGCTTGGCCGCGTTGAGGCCGAGCCGCGAGACGTAGCGGCGCAGGCCGCCGGGGTAGAAGTGTATGCCAAGCTGCCCGGCCGGCATGCGCATGCGCATTCCGGTCACACCGATGCGGAAGTCGCAGGCGAGCGCCAGATCGGTGGAACCGCCATAGACGCTGCCGTTGAGGCCGCAGATCGTCGGGACACGGACCGCTTCGACGCGATCGCACAACCGTGCAAAGGCGTTCTCCCCGTCCTGGCCGTCCGACTCGCTGCGCTGGGACGACTGGGCGGCGCTCAGGTCGTACCCGGACGAGAAGCTCGGCCCCGTCGCGGTCAGCACCAGCACGCGAACGGACGGGTCCGCTTCGGCCGCCGCGATGTTTTCTTCCAGAATGGCGATGTCCGCCACGTCGATCCGATTGTGCTGGAGCGGGCGGTTGAGCCGGATGGTGCCCACCGCGTCCTTCACGGTCAGTTGGGGGGCTGTCGCCGGCCCGTCCGATTGACTCCGTGGTGTCCCGTTCATCGCTTCCTCCCAGGTGCCGTCATTGGTGACGGCGCGGCCCTATGGATACCGTCTTTGTTTTTCTGAAGAACCATAAGCGAGTTCATGCATACCAAAAAGCCATAATGGAATGCAACATGGAAAGTTTGAGGCGCTTATGGTTGACGGTCCACGCAATGGGGGACGGCGCTTTCCGAAAAGCCTTTGCGCGTTGGGGAGGGCCAAAACTCTCCGCTGGATGTGGGTGCACCATGCTCCGCCACAGCCTGATTTCCCCGCCGATTGCGGCTTCACGGTCGACCAAAATCAAGTTTTGGCATGCCATCACATTGACGCCGCCCAGTGGACGCGATACGGTTCACCAATCCCGATTTGCCAACGGATCATGCCATGCAGGCGGAAAAGCCAAGCCGCGTAACGGAAATGCGGCAGGTGCTCGAACAGGAAATTCTGGGCGGGATCATTTCGCCCGGCGAGCGCCTGGACGAACGAGCTTTGGCCGAACGGTTCGGCGTGTCACGAACGCCGGTGCGCGAGGTGCTGTCCCAGCTTGGCTCGAGCGGACTGGTCACGATAAAGCCGGGAGCCGGCGCCTCCGTGTTGCGGATGTCCGCCAAGCAGCTCGTCGGCATGATGGAGGTTCTGGTCGAACTGGAATCCCTGGCCGCCAGCCTTGCCGCCCGCCGCATGGGAATCGCCGGGCGCAAGCGTCTTCTGGAAGTGCACGAAGCGAGCCGCGCCGCCGCCGAGGCCAGCGACATCGAGGCCTACGACAATCTCAACCGCGAACTCCATGAGCTGATCTACGCCGGAAGCCGGAACGAGCATCTGGAGCATCAGGCGAAACTCATCCGCGGTCGCCTGCGCATCTACCGCCAGTATCCGTTCCAGCACACCGCGCGCCCCTTGAAGTCCTACACGGAACACGACCTTTTCGTGAAGGCGATCCTGGATGGGGATGGCGAGGCCGCGCGTCGGCACATGCACGACCACATGACCACGGGCGGAAGCATTTGGGTCGATATGGTGGTTTCCATGCCGCCAATTGGTGACCATGAGTAGCGGCGTTGTTCAGGGATCACGTGCGGCGCACGAATCCCGTTGAAAGCGTGCCCCCCGGCAACCAATCCCCTCCCCCGCCGTGGGCGGGGGAGGGTTAGGGAGGGGGCCCGCGTCGACACTTCGGGCACAACAGGCAACGAAAAACCGGCGCTTCCCGTTGGGAAAAGCGCCGGCTTTGTCGTTCATGAAGCCGATTGTCAAGTGTTTGGGAAACCGTGTCCGTCCACGTCCTTGGATGGTTTGGCGTGTGCCGTGGTGACCTGGCGGCGACCTACTCTCCCACGTCTTAAGACGCA
>NZ_QLKQ01000138.1 GCF_003349955.1 Azospirillum brasilense
CAACACCATGATGCTGTTCGGCGACGCCAAGAAGGTCACCGAAGAGGTCGTGAAGTCGATGGAGTAACCCGCACCCTTACCGGTGTGGCGTAAGATGAACCCCCGGGGCCGGCGCGCCCCGGGGGTTTCTTTTTGCCATCACAAGAAACGGAGAGAGGACGCCATGCCCGCCTACATCATCGCCGACGTGAACGTGACGAATCCCGCGGCCTATGAAAACTACAAGAAACTGACCCCGAACGCGGTCGCCCAAAATGGCGGGCGCTTCATCGCCCGCGGCGGGCAGGCGGAGGAGCTGGAAGGCGGCTGGCAGCCCAACCGCGTGGTCATCCTGGAGTTCCCGGACTACGCCACCGCCAAGGCCTTCTACGACAGCCCCGAATACCGCGAGGCGCGCGAGGCCCGGAAGGACGCCGCCGACTTCCGCATGATCGTGGTGGACGGCGCCTGACGCGCCCCCGGAACACGAAAAAAGCCGTGCGGAGCCGCACGGCTTTTTCTTTTGGGAAAGGGAAGGGGGCCCTTACGCCTTCTTGATGCCGAAGCAATGCTCCGGACCGGGGAAGCTGCGGGCCTTCACCTCGGCGGCGTAGGTCGCGGCGGCTTCGCCGATGGCGGTGCCGAGCTGGGCGTAGCGCTTCACGAACTTGGGCTGGAACTCGCCGAACAGGCCGAACATGTCGTCAGACACCAGAACCTGCCCGTCGCAGGCGGGGGAGGCGCCGATGCCGATGGTCGGGATGGTCACATCCTCGGTGATCTGGCGGGCCAGCGACTCCATCGTGCCCTCGATGACCAGGGAGAAGGCGCCGGCCTCGGCGATGGCGCGGGCGTCGGCGCGGATGCGCTCCGCCGCTTCCGGATCGCGGCCCACCGCCTTGTAGCCGCCGAGCGCGTTGACCGACTGCGGCAGCAGCCCGACATGGCCCATCACCGGCACGCCGCGGGTGGTCAGATAGGCCACCGTCTCGGCCATCTCCAGCCCGCCTTCCACCTTCACCGCCTGGGCGCCGCTCTCCGCCATGACGCGGGCGGCGTTGCGGAAGGCCACCTGGGGGCTCTCCTGGTAGCTGCCGAAGGGCAGGTCGACCACCACGCAGGCGTGGCGCGAGCCGCGCACCACGGCGGCGCCATGGGCGATCATCATGTCGAGGGTGACGGGAAGCGTGCTGTCGAAGCCGTAGACCACCATGCCCAGCGAGTCGCCGACCAGCAGCAGGTCGACATGCGGGTCGAGCAGGCGGGCGACCGGGGTGGTGTAGGCGGTCAGGCAGACGATCGGCTCCCCGCCCTTGCGCGCGCGCAGCGCCGGCACGGAGACGCGCGGAGTGTCCTTGGATGCGCTCATTGGCGACCCTCCCCATTCTTTTATTGGCAGACGTTCTTCGGTACGGCGAAGCGGACCGCAGATGCACCAAAACCGCCCACGCGCAGACGCGGGGCGGCAGGTGCAGGACACAAGAGGGGCAAGCGCGCGAACGCGCATGGATGCCCGGCGCGCCGAAGCGCGCCTGTCAATCCGGCGCGAAACGCGCCTGAGGATTAATAGCCCTCGCGCTCCATACGCTTGCGGAGCAGCTTGCGGGTGCGACGCACCGCCTCAGCCTTCTCACGCGCGCGCTTCTCCGAGGGCTTCTCGTAGTTCCGGCGCAGCTTCATTTCCCGGAAAATGCCCTCGCGCTGCATCTTCTTCTTCAGCGCGCGGAGGGCCTGATCGACGTTGTTGTCTCGGACCAGAACTTGCACGTTAACCGTCACCTTTATCAAGTGAGCCGAGTTGCCATGAGGCAACAAACAGGCATGCGACAGGCATGCGCTTTCGGGCGCACCCCTTGTGTGGACCTTTATGTAGCACGGACGGGGTCGCCTGTGAAGCGGAGTCTTCCAACCCTGCGTGTTCCGCTGCGACAAGGCGTGGGCAAAACGGTTGCCCGGCGGCCCGTGGCGCCCAGATAATAGGGCATGACCCTGTTGAAGATCGCCCGCATGGGGCACCCGGTGCTGCGCAAGGTCGCAGACCCCGTGTCCGACCCGACGGCCCCGGAGATCCGGCGGCTGGCGTCCGACATGATCGACACCATGCTGGACGCGCCCGGAGTCGGGCTGGCGGCCCCGCAGGTGCACGAATCGCTGCGCATGATCGTGTTCCGCGTGCCCGCCCTGCGTTCCGGCGGCGAGTCGGTGGAGCCGACCGTGCTCATCAACCCGGTGATCGAGCCGCTGGGCGATGGGCTTGAGCACGGGATGGAGGGTTGCCTGTCGATTCCCGAGCTGCGCGGCGTCGTTCCGCGATTCGCACGCATCCGCTACCGCGGCGTCGGGCTGGACGGCGAACCCATCGAGCGTGAGGCATCGGGATTCCACGCCCGCGTCATCCAGCACGAGTGCGATCACCTGGACGGCGTGCTTTACATCGACCGGATGACCGATCTGCGCTATCTGGCCTTCACCGACGAGGCGCATCACATCACCGAGGCGCTGGAACAGCAGGAGGGGAGAGACTGACATGGACGCTGCGCTGGATATGGACGCGGTGCGGGACGACATCCTGCTCTCCACGCTTCCCAACATCGTGTTCGATGGCTGGAGCCTTCAGGCGCTGCGCGACGGCGCCCAGATGGCCGGCTATGACACGGCGACCATGCACCGCGCCTTTCCCGGCGGCGTGCCGGAGCTGGCCGAGTATTTCGGCGCCTGGACCGACCGCCGCATGCTGGCCGAACTGGACAAGCATCCGCTCGACGAGATGAGGGTGGGGGAGAAGATCGCGCTCGCCATCCGCACCCATTTCGAGGTGCTGGAACCGCACATGGAGGCCAAGCGCCGCCTGCTCGCCTATCTCGCCATGCCGCAGAACATCGGCATGGGGCTGACCATGCTCTACCGCACCGTGGACGCCATGTGGTTCGCGGCGGGCGACACGGCCACCGACTTCAACCACTACACCAAGCGCGCCACGCTGGCCGCGGTGCTCAGCTCCGCAACCTTCTACTGGCTGGACGACCGGTCGGAGGGCCATGCCGAGACCTGGGCCTTCGTGGACCGCCGGCTCGGCGACGTGATGAGCATGGGCAAGGCGATGTCCGCCATGGGCCGCGCCGGGCGTCTGCTCAGCCATCTGCCGAGCCCGGCGCGCTTCGCCCGTCAGGTCCGCCAGCGTGCCGGCGCCGCACCGGTGGACACCGCCTCCGCCCATATGGCTGAGAACATCTGACGGCTCAGGCTTTTACCCTTTTTCGGGACGGCTTCTTGACGGCGGCGGTGCGGATCGCCGCCGCCAGGGCCGGGCGGGCCCAGAACAGAAGCTCGTCAGGGTCGTCCAGCGCCGAGTCGGGCGGCGGGAAGTAGGGCAGGACCGTCGGCTTGTCGTCGAAGGGCTTGAAGGGGCGCAGGCCCAGCGCCTCGTACTCCGGCCGGTTGCCGTCGTCGGTCTTGAAATACAGGATGTTGCGGGCCACCAGAGCGAAGACGACGCCGTCGCAATAGACCGCGTAACCGCCGAACATGCGGCGGGCGGTGATGGCTCCCAACGGTGTCAGCGACTCGCACAGGAAGCGGACGAGTTCGCTGACCGTGGCCATGGTGGGGAGCCTATTTTTTGCGGAAGGCGTCGAGAGTCACGACCTCGCCGCGCTTCGGCTCCTCACCGGAACGATCCGGGTCGGACTTGCCGGAATCGGCTTTGGCCGTTTCGGACTTGGCGAGCTTCGCAATGGACGGCTTTGCCCCATCCATCGCCTTCTTCTCCGACGTCTCGCGTGCGGGGATGGTGGCGATCTCCGCCGACTCGGCGGGCTCCACCGGCTGGAACTGGAGGGCGAAATTCTCCGACGGGTCGGCGAAGGTGGTGATGGCGGCGTAAGGAATGACCAGCCGCTCATGCACGTTGTTGAAGCTCAGCGTCACCTCGAAATGATCGTCCAGCGCCTCCAGCCCGTAGAACTGGTACTGGATGACGATGGTCATCTCGTTGGGATACTGGGACGACAGATATTCGGGGATGTCAACGCCCGGGTAACCCGTCCGGAAGGTCAAGTAGAAGTGATGATCGCCGGGGAGCCCGCGGTCCGTCACCTGGCGGAGCGCGTCACGGACGACACCGCGCAGGGCGGCCTCGACCATGCGGTCATAACGCAACTGCTCTCTCGGCATTCTTGGGCGGGTCCTTAACGCCAGACGGGTAAGTGTGGGCCTTCTGTTGCTAGGCGGCCCACGGCCCCACCCTCAGGTGCTACCCATCGGGGATTGATTTCGGTCAGTTACCGCTGTTAGGCGGCAACGGCGACCGGAGCAACGTTGTCGTTGGCAACTATTGCAATGGCCCGATAACGGCGGAACCATGCCGGGCGAAGACCATGCCTTTACCACGCGTGTCGATCCTATTTCGCCCCCAACGAACCCGCTCCCTACGGCAACGCCCGAGAGACCGGTGGTTTGTTTGGTGGAGGCGCCGGGTACCGCCCCCGGGTCCACAACGCTTATTCCGCAAGGCGTTTATCGCCATAGTCGGCTGCTGCCGACGGACCCAATATAGGCCCTTCATCCGGATATGGAAAGGGGGTGCGGCGGATTCTGACCGGAGGCTCTTGCAAGGGGGTGACTGTCCGGGTTCGCGGACGTAGAGTGCCGGCCGAATTCAGTCCCCGGAGTACCCATGCCGATCACGCCCGAGCAGCGCGCCGAGATCGACCGCCTGCGCGCCGTCACCGCCACCACCCGCCGCGCCACCGTTCCGGCCCTGGAGGAGATCCTCTACGAGCCGCTGGAGGTCCTGGACCACGGCTTCGTGCGCGTCGTCGACTACATGGGCGACGATTCGGCCGTCGTCCAGGCGGCGCGCGTGTCCTACGGCAAGGGCACCAAGAAGGTCACCGAGGACGCCGGCCTCATCAAGTATCTGATGCGCCACCGCCACTCGACCCCGTTCGAGATGTGCGAGATCAAGTTCCACGTCAAGCTGCCGATCTTCGTCGCCCGCCAGTGGATTCGCCACCGCACGGCGAACGTCAACGAATACTCCGCGCGCTACTCCATCCTCGATCGCGAGTTCTACATCCCGACGCCCGAGAACCTGGGCGCTCAGGCCGTGGTCAACCGGCAGGGCCGCGGCGACGTGCTCCAGGGCGACGAGGCGGCGTCGGTGATGAAGCTGCTGCGCGACGATTCGGAGGCCGTCTACGCCCACTACGAGGAGATGCTGAACCAGCGCGAGGACGGCACCACCATCGAAGAGGGCCGCCAGGGCCTGGCGCGCGAGCTGGCGCGCATGAACCTGACGCTGAACTACTACACCCAGTGGTATTGGAAGGTCGATCTCCACAACCTTCTGCATTTCCTCAGCCTGCGCGCCGACCCGCACGCCCAATACGAGATCCGCGTCTACGCCGAGGCCATGCTGGACGTGGTGAAGCGCTGGGTCCCCGCCGTGTTCGACGCCTTCAGCGAGTACCGGCTGGGCGGCACCCACATGTCGAAGACCGGTCTGGAGGTCGTGAAGCGCCTGCTCTCCGGCGAGGCCGTGACCCAGGAGGCCAGCGGCCTGTCCAAGCGCGAGTGGCGGGAGCTGATGGACCAGCTCGGCCGCGCCGAGTAACCCCCGCGCCAACCCTGCAAGGACCAGCCGTCATGACGCCCACCAAGATGACGCCGCACGAGGCCGATGGACTTCACCGCCAGGGCCTCGTCGCGGCGCAGGCCGGGCGGTTCGACGAGGCCTTGGAGCTGATCGGGCGGGCCATCGCCGCCTATCCCTCGATCCCCGTCTGGTGGGCCAACTACGGGCTGGTGATGGAAAGCCTGGGCGATGTTGCCGGGGCGGCCAACGCCTATGCCGGGGCTCTGAACCTCGACCCGTCGCTGGAGATGGCGATGGACGGGCTGCTCACCATGGCGGAGGCGGTGCGCCGGGCCGGCGATTCGGCCCGCGCGGAGGCTTTCTTCCGCCGCGCCATCGCCCTGAACCCGAAGACGCTGGCCGCCGTCGCCAATCTGGGCGTGCTGCTGCGCGCCCAGGCGCGGCGGGGGGAGGCGGTGACGCTCTACGAGAGGGCCGGGCGGCTCGACCCGGCCAATTGGGCGCACCCGTACAACCTCGGCAACGCGCTGGCCGAGATGAACCGGCTGGGCGAGGCCGACGACGCCTATAAGGCGGCGCTCGCCCTCGCGCCGAGCCGGGCGGAGGTGCGGGCCAACCGCGCCACCCGCGTGCTCGCCATGCAGGGGCGGGCGGAGGAGGCCTTGGCGGAAATCGACGCCGTGGTGGCGCAGCATGGCAATGTCGATTCGCTGCACGCCTCGCGCCTCTATCTGATGCAGTTCGTGCCGGGGCTGACCATGCCGGCCATCGCCCAGGCCCATGCGGACTGGGGCGCCCGCTACCCCGACCGTCCGGCGCCCGCTGTGGCCGCTCCGGCGCCGAAGATCCGCATCGGCTATGTCTCGCCGGACTTCCGGGCCCATCCCGTGGGCTTTTTCCTGGAGCCGGTGCTGGCGAACCACGACCGCTCGGCCTTCGAGGTGGTCTGTTACGCCAACACCGCCAACCCGGATTGGAAGACCGAGCGGCTGATGGCCCACGCCGACCATTGGGTCTGGACCACCGGCCTGGACGACGCGGCCCTGGCCCAGCGCATCCAGGCGGACGGCATCCACATCCTGGTCGATCTGGCGGGCCAGACCTTCGGCAACCGCCTGCCGGTCTTCGCGCGGCGCGCGGCGCCGGTGCAGGCGACCTGGGCGGGCTATGTCGGCACCACCGGCCTGCCGGCCATGGACTATCTGATTTCCGATTCGCGGCAGAGCCCGCCGGGATCGGACGGCTGGTGCATCGAAGGCGTCGTGCGCATGCCCGACGCCTACGTCCCCTGGGCGCCGCCCGAGGACGCGCCGGCCGTGGCTCCGCTGCCGTTGGCGACGCGCGGTCACGCCACCTTCGGGTCCTTCAACGCGCTGCCCAAGCTGAACGCGGAGGTCGCGGCGTTGTGGGCGCGCGTGCTGGGCGCCGTTCCCGGCTCCCGCCTGCTGCTGCGCACGCCGGGGCTGGACGACACCGGCACCGCAGCGCGCACGCTGGCCCTGTTCGAACGGGCCGGGCTGGACCCGGCGCGGGTCGATCTGCGGGGTGGGGCGCCGCACCGGGAGTTCCTGGCCGGCTACGGGGAAGTCGACGTGGCGCTCGACCCCTTCCCCTATTCCGGCGGTCTGACGACCCTGGAGGCGCTGTGGATGGGCGTGCCGGTGGTGACGCTGGGCGGCGACCGCTTCTGCGCCCGCCATTCGGTGACGCACCTCGCCTCGGCGGGGCTGTCCGATCTGGTGGCCGACGGGCCGGACGGCTACGTCGCCAAGGCGGCGGCGCTGGTCGCCGACCCGGCTGGGCTGGCGGCCCTGCGCGGCGGGCTGCGGGACCGGCTGGCCGCGTCCCCGGCGCTCAACGGCGTGCGCTTCACCCGCGCGCTGGAGGCCGCCTTCGGCGTGATGTGGCAGCGCTTCCAGGCCGGGCAGGGGCGGGCGAGCTTCGCCCTCAGTTTCGATTGAGCCAGCTTCGGCGGGGCGGGATCAGGCGCGCTCCGACCCCGGCGCGCCGGTGCTCCACAGCAGCCCCAGCACCACGCCCTTGCAGCGCGGCAGCAGCAGGCCGGTCAGCAACAGGGTCAGCAACGGCCAGATGGTGAGATGCACCCAGGTCGCCGGCTCGTAGCGCTGCTCGACCGACAGCACCGCCGGGATGATGATGTGGCCGACGATCAGGATGGTCATCCAGGGCGGGGCGTCGTCGGCGCGCAGATGGCCGAACGCCTCGCCGCAATGGGCGCAGTGGTCCACCGGCTTCAGGTAGTTCCGCAGCAGGCGCCCGCGTCCGCAGGCCGGGCATTGCCCCATCAGCCCGCGCAGCGCCGCCGTCGTCTTCGACCGCGTCCCATCCTGCGTGCCGTCTTCCGCCGTCATGACTCCACCCCTGCGATCCGCTCCCCGAAGGGCCTCATATGGGGAGGGAGCGACCGATCGTCACGCCGTTCCGTCGCCCGCACCCCGGGGTTGCGCCGCGCGCAAGGCCTCCACGCGGCGGGCGATGTTCTCCAGCCGCATCTGAAGCTCATGGGCTCACAGCGCATGCGCGGCGGCGCGGGCCTCCGCCTCGATGTCGGCGATGGCGGATTCGAGGGCTTGGAGTCGGGCTTGGAGTTGGGTGTCGCGCACGTCTTCGCTCATCGGATTCCTGTTCGGGCAGTTGACGGACCGGCCCCTGGGCGTCTACGGGATGCACAAACCCCCTCCGGGAGCCTGGAGCCATGACGATCATCCGCCTGTTTCTCGCCGCCGCCACGGCGGCCATCGCGCTGACCAGCGCCGCCGCCCTCGCCCAGACCAAGACCGTCGCGATCACCGCCATCGTCGAGCATCCGGCGCTGGACGCCACGCGCGACGGCGTGATCGAGGCGCTGAAGGCCGCGGGCTACACGCCGGGTGACACCCTGAAGGTCGAGTATCAGAGCGCCCAGGGCAACCCCGCGACCGCCGCGCAGATCGCGCGTCAGTTCGCCGGCGCCCGTCCGGACGTGATCGTCCCGATCTCAACCCCCTCCGCCCAGGCGGTCGTCGCCTCGACCCGCGACATTCCGGTGGTCTTCACCGCCGTGACCGACCCGGTCGGCGCGCAGCTCGTCCGCAGCCTGGACAAGCCGGGCGCCAACGTCACCGGCGTGTCGGACATGGCCCCGGTGGCCGAGCATGTGGCGCTGATCCGCGAGATCGTGCCGTCGGTCAAGCGTCTGGGCGTCCTCTACAACGCCGGCGAGCCGAACTCCGTCTCGCTGGTCAAGGCGCTGAAGGAGGAGGCGCAGAAGGCCGGGCTGACCGTGGTCGAGGCGACCGCCACCAAGTCCGCCGACGCCCAGCCCGCCGCCCGCAGCCTCGTCGGCAAGGCCGACGCGATCTACGTGCCGCTGGACAACACGGTCGTTTCGGCGCTGGAAAGCGTCGTCGCGGTGGGCCAGCAGGCCAAGCTGCCGGTCTTCTCCGCCGACACCGACAGCGTGGCGCGCGGCACGGTGGCCTCCATCGGCTTCGACTACCGGCAGGTCGGCCGCCAGACCGGCGAGGCGGTGGTTCGCATCCTCAAGGGTGAGAAGCCGGGCGACGTGCCGGTGACCTTCGCCAAGGGCACCGACCTGTTCGTGAACCCCAAATCGGCGGCGGCGATGGGCGTGACCATCCCCGAGGCGGTGATCCAGCGCGCGACCAAGGTGGTCGGGCAGTAAGTTGTTTTGTTGAGGGGGAGTGGTTGCGGAGGGCCCCCCTCCCGACCTCCCCCCGCTTCGCAGGGGGAGGAGAAAGCCCTCCCCTGC
>NZ_QLKQ01000139.1 GCF_003349955.1 Azospirillum brasilense
GCGCTTCGGCGGGCCGGTTCCCCACAGCTCCTACACCACGTTCAGGGACGTGACCACGAAAGCTGGCGCTTCAAAAACCGCGCCTGACCTGGGCGACAAGTCCGCACCAGCTCAACGGGGTCCCTTTTCCGCGCCGATCCAGGGTCCCAATCTCAAGCCGATTGACACAGAAGCACGCGGACGCGCAGAATCCCAAGAGCGCCGATTCATCGCGCGATCCTTGTTCCGCCGATGCCTCCACCCCAAGCGACCAGTCCCGCAACCCGCCCTGGATCGGGACCGGCATCTACATCGGTCTGCGGCGCGGGCAGGAGCGGACTGCATCGTGACGATGGCGGTTCTCGACGTCCAGGCTGAGTCCGCCGGCGAGGCGACCACGCTTCAGGTCCCTGCTGGTGACCAGCTCGTCCCGGCTGAACCGGACGCGGTGCAGTGGTGCATTACCTTCTGGCGAAGCATGCAGGACCGGCTCCGCCGGCAGGCTCGGGAGCTGGAGCGCGAAGCCGAGCGACGGGACGGCATCGCGGCGAACCTGAACGTCTGGGTCGCCTGCGACTTCCCCTGGGTGCACGGCGCCCGAAATGCCGCTCGCCTCGACGCGATCACCTATCAGCGCGAGGGCAAAAGCGGCGACCTCCACCGTACCGTCATCGACGAGAAAGGCGAAATCGGGGCGCCGGCTGGGGAGGCGCGGAGCCCGCTCCAGATCCTGCGGGCGGCTCACCGAATCGATGGCGTGCTCGCTGCGGCCGGCGACCTTTTCGCCGCGCACTTCGCCGCCGCACATTTCGAACTCGGGAAGGGAACGGACTACAGCCAAGTCAGGGGCACCGCCGCGGCGTCCAGTGGCGAGAATCTCCCCGGCACAGAGGCGGAAGAGGCCCGGCATTGGATCTTCGCCGCGATGGAAGCGCTGGGCGGCGGCGCCTCCCCGATGGCGATGGCGGTGTGGTCGGTGGTAGGGGCGCAGACCGCGCTCGACAGGTTCGCGACCTCTCGTCACTTCCGGATGCCCGGCGGCCAGCGCTGGCTTTCGGTAGAGGAGGCGGAGGGTGTCCTACGCCAGGGGCTGGCCGCGCTCGCTGCTTATCTCGCGGCACCGACGGTCGAGCACCAGCACCGCCGCCGTGGGCTGAAGGTCCGGGTGGCCGGGTCGATGGAACTGTCCTTCCTGGTCGGCAGCCGCCGGTTCAAGTTGGTGGCGACCTATGATCCTGCCCTGAAGGCGTGGGTGGGGAACAGGATGGCGCCGCGGAAGCTCCGTGAAGGTGAGAAGCCCCCCACGGAGTTCCGGCACTGGTCGGTGAAGGGAGGCATCGGTCTTGCCGGCGTAGCGCTGGTGGTAGTAGCCGATGGCGAAGCGCCCCTGGTCCTCGATGCGCAGTGACCGCGGGAAGGAGGCGCCGAGGCCGCCGAGGATCTCGCCGATCTCGCCCTCGAACCAGCCGCCCAGCCGGGCCTTGTCGCCCTTGCGCAGCACCGCCAGATGATGGGTGCTGTGCGCAGCAGCATGGGGAAGACGCTGGCCGGGGTGGCCGAGGCGGCGCCGAAATAGCGGTCCCGGATGCTGGCGTTGACCTTGCCCAGGGCGGCCCGCTGGGTGTTCTCCAGCACGGCGAACAACCGGCCCAGCCGGTAGCCCGCATTCGCCTCGTCGCGGTTCAGGCTCACGGGAAGTTCCTCCTCCTTCTTCGATCCCAGGCGGGAGTCGCGGTTCAGACAGGCTTTGCAGATGGCCGCCTTGGCGCCGGTGATCTCGTCGCCGGCCCGGATGCGGGTGATGACCGCCGCCAGCAGGCTGCGCGGGTAGCGGCCGCCGGTGAGGACGGCGCGCATCACCTCGCCGCCCAGCAGCGGGGCGACGTTGTCGGATTTGCCCATCAGGGCGGTTTCGCGCAGCAGCGCCCAGACCGACGGCGCGGTGCGCCAGGGATCGGGCTTGATCTCAAGATCGCGCCAATGCCGGCCGATGTGCTCGGCGATGGCGCCGAAGCTGTCCTCCAGCCAGAAGCGCACCGACAGGCGGGCGATGTTGGGGGACAGGCCGAGGATGAAGAAGCGCGTCCGCTCGTCCAGCATCGGGTCGATCTCGCGCACCGGCCGTCCCTGGCTCACGGGAGTAAGGACGTCCTTGATGCGCTGGGCCTCCTCAGTGTCATCGGGGCGCGGCGGATCGAGGAGGTCGGAGAACAGCGCCTCGGCCTTCTGGGCCGCCTCCTCGCCGCCCGAGGTGTCGGCCCAGAAGGCGACCGTGGCGTCGCCGACCTGCAGGCGGTTGCCGCTTCCCTCCTTCAGCAGGGTGTTCAGCGCCGTTCCGTAGCCGAAAGTGACCGCGTCGGACACCGGGGCGTTGAGGCCGTCGCTCTTGGCGTAGGAGGTGAAGGCATTGCTGTTGAACGACACGATGCGGGCGCCGCCGACCTGCGCGCCCCACACGCCCTTGATGAGCGGGTGGAGGGCGGTGACCGGCCCCCATTCCCCGGTGACAAGGCAGAAGCCCTCGTCACCCTTCTTTGCGGCAAGCTCCTTCTCCCACAGGCGCCGGGCGGCCGGGCGGTCGTGCAGGAAACGCGGCTGGCCCACGGCGTTCCGGTCGCCGTCCAGCATGAACACCATGTACTGATCGAGCATGGCGTCGTTGAACAGCGGGGCCCGGAAGGCATCCGGCGTCCAGTGCGTGAGGAAGTTCCGCAGCGCGACCAGCCCCTCGTCGTTCGAACCGTCGATGGCGGCGAGATGGCGCTCCTTGAAGGCGGCGAAATAGGCTGGAGACTCCGCGCGGGCGCCCGTGGCCTTGTCGGCCCCCACCCCGAACAGGAAGCGGGTGTGGTCGCAGAGGAAATAGGGCGGCGGCTTGGTCCCGGACCGTCCGAAGAACTGGGGGAACATCAACGGACGGGGCTTCGGCTTCTTGCCCGACAGGACGCGCAGGTCCGTCACCTCGACCGGCTCGCCGCCGGGCGACAGGACTACGGCGTAGGAGATCCGCTCCATCGAAAAGCCGAACGGCGGCACGTCCCCCCACTCCGCCAAGTGGTCGTAATAGCCGTTCAGAGCGGCGAACAGGGTCATGACCGCACCTCGACCGACTCCGGCGGCGGCACGGCGACCACGCCGTCGCGCAGGGCCGCGTGGAAGAACAGCGGCGTGCAGTGCGCCGTGCAGCAATGCTGGTTGCCGACCCGGCTGTCCCGGTCGTGCCGCATGTCCAGCAGCATCCAGCCGAGATCGCGGTTCCGCTGGTCGTCGGGCAGGGCGGACGGCGGAAGGTCGCCGTCCAGCAGGGCGAAATGGGCCGGAAACTCCCGCGTGCCGAAGCAGGGCTGGTGGAAGCACTGCCCCTGCCCGGCGCGGCGGTTGAACATCGAGAGATGCTTGGCCGGCGTGTCCTCCGCCCCGGCGCGGTCGGTCAGATCGAAATGGGCCTCGATGACGTAGGCCACGTCGACCAGCACGGTCGCCGCCCGCTGTTGCCGGTTCTCCGCGGCGTCCATGCGCAGGTCGTGCACGGCTCCGGCCTTCATCGCCGCGTGGACGAAGCTCTTCGGGACGAGCCCCGACACCTCGTTCCGGCGGATCGACTGGAAACGGATGGGTTTCAGCACATGGATGGCGTCGATCACCCAGCGCATGGCCGGCTTCCAGTGGATCGCCTCCAATATTCCCCGCGCGGCCGAGGGCGTCATGATGTCGTAGGACATGCGCTCGACCTTCATTTCCGGGCGCGTGAAGCACGCCCGCTCCCCCCAGACGTGGAGTTCGACGCCGTAGGTCATGACGCTCCTCAGAAGATGCCGGTTTCGATCTTGCGGAAGGTTGGGTCCTCCCAATCCAGCCCGACGTCGGGGCGGTAGAGGTCGCCGTTGACCAGGCGGACGAACTGTTCGCCAAGCTCGCCCTTCCGGACACACTCGGCCGCTCCGGCAGCGATCAGCGTGTTGCGGGCGCTGCGTGGGATCTGCACCAGATAAGGCTGCAGAGCCCGCGCGATGCCGCCCGTCTTCTCCGCCGGAACATAATCCAGGTCCCGCAGCAGGCGCGGCACGGCGTCCGGATCGTCGGCGGGCCGGTAGGGCACGATCACCGGAACCAGGGGCGATTCGATGATGCGGAACGCCTTGGCGATGTCGGCGAAGGGATAGTCCTGGCCCCGCTGATACAGGCGCAGCGCCTCCAGGATGTCCTTGATCGGCTCCGCCCCCTCGCCGACCAGGGCGGCGTCCAACTCCTCCCGCCCGCGCTGCCAGTAGAGGCGCTGGAAATAGGCGCGGATGGTGTCGAGGGCGAGCGGGTCGTCGTGGGTGCGCAGGATGCTGGCGGCGACCTCGGCGAACTGGCTCAGCTCCGGCGGCGGTTTGCGGTTCTCGCTCTCGGGGCTGCTGAAGACGAAGACCCGGCCCAGTTCCGGCAGGCCATCTTTGCGCAGCTCGCCGTTGCGGTTGCAGCGGCCCGCCGCCTGGGCGATGGAATCGAGCCCGGCCAAGGCCCGGTAGACGGTGGGGAACGAGAAATCCACCCCGGCCTCGACCAGGGAGGTGGCGACCAGACGCACCGGCGCTCCGTCCTTCAGGTCCTTGCGGATCGCGGCCAGTTCCGCCCGGCGATGGGCCGCGCACAGGCAGGTGGACAAATGGCGGGTGCTTTCGGGATCGTTCAGCCCGTTGGCGACCTGACGCAGCAGATCGCGCGCGTGCCGCCGGTTGTTGACGATGCACAGGACCTGACGCTCCGCCCGCAGGCGCTCCGCCAGTTCCTCGTCGCCGAGCGGTTCCCTGATGCGCTCGACCGTCACCCGCTTCAGCCGCCGGTACAGCCCCTGAGGGTCGGGCGCCAGTTCCCGAACTCTCTCCAGCCCGCCCTTGAAGCCGGAGTCCACGGTTACCGCCGGCTGGGTGGCGGTGCAGAGAACCACCGAGGTGCGATAGCCGCGCGCCAGTTCCCGCAGGGCCTCCAGGCAGGGCAGCAGATATTTCAGGGGAAGGGTCTGCGCCTCGTCGAGGATCACCACCGATCCAGCGATGGCGTGCAGCTTGCGGCAGGGGGAGGTGCGGTTGGAGAACAGGCATTCGAAGAACTGCACAGCCGTGGTGACGACGATGGGCCGGTCCCAATTCTCGGCGGCTCGGCGCAGCTTCGCGATGCCGTCGGGTCCCTCCTCCTCCGGATCGTCCGCGGCGCGTCTCCCCTTGTCCGGCCCCGGGCCGAAATCGAAGCCGCTGTGGTGTTCCAGGACGGCGGCGCGGTCGCCCAGCGCCGTTCGGAAGACGTCGGCGGTCTGCTCGACGATGGAGGTGAAGGGAATGACGTAGATGACCCGGCGCAGATTGTGCCGCTCCGCGTGGTCCAGCGCGAAAGCCAGCGAGGCCAGCGTCTTGCCGCCGCCGGTCGGCACGGTGAGGGAGAACAGGCCGGGCGCCTGCTCCGAACCGGCCCTGGCCGCCGCCAGCACCTCCGCCCGCAGGGCGTTGACCGGCCCGCTCTCCCCTTCGAATTGAGACAGGTGGCGGTCGAGCCGCCCGCGCAAATCCCCGATGGTCAGCGGGCAGCCGCGATCGACCTCCTCCTTCCGGAGTTCGGCGTAGAAGCGCTCCGTTTCCAGCCGGTCGGCATCGATCAGGCAGGAGAACAGCATCCGGATCAGGAAGGGGAGGGAAAAGCTGTGAGAGAATCCTTCCGACAGGACGGGAGCGGACGGGTTGGCGCTGGCCGGCGCCACATCCTGTTCCGGTGCCAGGCGGTGCGGACGGCACCCTGCCAGCCGATCGTTCAGAGAGGACAGGCCGCCGCCGGGCACGCGCCCATTGGCGAGGCCGGCATGATGCCACGCGATCCCGAAGGCCATCATGCGCCCGAGAACCGGGCCATAACGTTCGACTGCGATCACTGCGCCGGCGGTGGAGTGATCGACGCCGGGCCCCAGCCCGCGGATGTAGGCTTGAAAGTCCGGGTTCGCCTTGCCCGCGTCGTGCAGGGCGCCCATGGCCTCGGCCATGGCTCCGCCGCCGAACGGTGCCGCCAACCGCGCGGCTTTGGCAGCCACGGCCTTCAAATGGTCAACCAGGGGCTCCCAGGCATTTTCGCTTTGGCCGGGAACGGAATGCGCATGCACTTCTTTCGCCATTTTGGCCCGCTGATGGCGCCTGTCGGTTTATGAAGGAATGATAAATCAATTATAAGAAGATTTTCCAGTAAGTTTTTCCCTCATGGAGCGGACTCCGCCTGTGGTCGGTTTACGGACGAAAACTCACCGCGATCTGCCCTCGGGAGGCGATGGTGCTCATGACTTTTCCGAGGGTGAGTGGACGGCGGTCCAAACCGCCGGCAGTTCGGCTTGTCCCATATGCTAATCTCAGGTTGCTGCGATCGAGCGCTGGAGGGGGCGATCGTCGCCGCCGATGTTGCGGACCGGGGTTCGCTTGGCGTCATACAGCGTCACCGAACCGCAAGAGGTGACCGGAACCGGACTCGTGCCGACACGGTCCGCCGCATTGAACATGTGGGTGCCAAACCGGTTCTGGACCTCGGCGGTGCTTTGGTCTTTTAATCGGCGCGAACCGGAAGCGGGCACAAATCCCCCGGAGGGTTCGCACATGATTTTCATCAATGACTTGTGCGGTTCCGAAGCGAAAATGGCCGCACCTCCGGCCGCTCCCGATGGAGGTGCGCGCCGGTTGGGGGATTGTGAGTTCTTGGACAAGTCCATAAAGTTGAGGGGTCGCCTTCCGTGCGGGGGCGTGGATTGAAACGTCGCACCAGACGCGCCAATCCGCATCCCACCGCACGTCGCCTTCCGTGCGGGGGCGTGGATTGAAACTGCTGTTGCGTGTGTCCGCTGCACTCGGAAAGCGTCGCCTTCCGTGCGGGGGCGTGGATTGAAACGCCGAACAGGCCCCGGCCGGAGCATCCACGCAGGTCGCCTTCCGTGCGGGGGCGTGGATTGAAACATCTACCTTATCGCGGCCTACATCGCTCCAGAATGTCGCCTTCCGTGCGGGGGCGTGGATTGAAACGCCACGTGCGGTGCCGGCCCGGTGCGGGGCCTGCACGTCGCCTTCCGTGCGGGGGCGTGGATTGAAACTTTGGGTGCCGCCGACCCATGACGGGCGATCCCCTGTCGCCTTCCGTGCGGGGGCGTGGATTGAAACATCTCGGCCTTGGGGGACGCAACCAGCTACGACGCGTCGCCTTCCGTGCGGGGGCGTGGATTGAAACGTTGGAAAGCGGTTGGCCTGATGATGGCTCCGGCAGTCGCCTTCCGTGCGGGGGCGTGGATTGAAACGCCACGTGCGGGGACGGCCCGGTGCGGGGCCTGCGTCGCCTTCCGTGCGGGGGCGTGGATTGAAACAGCGTCAGTCTGGTACGCCTGAACCTCGTAGGTTGTCGCCTTCCGTGCGGGGGCGTGGATTGAAACTATGCCCTCCGGTCCTGATGGACCGAGGCAATCGTCGCCTTCCGTGCGGGGGCGTGGATTGAAACATCTGGCTGTAGGCCGTGAACAGGGCGTGGAAGTCGCCTTCCGTGCGGGGGCGTGGATTGAAACCTCCAGAACGCCAAGACCAACGGCATCCAGGCGGTCGCCTTCCGTGCGGGGGCGTGGATTGAAACGCTTCTGGAACACGACGAACAGCGGCTCGTGTGTGTCGCCTTCCGTGCGGGGGCGTGGATTGAAACAGGCTGTCCAACGGCCACAGGTCGGTGTCGTAGGTCGCCTTCCGTGCGGGGGCGTGGATTGAAACGCCTCTGCGATCTCCGCGCACCTCTCCCTCTCGTGTCGCCTTCCGTGCGGGGGCGTGGATTGAAACGCCACGGCGACGGAAGAGCCATGCTCGCGGTACAGTCGCCTTCCGTGCGGGGGCGTGGATTGAAACACCATCACAGCTTGGTTCCGCTCATGAGCCATTGGTCGCCTTCCGTGCGGGGGCGTGGATTGAAACGCCACCATCGCGCGGGACACCAGATGGGACGAGGGTCGCCTTCCGTGCGGGGGCGTGGATTGAAACTGCCGCCACCGCGCCGCCCTGCAAGTGATCGAAGTCGCCTTCCGTGCGGGGGCGTGGATTGAAACGGTGCAGCCACCCACGCAGGGCGCGCCGCAACACCCCGTCGCCTTCCGTGCGGGGGCGTGGATTGAAACACCGCCGGCACGAACGCCCGACAGACGGGCGGGTCGCCTTCCGTGCGGGGGCGTGGATTGAAACGCCCAGACGGCCGCCGCGATGATGCCGCCGGCCAGGTCGCCTTCCGTGCGGGGGCGTGGATTGAAACTGCATCTGCACCAGCGCTTGCGGGCTGATGCTGGTCGCCTTCCGTGCGGGGGCGTGGATTGAAACCGGGCGGCACCCTCTACCTGTCCCGGCTCCGCGGTCGCCTTCCGTGCGGGGGCGTGGATTGAAACACCTTGCCGACCATCTCGGCGGCCCTGTCGTTGTCGCCTTCCGTGCGGGGGCGTGGATTGAAACCCGCATGACCGCGATGGCGTCGGCTTGGGTTTCGATCGTCGCCTTCCGTGCGGGGGCGTGGATTGAAACAACGTCGGCAACGCTCGGAACCGGTGACACGGCGTCGCCTTCCGTGCGGGGGCGTGGATTGAAACCCTTTCCTCGACCGACATCCGAGCGACGGCATCGGTCGCCTTCCGTGCGGGGGCGTGGATTGAAACGAGTTCGGGGATGCGCTCAACGAGGTTGGTCAACGTCGCCTTCCGTGCGGGGGCGTGGATTGAAACACCTGTGGCTCTGCCTGCGACGCCGACCTCGCCAGTCGCCTTCCGTGCGGGGGCGTGGATTGAAACCGACTGCGTGCCTTGCTGTGGTGCCGGCGCTGAGGTCGCCTTCCGTGCGGGGGCGTGGATTGAAACAAGCGCACAGCGATATACAGCGCAAAGAAGCCGAGTCGCCTTCCGTGCGGGGGCGTGGATTGAAACGGCGGTCTCAGCCTCCTCGGCAAGCCGGGCGGCCGTCGCCTTCCGTGCGGGGGCGTGGATTGAAACGGCCTCGACCGCCTCTTTCCGCACCGTGGTATGTCGCCTTCCGTGCGGGGGCGTGGATTGAAACACCTCGATCCCCAGCGACTTCAGCAGCGCGGCGCGTCGCCTTCCGTGCGGGGGCGTGGATTGAAACTTGGCCCCGTGTACATCGACCATTGGCTTTACGTCGCCTTCCGTGCGGGGGCGTGGATTGAAACGTCGTCACCCCGCGCTCGGGATACTGATCATGCGCGTCGCCTTCCGTGCGGGGGCGTGGATTGAAACCTCCCGAGAGTGGGTCTGGCCGGTCACGTCCCTGAACGTGGTGTAGGAGCTGTGGGGAACCGGCCCGCCGAAGCGC
>NZ_QLKQ01000014.1 GCF_003349955.1 Azospirillum brasilense
GGAGGGAACTCGACTCCCACCCCCGCCCAGCGGGGGAGGGCCGGGGTGGGGGCCAGGAGTCGCGCCACATCTGGAAAATCTCCGTCCAGCCCTCCGAAGGGCCGCGCGTGGCGGAGTCGATCCGCTGGGCGCTGGACGCGGACCTGTATTTCGACTGGGGTGGCGGGCTGATCTGGGCGGCGGTGGCGCCGACGTCCGACGCCGCCTCCGCGATCCGCGGCGCGCTGGGCGCCGCCGGCCACGCGACGCTGGTGCGCGCGCCCGAGGACGTGCGGGCCACCACGGAGGTCTTCCATCCGCTGGCCGAGCCGGTGATGGCGCTGAGCCGCCGGGTGAAGGAGAGCTTCGATCCCTGCGGCATCCTGAACCCCGGCCGCATGCACGCGGGAGTGTAGGCATCCATGCAGACCAACTTCACGCTCACACAGCTCGCCAACGCCGATTACCGGGACTCGGAAGCGATCCTGCGCAAGTGCGTCCATTGCGGCTTCTGCACGGCGACCTGTCCGACCTACGTCCTGCTGGGCGACGAGCTGGACAGCCCGCGCGGCCGCATCTACCAGATCAAGGACATGCTGGAGAAAGGCGGGCCGCCCACCGAACATCAGGTGAAGCACATCGACCGCTGCCTCTCCTGCCTGTCCTGCATGACGACCTGCCCGTCGGGCGTCAATTACATGCATCTGGTCGATCACGCCCGCGCTCATATCGAGGCGACCCACGCCCGCCCGCCCGCCGACCGGGCCATCCGCGATCTGCTGGCCCGTGTGCTGCCGAATCCGCGGCTGTTCCGTCTGGCCCTGATCGCCGCCTGGTTCGGCAAGCCCTTCGCCGGTCTGCTGCCGGGTCGGCTGGGCGCGCTGCTGGCGCTGGCCCCGAAATCGGTGCCGGGGCCGAGCCACAGCGACCGTCCGGGCAGCCATCCGGCGGTCGGGCCGCGCCGCAGGCGCGCCGCCCTTCTGGTCGGCTGCGCCCAGCAGGTTCTGGCCCCGCAGATCAACGAGGCGACCATCCGCCTGTTGAACCGCCACGGGGTCGAGGTGGTGGTGGCGAAGGGAGCCGACTGTTGCGGCGCCCTGACCCATCACATGGGCAAGACCGACCTCAGCGACGCCGCGGCGAAGAAGACCATCGACGCCTGGATCGCCGAGATGGACGGTGAGGGGCTGGACGCCATCATCGTCAACACCTCGGGCTGCGGCACCACGGTGAAGGACTACGCCTTCCAGTTCAGCGAGAACGCGGAATACGCGCCCAAGGCGCTGCGTGTGGCGGCCATCGCCCGCGACGTGACGGAGTTCCTGGCGGAAATCGGCCTGTCCGCCCCGGTGATCGAAACCGGGCAGGCCATCGCCTACCATTCCGCCTGTTCCATGCAGCACGGCCAGCGCATCAAGGACCCGCCGCGCGCCCTGCTGCGCGGTGCCGGTTTCGAGGTGAAGGAGATCCCGGAGGCGCATCTCTGCTGTGGCTCCGCCGGCACCTACAACATGCTTCAGCCGGAGATCGCCGTTCAATTGCGCGACCGCAAGGTCCGCAACATCGAAAGCACGAAGGCCGCCGCCATCGCCGCCGGCAATCTCGGCTGCATCACCCAGATCGCCACCGGGACCGGGCTCCCCGTCGTCCACACGGTGGAGCTGCTCGACTGGGCCACCGGCGGCCCGAAGCCTGAGGCGTTGAGGGACAACCCAGCGTTCGCCGGTCCGGACCGGTCGCCGGGCACGGCGGCGCGCGCGGCGGAGTAAGTCGACCATATCCCCTCTCCCCTCCGGGGAGAGGGTTAGGGTGAGGGGGTTGCGCTTGTGCCGGACGCTCCGCCAAGCACAACCCCCTCACCGGCTCTCGGCGGATGTCAGAGGCATCCGCCTGCCGCCGTCAGCGCTGGCTTTCAGCCAGCGCGAGAGGCCCTTCGGGCCACCCTCTCCCCAGAGGGGAGAGGGCTATTCGGACGCATGCGGCCTCCTTGCAGGGGACGCACCGACCCCCTTGGACTTTTCTCGCCGTATGGCTAGGTTGGCGCCAACGGGACGATGGGGCGCTCAGTGGACAGCGGGTTTAAGGACGACAGCGACGGCGGTTACGGGATCGGGCGGCGGCTGTCGGCCTGGGGAGTGCACGCCTTCACGGGCAGCGGCGTCGTGCTGGGGCTGCTGGCCCTGCTCGCCGCGGTCAACGGCGAGGCCAAGGCGTGCCTGGGCTGGCTGGGGCTGGCGCTGGTGGTCGATGGGGTGGACGGCACGCTGGCCCGCCGCGCCTCAGTGAAGGAGGTGCTTCCGGGCATCGACGGGTCGGCGCTGGACCTCGTGATCGACTATCTGACCTACGTCGTCGTTCCGGCGGTCTTCCTGTACCGCTTCGGCCTGCTGCCGGACGGTTTCGGCGTGGCGCTGGCCGCCTTCATCATGATGACCTCGCTCTACTGCTTCTCGAACACCGGGATGAAGAGCGGCGACAACTACTTCGTCGGTTTTCCGGCGATCTGGAACGTGGTCGCGCTCTATCTGTGGCTTTTGGCGCTCGACCCGTGGATCAACACCGCCGTGGTGCTGGTCCTCGGCCTGCTGACCTTCACGACGGTCAAGTTCCTGCATCCCTTCCGGGTGCGCCGCTGGATGCGCCTGAATCTTCTGGTCAGCGGCGCGTGGCTGGCCTCCAGCGCGGCGCTGGTGGTCCTCTATCCGGATCGGCCCGACGCCGTCTGGTACGTCTGGCTGGCCAGCAGCGCCTATTACGCGGCGGTCTGCGCGTGGCGGACGCTGCGTGGGCCGGCCGAGGCGTAAAACGCCTCAGGGCCTCCCTCAGGGCTTTTCGGGAGCGGTTTCCCGGTTGATGTCGTCCTTGGCGTCGCGGGCCTTCTGCTGGATGGCCGCGCCGGCGTCCTGCATCATGCGGCCGGCCTCGGCGCCGATGCCCTTGGCGGCCTCGCCCACGCGCTCTGCGGTCTGGTCCACCGCGCGCCCGATCTCCTGGCCGGTCTTCTCCGCCGACTGCTGGTCGTCGCAGGCGGCCAGCAGCGGCAGGGCCAGGAGGGGAAGGGCAAGGACGGCGGTGCGAATCCCGTTACGACGAGCCATGGGATGGTCTCCACAGTTGATCCATGGAGACGTAACGGTTCAGGTGAGTGTTTGGTGCCCGCCGCCCCCCGAAAGCGGACCCTTTATCAAAAGCGGTAGGAGGCGGCGATCGCGACCACCGGCCAGAAGCGGGCGGCGATGGCCGGCGTGGGGCGTCGGCCGCCTTTCAGCTGGCTGTGGCCAAAGCGCCACAGCGATGGGTCCTGAGCGTGTTCAGAACTGGTCCTCGCTCAGCGCCATGACCGTGCGGTGGGCGGTCAGGATCGGCAGCAGCAGGCCCGGCCCCTGGGCCAGGATCTGCTCGGCGTAGAAGCGGGCGGTGACCAGCTTGGCCTCCAGGAAGGGCGCGTTGGCGCCGGGCTGGCGCAGCCCCTCCAGCGCCTTGGCGGCGGAGCGGGCGAGCATCCAGCCGCCGGCCACCGTGCCCCACAGCTTCAGGTAGTTCACGGCCCCCGCCGCCGCGGCGCGCAGGTCGCCGTCGGCCTGCGTCTTCACCACCCAGGCCACCGCCTGTTCCAGCGCGTCCAGGCCGGCGGACAGGTTGGTGCGGATCGCCTCCATGTCGTCGCCGGCGATGCTCTCCAGCTCCGCCACCGTGGCGCGCATCTCCGCGATGAAGGTCCGGGCCGACTCGCCGCCGTCGCGGCCGGTCTTGCGGAAGGTCAGGTCGTTGGCGTGGATGCCGTTGGTGCCCTCGTAGATCGGGGTGATGCGGGCGTCGCGGTAATGCTGGGCCGCACCCGTCTCCTCGATGAAGCCCATGCCGCCGTGGATCTGCACGCCGGTCGAGGCGACGTCGCAGCCGATGTCGGTGCTCCACGCCTTCACGACGGGGGTCAGGATGTCCACGCGGGCGGTGGCGGCGGCGCGCACCGCGGCGTCCTCGTGGTGGCGGGACACGTCGAGCTGGGTGCCGGCGTAGAGCGCCAGCGCACGGGCGGCCTCCGTCTTGGCGCGCATGTCCAGCAGCATCCGGCGCACGTCCGGGTGGCGGATGATGGCGACGCCGGAGCCCTTCGGGTCGGCCAGATCCTTGCTCTGCACGCGGCCCTTGGCGTAGTCGCGGGCCTGCTGGTAGGCGCGCTCGGCGATCGCCACGCCCTGGATGCCGACGCCGAGGCGGGCGTTGTTCATCATGGTGAACATGTATTCGATGCCGCGGTTCTCCTGGCCGACCAGGAAGCCGGTGGCGCCGCCATCATCGCCGAAGGCCATCACGGCGGTGGGGCTGGCCATGATGCCCAGCTTGTGCTCCAGGCTGGCGCAGCGCAGGTCGTTGCGCGCGCCCGGCGTGCCGTCCGCGTTGGGCAGGAACTTCGGCACGATGAACAGGCTGATGCCCTTGATGCCCGGAGGCGCGTCGGGCAGGCGGGCCAGCACCAGATGGACGATGTTGTCCGTCAGGTCATGCTCGCCGTAGGTGATGAAGATCTTCTGGCCGGTGATGCGGTAGGTCCCGTCGTCGGCCCGCACCGCGCGGGTGCGCACGGCGGCGAGGTCGGAGCCGGCCTGCGGCTCCGTCAGGTTCATGGTGCCGTTCCACTCGCCGGCGATCATCTTCGGCAGGTAGAGCGCCTTCTGCTCCGGGCTGGCGTGTTCGGTCAGCAGATCGACGGCGCCCTGGGTCAGCAGCGGGCACAGGCCGAAGGACAGGTTGGCCGCCTGCCACATCTCATTCACCGCGAAGGCCACGGTCCAAGGCAGCCCCTGCCCGCCATACTCCGGCTCGAAGGGCAGGCTGTTCCAGCCGCTCTCGGTGAACTGGCTGTAGGCGTCCTTCCAGCCGGTCGGCGTGCGGACCACGCCGTTCTCCAGCACCGAGCCTTCCTTGTCGCCGACCCGGTTCAACGGGGCGAGCACGCCGGAGGCGAACTTGCCGGCTTCCTCCAGCACGGCGTCCACCAGATCGGGGGCCGCCGAATCGCAGTTCGGAAGTGCTGCGACCGTTTCGAGGCCGACCACCTCGTTGAGGACAAAGCGGAGGTCATCGACCGGAGCGGTGTAGGGAATCATGGATGGAGCGGCCTCCCGTGACCCGATTGTGCGTGCGTTTCTGCGTGCCCGATTGCGCGTGAACACGGCTTGGGCGGTTTACGTGCGCGTCACCATACCGTACCGAATGGTGCATGGCGAGCCTCACCGTCGGACAGGAATATTGGCATCTGGGTTGCGGCGCGAACAGCGCGGCTGCGACGCAGGAGGCGAGGCGGGACTTGGCATCGCGGTTGCAAGAGTGGGGCAGCACCGCTCACAGGGGTTCCTCCCATGACCATCGCCGCCGCCCTTGCCCGTCAGGCCGAATCCGCCGTCCAGGCCGCGAAGACCAGCCGCGGGCCGGAGAACGTCGAGGCGGCGGTCCGCAACGCCAGCGCCAAGACCGGGGTCGATTTTTCCTACCTCATGGAAAAAGCTGCCGTGGAGAGCGGGTACCGGACGGACGTGAAGTCCTCCTCCTCTTCGGCGACCGGGCTCTACCAGTTCATCGACAGCACCTGGCTGGCGACGATGCGCGACCATGGGGCGGACCACGGCTACGCCAAATACGCCAACGCGATCCAGACGCGCGGCGACGGGCGGCCCTATGTGACCGATCCCGACCTGAAGCGCGAGATCCTCGACCTGCGCAAGGACCCCAACGCGTCGGCCCTGATGGCCGCGGAATACACCCGCGACAACAAGGAGTATCTGGAGGACACGGTCAAAGGGAAGGTCGGCTCCACCGAACTCTACATGGCGCATTTCCTCGGGGCCGGCGGAGCGTCGAAGTTCCTGAACGCCATGCAGGACAACCCCAACCGCGCGGCGAAGGAGCTGTTCCCCGACGCCGCCTCGGCCAACAAGGCGGTGTTCTTCGACAAGGACACCGGCCGGGCCAAGTCGCTGAAGGACATCTACGACCGTTTCGCGACGAAGTTCGCGGAGTCGCCCAACGCCGACTTCGCCCCGGCCCAGACCGCCATCGACCGGGTGCGCCGCCAGGACATGCCCGACGGCTTCACCGTCCAGGTGCCCAGCATGCCGCAGAAGGCGCTGAACGGCACGCCGCTGTCGATCTACCATGTGCTGGCCCTGAACGCGCTGGAGACGCCGGACGAGGTGGACAGCATCTCCGGCAGGCCCGCGCGCGGCCGCCGTCCGGAGGGTGAGGACAAGGACAACCGCCGCATGCGCGACCAGCCGGTCCGCACGGATCAGAACGAGCACACCGGACTGGGCCTCGGGCTGGGCCTGTCCAAGGTGGTCGGGCAGGGGATTGCGGCCGGGACGTCGGACACGACAGCGACGACGGCGAAGGCGGCCTGATCGGCTGACCGCGGGGCTACGCGCCCTTGAGCCGGTCGCGGGCGTCCGCCGCGATGGCCGCGAAGACCCGGCGGTCGCCGGGCAGCAGCGCGTCGGCGGTCAGCCGGCGGTGGGGCTCGAACCGCAATCCCGCCCGGTGCGCCGCCGTGGCGCTTCCCCAGAAGGCCGGCGGCCGATGGCGCAGGGCCGTGGCATGGCGCGGTTCGCGCAGCCTCACCTCCCGCAGCACGTTGGTCAGGTCGAAGTCGATCAGGACCCGCCGCCCTCCGGGGCCGGTCAGGCGAATCCAGGCGTGGAACGGAAAGGATTCCGCCTCCTGCCGCCGTTGCGCCGGATCGGGAGGACGGACGTCGGTGGGCGCCGCCGGGTAGCCGAGCCAGCGCCCCCGGCTGTGGGTCTCGGACTTGCGGAAGGCCACGCGGCCCAGCGCGACCTCCGTTTTCCCGTGGCCCAGGGACTCCAGCAGCATCGCCCCGGCGAAGGCGTAATACTGGCAGCCGCCCAGCCGGTGGGTGTGGACCAACTCGCGGTGAAGCGGATGGGCGGTCACGGCGTCATGCACCGCCCGCCGGATGCGCTCCCGCTCCGGCGGCAGGGCGCATGTCGTGGGCGTGCCGTGCTCCGGCGCCGTCTCGGCCTCGCCCAGCATCAGGCGCATCCACGCCGACATCGTGAGAAGCATCGCTTGCCCCCTGTCCATGGTCGATGAGCCGGCGTTGCCGGTTTCCATGACAATGTGAACAGCGCGGGCGGGATCGGGGTTTCCCTGAAGGCAGGGAAGGAGTCAGGCGGCGCGGGCTTCACCCCGCAGAGTGCGCAACGTGGCAAGCGCCTCCGCAATCACGTCGGGGTGCTTGGATGCGTATTGGATGTCGTAGCCGACCGGTTCACCGTCCTCGCCAAGATCGATGACCAGATCGCGGGCGTCATCGACCCGGCTGTCCACCCCAGGCCCGGGCCGGACCTTGACATACATGCTGTCCGTATCCGGGTCGTAAAGAACGGGGCTGTGGGGGTCGGTCATGGTTCGAAATCCCGGTCCAGAAAGGCATTGTGGACGGTCTCGCCATCCTCCAGAGTCACCACTCTAACATAAGACCGCAGATGTGTGACCCAACCCCAGTACCGCACACGGCCACTCGGCTCCCGTTGCCGCTTTATCGGGTTGGACAGCACGGCGAGCACATCCAGCGGATCGATGCCGCGCCGTTCCGGCTTTGCCATGACCACCAGGGCGAAATAGCGGGTCCGCCAGAAGGGCAGCGGCGGAAGACGTGTTGGCTCCTCCGCCACCGCGGGCGCCCCTTACGGCAGCATCTTGCCGGGGTTCAGCAGGCCCTTGGGGTCGAGCGCCGCCTTCATGGCGCGCAGCAGGTCGAACTCGACCGGGCTCTTGATGACCGGCATCTCGTCCTTCTTGAAGCGGCCCACCCCGTGCTCGGCGGAGATGGAGCCGTCCAGGTCGAAGATGACCTCGTTCACGACGTGGCAGATCTCGTCCCAGCGGGCGAGGTAGGCGGCGGTGTCGGCGCCCTCCGGCTGGCTGAGGTTGAAGTGGATGTTGCCGTCGCCGACATGGCCGAAGGGGGTCGGGCGGATGCCGGGGCAGGCCTGGGCCACCGCGGCCTCGGCGCGCTCGATGAACTCGGCGACGCGCGACACCGGGACCGACACGTCGTTCTTGATCGAGCCGCCCTCGAACTTTTGCGCCTCCACGATGGCCTCGCGGATGAACCAGAGCTGGTTGGCCTGGGTCTCCGACTGGGCGATGGTGGCGTCGGTGGCCAACTCCGCCTCGAAGGCCTCGCCCAGCGCCGCCTCGACCGTCTCGCGGAAGGCGTCGGACTGGGTGCCGGCGGTCAGCTCGGTCAGCACGTACCAGGGCGACGGCTCGGCCAGCGGGTCGATGGTGCCGGCGACGTGCTTCAGCGCGAACTCCAGGCAGCGGCGCGACATCAGTTCGAAGGCGGCGACGGCGTCGCCCGACGCCGCGCGCAGGCGGGCCAGCAGCTCGATGGCGGCGGCGGGACTGGGCACGGCGATGAAGGCCGTCTCCGCCTGGCGCGGGCGCGGGTAGAGCTTCAGCACCGCGGCGGTGACGATGCCCAGCGTGCCCTCCGCCCCGATGAACAGGTGCTTCAGGTCGTAGCCGGTGTTGTTCTTGCGAAGGCTGCGCAGGCCGTTCCAGACGCGCCCGTCGGCCAGCACGACCTCAAGACCCAGCACGAGATCGCGCATGTTGCCATAGCGCAGCACGTTGATGCCGCCGGCGTTGGTCGAGATCAGCCCGCCGATCTGGCAGGTGCCCTCGGCCCCCAGGCTCATGGGAAGCAGGCGGTCCTTGTCCTTTGCGGCCTCCTGCGCGGTCTTCAGCACGACGCCGGCCTCCACCGTCATGGTGTAGTTCAGCGTGTCGATGCCGCGGATCTTGTTCATCCGCGACAGGCTGATGACGATCTCGCGCCCTTCCTCGTAGGGGATGGAGCCGCCGACGAGGCTGGTGTTGCCGCCCTGCGGGACGACCGGGATGCCGGCCTCCGCGCAGAGTTTCACCACCGCCGCGACTTCCTCGGTGCTGGCCGGGCGGACCACCGCCGGGCTGTTGCCCTTGAAGCGCCCGCGCCATTCCGACAGGTAGGGGGCCATGTCCTCCGGCGCGGTGAGAAGGCCGTTCGGGCCGACGATGGCGCGGATCCGGTCGAGGGCGGCAGAGAGGTTGGCGGCGTCAGGGCTGGCGGCAGGGTTGGCGGAGGTCATGGGCGGACGGTCCGGGGGCTGGAGAGAGCATCGCCCCCACCCCGACCCTCCCCCGCTGTCGCAGGGGAGGGTCAGGGTGGGGGCAAGACTCTCCCACACCAACACTCCCCACGGCACCGGACCCCTGCGCCATGACCGTCTCCGCCGTCCCATCCGAAGCGTCCAGCGCATCCGCGGCACCGCGGGGCGGCGGGGTGCGCCGTTCCATGCTGCGCCGGGCCGCCCCCTATCTCCAGGCCGGGCCGCTGGCCTTGACGCTGCTGGTCTTCCTGCTGATCCCCATCCTGACCATCGTCGCGGTCAGCTTCTGGGACTATGACAGCATCCGCATCTACCCGGATTTCGTGCTGACCAACTACGAGGAGCTGCTGACCTCGCCGGTCACCTGGAAGACCTACCTGAACACGGTGAAGTTCGCGGCGCTGACCTGGGGCATCACGTTGGTGATCGGCTTCACGGTGGCCTATTTCCTGGCCTTCCACGTCCAGTCCACGACCTGGCAGATGGTGCTGTTCCTGGTCTGCACGATTCCCTTCTGGACCTCCAACATCATCCGCATGATCTCGTGGATTCCCTTCCTCGGGCGCAACGGGTTGCTGAATTCCGGGCTGATCTCCGCCGGTCTGATCGACCAGCCGCTGGAGTTCCTGCTCTTCTCCGACTTCGCGGTGGTGCTGGCCTTCGTGCACCTCTACGCGCTGTTCATGGTGGTGCCGATCTTCAATTCGATGATGCGCATCGACCGCGCCCTGGTCGAGGCGGCGCGCGACGGCGGCGCCAGCGCGGCGCAGGTGGTGTGGAACGTCATCTTGCCGCTGGCCAAGCCGGGCATCGCCATCGGCTCCATCTTCGTGGTCACGCTGGTGATGGGCGACTTCATCACCGTGCGTCTGATGAGCGGCGGGCAGAGCGCCTCCATCGGGCTGATGATCGCCAACGAGATTTCGCTGCTCCAGTACCCCGCCGCCGCCGCGAACGCGGTCGTGCTGCTGGCCGTCGTCCTCATCATGGTCGTGGCGATGCTGCGCATCGTCGACATCCGCAAGGAGCTGTAAGCGATGACCGGCACCGGCACCCGGCGCGGCCTGTCCTTCTACCTGCTCGCCGCCTTCTTCGGGCTGTTCGTCCTGTTCCTCTACGGGCCGATCGCCACCATCACCATCCTGTCCTTCCAGGGGCCGGAGGGCGGGTTGACCTTCCCGATGAACGGCGTCTCCATCCACTGGTTCAGGAACCTGTTCGAGCAGCAGGCGGTCGGCGATTTCGGCGGTTCCTTCCGCCGCTCCATCGCGCTCGGGCTGACGGTGATGGTGCTGACGGTGCTGTTCTCGCTGCTCGCCGGCTTCGCCTTCCGCCGCCGCTTCCTGGGCAGCGGGGCGCTGTTCTATCTGGCGGTGGCGAGCCTGATCGTGCCGTCGATCCTGGTCAGCCTGGGCATCGGCCTGCTCTTCAACATCCTGGGCATCGAGCCGACCTGGTACGGCTCGGCACTCGGCGCGCATCTGACCTGGACTCTGCCCTTCGGCCTGCTGATCGTCTTCGCCATCTTCAACCGCTTCAATCCGGCCTACGAGGAGGCGGCGCGCGACCTCGGCGCCACGCCCTGGCAGACGGTGCGGCATGTGGTGCTGCCGATCCTGCTGCCCAGCCTGATCGGCGTCGGGCTGTTCGGCTTTACCCTGTCCTACGACGAGTTCGCGCGCACGCTGATGACCGCGGGGTCCTTCAACACCCTGCCGCTGGAGATCTACGGCATGACCACCAACGTCACGACGCCCGTGCTCTACGCGCTGGGCACGCTGACGACGCTTTTCTCCTTCACCGTCATCGGCCTGTTCCTCGCCGGGGTGATGATCCTGCGCCGCCGCCGGCTGCGACGGACCGGCGCCGCCGCTTGAGAGGCAGAGAACCAACCATGCGCATCCTGGTCGTCAACCCGAACACCACCGCCTCGATGACCGAGAAGGCCGGCGAGGCCGCCCGCGCCGTCGCCGCGCCGGGGACGGAGATCGTCGCCGCCAACCCGGCCATGGGCCCCGCCAGCATCGAGGGCTATTACGACGAGGCGCTGGCCGTCCCCGGCCTGCTGGAGGTGATCGCCGCCCACGGGCGCGCCGCGCCCGGCATCGACGGCGTGGTGATCGCCTGCTTCGACGATGTCGGGCTGGACGCCGCGCGCTGCCTGTCCGCCGTCCCGGTGGTCGGCATCTGCGAGGCGGCGGTGAAGACCGCCACCCTGCTCGGCGGGCGGTTCAGCGTGGTCACCACCATGCCGCGCTCGGTCCCGGCGCTGGAGCATCTGGCGGAGCGCTACGGCGTGGCCGGACGCTGCCGGGTGCGCGCCGCCGGCGTGCCGGTGCTGGCGCTGGAGGACCCGGCGTCGGGCGCCGTGGAGCGGGTGCGCGAGACCATCCGCCGGGCCATCGCGGAGGACGGGGCGGAGAGCATTGTCCTGGGCTGCGCCGGCATGGCCGATCTGGCGCGCGCCCTGACCGCCGAAATGGGCGTGCCGGTGGTGGACGGCGTCACCGCCGCGGTGAAGCTGGTGGAGGGGTTGGCCGTGCTGGGCTTGCGCACCGGCAAGACCGGCGGTTACGCTTTCCCCCTGCCCAAACCCTACGCCGGGGACATGGCGCGCTTCACCCCCGCCCCGCAGCCTTGACCCGGAGGAACGCCATGGACGGCTACCGCGTGCGCGTGATGAGCCGGGCCGAGCTGGATCTCGCCGTGGACTGGGCGCGGGCGGAGGGCTGGAACCCCGGCCTGCACGACGCCGGGGCCTTCCACGCCGTGGACCCCGAAGGCTTCCTGATCGGGGAGCTGGACGGCGAGCCGGCGGCCTGCCTTTCCGTCGTCCGCTATCCCGGGAATTTCGGCTTCCTCGGCTTCTACATCGTGCGGCCCGAAATGCGCGGGCGCGGGTTCGGCTGGGAGCTCTGGCAAGCCGGGCTGAGACATCTGGAGGGCTGCACCGTCGGGCTCGACGGGGTGGTGGCGCAGCAGGACAATTACCGCAAGTCCGGCTTCGCGCTGGCCCACCGCAACATCCGCTACGGCGGCGCGCCACCCGCCGGAACCTCCTCCGCCGCTTCGTTGGTGGACGCGCGGACGGTGCCCTTCGACCGGCTGCTGGATTGGGACCGCGCGCTGTTCCCGGCACCGCGCGCCGGCTTCCTGTCCAACTGGATCACGCTGCCCGGCGCCACCGCGCTGGCCGCCATGAGCAACGGGGACCTGCGGGGCTTCGGGGTGATCCGCCCCTGCCACAGCGGCAGCAAGATCGGCCCGCTCTACGCCGCCGACCGCGGCACAGCGCGCGATCTGGCTTTGGCGCTCGCCGCCACGGCGGGCGACGGCCCGATTGTCCTCGACGTTCCGGAGGTCAACCGCGACGCCGTCCTGCTGGCGGAGGAGTTGGGCCTGAGCCCGCAATTCGAAACCGCCCGCATGCATCTCGGCCCCGCCCCAACCATCGACACCGCGCGCCTGTTCGGCGTGACGACCTTCGAACTGGGCTGAAGACGGGCAAGCGTTGCCGTAACAGTCCGTTACCAAACAGCGGGCCGCCGGACACACGCCGGCAACAGGGAGCGCGCAGCATCGGGGCATCGGGATCACGATCCCGGCCTGACGAGAAGAGGGACACCCCCATGTCGCGCACCCTGATCGCCGCCATGACCACCGCCCTGACCGCCGCCACCATGCTGGTCGGCCTGGGCACCCAGGACGCCTCGGCCGCCGGTTGGGGACCGGACCATCGCGAACCGCCGCGGATGGAGCGGGACCACCGCGGCCCCAATGCGCACCGCCCGGAAGCCCATCGCCCGCCGCCGGTCCACCACACGGCCCGGCATTGGAGGCCCGGCGACCGGCTGCCCACCGCCTACGCGTCGCGGCGCTACGTCATCGCCACGCCCGCCGCTTATCACCTGCACCGGCCGCCGCGCGGCCATCACTGGGTCCGCGCCGGGTCGGACGCCGTTCTGGTGGCGTCCCGCTCGGGAATCATGGTGCGGATCGTCCCCGGCCTCTTCCGCTGAGACCATCGCCTTCCTTCGTGGACGTGACATGGCCGGGCGGTCTACTCTCCCCCGAGTTGCACCGCCCTTCCCCGCGATGCCCGCTCAATGGACGCTTCATGACGGACAGCCGCAGCACCCGGCCCTCGCTCACCGATGCCCTGTCCCTGCACAACGACGGCCGCGGCGAGGAGGCGGAGCGGGCGTACCGCCAGATCCTGAAGCGCGAGCCGCGCAATCCCGACGCCTGGCACCTGCTGGGCGTGCTGCTGTCCGAGCGGGGCGATCACGAGGCCGGAATCGCCGGCATCCGCACCGCCCTGTCGATCCGGGACGCCTTGGAATACCACCTGAATCTCGGCTCCGCCCTGCTCGACGCCGGCCGCGTGGACGAGGCGCTGGACGCCCTGATGGCGGCGCTGCGCCTCGGCCCGGACCGGGCGGACATCCATTTCCGGCTGGGCAACCTGTTCCGCCGGCAGCGGCGGCCCAACGAAGCCGTCGCCGCCTACCGGCAGGCCATCGCGCTCCAGCCCGGCTTCGTGGAGGCGTTGAACAACCTCGGCTCCCTGTTCCTGGAGGTCGGGCAGACCGACGCCGCCATCGCCGCCTTCACCGACGCCATCCAGGCGGAACCGGCCAACGCCCAGTCCCACGGCAACCTCGGCTACGCGCTGGACCTGCAGGACCGGCTGGGCGAGGCGGCGGCGGCCCACCGCGTCGCCCTGACCTTCCAGCCCGATTTCGCCCTGTCCTGGTCCAACCTCGGCAACGTCCTGAAAGCTCAGGGGCATCTGGAGCAGGCCATGGCCGCCTACCGCTCCGCGCTGACGCACCGTCCGGATTTTTCGATGGCGCACAGCAACGTCCTGATGGCCCAGCATTACCTGCCGGAGTGCGGAAACGCCGACTTCCGCGCCGCCGCCCGCGAGTGGGCCGGACCGGACGACGGCGGGCTCCCGGCGGCCGCTCCGGCGGTGCGGGACGACGGCCCCCGCCCGCTGCGCATCGGCTACGTCTCCAGCGACTTCAACAGCCACCCGGTCGGCTATTTCCTGGAAAGCGTCCTGCGGGCGCACGACCGCAAGGCGGTCACCGCCTTCGGCTACGCCAACAACGGCCGCACCGACGACGTGACGGAGAGCCTGCGCGCCGCCGCCGACGGATGGCGGCCGATCGTCGGCATGGACGACGCGGCGGTGGCCGAGCTGATCCGGCGGGACGGCATCGACATCCTCGTCGATCTCTCCGGCCATACGGGAAACAACCGCCTGACCCTGTTCGCCCGGCGGCCCGCGCCCGTCCAGGCGAGCTGGCTTGGTTACTTCGGAACGACCGGCCTGCCGGCCATGGACTGGATCATCGCCGACCGCCATGTCCTGCCGCCGGGGGAGGAGCGCTTCTTCACCGAGAAGGTCTGGCGCCTGCCCGCCAGCTACCTGTGCTTCACCCCGCCGGCGGAGGATGTGCCGGTGGGGCCGCTTCCCATGCTCGGCGGCGGTCCGGTCACGCTCGGCGCCTTCCACAACCGGGCCAAGATCACCCGGCCGACCGTCGCGCTGTGGGCGCGGGTCCTGACCGCGCTGCCGCAAGCCCGCCTGCTGCTGAAATCACGGGAGTTCGCCGATTACGGCGTGCGGCAGGTGTTGCGCGACCAGTTCGCCGCGCACGGCATCGCGCCGAACCGCCTGCGCATGGAAGGGAAAACGCCGCGGGCGGACTATCTCAACAGCCACAACCGCATCGACCTCGCGCTATCCCCCACCCCCTTCGGCGGCGGCACGACGACGGCCGAGAGCCTGTGGATGGGCGTGCCGGTGGTGACCCTGCGCGGTGACCGCTGGGCGGGGCGGATCGGGGTCAGCTTCCTGGAGACGCTGGGCCTCGCAGAGCAATTGGTGGCGGACGACCTGGGGGACTACGTCGCCAAGACCGCCGCTCTGGCCGGCGACCCGGAGACCCTGGCCGCCCTGCGCATCGGCCTGCGGGAGCGTCTGCGCCAATCGCCTTTGTGCGACGCGCCGGCCTTTGCCCGGTCGCTGGAGGACGCCTATCGGTCGATGTGGCGCGAACCGTAAGGGTGCCGTGGGCGTGCCAAAGGAAGTCCTTCCGATACGCCCTGGCACAACGGCGCGGACCATGCGTTGAAAGACCCGACGACGCAGCGGAAGCGAGGCCGAGACGCCGATGATGAAGGATCCCAAACAGATCGCGCGGGTTGCCCTGCAATCGGCCCGCGTCAATGTCGAGGTCTACGAGGCCTGCGGCCTGATCGACACGCCGTCGGCCCACGGCCTGCGCTACAAGATCGCCGTGCAGGCCGGGGACGTGAACGGCGACGACTGCCGTTTCCCCTCCTGCGCCTGTCCCTGGCCGGACTGCTCCCGTCAGGCGGAGGCGGAAGCGGAGGGCGATCAGCCCAGCGGACCGACCGTCTCCACGTAACGCTCCATGGCGGCGACGCCCTCTTCGGTCAGTTCGATGAAGACGCGGCGGCCGTCCTTGTCGTCGGCGATGCGCCGGACCAGCCCGCGGTCGTGCAGGTCGCTGATGCGGCGCAGCGCCGTGGTCTGGGCGACGCCGGACGCGATGCACAGCGACGACACGGAAATCCGCCGCCCCTGGAGATGGTTGATCATCAGGTCCAGCAGCATGTCCCAGCAGGGGTCCTCGAACAGCCCCTTGGGAAAGAACTTCTCGCGGGCGGCGCGCTTGCGCCGGATCGCCGTCAGAATGCCCAGGCTGTCCGGCGCGCCGCCGTCCGCCGCCGGGTCGCAAACGGGCGGAGCCGCGGCCGCGATGACCGTGGGGGACGCCGCGGGCGCGGCGGCCGTGCGATGGGCGGCGACGAAGGGCATCATGCGGGCCGCCGCGGCTTCCCCGCGCAAGGCCCGCACCGTTTCGACCAGCGCCAGCCCGTGGCGGTAGGCCTGCTCCAGCGCGTCGTCGCGGCTGTCCATGGCCGCCGGGAATTCCGGAGCGGGCGATGCACCCGTCTCCTCACCGTCGAGGACACGGGCCAGCGCACGCTCGATCTGCGCCTCGTCCTCCGGGTCGGTCACCACGTCGGCCGCTTCCAGCCGCAGGGCGCGCACCACGTCGTCGGCCTCCGGATTGCGGGCGAAGAGGATGCAGGCAAGGCCGCGGTGGGTGCGGTGCAGCCGTTCCATCAGCGCCAGACCGTCGAACCAGGGCGACCCGCCGTCCACGAACACCACGCCGACGCTGCGGTCCACATCGAGCAGGCCCAGCGCGGAGATGACGTCCCGCGTGTCCTGAACCCGGTGGCCGAGCCGCAGGGCGCAATCGCGGATACCGGCGATGGCCGCGCTGTCGTTGCCGATGATCAAAATGGAAGGCGCCGCCGCCGAGTACGCCGGTGCCGAGTAGCCCGCCGCCGTTTGGCCGGCTGCCGTTTGACCGGCGGCCATGTGACCCGTCAGCGCGAGACGCTCCGCCGAACGCGAAACCAGGGACCGTTGCATGCCGCTCTCACCCGCATCAGATCGCGCGCCGGTTGACCGGCGGCGGTGTCAGGCCCGGCGCGGCGCCCCGATGCGGCGGAACGATCCGCCACCTCCAGGTACCCCGCTTGGAACCGTCAATCATTCGTTGGGTGATGTATAGCATTACCCCGTTCGAACGCGTATCAACGGCCGTTGATACTTTTCTGTCGGAGTAATGTGCGGTTTATTATTGCATATTAATCATTATCGTCAAGATTCGTCGGATTCCAGTGCATAGCCGACCCCACGGACGGTAACGATCGGCGAGGACGTGCCGTCGTCCAGCCGCATCTTGCGGCGCAGCCGGGTGATCAGCGTATCCACCGTATGCTCGCTGATGGAACGCGGGTCGCGGTTGCTGATCACGTCCAGAAGATATTCGCGGCTGACCGGGTTGGGCCGCATCGCCGCCAGCGCCGCCAGAATGTTGAACTCCCCCGTCGTCAAGGCGAGGTAGGAACCGTCGGGACGGAACAGCGCGCGGCGCACCAGATCCAGACGCCATCCCCGGAAGGTCAACGGCGCGTCGGGCGCCGGCCCCGCCGCCGCCTCCGCGGATGCGGGCGGAACGGCGGACGCCCCGGAGCGGCGCAGCAGGTTGCGGATGCGGATCAGCAGTTCGAGCAGATCGACCGGCTTGGTCACATAGTCGCCGCCGTGGGACAAACCGGCGATGCGGTCGGTCGGGCTGTCGCGCCCGGTCACGAAGATCAGCGGAACGGTCTCCCCCAGCCTCAGCCGCTCGGCCAGGGCCAGCCCGTCGCAATCCGGCAGATTGATGTCCAGCAGCACCAGGTCGGGCCGGTCCTGCGCGACGCGCGCGGTCAGTTCCGCCCCGTTCGCGGCCCGCAGCACCCGCAGCCCCTGATGCTCCAGGTAGGTCGCGATCAAATCCTGTGTTTCCGGGGAGTCCTCGACCACCAGCACGGTCCGCCCGACCAGCTCCGATCCGACGCTCATGATGCCCTGCCCACCGCTGCCGTCCCCGTTGCGACAACTCCGGTCGCGTCAACTCTCATCGCCGTCATGTCAGCCCCGCCTCCCCCTTTTCGATGGCGCGCAGGGCGGCGTGAAGCCGGTCCCGCAGCGCCGCCGCGTCCCCTTGCATGGAAGCGGTCCCCCCGCCCCCGCTTTCGACGGCCTGCGCCGTCCGCTCCAGTGCCCGCGCCGCGGCGCTCACCTCCGGAAAGCCATAGGTGCCGCCACTGCCCTTCATGCGGTGGGCCGCATCGACAACGCGCCGGGGCGGCGAGTCCGCGTCGTCGAGGACCGCCAGGACCTCTCGGCAGGCCTGGGCGAAGCGGTCCATCAGCCGGGTCCGATCGGCGCTGGACAGCCCGCCGGCAACCGGCCCCGCCGTGAACGGCGCCCGCTGGACCGTCACGGACGGAGCGGGCGCGCCGGAGCCCGACGGCGCGTGACGGGCGAGCGCGTCCTGGAGCGCGTCGGGGTCCACCGGCTTCGCCACCACCTCGTCCACGCCGGCGTCCAGATAGTCCGCGCGGTCCTCCGGAGAGCTGTTGGCGGTCACCGCGATCACCGGCACCAGCGCGCGCTCCGCATCCGGCAACGCGCGGATGCGCCGCGTCACCTCCACCCCGTCGATCCCCGGCAGCCGCATGTCGAGCAGGACGACGTCCACGGTCCTGGTCGCCAGCACCGCCAAGGCCGCCTCGCCGCTCTCCACATAGACGGCGCGATGGCCGCCCGGCGCCAGGTACTCGCGCAGGATGGCCTGGTTCTCCGGCGCGTCCTCCACCACCAGGATGTCCAGGCTTCCCGGAACGGGCATGGGAGCGGCGCGGTCCGGTGACGGATCGGCGACCGGCAACGGGCGGGTCGGCAGCGAGACCGTGAAGAGGGAGCCGCCACCCGGCCGCCCCTCCAGGCAGACCGTGCCGCCCATCAGCCGGACGAGCCCGTCGACGATGGCGAGCCCCAGCCCGGCGCCTTCGCGGCGGTTGCCTTCCAGCCGGCTTCCCTCCAAACGATGGAAGGGCTCGAAGATGATGGCCTGCGCCGCCCGCGGCACGCCGGGACCGCTGTCCGCCACGGTCAGGCACAGGACGACCGTCCCGCTGGCCGCGTCCGGTGGCGCATGGCTGGTGGTCAGCGTCACCTCCACCCCGCCGCGTTCGGTGAATTTCACGGCGTTGCTCAGCAGGTTCAGAACGATCTGGCGCAGGCGCAGTGGATCGATCCAAAAGCGCGCCACCCCCAGGCCGCTGACCGTCAGGGACAGGGCGAGCCCCTTTTCCTCGGCGCCCGCCCGCATCAGCGCCACGGCGTCCTCGACCAGCGCCACCACGTCGGTGGGCTGGGGATGAAGCTCCATCCGGCCCGCTTCCAGCCGCGACAGATCGAGAATGGTGTCGAGCATCGAGACGAGGTGCCGCCCCGCCCCGTCCGCGACGCGCAACCGCTCGTCCATCCGGTCGGTCGGCCCCTCGCGGCGGATCACCCGCACCATGCCGAGAATGGCGTTCAGCGGGGTCCGGACCTCGTGGCTGAGGTTGGCGAGGAAGCGTTCCAGCGTCGCGGACTTGTCCGACAGGGCGCGGGTGCGCTCGGCGATCTGGCGCTCCAGCCCCTCGTTGAGCGCGGCCAGCTCCTGGGACAGCCGGCGCTCGTTGAGGAAGGCCGTCTCCACCCGCCGCCCCAGCACCAGCGCGTGGCTGAACAGGAACAGCAGCGCGCCGTAGGGAACGAGGTCGATGCTCTCGAAGAAATGCGCGTACATCAGCGCGTCGTGCACCACCGACCCCAGGAAGGCCAGCGCGCCCGCCCCCAGCAGGAGCGCGCCGGAATGGCGGCGCAGGGCGGCCACGGCGAGGCGCCACGCGAAATACAGGGCCGACAGCACCAGCAGCAGGCTCGCCACGTCGCGCAGCCGGGTGAACTGCGCCGGCTCGGTCACCAGAACCAGGAACATGCCCGGCACCGCGACCGCCATCATGGCGCGCCCGACCCCGCGGTGCAGGCAACCGGGAAACAGCTCGCGCAACAGGTGGAAGTAGATCGGGTAGAACATGTAGATCGGCAGATATTCCAGCCGGTAGGCCCAGACCTCCGACACGCCGGGGAAGAAGACGCGCAGCAGTTCGCTGGTGCACATCAGCCGCATGGCGCAGGCGGCCAGCAGCATGACCAGGAACAGCGGGGCCGCCGAGAGGCGCCGGCGCAGGAAGGCGCCGATGAACAGCGCCATCAGCGACAGCGACATCAACGCCCCGGCGTTGGTCATCAACTGCCGCTGCCACAGACGCGACAGCCCGCCGTTGGCGTCGAGATAGATCGTGCGCCCGATTCCGCCCTCGAAATGGAAGTGGTTGGAGACCTCCACCGCCAACTCGATCACCCGCTGCCCGCCGTGCAACGTGACGAAGCGGGAAACGGAGGAGGACCGCTCCTGCGCGGCGGCCAGGGCCGGCACTCCGGCGCCGGCGACCGAGCGGCCGTCCACCCACACCCGCATGGCCGAATTGACCGGCGGCATCTTCAGCGTCAGCGGTGGCATTCCCGGCGGCAGCAGGATCTTCAGGCGGAAGGTGGCGGCGCCAAACCCGCCCATCTCCCGGCCGTCCGGGCGCTCCACCCCGTTCCAGATCGCCGGCAGGGTGAAAAGCGTCCAGAGCGACCCATCCGGCTCCGGCAGGGGATTCAGGCTTTCCTCCCCGGCCAGACGGTCCCAGGACACCAGCCATTCACCGTCCAGCGACACCGGCCCGTCGAGGTCGGCGTACCAGCCGCGCAGGTCGAGCACGCCGCGCTCCGCCTGCGGCAGGACCGTGGCCAGAGCCGGACCGCTGGCCAGAACGGTGCAAAGAAGAGCGAGAAGCAGAACCGCGCCCAGCCGTCGGGCGCCACAAGCAAAAATGGCGGTTACGGACGGCATGACGGCAGGCGGCAGAGGCACCGGGACACAGTTCCTTCGGCAGGCGCATGGCACAGGCCGCGGCCCGACCCGCAGGTCGAATGACGCCCAGCCGATCCCATCATGAGAGGTATCGCAAAACGGTCGTTGCGGAAATACCGATGCACCCAGGCATTTAAAGCCGAAACCCCATGAAACCGAAACCGGCCACGCTGCGAAGTATAATCGGCCATCGGCGCAACAACGACTCACAAATTCACAGCAAGCTTCATCAATCGTAAATCCTATAGAAAATGTGGTTTTAACCTCTCAATCGAGGATGAGGCCCATACTTGGCGCTGACCACCGAACGTGGCGATTTCAACAGCGTTCGCTAATGGGCAGAGCGCCCGGAACCGCCCGAACACAGGCGAACCTCTGGACGCTCCGACACAACGCACCCGATGGGTGATGACGCTGAACGCGGTCAGGCCATGGCCTTCATCTGCTTGTCCATGCGGGCCAGCACGGCCATCACCTCCTTGCAGCGGCTCTTCACATCCTCGTCGGTCTCCGGGATGCCGTCCTGGGAGGAGATGTTGCGCCAGTCCTTCAGGAAGGCCTTCAGCTCGGGCATCTTCGGCAACTGGGTGCCGACGCCGCGGATGTCCTCCTTCCACAGGTCCTGGTAATCGCCCACCGTCTTCGCCGTCTTCAGCTTCTTCGCCAGGGACAGCATGTATTTTTCCAGGATCTCCCGCCCCTTGGCGCGCACCTTGTCGGCCTTCTCGATGGCGTCCTTCATGCCCTCGTAGTCATCGACGATCTTGTCGCCGAGCGAGGACTGGTTGAAGGCGACGAAGAGCTGGTCGGCGGCCTTGGCGACCTTCTCCGCGTGGGCGGTGGAATCCTTCGGGATCAGCTTGTTCGCTTTGAACTTCTTCGCCGTCGCCTCGGCCAGATCGCGGAGCTTCTGGAGCTGGGTGCGCAGCGGCTCGACCGAGCGCTTGTACTCCGCCCGCGCCTCGTCCAGCAGCGAGTTGAGGTCGTCCAGCGTGGCGTTGCTGGGGGCGTTCACCGACACGCTCAGCGTCTTCCAATTGATGGCGCCGTGCGCCTTGTCCACCGCCTTCATCGCGTCGCCGATGCCGGTCTTGCCGGCGATCTTGGCGATGGCGCCCTTCTTCTTGTCCCAATCCTTCTGGGTCAGGATGTCCGGGATGTCGATCCGCTTCAGGGGACCACCCATGTCTCACCTCCTCCGCTTAACCAAGCATTCACCCTATCGGTCCGCATGGTAGGAGGCGGGCGCGCCCCTCGGAATCGGCGATTGCTCCTCTCCCGCCGCGACCGGAACCGAATGGGTCCAAAACGGCGGCTTCGCCCCCCGCCCCGCTTCAGCGACCGCCCACCAGCTGCACCACGCCCTTGCAGACGGTGGCGAACTCCTTGATGAGGTCGGTGATCTGGCGGGCGGTGTAGTCGGGCGGCACGCGCATCGGCGGCCCGTCGCCGCCCTGCCCGGCCCACGGGGCGAGCTTGCGACGGTAGAAGTCGGGATCGGCGCGCAGCCCGTCCAGCGCCTTCGCCGCGGCGAGCTGGGCGGCGAGATCGCGGGCCAGCGCCGGGAACAGCTCGTTGTAGGTGTCCGGCGTCGGCTTGGCGCGCACCTTGGCGACCCCGGCGGCGGCGCGGGCGAGCGCGCCGTTGATGTTGGCCTCCCATCGCTTCTGCGCCCGCTCCGACGAGGCGGCGTCCTTCTCGGCCTGGGCGGCCTGCGCCTTGAAGCGGTCGGCGTCCGCGCCGATGTCCGCCTCCAGTTCGGCGACCTCCTTGACAAGGGCCTTCATCGCCCGTTCGCAGACCGCCGCCGCAGCCTTGTCGCCACGGCTTGCCGTATCCTCGTCCAGGGCCTTGCCGAGCGTGGCCAGATAGGCTTTGCGCGCCTTCGCGGCGTCCTTCCCCACGGCGACGAGAGCCCTCACGGCCTCATCGCCGGCCGTGGCGGCGCGGTGGACGGCGTCGCCGGCCTTCAACGCCTTGACCAGCGCGGCGTCGCCGTTCAGCGCGGCGGCGACCGCCTTGGCGTCCTTAGGCCGGTGCTTCGCCGTGGCGGCCTCGAAGCGCTTGCGGGCCGCGGCCCAGCGCTGCTCGTAAGGGACATGCGCCATCGCCGCCCGTCCGTTCCGACGCTACGCGACGGTCGGCTGGAGGCGGTCCTCCAGGGAGCGGATGGCGGCCCAGTCGCGCTCGAACACGGCGCGGTCCGGATGCGCCAGATAGACCTTCGCCAGCACCTGAGTCAGATCGAGGGTCGGCACCACATCGTCCCCGACCCGCGGCACGAGGCCGTAGCCGCGCACGCTCGCCATCCCGTCGAGGACGGAAAGGTCCGGCAGCGCCGCCACCCGGCCCGACACCAGAACCGGCAGGTAAAGGACCATCGCGTCGGCCTGGAACCGGTAATGGCCGTCGAGCAGCGGCCCGACCGCCGCCGCCCCGTCGAAGGCGTCGACCAGCAGATCGACCTGATCGTGCCCGGTGCCCGCCGCGATGCCGGTGGTCGAGCCGGCCGGCCCCATGGCGCGCGCCGCGATCTCCACCAGCGCCGGTCCGCGCGCGGTCATCCGCACCTCGGCATGGCCGGCGCCGTCGGTGATCTCCAGCGCGTCGAGCACCCGGCGGATGTAGGCCATCAGCGCCTGCGCCACCGGCTCCTCCGGCGGCAGCAGACGGTAATAGTCGTAGACGAAGGGCGACCCGTTCAGCGCCCGCTTGGCCGACAGCAGGACGTCGCAGACATAGTGGCGCCCGCCGCGGCTGACCGTGTTGACGACGTATTCGAGCCCGTCGAGGTAGGTCTGCACCAGCACCCGCTCGTTGGCCGAACCGCAGAAGTCGCGGCTGCCCAGGATGGCGTCCACGGCGGCGCGGAGCTGCGCGGGGGTGTCGCAGAAATAGACATGGTCGGTGGAGGCGCTGGCCATCGGCTTCGCCACCACGGGCCAGCCCGCCTGTGCCGCCCACTCCACCGCCTCCGCGGCGCCGGTCGCCATGGTCTGGCGGGCGGTCAGCAGGCCGGCGGCGGCCAGCCGCTCGATCATCATGAACTTGTTGCGGCGCGCGGCGGTCAGCTTCGGGCTGTTGCCCGGCGTGCCGAGAAGGGCGCCCAGCGCGTCGGTCAGCTCCACCGCGGACTCGTTGCCCGGCAGGATGAAGGCCGGGGCCAGCGGGCGCAACGTCCTCGCCAGCGCGTCGAGGTCGCCGTCATGGAGGATGTGCGCCGCGAAGTCGTTGGGCTGATAGCTGCGCAGCAGCGACAGGGCGAGGTCCGGGCGGCTCTGCACCGCGACCACGTCGTAGCCCCGCGCGCGCAGGCGCGGCGCCAGAAGGATGCCGGTGGAATAGGGGTCGACGACGACCGCAATCTTGCGCAGGGCACTCACGGCGTGGCCTCCAGCTCGGCGTCCTGGGGTACGGCCTGCACCGGCTCCTGCGGGCGCGCGTAGGTGACCAGCGGCACGGGACCGTCCAGCTCCACCGACCGCCCGATCCAGCCGGCCTCGATCACCGCCCTCTGCTCGTCCAGCTCGGGCACCGCGAAAACGCGCTCGCTGCCCGGCACCCAGGCGGGCGGCGCCGCCCCCAGGTCGCGGTGCAGCAGGTAGCGCAGCCGGCCGCTGGCGTGCATGACCAGCACCCGGCGCACCAGGAAGCCGCCGGCCAGCAGGTTCGCCAAGCTGCGCGGGTTGGACAGGGCGACGCGCGAGAACAGGTGCGGGCGCCCGGCCCCGAGCGCGTGGAGCGTGCGCAGAGTCACCAGCAGCCGTTGCAGCCCGTTGCCGCGGAAGTCCGGATGGACCATGCAGCTCGCCATGTGGGCGGTGGCGGTGACGGCGGGGCGCGCGCCCGGCAGGTCGTCCACGAAGGCCGGCATGCCCGGCTGCGGCAGCCCCAGGATGGCGCAGCCGATCAGCCGCCCCTCGGCCTCCAGCCCCAGGGTCACGCCGCGCTCACCCAGATGCAGACCGGCGAACTCCGGCGTTTCGGGGAAATAGGCGTCGATGTCCGGCAACTGCCCGAAGATGTAGCCGCGGAACGCCTCCAGCGCCGGCAGGTCGGCGGGGCCGAGGAAGCGGATGCGGTAGGGAACGCAGACCGGCTCGCCGCGCCGGACGCGCAGCATGCCCGTGTGGACCGTCTGTTCGGGGGATAAGAGGACCGTCATGTCAGGCGTCCTGGACGATTTCGGCGATGTTGAGCAGGCGCATCGGCGGGTAGAGGTCCAGTTGCTTGGCCGCCCCGATGCGCAGCAGCAGGGAGAAGCGGTTCAGCGTCTCCACCGGAATGGTGTCGGCGGGCTTGGCTCCGGTCAGGATCTCCACCGCCTTCAGCCCGGCGAAGCGCCCGACGTTGACGGCCGGGCTGACCAGCCCCATCAGCAGGTTGGCCCGGCGGATTGGCAGCTCGGTGGAGCAGAAGGTGGCCAGCCGGTGGGCCAGCGCCTGCTCGGCCACCACCGCGTTGTTGTTGGAGGCGACCAGCGTGTCCGGCCCGATGTAGACCAGCTCCGCCCCGGCGCGCGCCGCGTCGGCGATCAGGTCGGGGATGGCGGCGGCGACCGGCGCGCCGGAGGCGTCGCGCGGCAGCGCCGCGTCGTGGATCTCCACCCCCTGGCGGGCGGCCTCCTCCTTCAGGTCGCGCACGGCGACGACCATGTTGTCCTCGGCCGGGTTGTAGACCGCGGCGATCTTCTTCCAGCGCCGGTAGGACAGCATGGTCTTCATCTGCACCGCGGCCGGCGCGATGTGCCTCGTGCCGGTGACCGCGCGCCCCGGACGGTCCAGCGCGCGCACGACCCGCGAGGCCACCGGGTCGGTGACCGAGGTGAAGACCACCGGCACGTCGGTCAGGAAGCGCGACGGGTCCGGATCGTCGTAGCGCCCGACCGCTCCCAGGGTCAGCGGCGTGAAGACCGTCACCACCAGATCGGGCTTGGAGGCCCGGATCTCCGGCAGCAGCGCCGGCATGGCGGAGGCCTGCGGCACCTCGCGCACCTCCACCGTGGCGGACAGGCCGCTCGACGCGATGAAGTCGCGCAGGCCCAGCACGTCGCCGACGTCCTTGCGCGGGGTCAGCACGACGATGCGCGCCGGCTTGGCGGCGGTGAAGGTCCGGGCCGCCGGACCGAAGGACGGCTGCGCGAAGGATGGTGCGGCCCCGGCCAGCAGAGTTCCGGCGCTCAGGGCGGCCGTCAGGACGGTGCGGCGGGACAGGCTCATGCGGGGGTCCTCTGCGGAAGGTCGGCGGCGGGCGGACGCGGGCGGAACAGGGTGCTCAGCAGAAGCTGCACGGCGACGCAGGCCGCCAGCACCGCGCCGATGCCCTTCAGCGCCCCGGCGTAGCCGTAATGGGCCAGGAACAGCCCGGCCAGGAAGGGAGCGATGACCGAACCCAGCCGCTCGATCAGGCGGAACATGCCGATCACCGTGGTCTCGCCCAGCGCCGCCCGCTCCTTGACGCAGACGTCGGCGAGCATGGCGAGCTGCGGCGCGCCAAGCATGGCATGCGCCACCCCCAGCAGGGCGACCCCGGCCAGCGCCGTGCCGAGCGAACCCGGCATCGACAGCACCCAGGCGGCTCCGGCGGCGACCAGCCCGCCCGCCACCAGGAAGCCGATGCGCTGGCCCGAGCGGTCCGACAGCTTCGCCGCCATCGGAGACACCACGATCATCAGCAGCCAGTAGAGCAGCAGCACGCGGCCGATCCAGGACTGGCTGACCCCCTGGTCGTCCAGCGCCAGCGGCAGCAGGAAGAACAGCAGCGCCGTCAGCCCCAGCTTCGCCGGAACCGCGCTGAAGACGGCCAGCCCGACGAAGCGCGGGTTGCGCAGGCACAGCACGGCGTCGGCCAGACGCAGGCCGCGGCTGGATTTCGCCTGGGCCGCGCGCACCCGCGGCAGCACCTGCCACGCCATGAAGGCGGCCAGCAGCGCCAGCCCGGCGGAGATCAGGAAGGTCGTGCGGAAGCCCACCTGCCCGGCGATCACGCCGCCGATGGCCGGGCCGCAGACGCCGGCGCTGAGGATGCCGCCGGCGTACATGGCGATGGCCTGGGCGCGCTGCTTGGGGTCGGTGGCGTCGATGACGAAGCCCTGCGCGGCGATGAAGACGCTGGCGTAGCCGACGGCGGTCAGGCAGCGCGCGACGATGAGCTGGATGAGGTCGGTGGCGAGGCCGGAGCCGACGAGGCCGACGAAGGACAGCAGCGCCCCGCCCAGGAACACGGCCCGCCGCCCGCGCCGTTCCGACACGCTGCCGGCGATCGGCTGGCTGACCGCCCAGAGCAGCATGAACAGCGCGATGGGCGCGCCGATGACCATCTCCATCGACAGGCCGGGCACCGGCTCGAACAGCTGCTTGATGTAGACGGACAGGAAGGTGCGGGTCAGCTCCTCCGCCAGGGAGAAGACGAAGATGGCGAAGCGCAGCTCGACCACCCGCTGCATCATACCGATCTTGGTCATCGCCTGCTCGGAGGCGGTCATGTCGGCCTTGTGCTGCACGCTGTCCAGCGCCCAGTCGACGGCGCGCGACAGCTCGCCCACCTCGTCGCGGTTGCGCAGGGCGACGCGCACGCCGAGATGCCCGTCGGCGGCCTGCTTCATCACCGCCGTCACCCGGCGCAGCGGTGCGGCGACGGAGGAGCCGACGACCAGCAGCAGGATCTCGATGTTGAGCAGGATGGCGACGATCAGCACGGAGCCGAGGTCGAACACCACCTCGTTCATGGCCGAGCGGACATAGCCGGAATCGACGCCGACATGCAGCCGCGCCGCCTCGTTGCCCTCCAGCGGCAGGACGGTGTCGAGGAATTGCGGGGACTCGCCCTCCGGCGGGGTGTCGGCGACGGTCAGGCGGCTGCCCGCCCGCGCCTCCTCGGTTCCCGAGAAGGCGTGGAGGCGCCCGTCGATCTCCAGCGCCAGATACTTGACGTCCGGGTTGGCGGCCAGCGCGTCGGACAACAGCTCGTCCACTCCGACCAGCTTGTCCAGCTCGAAGCCGAGCGCCACCGCGCGGTCGATCTGCGCCACCACATAGGACCCGACGACCTCGGCCTTGCGGGCCAGTTCCGGCTCGATCAGCGGGCGGAACAGCGTGTTGACGTGGTTGGTCTGGACGGCGAGGCTGACCAGCATCAGGACGGACACGACGCCCGTCAGCATCCAGTTCAGGCGGCGTATGAAGGACAGCTTCATGGCGCGACTCCCGCCGGGCGCGCGGCCTCCGCCGCCGGACCGGCGGGCTGGGGAGGGTCCTCCTCCGCACCGTGCTGCTGCTGTTCCAGGATGCGGTCGGCGAAATCCTTCAGGCCGGGGGCGAAGGCCGCCAGCTCCGGGGTCAGCTTGGGCGGCTCGCCCATGCCCAGCATGTTGATGCTGACGGTCATCTCGCGCAGCCGCCGCTGGATCGGACGCAGCAGCAGCCAGACCGCGACCATGGTGATCAACAGCCCGGTCAGCAGATTGATGCCGCCGGACAGCAGCAGGTCGGGAATGGTGCCGCGGATGCCCGCCTGCACCTCGCCCAGCGAATAGGTCAGGGCGACGCCGCCGGCCACGCCGCCGAAGGCGTTGCGGATGCCGAGCAGAAGCGCCTGGCTGTCGCCGTCGGCGACGGCCGCCACCCGGTCGGACTTGCCGTCGCGGGCGAAGGCCGCCTTCCAGCCGGCGGGGATCGCGCCCACCGGGCCACCGTGCCCCGCCCCCCGGCCCGCCGCCGCCAGCACCTCGCCCGTGTCGGTGAACAGGACCAGACCGGTGATCCGGTCGTCCCGCACCATCGCGCGCTGGATCAGCGCGTCGAGATTGCGCAGGGCGGTGATGGACACGCCGAGGCTGACCGCGCCCTCGACCTCCCCGGCCAGCCCGCGCAGGGCGACGGTGAAGCGGGACGCCACGGTGTCCTCCACCATGCGCTCCATCTTCAGATAGGAGAGCGCGGCGGTGGAGAGCAGCGCGAAACAGAGCGCCACCTGCAGCAGCAAAATGATCTTGGTCGTCAGGGTCAGGCGCATGGGTCCGGTGCCGGCAAGGGGTGCGGCCACCTTACGCGCATCGCGTGCGCCGCCGTTTCCAAGACGGGTCCAGTCTGGAGAAGACCCCGGCGACATGGCTCCGCTCCGGCCCGACCCCGCCGGACGCGCACACCCACCCACCGCATCGCAACCGGGAAGGGCATTCCACTGGGATTTACTTATCAAATCAAGAACAGTCGGCGACACAAGTCCGTCGAATTATGCCGTTTCGCCTAATCCATCGAATTTTTGCGGAATTTTGCGACATTTATCGATCGCTCTGTTTTGGACCATGATTGCATCCATGATGGTTTGCTTTGCGTGGTAATCCTTATGCACAGCATTCCATGCACCCAACGGGGGAAGGGCTTCGATGCGGATCGAGTTGGAGCGACCCTTGGCGTGGCCGGTGCGCCCGGTTCAGACCAGCGCCGGCCTTCATGTTTCGGCGACGTCCATTCTGATCGCCTGCGCCGACCGCGCGCTGGGAATCGGCATGCACGACGCCTTCGAACGCAACGGCCACCGCATCCACGTGACCCACGACCCCATCGCGGCGCTCGACACGCTGGAAGCGGACGGCAGCATCGGCATCGTGGCGGTCGAGTTGGCCCTGCCCCATTTCGACGGGCTGGCTCTGGTCGAGCGGATGCGCAAGAGCGTGCAGCGGCATCTCCAGGTCATCGTCGTAGCACCCGACGCCACGGCGGCGGACGTCGTCCGCGCCATGCATCTGCGCGCGGCGGACTTCGTCAGCGATCCGCAGGACGGCAGCCAGCTTCACGGCGCGCTCGCCCGCGCCCTGGCCGCCCATCAGGCGGCGGCGCCGCTGCCCGCCCCGCCTGCGCACGCCGGCAACGGCGCGTTGCATGGCGCGCTGGAGGACGCCTACCGCCACGGCCTCGCCCTCATCGAAGCGGTGAAGGCGCTGCGGGAGAACCAGCCTGAGGCGGCCGCGCCGGCAAGGGTCACCGCGCAGGCCGCTCCGCCCCCGCCCCCTGCCGCGGCGGGGGAAAACCGGCGGCTGGCGGTTTTGAGGACGCTCCAGCAATCCCGCGTCGCCCGCGACAAGTATTTTCCGAAGGGGCTGTTCGAGGACCCCTGCTGGGACATGCTGCTCGATCTGATGGCCAACCACCTGCGCGGGCGGCGGATTTCCGTGTCGTCGCTGTGCATGGCCTCCGGCGTGGCCCAGACCACGGCGCTGCGGCGGATCACCGAACTGCACGATCGCGGTCTGGTGCGCCGGATCGCCGACGAGAAGGACGGCCGCCGCGTCTTCATCGAACTGACCGAACAGGGGATCGTCGCCCTGTCCGACTATGTCGAGCACATCCAGGACCTGACCTGACCGGGCCGGGCCGGCGCGAATTGGCCCGGTCCGGCGGGTTTCCCGTCCAGACTGCTTCAACCGGGACCCGTCCCGGATCGACAGCACGCCCCGAAAGCGGCCAACATCGCGGTAAGGAACGCCCTGCGCGCAGGACGGCGGAGACCCGATGGCCGACCAGAAACTGAAGGATGTGATCGTCGTCGCGACCCCGACCGAGGGGATCGGCCCGACATCCTCCCTGCCCACGCGCCCGGCGTCGCCCAGCGAGGAGCCGGACCGCCAGCGCATGGCCGAACGGCTGCGCGCCCAGGGTTGGAGCTACCGCCGCATCGCGGAGGAGTTGCAAGTCTCCTACATCCTGGTGTCGCGCTGGCTGGGGGGTGACGGCGCCACCTCCGGCGGTCCGCGCACGCCGCCGACCGCCGTCGCTCCCTCCCCGCCGGCCCCCGGCGGGACGCGGACGGCCAAGGCGACCAAGGCCGCGAAGGCGGCGGCCAGCGCGGCCGCGCCCAGCGCCGACGAGGATGTTCTGGCGCTCCAGTTCCGCGCCTTCGAGCAGTATGTGCGCGAGGTGATCGACGGCATGGAGACGCGGCACGAGTCGCTTCTCCAACGCCAGGAGGAGCTGATCCAGGCGCTCGACACGGAGCGCGCCGCCGCCCGTGCGCGGGAAGAGGAGTTGCTCGCCACCCTCGACCAGGAGCGCCAGCGCTGGAGCGAGGCCGAGGACCGCTTCCGCGAGGAGCTTGAACGCTTCAAGACGGAGATGCGCCGCGGCCAGAGTGCGGCGAGCGCGGTCGCCGTTGCCACTGCGGCACTCGGCGGTGGCGACGAGGAGGAGGAGGAGTCCTCGGATTTCTCCGCTTTCAGTTTCGACGACGATGACGACGAGACCAAGGACGACGATGCGGGCGGCGATGACGCCAACGCCTTCAACTTCGATGATGACGAGGATGAGGACGGCAGCGATCCCTTCAGCTTCGACACCGACGACGCGGAGGAGACGGCCGAAGACGAAACAACCGACTCGGCCGACAGCGCTGACGACGACGGTGACGATCCCTTCAGTTTCGACGATGACGAAACGGAGGAAACGGCCGAGGACGCTCCCGCCAAGACGGATGCGGAACCGGACGAGGACCCGTTCTCCTTCGACAGCGACGACGAGCCGGACGAGCCCAAGGCCGAAGCCGAGCCGGCCGGAACCGCAAAGGCTGACGCCGAGGACGATCCCTTCTCCTTCGGCGACGAGCCGGAGCCCGAACCGGAGCCGGAGCCCGAACCGGAGGCCCCGCCGAAGAAGAAGGGACTCTTTGGCTTCTGGCGCAAATGACGACCGCGCGGGAGCCCTGAGACACCGGCCGCCGCACACGTTTGCGTGTTGATCGCGCCGCGCGGACGGTTGTATGAATGGCGCCATGATGCAACCGCACCGAACCCTGTCCGCCACCGAGCGGTTCGACTGGCTCCGACTCATTCGAACCGAGAATGTCGGGCCCATCACCTTTCACCGCCTGCTGGAGCGGTTCGGCAGCGCCGGCGCCGCGCTGGAGGCGCTGCCCGACCTCGCCAAACGCGGCGGGCGGACCAAGCCGCTGCGCATCGCGCCGAAGGCGGACATCGACCGCGAACTGGCCGCCAACGACCGCATCGGCGCCCGCCTGCTCTGCTCCTGCGAGCCCGACTATCCCGAGCCGATGGCGGCGCTGGACGACGCGCCCCCGGTGGTGTCGGTCCTCGGCCACCCGCATTTGCTGCAACGGCGCGCGGTGGCGCTGGTCGGGGCGCGCAACGCCTCGATGAACGGCAAGAAATTCGCCGAACGGCTGGCGCGGCAACTGGGGGAGGCCGGGCTGCTGGTCGTCTCCGGGCTGGCGCGCGGGATCGACACGGCGGCCCACGCCGGGGCGCTCGGCAGCGGAACCGCGGCGGTGGTGGCGGGCGGTGCCGACGTCGTCTACCCGCCGGAGAACGAGACTCTCTACCGCGACATAGTGCAGCAGGGTGTGATCCTGGCGGAAAGCCCGGTCGGCACCACGCCGCAAGCCCGCCATTTCCCGCGCCGCAACCGCCTGATCTCCGGCCTGTCGCTGGGGGTTCTGGTGGTGGAGGCGGCGCTGCGCTCCGGCTCTCTCATCACCGCGCGCATGGCGCTGGAACAGGGGCGGGAGGTGATGGCCGTTCCCGGCTCGCCGCTCGATCCGCGTTGCCAGGGCACCAACAATCTGCTGCGTCAGGGGGCGGCCTTGGTGGAGGGTGTGGACGACGTGCTGCGGGCGCTGGACAACCTGTCGCCACCGACCCTGCGGGAGCGCCAGGGCGACCTGTTCGCCCAATCCCGGCCCGCCGTTCCGTCCGACGCGGATCTTGAAACGGCGCGCGCCGTCATCCTGGAAAACCTCGGCCATACACCGGTTGCCATTGACGAACTCGTCCGCGGGTGCCAATTGTCCGCTCCGGTGGTGTTGACCGTGGTGCTGGAACTTGAGCTTGCGGGCCGTGTCCAGCGCCAGCCGGGGAACCAGGTGAACCTGATCTGATCCCGATCCGCACCGCCAGCGTTTGGTAAAGGCACTTTCAGGGGCGCGGACTCTTGCCGGGCAGCAACGTCGTCATCGTCGAATCGCCGGCCAAGGCGAAAACGATCAACAAATACCTTGGCTCGGACTACACCGTGGTGGCCAGCTTCGGCCATGTGCGCGACCTTCCGGCGCGCGACGGATCGGTGCGTCCGGACGAGGACTTCGCCATGGACTGGGAGCTGGGCGACCGCTCCAAGCGCCACATCGACGAGATCGCCAAGGCGGTCAAAGGGGCCGAGCGCGTCTATCTCGCCACCGACCCGGATCGCGAAGGGGAAGCCATCGCCTGGCATTTGTCGGAGCTGCTGCGCGAAAAGCGGCTGATCGACGACTCCAAGGTCCAGCGCATCACCTTCAACGAGATCACCAAGAGCGCCGTCCAGGCCGCGCTGGAGGCCCCGCGCGACGTCTCGCGGGAGCTGGTGGACGCCTATCTGGCGCGCCGCGCCCTCGACTATCTGGTCGGCTTCACCCTGTCGCCGGTGCTGTGGCGCAAGCTGCCGGGCTCGCGCTCGGCGGGCCGCGTTCAGTCGGTGGCGCTGCGCCTGATCTGCGAGCGCGAGTCGGAGATCGAGGTCTTCAAGCCGCAGGAATACTGGACCATCGAGGTGGGCTTCGCCACGCCGGGCGGCGCCTCCTTCACGGCCCAGCTCACCCAGCTCGACGGCAAGCGGCTCGACAAGTTCGCCCTGCCCGCCCGCGAGGCGGCGGAGGCCGCGGTGGCGCGCATCAGCCCGCAGTCCTTCTCGGTCGCGACGGTGGAGCGCAAGCAGAGCCGCCGCAACCCCTCCCCGCCCTTCACCACCTCGACCCTGCAACAGGAGGCCTCGCGCAAGCTGGGCTTCGGCGCCACCCGCACCATGCGCACCGCGCAGCGGCTCTATGAGGGCGTGGACATCGGCGGCGAGACGGTCGGCCTCATCACCTACATGCGAACCGACGGCGTCAGCCTGTCGCAGGAGGCCATCGAGGGCGCCCGCAACCTGATCGGCTCCCATTGGGGCGAGCGCTACGTGCCGGCGCAGCCGCGCGTCTACAAGACCGCCGCCAAGAACGCCCAGGAAGCCCACGAGGCCATCCGCCCGACCGACCTGTTCCGCCGCCCCGAGGAGGTCTCCTCCTACCTGGAAGGCGACGAGCTGCGGCTGTACGAGCTGATCTGGAAGCGCACGCTGGCCAGCCAGATGGAAAGCGCGGTGCTGGATCAGGTGGCGGTGGACATCGCCTCGCCGTCCAAGGACGTCGTGCTGCGCGCCACCGGCTCGGTCGTCGTGTTCGACGGCTTCCTCAAGGTCTATCAGGAGGACCGCGACGACGGCGCCGCCGACGACGACCAGGAGCGCCGCCTGCCCGCCATGGAGCAGGGCGACGCCCTCGCCCGCGGCGACATCAGCCCGGAACAGCATTTCACCCAGCCGCCGCCCCGCTACACCGAGGCCAGCCTGGTCAAGAAGCTGGAAGAGCTGGGCATCGGCCGCCCGTCCACCTACGCCTCCATTCTCCAGGTGCTCCAGGACCGCAACTACGTGCGGCTGGACAAGCGGCGCTTCATCCCGGAGGACCGCGGCCGTCTGGTCACCGCCTTCCTGAAGAACTTCTTCAACCGCTACGTCGAGTACAACTTCACGGCGGACCTGGAGAACAAGCTCGACGAGATTTCGGACGGGCGGATCGACTGGAAGACCGTGCTGCGCGACTTCTGGCGCGCCTTCCACGTCGCGGTGGACGGGACCAAGGATCTGACGATCACCCAGGTGCTGACCACGCTGGACGAGGAGCTGGGGCCGCACTTCTTCCCGACCAACACCGACAACGGCACGCCGGGCCACGACCCGCGCGTCTGCCCGGTGTGCAGCCAGGGCCGGCTGGGGCTGAAGCTCGGCAAGATGGGCGCCTTCATCGGCTGCTCGCGCTACCCGGACTGCCGCTACACCCGCCCGCTCGCCGTTGCCAACGACGAGAACGGCGAGGCGCAGGAAGGCCCGCGCGAGCTGGGCAACGATCCCGAAACCGGCCTGCCGGTGACCGTGCGGCGCGGTCCCTACGGCGCCTACATCCAGCTCGGTCCGCCCCCGGTGGCCGCCGCCCCGGCCGAGGCGGTGGTCGAGGAAGCCCCCGTCGACGGCAAGAAGACCAAGGGCAAGAAGAAGGTCAAGGTCGAGGCTCCGAAACCCAAGCGCGTCTCGCTGCCCAAGGGCATGGCCGCCGCCGACGTTGATCTCGACACGGCGCTGAAGCTGCTCGCCCTGCCGCGCAGCATCGGCAACCACCCGGAGACGGGCGAGGACATCAGCGCCGGCATCGGCCGCTTCGGCCCCTACCTGAAGCACGGCAGCGTCTACAAGTCGCTGACGCCCGACGACGACGTGCTGACCATCGGCATCAACCGCGCGGTCGATCTGCTGGCCGGCGCCGCCAAGAAGGCGTCGGCCCCGGCCAAGACGCTGGGCGACCACCCGAAGACCGGCAAGCCGGTGACCACCGGGTCCGGCCGCTTCGGTCCCTACGTCAAGCACGGCTCCGTCTACGCCTCCATCCCCAAGGGCACGGAAGCGGACAGCGTGACGCTGGAGCAGGCGCTGGAGCTTCTGGAGGCCAAGGCCGCCAAGGACGCCGCCAAGAAGGGCAAGGCTCCGAAGGACGCCGAACCGGCGGCGGCCAACGGTGCCGAGGCGCCCGCCAAGGCCGAGAAGGCGACCAAGGCCAAGGCGAGCGCTACCAAGAAGGAGCCGGCGAAGAAGGACGCGGCGAAGAAGGCCGCTCCGAAAAAGGCGGCCGCCAAGAAGGAAGACGCGGGGGACGAGGAAAAGCCTGCCGCCCGCAAGCGGGCGTGACGCCTCACTTCATAAACATCGACAACGCTGTCTTAACCCTCTCCCCTCCGGGGAGAGGGTGGCCCGCAGGGCCGGTGAGGGGGTTGCGCGTGTCACTACGTTCGGCACAAGCGCATCCCCCTCACCCTAACCCTCTCCCCGGAGGGGAGAGGGGAAAAAACGCGCTCTTCACCCCCTACCGCACCCAACGCATGACGCCGCCCTCGAACGGTGTCCAAGCGCCCACGGTCACTCCGGCGGCGCGCAGGGCCTTGCCGGTCCATTCGTTGCAGGTCGCGACCGGGCTGTAATGGCCGACCGCCTCGTAGAAGAGGTCGGTCACGCCGTAGCCGCTGCCCGGCAGGGGCATCACCCTCCCCGCTCCGTCCCGGCGGAAGCTGTCGCGCACGAAGGCCGCCAGGGCATGGTACTGTTCCTCGCCCAGCACCAGCGCGCCGCAATCCGGGCTCCTCGCCGGGCTGTGCAACGCGTAGACATGCATCACCGACGGCCCGCGGCCGAATAGGGCGGACAGGGCCGTGGCGAACCGCAGGTCCGACCATTGGCGGGTTTCCAGATAAAAGGCGCGGTCGCCCCATCCGAAGGAGCGATGGCTCGCCCGGGGACCGGCGCCGGGAAAATCGCCGTCCGGCAGGTCGATGGTCCAGTCCACGGTGTCCGTGACGGCGGGAAGCACCAGATCGGTGTGGATGCCGTTGGTGCAGACAAAGACCTCCGCGCCCTCCCGCGCCGCCGGCCGCCCCTCCACCGCGAGACGGGAAAGCACCGCAGAGGCCAGCAGGTAGGCTCCGGCCGCAATCGCCGGAATGGCCAACGCCAACGCCACCCCGTTCCGTACCACCCTCATGGATGCGCTCCCGCCACGCCCGGCACGGTTCTGGCGCGCCTTTGTGGCGGAGCCATGGCGCGGCGGTTGGATTCGCCGCGCCCAGGGCTTACTTAAGCGGTCCACTCTCCACGGCACGGATTCCCTTGACCGACACCTCCCGCCGCTCCGGCAGCTTTCCCGATAAGGACACGGTCCTCTCCTTCATCCGCGACAGCGCGACTCCGGTCGGCAAGCGCGAGATCGCGCGCGCCTTCAAGCTGTCGGGCAGCGACGACCGCGAACGGCTGAAGGCGTTGCTGAAGGAGTTGGAGGCCGACGGCGCCGTGGAACGCGGGCGCAACAAACGCGTCGCCCCGCCGCAGTCGCTGCCGGAGGTCGCCGTGCTGGAGGTGACCGGTGCCGACGCGGACGGCGAGGTCACCGCCCGCCCGGTCACCTGGACCGGCGAGGGCAACCCGCCGCGCATCTTCTTGATGCCGGAGCGGAAGGGCCACCCGACGCTGGGGACCGGCGACCGGGTGCTGGCGAAGCTCAGCCGCGTCAACGACCGGCTCTACGAGGCCCGCACCATCCGTCGGCTGGACGGCACGGTGGGGCGCGTTCTCGGCGTCTATTACCCGGCGGCGGACGGTGGACGGATCGTCCCCACCGACAAGCGCAACAAGACCGAACTGCTGGTCCTCCCGGCCAACCGCAACGACGCCGAGCCGGGCGAGCTGGTCCTGGCCGACCTGCTGCCGGCCTCCCGGATGGGCTTGCCGCAGGCCCGCGTCGCGGAGCGGCTGGGCCACACGGCGGAGCCGCGCGCCGTCAGCCTGATCGCCGTCCACACCCACGGGCTGCCCACCGACTTCCCGCCCGCCGCCCTGCGCGAAGCGTCGCACGCCGCCGTGCCCTCCCTGACCGGACGGACCGACCTGCGCGAGTTGCCGCTGGTGACCATCGACGGCGCCGACGCCCGCGATTTCGACGACGCGGTGTGGGCGGAGCCGGACCCCGACCCGGCGAACGACGGCGGCTGGCATCTGGTGGTCGCCATCGCCGACGTGGCCTTCTACGTGCGCCCCAACTCGGCGCTGGACCGGGCGGCCTACGAGCGCGGCAACTCCGTCTATTTCCCCGACCGCGTCGTGCCGATGCTGCCGGAGGCGCTGTCCAACGACCTCTGCTCGCTCCGCCCCCATGAGGACCGCGCCTGCGTCGCGGCGCATTTGTGGATCGACCGCCACGGCGCGCTGCTGCGGCACCGCTTCGTGCGCGGTCTGATGCGCTCCGCCGCGCGCCTGACCTACGAGCAGGTGCAGGCGGCCCGCGACGGGGCGCCGGACGAGGCGACGGCGCCGCTGCTGGACGCCGTCATCGCGCCGCTCTACGGCGCCTACGCCCGCCTGTGGGCGGCCCGGCAGCGCCGCGGCACGCTGGAACTCGACCTGCCGGAACGGCGCGTCCGGCTGGACGGGCGCGGGCGGGTGGCGGAGATCGCGCCGCGCGAGCGCCTCGACAGCCACCGGCTGATCGAGGAGTTCATGATCTGCGCCAACGTCGCGGCGGCCGACAGCCTGGAGCGGGCCGGCATGCCCGGCCTGTTCCGCGTGCACGACCAGCCGTCGCTCGCCAAGCAGGAGGCGCTGCGCGAGTTCCTGACCGGCATTGGCTACACGCTGCCGCGGGTGCCCCGGCTGTCCCCGGCCCATTTCACCGCAATTCTCGACCGCGCCGCCGGAACGGCGGAGTCGCAGCTGGTCAGCGAAGTCATCCTGCGCAGCCAGTCGCAGGCCGAATACAGCCCGGAGAACATCGGCCATTTCGGCCTGTCGCTGGACCGCTACGCCCACTTCACCTCGCCGATCCGCCGCTACGCCGACCTGATCGTCCATCGCGCGCTGATCCGCGCGCACGGGCTGGGGCCGGGCGGGCTGGACGACGCGGCCATGGCCGGGCTGGCCGACATCGGCGAGCACATTTCGATGACCGAGCGCCGCGCCGCCACCGCCGAGCGCGACGCCATCGACCGTTTCACCGCCGCCTTCCTGGCCGACCGCGTGGGCGCCCTGTTCACCGGACGGATTTCCGGAGTCACCCGCTTCGGCCTGTTCATCCGGCTCGACGAGAACGGGGCCGACGGGCTGATCCCCGCCAGCACCCTGCCCGACGACCAGTACGAGCATGACGAGCGCGCCCACGCCCTGGTCGGCCAGCGCACCGGCCGCAGCTACCGGCTGGGCGCCGCGGTGACGGTGGTGCTGATGGAGGCCGACCCGCTGACCGGCAGCACCCTGTTCGCCCTGCCCCGCGCCGAAGACGATTCGACCGGACGGTTGATTGGTGGGACCGATCATCCGTTGCAATCCGGCCACCCCGATCGCCCCACGGGAAACGCCCGTTTCGCGGGCCGTGCAACCCAGAAGCAACGGAAGCGTGGCCGCTGAGTCACAGTGGTGGACATTCCACGACAAAGAGTCTTGCCCCCGACTTTTGTCCCGCCAGCCCTCATTTCTGAAGTGCTATTCCTTATCCGTTCGAATCCGGCGGGCAACCGTCCGGGTCCGCCTGTGGGAAAGGAGGCCGCGTACGGCGCGCCATGGGCATACGGAAACGAGGATTTTCGCCGCGCGGGCGTCTGTCGGTCCCGCTCGCGGCCGCCATGCTCGCGGTTGGCCTCGGAAGCCTCGGCGAGACGCTGCCCCGTCCGGCCGCAGCCGCGACCGAGGCCGCCTTCGTCAGCGAGCAGGTCTTCGCCGTCGCGTACGGCAAGATCGCCGAAGTGTATCTCCAACAGGTTGATTTCGGCCGCCTTGGGCTGGACGGGCTGAAGGGTCTCGCGACCATCGACCCGACCGCCCGCGCCGAACGCCAGGGCAACACCGTACGCCTGTACGTCTCCGGAAGCGTGATCGGGGAATACGCCGCCCCCTCCCTGTCCGACGCCGCCGGCTGGGCCGCCCTGACCACCAAGGCGGTGGAGCGCGCCCGCCTCTATTCCCCCACCCTCTACCAGGCGGTGCCGGAGCGGGTCTATCAGGTGGTCCTCGATTCCGTGATGACGGATCTGGACGGCTATTCCCGCTACACCGGCACCCAGCGCGCCACCAGCGAGCGCGCCCAGCGCGAGGGGTACGGCGGGATCGGCCTGTCGCTGGAGACGGCGAACGGGCGCACCCTGATCCGCAACGTGCTGCCGCGCAGCCCGGCCGACCGTGCCGGAATCCGCGGCGGTGACCAGCTTCTGGCGATCGACGGCGACCTGACCGCGCGCCTGAGCGAGTCGGACATGCGCGACCGGCTGCGCGGCCCAACCGGGACCATGGTCCTGCTGACCGTGGCGCGCGACAACAACCCGCCGCGCCGCGCCCCCCTCCGGCGCGAGCGCGTGGTTCCCAACACCGTGAACGCCAGCGTGTCCGAGCAGGTCGGGGTGCTCAAGGTGGACCGCTTCAACGCCGCCACCGCCTCCAACCTGCGCGACGCCGTGCTGTCGACGCGGCAGAGCGTGGGCAAGGGCCTGCGGGGCTTCGTGCTCGACCTGCGCGGCAACCCCGGCGGCCTGCTCGACCAGGCGGTCGCGGTGGCCGACCTGTTCATCGCCCAGGGCAAGATCATCACGACCGAGGGCCGCCACCCCGACAGCCGCCAGCGCTTCGAGGCCAGCCCCGACGACATCGCCGAAGGCTTGCCGCTGGTCGTTCTGGTCGACGGACGGTCCGCCTCCTCCGCCGAGGTGGTGGCGGCGGCGCTCCAGGACTCGGGGCGCGCGGTTGTGGTCGGCGCCTCCTCCTACGGCAAGGGCAGCGTCCAGACGGTGACCCGCCTGCCCAACGACGGCGAGCTGTTCCTGACCTGGAGCCGAATCTACACGCCCGCGGGCTACACCCTGCACCGCCAGGGCGTTCAGCCGACGGTCTGCACCAGCCGCGCCGGCCAGGACGATCCCGTCGCCCTGCTGTCCGACCTGCGCGACGGCCGGGCCCGCCCGATGACCCAGTTCGCCGGCTGGCGCGCCCGCGCCGCCGACGACGAGGAGGCGCTGGCCCGCCTGCGCGAGGCCTGCCCGTGGAAGGAGCATGAACCGGAACTGGACGTGAAGGTGGCGCTGCGCCTTCTCGCCGAACCGGCGCTCTACCAGCGCGCGGTCGCCCTGTCCTCCACCAACACGGTGGCCGAGCGCTGAGCCTTTTTCCGCCCCGATTTGCGGGCGGAAAAAGGACTCGGATCGGCCCTTCCGGCCAGTTTACAAAGGCTTGACATCGCGGCTGTAGCGGGTATCTTCCCCCGCTACGACGCCGCCCCGCCGGGCTGGCGGGTCACGGATTTTTAGTCGGGATTGAGATCATGGCGAAGCAGAACACCGTCCTCATCAAGCTGGTGAGCACGGCCGACACCGGCTTCTTCTACGTGAAGAAGAAGAACCCGAAGAAGACCACCGAGAAGCTGTCGTTCCGCAAGTACGACCCGGTGGCTCGCAAGCACGTCGAGTTCAAGGAAGCCAAGATCAAGTAAGGTTTCCCCGGGACCACCGGAATCGAAAAGGCCGCCTTTCGGCGGCCTTTTGCTTGTCCGGAGGGGCTCAAGCTTCCGTCAGGAGCCCACCGATCACCCAGCGCCCGTCAGGGGGCCAGCAGGGCGTCGGCGCGGGGATCGGCGATGGTGCGGTTGCGCCCGGCGCGCTTGGCCTCGTAGAGCGCGTCGTCGGCCCGGCGGATCAGCCCTTCGGCGGTATCGCCCAGCCGGCCGCCGACCGTGACGCCGATGGACACGGTGACCGGGATCTCACCCACGTCGGCGGTCACCTTGAACAGGGTGTCGGCGATGCGGGTGCGCAGCCGCTCCGCCACCGTCAGCGCCGCATCGACATCGGTGTCCGGCAGGATCACCACGAACTCCTCGCCGCCGAGCCGCGCCACCAGATCGAAGGTGCGCAGGTTGCGGCTGGCCCGGCCGGACACCTCCTTCAGCACCTCGTCGCCCACGGTGTGGCCGTAGCTGTCGTTGACGACCTTGAAGTGGTCGATGTCGAACAGCAGGATCGCCACCGGCTTGTGGTTGTCGATCGCCCGTTCCAACAGCCGCGGCAGATGGGCGTTGATGTAGCGGCGGTTGAAGACGCCCGTCAGGCTGTCGGTCAGCGCCATGGACAGGCTCTGCTCGTAGTTCGCGCGCAGCCGCTCCTGGTAGCGCTTGCGCCGAATCTGCGTGCGGGCGCGGGCCAGCAGTTCGTTCCGGTCGATCGGCTTGATGACGTAATCGTTGGCGCCCAGTTCCAGCCCTTTGGCGACGCGGTTGAGGTCGCCCTCATCCACCACCAGCAGGATCGGCACCTGCCGCGTGCGCTCGTGCGAGCGCAGTTGGGAACACAGGCGCAGTCCATCCTCGTTCATCAGGGTCAGGCTGATCACCACGAGATCCAGATCGTCGCCCAGCGCGCGCTCCAGCGCCGTGGCGCAGGTGTCGGCGGACATGACGTGGCCATGGTCGCGCTGCAGCGTCTCGGCGATCTTGGCCAGATCGAGCCGCGAGTCCTCCAGAACCAGGATGCGGGCCCCCTCATAGGACTCGCTGTGCAGCGTGCCGGTCGGCTCCAGAACCCCGAACTGGCCGGAGGTGGTCTCGCGCAGCCGCCATTCGTCCATCATCATCTTCAGGCGGACGAGCGACCGCACCCGCGCGAACAGGGCGATGTCGTTGACCGGCTTGGTCAGGAAGTCGTCGGCCCCGGCCTCCAGACCACGAACGCGGTCGGCGCCGTCGGACAGGGCGGTGACCATCACCACCGGAATGTGCATGGTCGCGGGGTCGGAGCGGATCTTCTCGCACACCTCGAACCCGTCCATGCCCGGCATCATGACGTCCAGCAGAACGATGTCCGGAGACTCGCGCCGGATCACCTCCAGCGCCTCGGGACCATTGCTGGCGGTGATGACGTTGAAATACTCGCGCGTCAGCTTCGCCGCGAGCAGCTTCACGTTCGGAAGGACATCATCGACGACGAGGACGCGAGCGGACATGGAACGTGCGACCGATCCCGTAAAAGGTTAACGAAGGAACTTCTGAACGGCTTGCAGGAACTTCGTCACCGAGATCGGCTTGGCGATGTAGTCCTCGCAGCCGCCCTCCCGGATCTTCTCCTCGTCCCCCTTCATCGCGAAGGCGGTCACCGCGATGATCGGAATGCCCGCCAGCTCCGGATCGTCCTTGATCCAGCGCGTGACCTCCAGGCCCGACACCTCGGGCAGCTGGATGTCCATCAGGATCAGGTCCGGCCGGTGCTCCCGCGCGATGGCCAGGGCATCCATCCCGTTGCGGGTCTGAAGCGTCGCGTAGCCGTGCGCTTCCAGCAGGTCGTGGAAGAGCTTCATGTTCAGCTCGTTGTCCTCGACGATCAGGACACGCTTCACGGTTCGGTCGTCCATCGGCGCCTTCTTGGGGCTGTTCGGTTCCGCGAGCATTGTGCCACCCGCGCTTCTGCTTGCAGCGACCACACCCGGAAAGACCGGTATATCCCGTTCACTGTCCCGCCGCGACGGTTAAATTGTCGTTAGCGATGACCTTCGCGGCCGGCCGCCAAGCGGTAAGTCCCGCGGATTCCACGGCTTCCATCATGCGATGACCCGCTCCGGCGGGAAATGCAGGTCGATCCGCGTGCCCTGCCCCGGCCCGCCGGACAGGGCCAACCGCCCGCCGTGGGCCTCCACCAGGGACCGCACGATGGGCAGGCCCAGCCCGGTCCCAGCGCCGCCGCGGATGCGCTCCCCCGGCACCTGCCGGAAGGGCTCCAGGACGATGGGACGGTGCTCCTCCGGAATGCCGACCCCGGTGTCGATCACGGCGATGCGCAGCCCGGTCCCGGTCCGCTCCTCCGTGCGCGCCACATCGATGGTGACGCGCCCGCCGGCCGGGGTGAACTTGACGGCGTTGGACAGCAGATTGAGCAGGATCTGCCGCAGCGACCGCCGGTCCGCGCGCAGGCGCGGCAGCGGACGGGGAAACAGCGCGTCGAAGGTCAGCCCGGCGGACGCCAGCGTCAACTCCTGAAGGGCGTAGACCTCGCCCACCACGACCGCGACGTCCACGTCCTCGTCGTTCAAGTCGAGATGGCCGGCTTCGATCTTCGACAGGTCCAGCACATCGTTGATGAGTTCGAGAAGATGCGTGCCGGAGGCGCGGATGTTGCCGATGCAATCGCGCTGCCGGTCGGTCAGCGGCCCGGTCCCCGGATGCAGCAGAAAGTCCGAATAGCCGATGATGACGTTGAGCGGTGTGCGCAGTTCGTGGCTCATCCCGGTCAGGTAGTCGGACTTGACCCGGTTCAGCTCCGCCTGCCGCGTGGCGTGGGCGGTCCGGCGCTCCCGCTCCACGGCTCGCTCGGCGGACTCCAGCATCAGGCCGAACGCGTCGGCGGCCATGGCGGCCAGCATCCGGACGGCGGGCGGCACCCCCTGGGGTTGGCGGCGGTGGCCGGAGATCACTCCCCACGGCTTGCCACCCTGGAGAATCGGTACAGTCAGGGCCGCCCCGGCTCCCATGCGCCTCAGGAAGTCCCGGCGGGCCGGAGGCGGACTGCGCAGATGGGCGTGGGCAAGATCGGGGGGCGCAACCGCCCGGTCGGCGCGCAGGAGGGGAACCGGCTCCGCCGCATGGTCGAGGACCACGCGCAGGCGCGGGCTGCCGTCCGGACCGCGGTCGAAGACGCTCGCCGGCAAGGCCGCGCCGGGCCGGAGTTCCGGAACCGCGTGCCCCCAGTCCGGCGCCTCGTCCCTTGCCACCACCTCCCCGTTGCCGAAATCGTCGAAACGGCAGACGATGACGCGGTCCATCCCGGTGAGACGGCGGACCGTCCGGGCGGTGTGCGCCGCCATGGCCTCCAGCCCCGCGGCGCCGCGCAGGGCGGCGACGCCCGGCATGACGCCGGACGGCGGCGTCGTGGCAGGCCAGTGCTCCGCCCCGGCGGGCTGCCTCTCCACCTCGATGATCACCCGTCCGTCATGCTCGTGCAGAAAGGCCGGCAGCGGCCGGCTTCCCGGCGGCGTCACCGACGCGTGCACCCCCAGCGCCCGCAGGTCCGGCGGCAGGGCGCGCAGCCCCGCCAACAAATCCGCGAGCTCGGGCAGTTCGAGAACCCCCACGCCACGCCCCAGCAGCCGGTCCGGCACCAGGCCGAGGAATTCCGCGGTGTTCGCGCTGCAGGCCAGGATGGTCTCGCCATCGCTGTGCAACGCCACCAGAGCACCGTGCGGTTGTATCCCATCGGCCGCGCCTTCGGCGGCCCAAAGGGTCGATCGGCCAACCCTGGACGGCGATGAGGGAGGATTCGGACTATCCGAAAACGTGTTCAGGACGGGCACCTCTGCGACGGGAAGGTGCCGATGCTGCGGCGGGAACAATCGTCCGGTCAAGCGCGGTCTGGGGGGTGCGACAGGCTGCCCGATCCCGCTGTGTGGTGGTGGCGGCGGGAGCGGAATCGAACGGTGTCAGGCGGTGGTCCGCGGGTTCGCCGCGCGATGACCGGACGGGCGTGCGACCTTGCGTCCCGCGGGATGCGGGCGACGTCCGGCCTTGTTGCTGTACATCCGGGAATCGGCGAGGCGCATCACCTCCTCCTCCCGGTCGTCGGCCCCGTAGGATTGCACCCCGAAGGAGAAGCGGACCGGCAGGTCGGCGTTGTTCCAACGCACGCAGTGCCGGCCCGCCGCCGCCGCGATCTGCCGGGCACGGACGTCGCCGCAGACCGCGTCGGTTTTGGTGAGCAGCAGCGCGAACTCATCCCCGCCCAGCCGAGCCACCACATCCTCCTCACGGACCGATCCGACGAGCATCCGCGCGACCTGCCGCAGATAGGCGTCGCCGGCCATGTGCCCATGGGTGTCGTTGATCCGCTTGAAGCCGTCCAGATCGATGATGACCAGCACCCCGCCGCCCGTTCCATTTCCCTTGGCGCCGCCTCCTTTGCTCCCCTGCCGCCGCGCGGCGGCGATCTCGCGCCGGAAATGGCTGAAGAAGCCGCGGCGGTTCAGCAGGCCGGTCAGCTCGTCCGTCATGGAGAGGCTTTCCAGATGGGCGATCCGGTCGCGCTGTTCGGCGATGGTCGCGCGGGCCTCGGCGAGCTGGCGCTCCAGGGCCGACGCCTCGACCGTCACGGCCGCCACCGGATGGGCGATGCGGGGGTTGCGCAACGGCGGCATCCGCAACAGCCGGTCGTGGGTTCCGCGGTCGAAAGGCAGTCCGTCGTGATGGTCGGAGGAAATGGGGTCCGGGTCCTGGGTGTTCACGACGGCGCTCATGGGCTTTCTCCACATGATCGGCACTGGCTGCGCCGAATTCAAAGCAATCGCCGTGCCATATGGTGAAATCCAGAAGACTAGGCCTTTCGTCCCGGCAACTTCTGCCGGGCAAGGCCGCCCCCAGGCAGAATTTGCCTGGAGGACAGCTGGTTGCGGAAAATTTTATCTATTTTTGATTTATTTTCTCTTTTGAACGGCTTTCGAACAAAAGGACTGTCGGGCTCCCGACAGGCGCGCCCGCGGCCCCATTACACCACGCGGTCCGGCGCCGCCGCCCCGGCGAAGACGGCATCCAGATTGTCGAGCGCCCGGAAGCCCATGGCGTTGCGGGTCTCCACCGTGGCGCTGCCCAGATGCGGCAGCAGGAAGGCGTTCTCCAGCCCGCGGTAGCCGGCGTGCAGGTTCGGCTCGTTCTCGAACACGTCCAGCCCGGCGGCGGCCAGCCGTCCGCTGGCCAGCGCGGCGATCAGGGCCTCGTCGTCGACGACGGAGCCGCGCGCGGTGTTGACCACGATGGCCCCCGGCGGCAGGCGCCCGATCCGCTCCGCGTTCAGCCAATGGGTGGTTTCCGGAGTCGCCGGGAAATGCAGCGACAGCACGTCGCAGACCGCCAGCATCGCCTCGGGATCGGCGTGATGGACGGCCCCGGCCTCCTGCTCCGCGGGCAGGCGGCGCCGGTTGGAGTAGTGGATGGTCATGCCGAAGGCCCGCGCCCGCTGCGCCACCGCCTGCCCGATTCGGCCCATGCCGATGATGCCCAGCCGCTTTCCGCCGAGATGGGTGCCGAGAAGCTGGGTCGGTGTCCAGCCGCTCCACGCCCCGGCGCGGATCATCCGCTCGCCCTCCGAGGCGCGCCGCGCCGCGCCGAGCATCAGCAGCAGCGCGATGTCGGCGGTCGCGTCGGTCAGCACGTCCGGGGTGTTGGTGACGATCAGGCCGCGCGCCTTGGCCGCGTTCAGGTCGATGTGGTCGGTGCCGACGGAGAAGGTGGCGACGATCCGCACGCCCTCGGGCAGGGCCGCGATGGCCGCGGCGTCCAGCCGGTCCCCGGCGGTGCAGAGGATGCCCTCGGCACCGGTCTCCGCCGCCAGGGCGGCGATGTCGGCGCCGGACAGCGCACGGTCCTGCGGGTTCAGCCGGGCATCGAAATCACGCGCGGCACGGGCCTCCACCGCCTCGGGCAGACGCCGGGTCACCAGGAGGACGGGCCGTGTTGCGGGGGTGTCGCTGCGCATGTTTCTGTCCTCAGCCTTCCGTTTATTCGGGGGGTCGGGCCTTCCGCTCCGACGCCGAAACACCCATAATCCATCCGACGCTGCCAATCACCTGTGGATGTCGCTTTGCAGAACCGCCGCTCCGCCGCCCGTCTCGCCCTTTGCGCGACCATCGGCGCGTTCCTGGTGTCCGTGACCGCCCTTCCCGTCGCCGGCCCGGCCCAGGCGGCACCCGCCAACGCGGCGGGCGCGGCGGTGGGGGCGGCCGCCGGCGCCGCGGCGAACATCCTGCCGCACCGCGCCGTCTACAAGATGTCGCTGCTGTCCGCCCGCAACAGCTCCAAGGTCAGCGACGTGCGGGGCCGCATGCTGTTCGAGTGGGCCGACGCCTGCGACGGCTGGACGACGGAGCAGCGCTTCCAACTCCGCTTCGTCTACGCCGAGGGCGACGAGATGGCGATGACCACCAACTACACGACGTGGGAGGCCAAGGACGGGCAGCGCTACCGCTTCAACGTCCGCAAGCTGATCAACGGCGAGGAGGACGAGGAGGTGCGCGGCGACGCCCGGCTGGCCAAGGACGGCAGCGGAACCGCGGCCTTCTCCAAGCCGGAACCCCAGGACATGGAACTGCCCCCCAACACCATGTTCCCGACCGCCCACACCCTGGCGGTGCTCGACCACGCCGGGGCCGGCGAGACCTTCTTCAACCGGGTCGTCTTCGACGGCGCCGATTCCGAAGGGGCGACCGAGGTGTCCACGGTCATCGGCGCGGCGGCGCCGATCAAGGAGGACGACGCCGACCCGCTGCTCAAGGGCAAGAAGGCGTGGCCGGTGCGCATGGCCTTCTTCCCGCTGAAGAGCGATTCCGCCCAGCCCGAGTACGAGATGAGCCTGCGCCTGTTACAGAACGGCGTGGCCGAATCCATGCAGATCGACTACGGCGATTTCACCGTGAACGCCATCCTGGAGAAGGTGGAGGCTCTGCCGAAGTCGGGTTGCTGACCGCCGGGCGCAAAGGTCACAGCCTTTGGCGCAAATCGTTACAATTCAATGTGCCATATTATGACGAAACTGGCCTAAGCTGTGCATGGTGCATCCACGCCTCCATGGAGTCATGGTGTGCACCGACAGCAGGATGAGGGTTTCCCTATGGCCAAGAAGCAGGTTTTGGTGGGACAGGTGTTCCAGACCGTTGGCGCGACCAACGGGCGGTCCTGGCGCGTGCGGGAGACCGTGACCCTGTTCGGCATCCCGCATGCCCGCGTGGTCAGCACGGAGGACGAGGGCGACGCCAAGACGCTGAGCTGCTTCGTCCTGGTCGACTCCAACTATTACCGCATGATCGGATCGGCCCCCGCCGGCAACGTCGCGGCCTGACGCCTTCCGGTTTCGCCTTTCCGTTCCCAACAAGAAAGCCCCCCGGCCTCGCGGACGGGGGGCTTTCTTGTTGGCCGCCCTTCCCTCCCCGCCGAAGCGGGAAGGGAAAGGAGAACTCAAGCCGTCAGGTGGCGGCCTTCGGCGCCTCGGCGGCGACCTTCGGCTTCGGCAGGTCCAGCTTCAGGTGCAGTTCGCGCAGGCGCGCCTGATCCACCGGGGCCGGGGCCTGCATCAGCAGGTCTTCCGCGCGCTGGTTCAGCGGGAAGGCGATGACCTCGCGGATGTTCGGCTCGTCGGCCAGCAGCATCACGATGCGGTCGATGCCCGGAGCCGAGCCGCCGTGCGGCGGCGCTCCCAGCTTGAAGGCGCTGAGCATGCCGCCGAAGCGGGCTTCCAGCTCCTCCGGCGGGTAGCCGGCGATCTCGAACGCCTTGTACATCAGCTCCGGCAGATGGTTCCGGATGGCGCCCGACGACAGCTCCACGCCGTTGCAGACGATGTCGTACTGGTACGCCTTGATGTCCAGCGGGTTCATCGTGTTCAGCGCCTCCAGGCCGCCCTGCGGCATGGAGAAGGGGTTGTGGCTGAAGATGACCTTGTTGGTCTCCTCGTCCAGCTCGTACATCGGGAAGTCGACGATCCAGCAGAAGCGGAAGGCGTTCTTCTCGATCAGGTCCAACTCCTCGCCGATCTTCGTGCGGGCGAAGCCGGCCAGCTTGGCCGCCGGGCCGGGCTGGTCGCAGACGAAGAAGACCGCGTCGCCGTCCTCCACGCCCGCCGCGGTGCGCAGCTCGGCCTGGGCGGCCTCCGGCACGAACTTGGCGATCGGGCCCTTGCCGCCCGCCGCCTCGAAGATGATGTAGCCGAGGCCCGGAGCGCCGAGGCCGCGCGCCCAGTCGTTCAGCTTGTCGAAGAAGCTGCGCGGCTTGTCGGACACCTTCGGGGCGCGGATGGCGCGGACCACGCCGCCCTTCTCCAGCGTCTGCTTGAAGGCGCGGAACTCCACGTCGTCGCGCTTGAAGACGGCGGTGACGTCGGTGATCTCCAGCGGGTTGCGCAGGTCCGGCTTGTCGTTGCCGTACTTCAGCATCGACTCCGCGAAGGAGATGCGGCGGAAGGGCGGCTTGTCGATGGCCGGCGGCGTCTCGCGGCGGAAGCCGCCGAACTCGTCGAAGATGCCGTGCAGCACCGGCTCGATGGCGGCGAACACGTCCTCCTGGGTGACGAAGGACATCTCGAAGTCGAGCTGGTAGAACTCGCCCGGCGAGCGGTCGGCGCGGGCGTCCTCATCGCGGAAGCAGGGGGCGATCTGGAAGTAGCGGTCGAACCCGGCGACCATCAGCAGCTGCTTGAACTGCTGCGGCGCCTGGGGCAGCGCGTAGAACTTGCCCGGATGGTTGCGGCTGGGCACCAGATAGTCGCGGGCACCCTCCGGCGAGGAGGCGGTCAGGATCGGCGTCTGGAACTCGGTGAAGCCCTGGTCGATCATGCGGCGGCGCGCCGACGCGATGACGCGCGAGCGCAGCAGGATGTTCTCGTGGATGCGCTCGCGGCGCAGGTCGAGGAAGCGGTAGCGCAGGCGCACGTCCTCGCCGGCGTCGGTGTCCTGGTTGACCTGCAGCGGGATCTGCTCCGCCTCGCCCTGCACCGACAGCTCGGCGATCTGCACCTCGATGCGGCCGGTCGGCAGGCGGTCGTTGATGGTCTCCGCCGTGCGCTTGACCACCTTGCCGGTCACGGTGATGACCGATTCCAGCTTCAGCCGCTCCGCCGCCTGGAAGGCCGGGTTGGAGGTGTCGACCACGCACTGCGTCAGGCCGTAATGGTCGCGCAGGTCGATGAACAGGAGCTGTCCATGGTCGCGCTTGCGGTTGATCCAGCCCGACAGGCGGACAATCTGACCGGCGTTCTCTTCGCGAAGCTGGCCGCAGGTGTGCGTGCGGTAGGGGTGCATGGGTCGAAACACCTTGGAAAAGGTCGGAATCCTGCGCGGAAAGGCGGCCCGACACACCACACCGACAGCGCGGGAATGTCAAGTCGCCATCCGCGTCCGCTGCACGCTGGGAGAGTTGCCGAAGGGCGAGCTTTCGCGCGGTCGCGCGCTCGTGTATGAAGCGGCTATGACACTGATCACGACCACCGATGACCTTGACGCCTTCTGCCGCTCGCTGGCCGGGGTGGACTACATCACCGTCGACACCGAATTCCTGCGCGAGAAGACCTATTGGCCGCAGCTCTGCCTCGTGCAGGTCGGCGCGCCGAACGGCGCGGTCGCCATCGACCCGCTGGCCGAAGGGATCGACCTGGCGCCGCTGTTCCGCGTGATGGTGGACCCGGCCATCCTCAAGGTGTTCCACGCCGCCCGGCAGGACGTGGAGATCTTCTGGCATCTGTCCGGCCAGATCCCCCACCCGCTGTTCGACACCCAGGTCGCCGCCATGGTCTGCGGCTTCGGCGAGAGCGTGGGGTACGAGACGCTGGTCACCAAGCTGGCCGGGGCGCGCATCGACAAGTCCAGCCGCTTCACCGACTGGTCGCACCGCCCGCTGACCGAGCGGCAGCTGACCTACGCCCTGTCCGACGTGATCCATCTGCGCCCGGCCTACGAGAAGCTGAAGCGCCGCCTCGTCCGCTCCGGCCGCGCCCATTGGCTGGAAGAGGAGATGGCCGTCCTGACCGATCCGGCCACCTACCAGGTGGACCCGGACAGCTCCTGGCTGCGGCTGAAGGTGCGCACCAACAAGCCGCGCTTCATGGCGGTGCTGAAGGAGCTGGCGGCGTGGCGGGAGCGTGAGGCGCAGCGCCGCGACCTGCCCCGCTCGCGCGTGCTGCGCGACGAGGCGCTGCTGGAGATCGCCGCCCACGCCCCGACCAGCGTGGACGACCTCGCCCGCACCCGCGGCATGGGCCGCGGCTTCGCCGAGGGGCGTCAAGGCGCCGAGGTGCTGGCCTGCGTCCAGAAGGGGCTGGACATCCCGGAGTCCGACCTGCCGCGCGTCGAACCGCGCGAGGAGCCGCCGCCCGGACTGCAACCCATCGTTGAACTTCTGCGCGTGCTTCTGAAGATGAAGTGCGAGGAGAACAACGTGGCGTCCAAGCTGATCGCGTCGGCCGCCGATCTGGAGGCGATCGCGGCGGACGACGAGGCCCAGGTGCCCGCGATGCAGGGCTGGCGCCGGGAATTGTTCGGCGACGACGCCCTGGCGCTCAAGCATGGCCGCATCGGCCTGGCGGTGCTCGACCGCCGTGTCCGCATCGTTCCGACCGCCAATGGAGAGGGGCCTTGAATGGCCCCATTCGGAATCATTCCAAAATGGCGCAAGAATCCGGCCGGGCCGTTACAGGTTCGCTCAGCTTCGCGACGTTTAGCCAAAATTATGAAACATTTCATCGCAATTAACAGCGCTTTAAGGCATTGTTAAAAAAACCATGGGCTAATAAGTCACGGGCTCCGTATCCATGCCGTGTGGCGGCGCGGTTTGGTTCGCGGGGAAATTCTCGCCTTTAAGGTGCGCACAAGCCCTATGCGCACACCCGGGGGATTTCGCGTATGAGCAGGTTCGGCGGCAAACCACCCATGGGACGCGACCGCGTCCGCCTCTCCACCACGGAGAAGCAGGCCGCCGTCGCCGCCGCGAAGGACCAGAAGCCCGAATTCGACAACGACAAGCTGCTGAATCTGCTCCGCTCCGCGAAGTCCGAACTGCAGGGCATGCGGCTGATCCACATGCATCTGTCGCTGCTGCGGGACAAGGACCCGTCCAGCCAGATGATCGTCCGCACGATCATCCAGGAGCTGGCGAACAAGGCCTCCTACCTCCAGTCCTTCAACATTTCCAACGGCGACGTCATCATCCTCTACAAGGGGCTGAAGCTGACCGGCGTCACCGACGTCTGCCAGAAGGTGGAGCAGATCTTCCTGGCCAAGACGACCCTGACCGGGGCGAACCCCTACAAGGAATTCTCGCTCTACTCGATCATGGAACTGGCGTTGAACTTCATCAACGTCATCCGTTTCATCGAGGAGCTGCAGGCCAACGAGACCGGCGACCACTCCAACGAGACGAAGCCGCCGATCACGCTGGAGGAGATGGCCAAGCTCGAACGCTCCATGCAGATGTTCGACCTGTCGCCCTTCCTGTTCAATCAGGCCATCGCCAACATCGGCCGCAACGCCGAAGAGGACATGGCCTATTTCGAACTCTACATCTCGATCAAGCTGCTTCAGGAACGGCTCTGCCCGGACTACGACATCACGGCCAACAAGTGGCTGTTCAACTATTTCACGGCCAATCTCGACCAGTCGGTGCTGCGGGCGCTGAACCACGGGCTGAGCTTCATGCGTGGCCGGCGCATCGGCATCAACATCAACCTGTCCACGGTCATCTCCACCGGCTTCGTGAAGTTCGACGAGCGGCTTCCCCTCGATTTCCGCGGGCAGGTGGTGCTTGAGATCTCCAAGGGCGACCTGATCGAGAACCTGTCGCTGTTCAACGAGGTGGTGGAGTTCGCCCAGGACCGCCGCTACCAGATCGCGGTGGACGGGCTGAACCCCTTCTGGGTGACGAACTTCGACCTGGAATACCTGAACGCCGACTACGCGAAGATCTTCTGGTCCAACGACATGCTCGAGATGGACCCGACCTTCGAGAAGTATTTCATGGAGCGCATCCAGGAGCAGGACCGCTGCAAGTTCATCCTGGCGCGCTGCGACAGCGTGTCGAGCCTCGTCTACGCCCAGAAGGTCGGCATCACGATGGTGCAGGGCCGCGCCGTGGACAACATCCTGCGCAAGGGCGTGAGCGTCCGCGAAGCCATCGCCCACGCCAAGGTGGCGTGAGGGAGGCGGCTCCTCCGCCGCCTCCCGCTCCTACTCCGCCGCTTGCGGCCTGGCCGGCGGCACGATCTCACCCTTGCGGTTCAACGCCTTCGCCAGCGCGTCCAGGCGCCGCTGCACCGTCTCGCCGGCCGGCACGCTGAAATCGTCCGGCAGGGTCAGCACCAGCCGCTCCCCCGACACCTTCAGCGCCGTGCGCTGCAGCAGCGCCGTGGCCCCGCCGGTCAGCGTGTGGGCCAGCCGCAGCGCCAGCCCCAGAACCAGCGCCTTGCGCGCCTGGGCGTCGCTGAGCAGCGACCGCGGCCCCGCGGTGACCGCGTTGGGCGCGCCCGGACCGTCGATGGACCCGGCGTAGCGGGCGTAGACGGCCAGCGCCAGGAAGGCCCGCTCGTCATGGTCGATGCCGGGGAAGGGGTAGCGCAGGATGCGCAGGCAGGCGTGCTCCGCCCGGTAATCGGGATGCTCGGCCCATCCCACGTCGCTGAGCAGGCAGGAAGCTTGCCGCAGCCGCAGCGCCGCGTCGTCCTCCCCGGCGAAGAGGTTGCCGGTCCAGGACACCAGCAGGGCCGGGTCGCCGATGCGGACGAAGCGCTGCGCCCAGTCCTCGACGGCGGCGAGCAGCGGGTCCTGGCGTTGCGCCTCGGGATCGAGCAGCGCGTAGAGGTGCCCTTCCCGCAGCCCAAAGGCCGAGAACACCACGCTGGACGGCTGGACCATGCGCAGCAGCCGCTCGAAGACCAGAGCCGCGTAGGGCAGCGTGTCGACCCGGCGGCGCGACCCGGACATCTTCTCCAGCGAGGACCGGCTCTGCTTGGCGATCAGCCCGGCGAAGTCCCGCGCCTCGGCGAAGGGGACCGTGTAGTGGTGGATGATGTGCAGCGGGTGCTTCACATGCTCCATGTGCAGCTTGGCCAGCGCCCGCCAGCCGCCGCCCACCGGAAAGAAGGGCTTGCCGCGCATCTGGGCCAGCCAGTCCAGCTTCTCCAGATGCTGGTCGATGGCGCGCACCAGCCCGTTCGGCTTGGCCGGGTTCAGTTCCATCAGGCGCAATGGCCCCAGCGGCATCGTCAGATGCTCGCCGATCACGCCGCGCTCCAGCCGCACCAGCTCCAGGCTGCCGCCGCCGAGGTCGCCGACCAGCCCGTCGGCGGCGGGGGTGCCGGACAACACGCCCATGGCGGACAGCCGCGCCTCCTCCTCGCCGCTGATCACGCTGACGTCGAGGCCGGTGCGGTCCTTCACCCGCTGGATGAAGGCCGGACCGTCCGTGGCGTCGCGCACCGCCGCCGTGGCGATGACGTCCAGCCGCCCGACGCGCATGCCCGCGACCAGAAGGGCGAAGCGTTCCAGGGCCTCCAGGCCTTGGATCACGCCGTCCGGGTTCAGGCAGCCGGTCTTCTCCACCCCGCGGCCGAGCCCGCACAGGACCTTCTCGTTGAAGACCGGGAGGGGCGACCGCTTCAGAGCGTCATAGACGACGAGCCGGATCGAGTTGGACCCGATGTCGATCACGGCGATCCGCTCGCCTTTCTCGACCACCTTCTCGACGGCCCTGGTGGGGACCGTGTGTTCCTGCGCCGGCGTCATAAGCAACCGATGTCCTCAATCAGATGACCGTACGCAGCTTCAACCGCGGCGGCGTCTTTTTGCTGCTGAGCGCGCTGCCGCGGCCCGACAGGCTGGGGTTCGTCATGAAATAGTTATGGGCGCTGAACGCGTCCGGACCAGCCTCCACCCGATGATAAACGCCATCGGGGCCGAGTTTCCAGGTGTTCGCCTCGTCCTTCAGGTTGGCGACCATGATCTGGTCCAAAACCTGCTCGTGCACCGTCGGGTTCTCGATGGGCACCAGCGTCTCGATGCGGCGGTCCAGGTTGCGCGTCATCCAGTCGGCGGAGGAGATGTAGAGCTTGGCCTGCGGGCTGGGCAGCGCGTGGCCGTTGGCGAAGCAGATGACCCGCCCGTGCTCCAGGAAGCGCCCGACGATGCTGCGCACGCGGATGTTCTCCGACAGGCCCTTCACGCCGGGGCGCAGGCAGCAGATGCCGCGGATCACCATGTCGATCTGCACGCCCTTCTGCGACGCCTTGTACAGCCGGTCGATGATCTCCGAATCGACCAGCGAGTTCAGCTTCACCCAGATGTGGGCGGGCTTGCCGGCGGCGGCGTTGGCGACCTCCGCGTCGATCAGCTGGCCCAGCTTCTGGCGCAACGTGATCGGGGCGATGGCGATCTTCTCCAGCAGCTTCGGCGTGGCGTAGCCGGTCATGTAGTTGAACATCACCGCCGCGTCGTGGCAGAGCGCCGGGTCGCAGGTGAAGAAGGACAGGTCGGTGTAGACCTTCGCCGTGATCGGGTGGTAGTTGCCGGTCCCGAAATGCACGTAGCTGCGCAGCGCCTTGTTCTCGCGCCGCACCACCAGCGACACCTTGGCGTGCGTCTTCAGATCGACGAAGCCGTAGACGACCTGGGCGCCGGCGCGCTCCAGATCGCGCGCCCAGCGGATGTTGGCCTCCTCGTCGAAGCGGGCCTTCAGCTCGACCAGGGCGGTCACCGACTTGCCGGCCTCGGCCGCCTCGATCAGCGCGGCGACGATCGGGCTGTCCTTGCTGGTGCGGTAGAGCGTCTGCTTGATGGCGACCACCTGCGGGTCGCGCGCCGCCTGCCGGATGAACTGCACCACCACGTCGAAGCTCTCGTACGGGTGGTGGACGACGATGTCCTTGTCGCGGATGGCCGCGAAGCAGTCGCCGCCGAAGTCGCGGATGCGCTCCGGGAAGCGGGCGTTGAAGGGACGGAAGACCAGATCGGGCCGCTCGTCGACGATCAGCTGACGAGTGTCCGACAGGCCGATCAGCCCGTCCAGGATGAACACGTCGTCGTTCGAGACGCGCAGCTCGTGGCGCAGGAACTCGCGCAGGTCGGCGGCCATGCCGGCGTCGGTGGCCAGCCGGATGACGCTGCCGCGGCGGCGGCGCTTCAGCGCGCTTTCGAAGGTGCGGACCAGATCCTCCGCCTCCTCCTCGATCTCCATCTCGCTGTCGCGCAGCACGCGGAAGACGCCGTGGGCCTTGACCTGGAACGGCGGGAACAGCCGGTCGATGAACAGCATCACCAGCTTCTCAAGCTGGATGAAGCGGATCTCCGACCCCGGCAGGCGGATGAAGCGGTCGAGCTGCGCCGGCAGCGGGACCAGCGCGTCGAGATGCCGCCCCTTGACCGGCTCGTGCAGTTGCAGCGCCAGCGAGAAGCCCAGGTTGGGCAGGAAGGGGAACGGGTGCGCCGGGTCCACGGCGATCGGCGTCAGGATGGGGAAGATGTCGTCGAGGAACTTGGCCTCCAGCCAGTCCTTCTCCCCCTCGGTCAGGTCCTCGGCGCCGACCACCATGATGCCGGCCTCGCGCAGGTCCTGCTTCAGGCTGCGCCACATGGTCTGCTGCGCGTTCATCAGCTCGACGATGCGCTGGTTCACCGCGGTCAGCTGCTGGGCCGGGGTCAGGTTCTCGGCGCTGGGGGTCTTCACCCCCGCGGCCACCTGCCCCTTCAGGCCGGCGACGCGGACCATGTAGAACTCGTCGAGGTTGCTGGCCGAGATCGACAGGAACCTCAACCGCTCCAGCAGCGGGTGATTCGGGTTGGACGCCTCATCCAGGACACGCTGGTTGAAGGCCAGCCACGACAGTTCGCGGTTGATGAAGCGCTCCGGCGCGTCCGCTTCGATGCAGGTCGCTTCCAGGTCCTGAAGTTCGGTCACAGCAGCCTCGGGCTTTTGCGTGATGGGTGATGCCGCTACAGTCCGGGCGAACCGGACCGCCCGCCGCGGTCGACGGGCCAGGCAACCTACCCCAACTACGTTACGGTTTTGGGTCAGACAGCATAATACTGCCGTCACGATAATACCGCTGCGAAAACAGTCGCACCCCCGGCGCATCCCGCCGGAGCGCGATCCGGACAGGAAGGGACCGCCTCGATGAAGACCCTGTATCTCATGCGCCACGGCAAGTCCGCGTGGGACGATCCCTCCCTGGACGATCACGACCGCCCGCTGGCGCCGCGGGGAAAGAAGGCGGCCCGGCTGGTCGGCCACGCGTTGAAGGAGCGCGGGGCGCGCATCGGGCTTGTGCTGTGCTCCACCGCCCGGCGCGCGGCGGACACCGCCGACCGCCTGCTGGAGGTGATGGACGCGCCGGACATCCCGGTGGAGCGCGAGCGCGGCCTCTACCTGTGCGGCGCGCGCGTCCTTCTGGAGCGGCTGCGCGACGCCCCCGACTCCGCGTCGTCGCTGATGCTGGTCGCCCACAACCCGGACCTCCACGACCTCGCCCGCGAGCTGGCCGGCAGCGGCGACGTGCGGCATCGGGACGCGCTGGCGGAGAAGTTCCCGACCGGCGCCTGCGCCGTTCTCCTGTTCGAAGCGGCCCACTGGGCCGACCTGGACAGCGGGGCGGGACGGCTGGCCGATTTCATCCTGCCACGGAAACTCTCTTAACGCCCTTTTGCCAAATGGGGTATTTCAACCCTTGACAGAGCAGGCCCGGAACCGAGCAGGAGTCGCCCCCCGTGTCTTCCGCGCCCCAGAATGCCGCGCCCCAGAATGCCGCGCCCGCCGCGGTCTCCGCCGTGCGCGAGGTGGAGATGAAGCTCCACCTCGATCCGCGCGATCTGCCCCGCGTCGTGGACCTGCCCGCCCTCAAGGAGAAGGCGGAGGGCGCGCCGGCCGTCCGCGACCTGCGCACCGTCTATTACGACACGCCGGACCGCCGCCTGTTCCTTGGGGGCGTCGCCCTGCGGGTGCGGCAGGACGGCGACCGCTTCGTCCAGACGCTGAAGACCATCAACGCCGCCACCCCCGGCGATTCGGCGGCGGTGGCCATCCGCAAGAAATGGGACTGGACCATCCCCACGGCCGCTCCCGACATGACGCCCCTCGACGCCGAGGGTGTCGCCGCCCTGGTGCCAGCCGACGCGCGGGCGGCGCTGGTGCCGCAGTTCACGACGGAGTTCCGGCGCACCACCCTGCTCGTCCGCCCGGACGCCCTGACCTCCATCGAGGTGGCGGTGGACGATGGCCAGATCACCGCCGGCAACGCCTGCGCCCGCATCAGCGAGGTCGAGCTGGAACTGAAGTCGGGCCGCATCGGGCGCCTGTTCGACCTCGCGCTGACGCTCCAGCGCCGCGTCCCGATGCGCATCGGGACGGAGAGCAAGGCGGAGATCGGCGACCGTCTCGTCACCGGGCGCCTGCCCGCTCCCATCCTGCCGGAGCCGCTGGGCCTGACCCCGGTCACCACGGTGGCCGAGGCCTATCGCCACATCGTGCGGCACGGTCTGCGCCTGCTGCTCGCCAACGAGGCCTGCGCCCTGGCCGGCGGCGACGTGGAGGGGCTGCACCAGATGCGCGTCGCGCTGCGCCGCCTGCGCACCGCCATCCGTCTGTTCCGCCCGCTGGCCGGAGTGCCGGACGCCTGCCGCGCCGGGAACGACATCCGCTGGTTCTCCCGCCAGCTCGGCCCGGCTCGCGATTGGGACGTGCTGCTGTCCCACGGGATCGCGCCCTTCGCGGCGACGGAGAAGGCTTCCGCCGACGACATCGCCGCGCTGACCGGTGCGGTTCGCGAAGCCCGTCGGGCGCCCGCGCTGGCGGCGGTGGAGGCGATCCAGTCGCCGCGCTGCACCGGGCTGATCCTGGCGCTCGGCGCCTGGCTGGAGGATGGGGCGTGGCAGTCCGGCGCCGCGCCGGAGGTCCGCGCCCAGCTCGACCGTCCGATGGCCGAGCTGTCCGGCCCCTGGCTGGCCGCCCAGCACGCCAAGGCCCTGAAGGCTGGGGCTTTGAAGGCGGGCCGCGACCTTGACGGCGCCGACGCCGCGACGCGTGACCGGCTGCGCCGCCGCCTGCGCAAGCTGCGCCACACGGCGGAGTTCTTCCGCGGCCTTTACGCCGAAACCGCAACGGTGCCCTTCATCGCCGCGCTCGACGCCCTGTTGGGCGCGCTGGACGCCGAGCACGACGCCGCGGTGGCCGGCGATCGTCTGCGCGGCCTGTCGGCGGACCGGCCGGAGCAGCGGCCCGCCGCCGAATCGACCGCCCGCTGGCTCGCCAAGCAGGCTGACAAACGCCGCAAGGCGCTGCCGGGACTGTGGAAGGCGTATCGGGACGGACCAGTGTTCTGGTGAGGGCGTGACCTTGCCCCCTCCCTGACCCGCCGCCGCTTCGCAGTCCAGCGGGAACGGCGCCACCGCTGGATGGTGGTCGATCACACAGCCATCGAAACGCCTGCAACCGCATTGCGCAGCCACAGGTGTGCGGGATCGCCGCCGCGCCGTTCATGCCAAACCTGGACGAAGGGAAATGGCGGTATCGGAAACGGCGGCTCGAAGACGACGACGGCCGGGTCCTGCTCATGGAGCGCAAGGGCTTTCCGGGCCACGGTCAGAACGAGGTCCGTCCCTTGGATCAACCGTGGCGCATTTCCCCAATGCGGCAGCGTGACGGCGATGCGGCGCGTGTGGCCGACGGCGCGCAAGGCCGTGTCGATTTCGGTGCTGGTTTGGTCCTTCATCGCAACGAGAACATGCGGCCGGGCGAGGTAGGCGCCGATATCCAGACGGTCGCGCCCTCCCAGACTCGTCCGGTCCGCGAGGCACGCGAAGCGCTCGACGAAAAGCTGCTCCGATTCGATCCGTTCGGGACGATCGGGAAACACGCCGACCGCCAGATCGCAGTCCCCGTCGAGTATCTGCCGAAGCATCGCCTCCCGGTTCGATTGCGTTATCACCACGTCGATCCCCGGCGCGTCGAGGCGCAGCCTCCTCAGCAGGCCGGGAAGGACGACAGCGGAGCCGTAATCCGACATCGCCAGCCGAAACGTCCGTTTTTCCTTGGCCGGGTCGAAGCCACCCGGCCCGAGAACCTCCCGCACCTGTCGCAAGGCTTCGGTCAGCGCCGGAGCAAGTTCAAGCGCCCTGGCGCTCGGAACCAGCTGCCCGTCGCGGCGAATCAACAGGGGATCATCGAACAGATGCCGCAGACGCCCGAGCGCATGGCTGACCGCCGGCTGGCTCATGTTCAGGCGGGACGCCGTGCGCGACACATGCCGCTCGGCCAGCAACGCATCGAGGACCACCAGCAGGTTGAGATCGACGCCGCGAAGGGTATTCATGTCGTGCATGATCAAGATATCATATCAGAATTTCCATCTATGTCATGAATGCGGCATCTGGTGATGCATGGAGGTTCGACCATGCAAACCAACGCGCTGTTTCTCATCCTGGCCGCGATCATCACCGGTGCGGTCGTTCCGTTTCAGGCCGGGGCCAACGCCGTCCTGGGACGGACGCTCGGCCATCCGCTGTGGGGGACGGCCGTATCCCTGTGCGTCAGCTTCGCCTGCATCCTGCCCGTCATGGCCTTGGCAAGGGTGGAAGCGCCAACCCTCTCGAATCTGGCGCAAGCCCCCCGCTGGATCTGGATCGGCGGTGTCGTCGGCGTCGTCTACATCACCGGCGCGCTCATGCTGGCGCCGAAACTCGGCGCCGCCGGCTTCATCACGGCGGTCATCGCCGGGCAGATGCTGGCGTCGATCATCATCGACCAATGGGGGCTTGTCGGCCTCCCCCGAAAGCCCGTCTCGCTGTCCCGTCTTGCCGGTCTCGGCCTGATCTTTCTCGGGCTGATCGTGATGCAGGTGCCGACGCTCGGCGTGAAGCCGCCCGCCGGCTCGTGACGGCTCGACGCTCTCGCCGACATCTTAAGAAAGATCACTTATGAAACTGCTTCACATCGACTCCAGCATTCTCGGTGAGCAATCCGTCAGCCGCATGCTGTCCAGAGCCACCGTCGAACGGTTGAAGGAACACAATCCAGCGATCGACATCATCCATCGCGATCTGGCCGCTGTTCCCGTTCCCCATCTCACCGGCGACCATCTGGCGGCGTCCCCGGCCGTGATGGACGAGATCGCGTTCGGTGAAAAGATTCTGGACGAGTTCATCAATGCCGATGTCGTCGTCATCGGCGTCGCGCTCTACAACCTGACCATTTCCAGCCAGCTCAAGGCGTGGATCGACCGGATCGTCATCGCGGGGAAGACGTTCCGCTACACGGAGAACGGCCCGGAAGGATTGGCGCAGGAAAAGCGGGTGATCCTTGACGTGGCGCGGGGCGGTCAGTATCGCCAGGGCACGTCCCTGACGGCGTCCGAACACGCCGAATCCTACCTTCGGTCGATCTTCGCCTTCATCGGTGTGACGAGGCTCGATGTGATCGCCGCGGACGGTCTTGCCGTCAGCGACGCGCACCGGGAAAGCGGCACGCGGGCCGCGTTCGAGGCCCTCTCGGCCCTTGATCCGCGTTGCGGTTTCTAAAGGTCGCTTTGCCGGGGCCTGTCCGACGGCCCTGGGATGGCGGTCGGACAGAGCCCATCGGAAGCCTCGACCCGCCGCCTACAGCGTCCCCGCGTAGGCGCCGCCGTCCAGCAGCACGTTCTGCCCGGTCATGAAACCGGCGTGGGCCGAGCAGAGGAAGGCGCAGGCCGCGCCGAACTCCGCCGGGTCGCCGAAGCGGCCGGACGGGTTGCCGGCGCGGCGGAGGTCCATCTCCTCGTCCAGGCTGCGGTTGTTGGCCTTGGCCCCGCCCTCCATGGTGGCCCGCAGCCGGTCGGTCTCGAAGGGGCCGGGCAGCAGGTTGTTGATCGTCACGTTGTGGCGCACGGTCTGGCGCGACAGCCCGGCGACAAAGCCGGTCAGCCCGGCCCGCGCCCCGTTGGACAGGCCAAGGATCGGGATCGGCGCCTTCACCGCCGCCGAGGTGACGTTGACGATCCGCCCGAAGCGGCGGCCGATCATGCCGTCCACGGTCGCCTTGATGAGGAAGATCGGGGCCAGCATGTTGGCCTCGACGGCGCGGACCCAGTCGTCGCGCTCCCAGTCGCGGAAATCGCCCGGCGGCGGGCCGCCCGCGTTGTTGACCAGGATGTCCGGCTCCGGGCAGGCGGCCAGAGCGGCGGCGCGCCCCTCCTCCGTCGCGATGTCGCCGACGGCGGTGGTCACGGTGGCGCCGGTCTCCTTGCGGATCTCCTCGGCGGCGGCCTCCAGAAGGTCGCGACCGCGCGCGGTGATGGTGACCGCAACCCCCTCGCGCGCCAGCGCCAGGGCGCAGGCCTTACCCAGTCCCTTGCTGGCTGCGCACACGATGGCGCGGCGTCCGGCGATTCCCAGATCCATCCTCGTCTCCTCCCTTCCCGGCCTCCAGACCGGCCAGCACCTCGCGGGCCAGCGGCACGGTCAGGGGACGGTGCGCGGCCAGCGAGGCGCGGTCAAGCGCCGCGACCACCCGCCCCGCCGCCTCCAACGACCGCTCCATCCGGGCCAGCAGGTAGGTGATGAGGTCCATGCCCGGCCGCAACTGGCGGTCGGCGAACAGCTTGACCAGCACGGCGGCGAGCAGCGCGTCGTCCGGCGCCTCCACCCCCACCGCGGGGGCCGCCTTGATGCGGGAGCGCAGGTCGGCCAGCTTCATCCGCCAGCGCGACGGCGGGCGGCGCGACAGCAGGAGCAGATGCCCGCCCGAGTCGCGGGCGAGGTTGTAGAGGTGGAACAGCGCCTCCTCCCGCGCCGGGGCGCCGGCCACTTGGTCGGCGTCCTCCACCACCACGGCGTTGGCGCGGGCCAGCAGGGCGTGCGGGTCGATCCGGTCGAGCGCCTCGCCCAGGGCGATGGGGGCGTGGCTGCGCGCCCGCCAGACATGGCCCAGATGGGTCTTGCCGCAACCGTCCGGCCCGTACAGCGTCAGGGCCGGCGCCGGCCAGGACGGCCAGCGGTCGAGCCACGCCACCGCCTCGGCGTTGCTGGGCGCCACGAGGAAATCCTCGCAGCCCATGGCGGCGCGGTGTCCGAGGTCGAGCGGGATCTGGGCCGCTAATGTCATTGAGCAGAGGTCATGAGGCGGAGGCCATCAGGAAGGGGTACCGCGGTAGTAGGGGCTGTCAAGATAGCGCCCCAACGCGAAGCGTGTCAGCACCCCGATCACCGCCGCCACCGGAACCGCCAGCAGAACGCCGACGAAACCGAACAGCGACCCGCCGGCCAGCAGGGCGAAGATCACCCAGACCGCGTGCAGCCCGACCTTCTCGCCCACCAGCTTCGGCGTCAGGACATTGCCCTCCACCGCCTGCCCGAACAGGAAGATCGCGATGATGATGGCGACTCGCCACGGGTCGTCGAACTGCAGCAGGGCCAACCCGGTGCTCGACACGAATCCGAACAGCGAGCCGACATAGGGGATGAAGGACAAGAGCCCGGCCATCAGCCCGATCACCAGCCCGAAATCCAGCCCGGCCAGCGACAGCGCCACCGCGTAGAACACCCCCAGCACGAGGCAGACCAACGCCTGCCCGCGGACGAATCCGGCAAGCGTCTCGTCCACCTCGCGCGCCTGCTCGCGGATGGTCGCGGCGTGGTGCAGGGGCAGCCAGCCGTTCACCTTGGCGACCAGGATGTCCCAGTCGCGCATCAGGTAGAAGGCGACGATGGGCGTGATGAACATCACCGACAGCACGTCGAACAGCGCCAGCCCGCCGGACAGGATGTGCTTCAGCACCCGGCCGATCCACCCGACGACGTCCCCGGCGTAATTGCCGGCGGCACCGCGCAGCCGCTCCACATCCTCCGGCGACAGGCGGTGCACCAGCCGGTCGAGCATCGGCATCAGCCGGTCCCGCGCGGCGTTGGCGTAGTTGGGAAGCACCTCGATCAGGTGGGACACCTGCGCCTGCACCAGCGGCAGCAGCAGAAGCCCCATCAGCACCAGGACCAGGACGAAGGACAGCAGCACCAGCGTCGTCGCCAGCCAGCGCGGCAGGCGCCAGCGCTCCACCCGGTCAACCACCGGATCGAGCAGATAGGCGATCGCCAGCCCAACCACGAAAGGGAGCAGCATCCCCGACAGCAGCCACAGCGCCAGGACGAACAGGCCAAGCCCGATCAGCCAGAAGCGCATCTGCTTGCCCGCCGTCACGGCACCCCTCCGTGCCGGCTGAACAGAAGCCCGCCGCGATAGACGTAGGCCAGCCCCGACAGCACCGTCGTCGCGGCGCAGGCCCAGATGAGCAGCGGCACCAGCTCCTGCCCGAACAGGTGGAAGTCGGGCAACCCCAGCCCCGCCGGGGCCAGCACCGCCGCCGCCAGGGAGAGCTGCACCGCCGTGTTGATCTTGCTGACATAGAGCGGCTGCATGGCCAGCGACTCCTTCAGCGTGTAGAGCAGCATCACCCCGCCGATGATCATCAGGTCGCGGAACACCACAAGGATGACCAGCCACAGCGGCAGCACGCCGATGTGGCCCAGCGAGACGTAGACGCTGACCAGCAACGCCTTGTCGGCGATCGGGTCGAGATAGGCGCCCAGCACCGTGCGGGCGCGGAACATGCGGGCCACCGCGCCGTCGACGGCGTCGGACACCCCCGCCCCGACGAACAGCCAGAAGGCGACCCCCAGCTCCCCGGCCAGGATGAAGTAGACGGCGACCGGCACCACCAGGATGCGGCCGAAGGTGATGATGTTCGGGATGCTCACCGCGGTGCCTTCTGCCGTTGTCCCTTGCGCCGGCGTCCCGTCAAGGGCCGGTCCCGGCCCGTCTGTAACGCCGCCACGCCCTCCACTGTCACGGGCGCGCGGTGCCAGCCGGCAGCGTGCCCAGAATGCGCGGCGGCGCCCCCGGAGCGGCCTGCGGAACGCCGACCGGCGCCGGCGCCACGCCGGGATAGGCCGACGGCGCGGCGGTGGCCGGCGAGAAGGCGGACGGAGCCGCCGGGATGGACGCCGGAGACGCCGCGGCGGGCTGCGCCAAAGCCGCCCCGGCGCCCCTCGCCAGCACCTGGAGCTGCCATTCCGGCGTCGGGGCGACCGGCGGAACCGGCTGGCCCGGAACGGGGGCCGGCATCGGTGCCGCGACCGCGCCGGTGCGGGCGAGACCGAGGTCGCGGCGGGCCAGCGCCTGGCGCAACCGCTCCACGTCGCCGCGGTGGGTCAGCGCGACCAGCGCCTCGTAACGGCTGATCGACAGCACGTCGGTGCGGGTCACGGCGTTGACCATGCCCAGCCGCTTGCGCGTCTCCACCCAGTCGTTGAGGCTGGCCAGCGGCACGCGCACCAGGGTCGCCTGCTCCGGCCCGCTCGCCACCGTGTTGTCGCGGCGGTAGGACTCGTCGATGGCGGCCGACACGAAGGTCGTCGCGCGGGTCAGGAAATCGCCGGCCCGGTCGGCCATGTCGGCCTTCACGTTGACCGTCTGCTGGTCGCGCGCGCCGTCGGGCGTGTAATGGGTCACCTCGACCGCCAGCGGACGGCCGAGATCCAGCCCGCCCGCCGGCAGGTCGGTCTTGGCGACGATCACGCCGCCGGCGTTGTAGCGCTGGGCGATGCGGGCCAGCGCCTCGGGATCGCCGGACAGCGCCTCGTTCACGCCGATGGCGGAGATGTCGGCCAGTTCCCCGTCCGGGACGACCAGCGGCACCAGCGAGGCGGCGGTCTGCCGGCCCTCCCAGGCCTCGCGCCACTCGGTGCGGTCTTCCCACAGCACGGGGCGCCCGTCCACGACGGTCACCGGCAGGATCACATAGGGCCGGGCCGGCGGCTCGACATACTGCTGGCCGCCGCCGGCCAGCGTCTCGCGCACCGGGTTGGGGCGGAAGCGCACGGTGATGCTGCCGACATAGCGGGTGGCCGACACCTTCTCGTCGTCGATCTCGAAGCCTTGGACCAGCCGGGCGAGTTCGATGTCCGACACCCGCGGCACGCTGGTGGCGGTGGGGACGAGGCGCTTGTAGAGCTCCGCCCAGGCCTTCACCTGCGCGTCGCGGATCGCCTGATCGCGGGCGGCGTTGGCGTTGGCGGCGCTGACGTCCACCTTCACGCCCGACACCGTGAAGGGGTCCGCCGCCGGAACCGCCGCGGGGGCCGTCCCAGGTACAGCCGGGGCCGCCACCGCGGGTGGCGCGGCGCCGGGCACCTGCGCGTCCACGGGGCCGGCCGGAACGGCCAGGGCCACGGTGATGGCGGCGAAGCCCGCAAACAGCGGCGCATGGCGGCGGTGGAGCATTGCAAAGCCTTCCGATTCGAGTATGTTCGGCCCGTTCCCTATTGACCCGGCCCAAATTGACCCGGTTCAGGTGGCCCAGGTATATAGCTCAGCCCAAGCGAGGATACCATCAGCACCCAGTCTAATAACACGTCCGACGCCTACAAGCAGGCCGGCGTGGACATTGATGCGGGCAACGCGCTCGTTGACGCGATCAAGCCGCTCGCCCGTTCCACCGCGCGCCCGGGCTCCGACGCCGGGCTGGGCGGGTTCGGCGCCCTGTTCGACCTGCGCGCGGCCGGGTATCACGACCCGCTGCTCGTCGCCACCACGGACGGCGTCGGCACCAAGCTGAAGGTCGCCATCCTGGCGAACCGTCACGACACGGTGGGCATCGACCTCGTGGCGATGTGCGTGAACGACCTCGTCGTCCAGGGCGCGGAGCCGCTGCTGTTCCTCGACTATTACGCCACGGGCAAGCTGGACGTCGCCGCGGGCCGCGCCATCGTCGCCGGCATCGCGGAAGGCTGCCGTCAGGCCGGCTGCGCGCTGGTCGGCGGCGAGACGGCGGAGATGCCGGGCATGTACGCCGAGGGCGACTACGACCTCGCCGGCTTCTCGGTCGGTGCGGTGGAGCGCAAGGACGCGCTGACCGGCGCCACGGTTCAGGACGGCGACGTCGTGCTCGGCCTCGCCTCCTCCGGCGTGCACTCCAACGGCTATTCGCTGGTCCGCAAGCTGGTCGAAAAGTCCGGCCTCGGCTACGACTCGCCCTGCCCCTGGGACGCCGGCAAGACGCTGGGCGAGGCCCTGCTGACCCCGACCCGCATCTATGTGAAGAGCACGCTGGCCGCAGTGCGCGCCGGCACGGTGCGGGCGATGGCCCACATCACTGGCGGCGGCCTGATCGAGAACATCCCGCGCGTCCTGCCGGACGGGCTGGGCGTGACGCTCGACGCCTCCGCTTGGCCGCTGCCGCCGGTCTTCAATTGGCTGATGAAGACGGGCGGGCTGACCCCGCTGGACATGGCGCGCACCTTCAACACCGGCCTCGGCATGGTCGTCGTGGTCCCGGCGGACAAGGCGCAGCAGGCGGCCGGGATCCTGGCCCAGGGCGGCGAGACGGTCTTCACCGTCGGCACCGTCCACGCGGTCAAGGACGGCGACGCCCGCGTCACCGTGACCGGCATGGACACGGCATGGTCGGCCTGACCTCCAACGCCCTGAAGGTTGGAGTCCTGATTTCCGGGCGCGGCAGCAATCTGCAGGCGTTGATCGACGCCTGCGCCGCCCCGGACTTTCCGGCGAAGATCGCCCTGGTACTCTCCAACAAGGCCGACGCCTACGGGTTGGAGCGCGCGGCATCCGCCGGGGTCCCGGTCGCCGTGGTCAGCCACCGCGACTTCCCCGGCGACAAGCGCGCCTTCGAAGAGGCCATGGACGCGCGCCTGCGCGAGGCGGGCGTCGAGCTGATCTGTCTGGCCGGCTTCATGCGGCTGCTGTCGCCCTGGTTCGTCGAGCGCTGGCACGACCGGATGATCAACATCCACCCGTCGCTGCTGCCTTCCTTCAAGGGGCTGGACACCCACCAGCGGGCGCTGGACGCCGGGGTGCGCTTCCACGGCTGCACCGTGCATTACGTGCGCCCGGAGATGGACGAGGGGCCGATCATCGCCCAGGCCGCCGTCCCGGTCCTGCCCGGCGACGACGCCGACCGGCTGTCCGCCCGCGTGCTGGAGGCCGAGCACCGGCTCTATCCCCAGGCGCTGCGCCTGATCGCCGAGGGCCGCGCCCGCGTCGAGGATGGCCGGGTGACCCTGTCAGGTCCGGCAGAGAACCTGCCGACGCTCATCAACCCGCCGGCCTGAGTCGCTCCAAAGGCGCCCCTCGGCCAAGCGGAACCCTTGCCGCAACCGTCCGCGCTCCCCACATTCTCCGCCGGAACCATAACAGGGGAGGCAGAGGGCGATGACGGTTACGGAACACGGCCACAATCCGGTCAGCGAGGATGTCGTCCGCCGCCACGAGGCGGGCTGGCACGCCTTCACCCGCTTCATGACGCTGGCGACCGCGGGCGTGATCGCCGTGCTGGTCTTCATGGCGATCTTCCTGGTCTGACGGCCTTTCCAAGCAGCCAGCCGGTCGCCTGCCTTCCGGACCGCCGCGGCGGGGCGCTTACGCCCCGTCCGGCAGACGGCCGAGCAGCAGGTCGCGCATCTCGCCGACCAGCGCGTCCACCTGCTGCTCCCACGCCTCGGTGCCGCCCTGGATGGCGTGCATGACGTGGGTGGCGAGATGGATCAGCGCGGCGCGCACGCAATCCTCCGCCGGGAAATCCAGCCCCACCGTGTCCTGGAGGAACTGGCCGAGCTGATCGGCGGCGTTCCAGGGATGGACGACCACCGTGTCGAATCCGCTGGTCCCCAGGAACACCGCGTTCAGCGCCGTCGCCTGCGCGTTGATCGCGTCGATGGCCGCGTCCTGCTCGACGTTGCCGCGCAGCACCTCCTGGAAGGCCGCCAGGCACTGGTCGACGTAGCCGCGCACCAGCAACTCCACCACGCCGGGATCGCTCAGGTCGTTCCTGCCCTTCACGAGGGACGGCAGCGGCTCCAGCAGGGCCGCGACGATCGGCTTGACGTGCGGATTTTCCATGGCGGGGGTACTCCTAGCGGTAGAATCCCCGAATACTCGACTTCGCCACGCCTGTCCACGACGCCGTGCCCCGGCGCGGGCGACAAGTTGCGGGCGGCAGGCCCGAAACGCAAGGTCCTGAATCGAAAAGGGCCGCCCCGGTCGGGACGGCCCTTCGCGCAAGACTGCGACGCGGAGAAACCGCGATCAGCCCACCAGCTCGATGCCGGCGAAGAAGAAGGCGATCTCCTGCGCGGCGGTCTCCGGGGCGTCCGAGCCGTGCACCGAGTTGGCCTCGATCGACTCGGCGAACTCCTTGCGGATGGTGCCCTCGGCGGCGTTGGCCGGGTTGGTGGCGCCCATGATCTCGCGGTTGCGGGCGATGGCGTTCTCGCCTTCCAGGACCTGGAGCACGACCGGGCCGGAGATCATGAAGGAGACGAGGTCGTTGAAGAACGGACGCTCGCGATGCACGCCGTAGAACTGCTCGGCCTGGGCCTTGGACAGCTGGACGCGCTTCTGCGCGACGATGCGCAGGCCGCCGTCCTCGAACTTGGCGTTGATCTTGCCGGTCAGGTTGCGGCGGGTGGCATCGGGCTTGATGATCGAGAGGGTGCGTTCGACGGCCATGGCGGTGGGCTCCTGCTGGAAATGCGTTATGGGCGCCGCTGCTTTGGCCGGGGCGCCGATTGCGCGGGGTTATATAGCCGCTTTTCGGCCACGGCAACCGCTTCGTGAGGCCGTTTCGCGTTGCTTCGCGCGGCTGCCATGAAGGGTTGCCCCGCGGGTCCCGCTTCAAATCGCGGTTTCCCCGTGGTAAACCGGCGCCGATATGCTGCACATCAACGACCTGACGTTCCGCTACGGCGGACGTGTGCTGTTCGACCGCGCCACCGCGGTCGTGTCGAAGGGCCACCGCGTGGCGCTGGTCGGCCGCAACGGCACCGGAAAATCCACCCTCCTCAAGCTCATCGCCGGCCAGCTCCAGACGGACGCCGGAGCCATCGGCGTGCCGACCGGCACCAAGATCGGCATGGTGGCGCAGGAGGCCCCGAGCGGCGCCACCACCCTGATCGACGCCGTCCTGGCCGCCGACACGGAGCGCACCGCCCTGCTGGCCGAGGCCGAGACGGCCACCGACCCCATGCGCATCGGCGAGATCCACGCCCGGCTGGCCGACATCGAGGCGCATTCGGCGCCGTCGCGCGCCGCCCAGGTGCTCTCCGGCCTGGGCTTCGACGCCGACGCGCAGGCGCGGCCCTGCTCCGACTTCTCGGGCGGCTGGCGGATGCGCGTGGCGCTGGCCGGCGTGCTGTTCGCCCGGCCCGACCTGCTGCTGCTCGACGAGCCGACCAACCACCTCGACCTGGAGGCGACCATCTGGCTTGAGGGGTACCTCAAGAACTACCCCCACACGATCCTGCTGGTCAGCCACGACCGCGACCTCTTGAACTCGGTCCCCACGACGACCATCCATGTGGACCAAGGGAAGCTGGTGACCTACGCCGGCAACTACGACCAGTTCCTCAAGCAGCGCCGCGCCAACATGGAGCGGCTGCAGGCCATGGCGACCAAGCAGGAGGCCAAGCGCAAGCACATGATGGCCTTCGTCGAACGCTTCCGCTACAAGGCGACCAAGGCCCGGCAGGCGCAAAGCCGGCTGAAGGCCCTTGAGAAGCTGGAGACCATCACGCTGATGGAGGACGACGCGGAGGTCGTCTTCAACTTCCCCCAGCCGGACGAGATGGCCCCGCCGCTGATCGCGCTGGACGGGGTGACCATCGGCTACGGCGACCGCGCCATCCTGCGCCGCGTCAACCTGCGCATCGACATGGACGACCGCATCGCCCTGCTCGGCGCCAACGGCAACGGCAAGTCCACGCTGGTGAAGCTGCTGGCGGGGCGGCTGGAGGCGATGGCCGGCGAGGTGAAGCGCCCGACCAAGCTGCGCGTCGGCTATTTCGCCCAGCACCAGCAGGACGAGCTGGACCTGTCGCTGACCCCGATCCAGCAGACCCAGCGCATCATGCCGCTGGCGCCGGAGGAGAAGGTCCGCGCCCATCTCGGCCGCTTCGGCTTCCAGCAGAGCAAGGCGGAAACCCGCATCTCCGACCTGTCCGGCGGCGAGAAGGCCCGGCTGCTGCTGGCGCTGATGAGCCGCGAGACGCCGCACATCCTGATGCTCGACGAGCCGACCAACCACCTCGACGTGGACAGCCGCGAGGCGCTGATCGAGGCGATCAACGGGTTCGAGGGCGCGGTCATCCTCATCAGCCACGACCCGCACCTGATCGAGCTGACCGCCGACCGGCTGCTGCTGGTCGCCGACGGCACGGTGCAGCCCTACGACGGCGACCTCGACGACTACCGCCGCTTCCTGCTCGACCGCGCGCGGGCCGAGCGCGCCGCCGCCAAGGGCGGCGAGGCGGCGGACGCCGGGGCCAGCCGCAAGGACCAGCGCCGCGCCGCGGCGGAGGCCCGCGCCGCCTTGGCCCCGCTGAAGAAGAAGGCCACCGACGCGGAGTCGCAGGTCAACAAGCTGACCGAGGAGAAGCGCAAGATCGAGGCGAAGCTGGCCGATCCCGCCCTCTACAGCGGCCCCAGCGACAAGCTGCAGAAGCTCCAGATCGATCTCGGCGTCGTGGACAAGAAGCTGTCCGCCGCCGAGGAGGCGTGGCTGGAGCATCTCGAAGCCTATGAGTCGGCGGCGGCGGAGGCCGGCGTATGAGCGTGCCGCGCGACATGGCTTTCACCGGAGGCGCCTCGCTTCCGGCGACCGTCGCCCGCCGGGGGCGGCAGGACCATGGGGAGGAGCGGACCTCCGACGTCCTGGCGGCCTTCCGCGCCAACCTGCCGGACGGGCGGGTGTCGCTGGGCGACCTGATCCAGGCGCTGGGCGACCGCTCTCTCGGCACCATCCTGCTGGCCCTGTCGCTGCCCACCATCGCGCCGGTGCCGCTGGGCGTGTCCTGCCTGTTCGACCTGCCGATCCTGCTTTTCTCCGCCCAGATGGCCTTCGGCAAGCGCGGCGCCGCCCTGCCCGGCTGGATTCTGCGCCGCTCGGTCAGCCGCTCCCTGGCAGCCCGGATGATCGACAAGGCGATGCCGCGGCTGACCGCCATCGAGCGGATGCTGAAGCCGCGCCACAGCCGCTTCGCCAGCATCGACGGGGAACGCTGGTTCGGCGTGCTGGTCCTTCTGCTGTCGCTGACCTGCGTGGTGCCGCTGCCGCTGACCGGCTGGCTGCCCGGCTTCGCCCTGGTCCTGCTGTCCCTGGGCCTGATCGAGCGCGACGGCGCCGCCGTCGCGGTCAGCCTCGCCCTCACCGTGGCCGCCCTGGTCTTCTTCGCGCTGGTCGCCAGCAGCCTGTCCTACGCCGGCCAGACCCTGCTGGCCGCCACGTCATATCCCGCGTTCATGGCATAGCTCCCGCCGCTTCGGCCGGTTGCGGGGGAACCCCGGATGCGACATAAGTGCGCTCTGGGATTGTTAGGTTCGGGACCCCCTGAGGCTCCAGCTTGTTTAGCCCCGGGGTAAAACGCTCAACAGCCAACGGCGAAAGGCCGATCATGACACCAACGGAAATCACCGTCGCGGAGAAGCAGAAAAGCGGCAAGACGCCGCCGGCCGCGTGGCTTTTCTTCCAGCGTTGGTTGGCAAATCCCCTTTCCATGGGTTCCGTTACACCATCCTCGGGCGCGCTCTGCCGACTGATCGGCGAGCAGGTGCTGTGCGGGCCGGACCAAGTCGTCGTCGAGTTCGGCGGCGGCACCGGCGCCATCACCAAGGCCCTGCTCCAGCGCGGCATTCCGGGCAACCGCATCTTCACCTTCGAGATCGACGACCACCTGTCGCGCTTCCTGCGCGGCCATTACCCGGACGTCAACGTCGTCCATGACGACTGCCGCAAGGCCGCCGACATCCTCGGCCCGGAGCTGGTCGGCAAGGTCGGCACGGTGGTCATCGGCATTCCCATGCTGAACCTGCCGATGCGCGCCCAGAAGGAGGTCGTCGATGCCTGCTTCCGCATCCTGCCCGAAGGCGGGCGCTTCGTTCTCTACACCTACGGCCTCGTGTCGCCGCTGAACCAGCGCGCGCTGGGCGTCAAGGGCAAGCGGCTGGGCTTCACTCCGCTGAACGTCCCGCCGGCCTCCGTCTGGGGCTATTGGAAGGCCAAGCCCTAATCCCCTTTCTTCATTCCTTGCCCATCACCCTTTACGGGGCGCCTGCCGCAGCAGGACGTCCGTCAATCCCACCGGCAGAGCCGCCAGCAGCCATACCGTGGCGGCCATCGGCCAGGGAAAGGCGATGCGCGACTTGTTGCGGGCCAGTCCGCTCTTGATGACCTGGGCGGCGCGGTCCGTCTCCATCAGGAAGGGCATGGGGAAGCGGTTCACCGCAGTCATCCGGCTTTTCACGAAGCCCGGACAGATCACCGTCACGCCGATCCCCTGCCCCGCCAGATCGCCGCGCAGCGACTCGCCATAGACCCGCACCGCCGCCTTGCTGGCGCAGTAGGCGGGCGCGCCGGGCATGCCGCGGAAGCCGGCCAGCGAGGCCATCAGGGCGATCTGCCCGCGCCGCCGCGCCTGCATGCCGGGCAGCAGCGGGTGGACGCTGTTCAGCACGCCGTCCACATTGACCTGGAAAATGCGCCGCGCCTGCTCCGCGCTCTCCACCCCGCCTCCGGTGCCGGCGGAGATTCCGGCGTTGGCGATGACCAGATCGACCGGCGCGCGGGCGTCCAGCGCGCTCAGCCACCCCGCCATCGCCGCGCGGTCGGCCGCGTCGACGAGCGCCGTTTCCACGGCCGCCCCGGCGGCGCGGCAGCGCTCCGCCACCGCCTCCAGCCTTGCGGAGTCGCGCCCGCTCAGGGCCAGCGCGACTCCGGGGGCGGCGTAGGCCAGGGCCAGTTCCTCCCCGATGCCGCTGGACGCCCCGGTGATGACGATCGAGCGCGGATCGCGCATGCCCCTGTCCCCCCTTCCTTGTCCTATGTCCCTGACGCTTGTTGCCTTGGCCGCCCGACGCTATAACGTGAGCCTCCCAATCCCACAAAGACTCGTCGAGGCCGCTTTGCCCGCCCAACGCTCCGCCGTATCCAGCATGACCGGTTTCGCACGTGTGGACGGGCATGCCGACGGCTACAGTTGGACCTTCGAGGTGAAGAGCGTCAACGGGCGCAACCTCGACATCCGCTGCCGCCAGCCCGCCGGCTTCGACACGCTGGAGGCCGCCGCCCGCGCCGAGATCCCCAAGCGGCTGGCCCGCGGCAGCGTCAACCTGAACCTGACCGTCACCCGCAGCCAGTCGGTGTCGCAACTCCGCATCAACCGCGCGCTCCTGGCCCAGGTGCTGGAGCTGGCGCGCGAGATCGAGGGCGCCGGGGCCGCCCCGCCGCGGCTCGATTCGCTGCTGTCCGTCCGTGGCATCATCGAGCCGGTGGAGGAGGACGAGGGCGACGCGCGCGACCGGGTGGAGGCCGCGCTGAAGGCCGACCTCGGCCGGCTGATCGGCGAGCTGGTCACCGCCCGCCTGTCGGAGGGGGCACGTTTGGTCACCGTCCTGAACGGCCATCTCGACGAGATCGAACGGCTGATCACCGCCGCCGCCGCCTGCGCCAGCACCCAGCCCGAGGCTTTGCGCGAACGGCTGCGCAGCCAGGTCGCCGCCCTGCTCGACGCTGCCCCGGCCCTGCCGGAGGAACGGCTCGCCCAGGAGGCCGCCATCCTGATCGCCAAGGCCGACGTGCGCGAGGAGATGGACCGCCTGCGCGCCCACATCCAGGCCGCCCGCGACATGCTGGCGGAAGGGGGCGCCATCGGCCGCCGCTTCGACTTCCTGTGCCAGGAATTCAACCGCGAAGCCAACACCCTGTGCTCCAAGTCCGCCGACGTGGAGCTGACCCGCATCGGCCTGTCGCTGAAAGCCTCCATCGAGCAGCTTCGCGAGCAGGTCCAGAACATCGAGTGATGCTGAAGACGATGAACGCGAAAATCTCCCGACGCGGCCTGATGCTCGTGCTGTCCTCCCCGTCCGGGGCGGGAAAGACCACCATTTCGCGGCGCCTTCTGGACCGCGACCCCGGCATCACCATGTCGGTGTCCGTCACCACCCGGCCGATGCGCCCCGGCGAGCAGCCGGGCGTCGACTACTACTTCGTCGACATGCCGGAGTTCGACCGCATGGCGGAGCAGGGCGAGCTTCTGGAGCACGCCCGCGTGTTCGGCAATTGCTACGGCACGCCGCGCAGCACGGTGGAACAGGCTCTTGGCGCCGGGCGCGACGTGCTGTTCGATATCGACTGGCAGGGCACGCAGCAGCTGGCGGCGAACGCCCGCAACGATCTGGTCAGCGTCTTCGTTCTGCCGCCCTCGGGCACCGAGCTGGAGCGCCGCCTGCACACCCGCGCCCAGGATTCGGCGGAGGTGATCGCCCAGCGCATGGCCAAGGCGTCGGACGAGATCAGCCACTGGGCCGAATACGATTACGTGATCGTCAACAACGACGTGGACGAGAGCGTGCAGGCGGTCCAGGCCATCCTGCGCGCCGAGCGGCTGCGCCGGACGCGGCAGGTCGGGTTGCCGGCCTTCGTGCAGAGCGTGCAGGCGGCGCTGTAAGGCGCCGGCGCATTGCCCCCACCCTTCCCACGCTCCGCGTGGGCCCATTCCCTCCCCCGCTTCGCAAGGGAGGGAGTTCAATCCCCTCCCCTGCGATAGCGGGGGAGGGTCAGGGAGGGGGCAAGGACCTACCTCCCCCGATACGCCCGCGCCAGCGCCGCGAACCCCGCCACGTCCACCTCCTCCGCGCGCGCGGTCGGCTCGATGCCGGCGGCGGCCAGCAGCGCTTCCGCGTTTCCCAGGCTCTTCAGGCTTTGGCGCAGCATCTTGCGGCGCTGGCCGAAGGCGGCGGCGGTCACCTGCTCCAGCGCCTTCCACTCCGCCGGCTCCGGGTTGGCGCGCGGGGTCAGATGGACGATGGTGGACTCCACCTTGGGCGGCGGGGTGAAGGCCTTGGCCGGCAGGTTGAACAGCACCCGCGCGTCCGACCGCCACTGCGTGATGACCGACAGGCGGCCGTAGGCCTTGCTGCCCGGCTTGGCGACCAGACGGTCGGCGACCTCCTTCTGGAACATCAGCGTCAGGCTGACGAACTCCTCGATCCGCCCCAGCCAGCCGATCAGCAGCGGAGTCGCCACGTTGTAGGGCAGGTTCGCCACGATGGCCCGCGGGGCCGGGGCGATCTGGATGGGATCGACCTCCAGCGCGTCGCCCTCGACGATGGACAGCCGCCCGTCGGCTGCCTGCACCACGTCCTGCAACGCCTCGATGAAGCGGTGGTCGCGCTCGATGGCGATCACCTGCTTCGCCTTGGTCGCCAGAAGGGCGCGGGTCAGACCGCCCGGACCGGGGCCGATCTCCACGACCGTCACGCCGGTCATGTCGCCCGCCGAGCGTGCGATGCGCCCCGTCAGGTTGAGGTCGAGCAGGAAGTTCTGCCCCAGCGCCTTGCGGGCGTCCAGCCCGAAGCGGGCGATCACCTCGCGCAGCGGCGGCAGGGCCTGCGGGTCGAAGGCGGTGGGCATGGGGGCGGAGTCGGGCGTGGCGTCGGTCATGGCGGCACTTATAGGACGGCGCGGGCCCGCCGTCATCTGCCGCGCGTCACCGTCACCCTTCGCTTTTGAGCGCGATGTTCTCCGGCGTGGCGTCGAGACGGCCCGTGCAGGTGATGCGCCGCCCGTCGTCGAAGGCCTGGGACGGCTTCGGCCCGATGGTCACCTGCAACACCACCTTGTCGGCCAGCTGGTCGCCCAGGTCCTGGGGCCGGTCGCCGCCCTGCGAGTCATGGCTGAACACGCTCTCCAGATACCAGGCCGCCCCACCCGCCCCCTGAGGCCCGCCGCGGACCAGCGCGCCGGCCAGCCGGGTGTAGACGTCCTTGCAGACCTCCTCGGTCCGGTTGCGCGGCAGATCGACGAAGTTGGCGTAGGCGACGATCCGCCGGTCCTGGAAGCGGTAGAAGACGCCGCTGCGCGACACCTCCGTCCGCAGATCGCGGGACAGCCCGTCCACCGTGTCGTGCAGGTCGCCGCGCAGCCGGGTCATGCCCCAGTCGAGCAGGGTCACCGGCTCCCGCGCCAGCCACTCCAGCGCGTCGCGGGCCTGGACCGGTCCCGAGACCACGGACAGCAACAGGACGAGCGCGGCGAAACACCTCATGGCGTCGGGCCTCCGGAGCATCGTTGCGGCGCAGCCGCACCCGCGATGCTAAGCCAGGAGCGCGGCCATCGCCAGCCGGAATCCGGGCCGCCTGCCACGCCCAAGCCGGGGTACCCCCGTCAGTCCTCCAGCAGGAAGTCGCGCACCGCGGCGATCTGGTCCCCGGTCATCAGCGCCGGGGCGTGGCCGGTGTGGGCGAACTCCACCAGACGGGCCTTGGGGCCGCGGCGGGTCATCTCCGCCGCGGTCTCCGCCGGAAGGATGTCCGAGGTGGCGCCGCGCAGCACCAGCACCGGGCAGCGGATGGCGTCCCAGACGGCCCACAGGTCCACGTCCGCCATCGGCTGCGCCTTGAAGGCCTCGGCGATGGCCGGGTCGTAGGCGAGGCCGTAGCAGCCGTCCGGGCGCAGGCGGGCGCTGTGCTCGGCCATATGCCGCCACGCCTCGTCGGGCAGCCGCCCGAAGCCCATCAGGGTGAAGCGCAGGTAGGACTCCACCGCCGCCAGATCCTCGAACACCGGGTCCTTGCCGACGTAATCGGCGATGCGCTGCAAACCCGCCTTCGGGATGAAGGGCCCGACGTCGTTGACGACCAGACGGCGGATCGGGCTGTCGGGCTGGGCGGCCAGCAGCATGCCGATCAGCCCGCCCATCGATGTGCCGACCCAGTCCACCGACTCCACCCCCAGCCGGGCGATCAGCGCCGCCATGTCGGCGCAGTATTGCGGGTAGCCGTAAAGCGTCGGGTTGGCCAGCCGGCCGCTCTTGCCGCGCCCCACCACATCGGGGCAGGCGACGCGGCAGCGGTCGGCCAGATCGAGGGCCAGCGCGTCGAAATCGCGCCCGTTGCGGGTCAGGCCATGCACGCAGACCACGGTGCGGGCGGCGTCCTCGCGCCCCCACTGGGTGTAGGCGACGCGGTGGAACCCCGCCGCGCTGAGGCCGAGAAAGCTGCGTTCGGACATCGGCACGGGTGGCCCCTCCCCTGTTGGTTCGTCTTCAGCCCTTGCCGGGCTTCGCCAGCTCCGCCGCCTGCCGGACGACCATGGGCGACGGGTCCGCCGCCGCGGCGTCGAAGGGATGGCGCGGCGCGTCGTACAGACGGCGGATGGAGCGCACGTAGTTCCGCGTCTCCTCGTAGGGCGGAACGCCCCGGTAGCGGTCCACCGCCCGCTCCCCCGCGTTGTAGCCGGCCAGGGCCAGCGTAACGTCCCCCTGGAAATAGGCCAAGAGCCAGCGCAGGTAGCGCACGCCGCCGCGGATGTTCTGGGCGGGATCGAAGACGTCGGACACGCCGAACCGCTCCGCCGTGTCGGGGATGAGCTGCATCAGCCCGGCCGCCTCCTTGGGCGACACCGCGTCGGAACGGAAGGCGCTCTCCACCCGGATCACCGCCATCACCAGCGCCGGGTCCAGCCCGTACTGCGGCGCGGTCTTGTGGACCAGCGCGATGATCTCCGGCGGCGGGGGCGACGCCTCGCGCAGGGGGGCGGCGCCTGGACGGCACCAGGGGCGGACATGGCCCATGCGGCCCGGCACATAGGCGACCAGCCGCCGCGCCTCCTTGTGGCCGCGCGACGCCGCGGCGCGCAGCCATGCCGTGCCGACCCGCTGGTCGCGCTTCACCCCGACGCCGAACAGGAAGCGCCGCGCCATGCGGTAGGACGCCTCCGGATCGCCCTTCTCCGCCGCCTCGCAGTCGGCCATGCGCGACTCGCGCGAGGAGACGGAGCCGGACTTGCCCGCGGCGAGGGCGGCGGGGGCCGCCAAGGCGACGAAAAGGGCGAAGGTCAGGGGGAGAAAACGCACGGGTTGGCCTTGGAGCGGTCTGCAAAACCGCATTGATATGAGGCTGCCCGCAGGACACGGCAAGCGCAGGGCAGGGTTACCCTCTTTTCGACACAGCGCGCAGGCGGTCGCGCAGCGACCGCGCCCAGCCGCGGGTCACCGCCAGAGCCGGGCGGATCGCCGCGCGCACCCGCCCCACCACCCGCTTGGCGGCCCGCCAGGGCGGCAGGGCGGTCAGCCAGGCCAGCCAGCGCACCACCCGGACGTAACACCAGGCGAAGGCCGGGATGGTCAGCAGCTTGTCCTTGCCGATGTGGAACAGCCGCTCCACCAGAGTGACCTTGACCAGTTCCACGGCCCCCAGCAGCAGCGCGCCCTGGACGGCGTGCCCGGTCCCCATCAGGTACAGACCGACCGGCTTCAGCGGCTCCAGGACCACCAGCGGGATCACGAACAGCGCCAGCGTCGGATAGGGGCCGAGCCGGCGGATGCGCGCGGCCAGCCGTTCGGCGAAGCGCTGCCGTCCGATCCAGGCGGCCAGCGGACGCAACGCCTCCAGCGCCACCGCGTCGATCAGGAAATAGACCAGCGCCGCGGCGGTCAGCAAAGGGCGCAGCACGACACGGCGCAGCAGCGCTCCCAGCCTCCGCCCCAAGCTCCGATCCAAAGTCCGAGGGGAGGAATTTCCGTTCGAGGTAGCCATTAGGTCTTTCGTCAGGCGTACAGGGGCGTTTCGCCGGCTTGGGTTCGCCGCGGATTTCCACTATCTAACGTTTCTGCCATTGCGCGTCCGTTCCCTCGTCCACTCTCGGTGCGCCCCATCGTGCTCGGCCATTACGATCCTTACCTCGTTGCGCTGTCCGTTGTCGTGGCCTCTTTCGGCGGCTATGTGGCTCTGGACCTCGCCTCCCACGCGCGGGATGCCGGGCGGGGACGGAACGGCTGGCTGGGCGCCGCTGCGGTCGCGCTCGGGGCGGGGATCTGGTCGATGCACTTCATCGGCATGATGGCGATGCGCATGCCCGTTCCGGTGTCCTACGACATCCTGCTGACCGCGTTATCCTTCCTTCTGGCGGTCGGGGTGTCCGGGACCGGACTGTTCGCCGTCGCCCACGGCGGAGGCGGCCGGACCACCCTGGCGGCGGCGGGCCTGCTGACCGGGTTCGGGATCGTCGCCATGCATTACGTCGGCATGGCCGGCATGCGGCTGCCGGTGCCGCTGGTCTACGACGCGCTTCTGGTCGCCGCCTCGGTGGTCATCGCCGTCGCCGCCTCCACCGCCGCGCTCTGGCTCGCCTTCCGCACGGCCAGCCCCCTGCAGCGCCTGTCCGGCGCGCTGGTGCTCGGCGCCGCGGTGGTCAGCATGCATTACGTCGGCATGGCCGCCGCCAGCGCGGCCGAGAGCGCCATGGGCCACGCCATCGGTGTGGGCGCAGTTCCGGCCGGCGACGATCTCGGCTTCGTTTTGTCGACGCCCTCCCTGGCCGTCTGGACCGGCGTCGGAACGCTGCTGATCCTCTCGCTGGGCCTGCTCTCCGTCCTGCTCGACCGGCGCCGCTCGGCGGAGCGCGCGGCGGGGCAGGAAGCGCGCTACCGCGCCGTCGTCGACACCGCCGTGGACCCCATCGTGGTGATCGACGAGACCGGCACCATCCAGTCCTTCAACCGGGCGGCCGAGACGACCTTCGGCTACGCGGCGGAGGAGGCCGTCGGGGCGAACGTCCGCATCCTGATGGCGGAGCCGCACCACTCCGCCCATGACGGCTACATGACCCATTTCCGCAAGACGGGGGAGCGGCGGATCATCGGCATCGGGCGCGAGGTCGAGGGCCGGCGCAAGGACGGCTCCCTCTTCCCGCTGGAGCTGTCGGTTGCCGAATGGCACGACGGGCGGCAGCGCCTGTTCACCGGCATCATGCGCGACATCACCGCCCGCAAGGCGGCGGAGGACGCCCTGCACCGCGCCAAGGCGGAGGCGGAGCGCGCCCGCGAGGAGGCCCTGGCCGCCCGCGACAACGCCGAGCGGGCGGACATGGCGAAGACCAAGTTCCTCGCCGCGGCCAGCCACGACCTGCGCCAGCCCGTGCAGTCGCTGTTCTTCTTCGCCCACGCCCTGTCCGACCGGCTCGACGGCCATCCCGCCTCGCCCCTGCTGGCGAGCATGAGCGAGTCGCTGAACGGCCTGCGCACGCTGCTGGACAGCCTGCTGGACGTGTCGCGGCTGGACGCCGGGGTGGTCTCCCCCGCGGTGACGGAGTTCGCGCTGGGCCCGCTGCTGCAGCGCCTGGCCGACGAGTACCGGGGCCGCGCCGCCGAGGTGGGCATCGCCCTGCGCCTCGTCCCCACCGACGCCTGGACGCGCAGCGATCCGGCGCTGGTCGAGCGCATCCTGCGCAATCTCGTCGAGAACGCCATCCGCTACACGGAGACCGGACGGATCCTGATCGGCTGCCGCCGCACCGGCAAAGGCCTGCGGATCGAGGTTCTCGACACCGGCATCGGCATCCCCGAGGACAAGCGCGACGAGGTGTTCGTGGAATTCGCCCAGCTTGCCAACCCCGAGCGCGACCGGCGCAAGGGGTTGGGGCTGGGGCTCGCCATCGTGCGGCGGCTGGCCGGTCTGCTCGGGCACGAGGTCACCCTGCGCTCCGAACCGGGGCGGGGCAGCGCCTTCGGCCTGACCGTGCCGTCGGTCGCGCCGCGCCGGGTGATGAAGACCTGCCGCCCGGCCCCCCAGTCCGGCGCCCAGCCCCCCGCCAACGGCGGCAAGGGTCTGGTCGTGGTGGTCGAGGACGACGCCATCATCCTGCTCTCCATGCGGACCATGCTGGAGGAATGGGGCTACGAGGTGGTGGCCGCCGTGTCGGCCGACGAGGCGGTGGGCACGCTGACCAGCCTCGGCCAGCGCCCCGACATGATCGTCGCCGATTACCGTCTGCGCGAGGGGCGGACCGGGCTTCAGGCCATCCGCGACATCTACGGCGTCTGCGGGGTGCGGGTGCCGGCGCTGGTGCTGACCGGCGACACCGACCCCGCGCGGATCGCCGAGGTTCAGCAGAGCGGCCACCGTCTGCTGCACAAGCCGGTGGCGCCCGAGGTGCTGCGCAATGCCCTGACCTCCGCGGCCTAGGCACTACCCGCTCCCGGCCGAGTCCCGAGTGTGGTTGAAAGCGCGCCCCGCCCCGCTTATGGTCTTGGAAAAAGGCGCCTTTGCGCCGAAACCACAACCAAAATCAGGTTCCAGGAGCGCTCCCCATGAAAGCCATGCTGCTCGGCTTCGCCGCCGCCATCGTCATCGCCGTCGGCGCGTCGGTCGCGCTGACCTCCATCGACCACAGCTCGGCCAGCCGCTTCTCCAGCAGCTCGGTCCGCCTCTGACGCTGACGCACGGCGAAGGTCAGGCGCGGCGGCGGGCCGTCATGGCCTCCGCCGTCGTCAGGGCGGCGATCAGGCTCGACGCGCCGGCCCTGCCCGTCCCGGCGATGTCCAGCGCCGTCCCGTGGTCCGGCGAGGTGCGGACGAAGGGCAGCCCCAGCGTGATGTTGACCCCCGTGTCGAAGTCGATGGTCTTCAGCGGGATCAGCGCCTGATCGTGGTACATGCACAGCGCCGCGTCGTAGCCGCGCCGCGCCGCCGCGTGGAACAGCGTGTCGGCGGGTTTCGGTCCCACCGCGTCGATTCCCTCCGCCCGCAGGTCGGCGACCGCCGGGGCGATGACGTCGATCTCCTCCCGCCCCATGGCGCCGCCCTCCCCCGCGTGGGGGTTCAGGGCCGCGACGGCCAGCCGGGGCCGGGCGATGCCGAAGTCGCGGGCCAGCGCCGCCGCGGTGACCCGCCCGGCGTGGAGGATCGCCTCCCGCGTCACCAGCGGCACGGCGTCGCGGACGGAGACGTGGATGGTCACCGGCACGACGCGCAGGTCCTGCGCGGCCAGCATCATCACCGGCTCTTCGGAGAGCCCGGCCAGATGGGCCAGATATTCGGTGTGTCCGGGATGGCGGAAGCCGGCGGCGTAGAGCGCCGATTTCTGGATCGGGTTGGTGACGACCGCCGACGCCTCCCCCCGGCGGACCAGCTCGACCGCGCGGTCGATGCTGGCGATCACCGCCGCCCCGTTGGCCGGGTCGGGCCGGCCCGGCGTGACCGGCGCCGCCAGCGGCTGGGGCAGCACCGGCAAAGCCGCGCCGAACAGCGCAGCCCCCTCGGCCATGCTGCCCACCGCCTTCACCGGAACCGGCAGGCCAAGCCGGGCGGCGAGCGACTCCAGGCGGGCGGGATCGTCCAGAAGGACGAAGGGCGGCACCGCGCCATCCGCGCGGGCCGCCCCCCTGGCTGTCAACCAGGCCTTCAGTGCGATCTCCCCGCCGATCCCCGCCGGCTCGCCCATGGTCAGGGCGAGCGGCGGACGGACGCCGGACTCGGTCATCAGTTGCGGATCTCCACGAAGGCGGTGCGGCGCAGGTCGCGCAGATAGCGGCGGGCCAGCAGGTCGGCGCGCTCGTTGATCAGGTCGCGCTCGATCTCCTCGCGCGGCGGCATCTTGATGTCCTTCGGGTCGATCGGCGGCGGGGCCGGGGCGGCCACCGGCTGCGGCTCGGCTTCCGGCGGCGGCTCGATCATCGGCATGTCGCGCTTGCAGACGATCAGGATGACGGCGCCGCCCGGGCTCATCAGCACCGGGCTGGGCTGGCCGAGCGGGATGCCGACGGCGAGCTGCTGCAGGCCCGGAGCGAGGTCCTTGACCCGCAGCGTGCCCATGTCGCCCGACTCCGGAATGCCCATGGCGCGGGCCTTCTCGTCGAAGTCGCCGCAGCTCTTGATCGACTTGCGCAGCTTCTCCGCCTGGGCCTGGACCGCCTTCAGCTCCTCCTTCGAGGGGGCCGGGATGACGATCTGCTTCATGTTGACCTTGGCCTTGGCCAGATCGGGCTTCGGCTGGGCGCGCGGGCGCGGCGGCGGGGCCGGCGGCGGAGCGGTGGAGGCGGTGCTGCCGAAGGGCCGCTGGTCGCGCACCAGCAGGACGTGATAGCCGGTCGCCGTGCGGACCGGCGCGGAGAGCTGGCCGGCGCGCATGGTGGACAGGGTCTTGTCCAGCTCCGCGTTCAGCTCGCCCGTGCGGACCCAGCCCATGTCGCCGCCCGAGGCGGCGCCGGCGGACTGCGAGAACTGGCGGGCCAGGGCGGCGAAGTTGCCGCCGCGGCGGACCTCCTCGACCAGCCGGTCGGCGTTGCGCCGCACCTCCTCGTCCTGGTCGGGGCTGTCGACGGCCAGGAAGATCTCGGCCACCAGATACTCCGGCTTGCCGATGTTCGCCTTGATGCGCTGCATCACGGCGTCGATCTCCTCGTCGCCGATCACCACCTCCTGGCGGATGCGGCGCTGCATCACCCGCTGCCAGGACAGCAGCGCCCGCACCTGCTCGCGCAGGGTGGAGAGCGGGACGTTCTGGGTCTTCAGCAAGGCTTCGAGCTGCGGGCGGCCCATGCGGTTCTGTTCGGCGATGCGGCCGATCGCCTCGTCGATCTCCTTCGAAGGGACCGAGACGCCGAGCCGCTTGGCCTCCTGGAGCTGGAGCCGCTCATCGACCAGCTGGCGAAGCACCTGCGGAGTCAGGCGCTGGCGCGTCTCCGCGCTGTCCTGGGCACCGGCGTTCAGCAGAGCGAGGCGGATGCGCGCGTGCACGTCGGACAGCGAGATGACCTCGTCGTTGACGACGGCGGCGATGCGTTCCGCGGGGCCTTGCGTCCCCGCCGCCGGGCTGTTTGGAGCGTTGGGAGCCCGCGTCTGGGCCGCGGCGGGCGCGCCGGCGGCAAGAAGGGCGCAGGCGGTCGCCACGGCGAAGGCAGACCGGACGGCTCGCAAACTCTGCATGGTGCTCCAGACTCCAGAGGTGGTTGCCGTTTAATACGGCCCCCCCGGGCGCGTGTAAACGGAATCGTGGGCCGCATCCTGGAACGGAATTGTGTCCAAAGACCGGGCGGCCGGCGTCGGCGTCGTTCCAGATCCGGCTTCAGCCGTCCTCGAGATGCAGCAGCGCCGCGGTGCCCAGCAGCACGCTGACGCAGGCCGGACTCCAGGCCGCCATGGCCAGCGGGATGGTTTCGGAGATGCCGAAGGTGCGGATCACGTCGGTCATCACGAACAGCACGAACCCGGTCAGCACACCGCCCGACACCATCGTCATCGTGCCGCCGCGCCGCGGCAGCCGCAGCGAGAAGGCCGCGGCGAACAGCACCATCGCCACGTAGAGCAGCGGCTGCGACAGCAGCGACTGGTAGTGCAGCCGGTGGCGGACCGCCGGGAACCCGGTGGCCTCCAGCGTGCGGATGAACTGCGGCAGCTCCCAGAAGGAGATCGTCTCCGGCGCGGCGAAGCTCTCCTCGATGGTGGTCCGGTTCAGCTCCGTCGGGATGACGTAGGTCGGGACCGCCTCCGATTCCTTCCGGCCGAGGTTGATCGTCGCGTCCTGCAGCTCCCACTTCCGGTCGCGCAGCACGGCGCGCGGCGCGTCCACCCGGCCGATGTAGGTCATGTTGCTGTCGAAGCGCAGGACGATGACCTGCGACATCTCGAAGGACAGCGGATTCACCCCGTCGGCGTGGATGAAATACTGCTCCCCCGCCTCCTGCTGGCGCAGCCAGAGACCGCTGCGCGAGACGTCGAAGCTGCTCGACTTCAGTTTCAGATAGCGGTCCTGGAGCTGGTTGTACTTGGCGATGAAGACGGCGCCCACCGGGTTGATCATCGTCACCTTCACAGCACCGATCATCAGGGCGGCGATCAGCACCGGGGTCAGGAACTGCCACGCCGAGACGCCGACCGCGCGGGCCACCACCAGCTCCGCGCTGCGCGTCAGCCGCCAGAAGGTGAACATGCCGCTGAACAGGATCACGAAGGGGAAGATCTGCTGGCCGATCTCCGGCAGCTTCAGCAAGGCCATGCGCAGGACCAGCCAGAAGGTGATGTCCGGCTTGGTTCCGGCGCGGCGCAGCAGCTCCACGACGTCGAGCAGGAGGATGATCGACAGCAGGATGCCGAGCAGCAGCAGGAACCAAGTGACGAACTGGCGCCCGATGTAGCGCGACAGCGTGGCGGATGAATACATGGGCTCCGGCCTCCCCGGCCGATCGACGGGCGGTACGCGGCGCGCCGGGGGTTTCCACCACGGCGTGCCGGGGCTATGTACTGCGGAAGGGCGCGGGAAACAACCGGTCCGCGCCTTGACAGGGCGCACGGGAAGGTCTTTATCCCAGGGTGGTTGCGGATCGATCCCACCCGCCCCGGCGCCCGCGCGCCGGCCGTCCCAGCCGAGAGGAGCCCGAGAGGAGCCGATGAAGTTCGCCTTTGCGAAGCCCGCGCTGCCCAAGTCCGGCACCGTCGCCGTCACCGTCGCCACCGATCGCGCGCTCGGCGCCGCGGGGCGGGATCTTGACCAGAAGACGGGCGGCACGCTGTCCCGCGCCATGAAGGCCAGCCGCTTCACCGGCAAGCGGGAGGAGACGCTGGCCATCCTCGCCCCCGCCGGGGTCGAGTTCGACCGAATCCTCCTGGTCGGCGTCGGCAAGGGCGAGGATCTGTCCGAGGCCACCCTCCAGGCCGTCGGCGGCGCCATCGTCGCCGCCCTTGACAAGTCCGGCGAGACGGAGGTTTCCGTCCTGCTCGACCTGCCGGACGGCGGCACCGTGGCCCCCGAAGACGCTGCGGCCGAACTCGCCTTCGGCGCGCAGCTCCGCTCCTACCGCTTCGACAAGTACCGGACGACCGAGAAGAAGGAGGCCAAGCCCTCCCTCAAGAAGATCATCGTCCTGACCGCGGAGCCGGACACCGCCAAGCGCGCCTATGGCCGTCTGGAGCCGCTGGCCGAGTCCGTCGCATACACCCGCGATCTGGTGTCGGAGCCGGCCAACGTCCTGAATCCGGAAAGCCTCGCCGACCGCTGCAAGGATCTGACCGACGTCGGCCTGCAGGTCGAGGTGCTTGACCTCAAGAAGCTGAGGAAGCTCGGCATGGGCGCGCTGATCGGCGTCGCCCAGGGCAGCGCCTTCGAGCCGCGCGTCGTCGTGATGCGCTGGGACGGCGCCCCCGACGCCGAGGACCGCCGCCCGCTCGCCTTCATCGGCAAGGGCGTGACCTTTGACACCGGCGGCATCTCCATCAAGCCCGCCGCCGGGATGGAGGACATGAAGTGGGACATGGGCGGCGCCGCGGTGGTCATCGGCACCATGCGCGCGCTCGCCGCCCGCAAGGCGAAGGTCAACGCCGTCGGCATCGTCGGTCTCGTGGAGAACATGCCGTCCGGCACCGCGCAGCGGCCCGGCGACGTGGTGACCTCGCTGTCCGGCCAGACCATCGAGGTGATCAACACCGACGCCGAAGGCCGCCTCGTCCTGGCCGACTGCCTGACCTACGCGCAGGAGACCTTCAAGCCGCGCCTGCTGGTCGACCTCGCCACCCTGACCGGTGCGGTCATCATCGCGCTGGGCCATGAGCATGCCGGCCTGTTCGCCAACGACGACTGGCTGGCCGAGAACCTGCTGGCCGCCGGCAAGTCGGTGGGCGAGCCGCTGTGGCGCCTGCCGATGGGCGACGCCTACGACAAGGACATCAACTCCGACATCGCCGACATGAAGAACGTCGGGTCGGGCCGCGGCGCCGGCAGCATCGTCGGCGCGCAGTTCCTCAAGCGCTTCGTCGAGGATCTGCCCTGGGCGCACATCGACATCGCCGGCGTCGCCTGGTCGAAGAAGGACACGGCCACCGTGCCGAAGGGCGGCACCGCCTTCGGCGTCCGCCTGCTCGACCGCTTCGTGGCGAGCTATCACGAGGGCAAGTGAGCGCCAGCCCTCGCCCCAGAGGAGCAAGGCAATCGCATTTGACTTTCATAGCCCTCTCCCCTCTGGGGAGAGGGTGGCCCGAAGGGCCGGTGAGGGGGTTGCGCGTGGCGGTGCGTCCGGCACAAGCGCAACCCCCTCACCCTAACCCTCTCCCCGGAGGGGAGAGGGGATTTCAAATGCGATCACCCTACCCAGAGGGGAGAGGGTCTTCTCGACGAGGGGCCATGACCGAGGTCCGTTTCTATCACCTCCAGCGGCGCACGCTCGAACAGGCGTTGCCGAAGATCCTGGAAAAGGTTCTGGAGCGCGGCTGGCGCGCCGTCGTCCTGGCCGGCTCGCCGGAGCGGGTGGACGCGCTCAATCAGCATTTGTGGACCTACGACCCCTCCTCGTTCCTGCCGCACGGCGCGGCGCGCGACGGCTTCGCCGCGGAACAGCCGGTCTGGCTGACCGCCGAGGAGGAGAACCCCAACGGGGCCACCGTCCTGGTGCAGGTGGACGGGGTGACCAGCGACGCCATGGGGTCCTTCGACCTCGTCTGCGATCTGTTCGACGGCAACGACGGGGACGCGGTGCTCGCCGCGCGCGACCGTTGGAAAGTCTGCAAGGCCGCCGGACATTCCCTCACCTACTGGCAACAAAACGACCGCGGCGGCTGGGAAAAGCGCGCCTAAAACCGACAAATTTTATATGCTTTGAAGCATGTTCCGAGTGATACCGCTAACGTTGCACAATATTGCATTCATTTGTCTCAACCGTTCTTGACGGGCCTCCTGTGCACAAGGTTAATCTAAAACCCGTAAAATCCCGCGGGGCGGCGCACAGGTGGAGGGCAATATGCAAAAGTGCGTCCGATGGGCTGGGACGGCTCCGCCATGACCCGCAGCGCTCTCGACCCCACCTTGGCGCGGGACGTCAAGGACGCCGCCATCCTCATCGTCGACGACAACGCCTCGAACGTCGATCTGGTGCGCGACATCCTGGTCCATGAGGGCTACACCGCCGTGCGGGGGGAAACCGACCCGCGCCGGGTCCCCGCCCTCTGCGAGGCGCAGCGCTTCGACCTCCTGCTGATCGACATCCGCATGCCGCACATGAGCGGCTTCGATCTGATGGAGCGCGTCAACGCCCTGTACGGCGACGATGTGGTGCCCATCCTGGTGCTGACCGCCCACACCGACCAGGAGACGCGGCGGCGCTCGCTGGAATTGGGAGCCAACGACTTCCTCACCAAGCCCTTCATCGCCTGGGAGCTGCTGCACCGCGTGCGCAGCGTGCTGGAGATCCGCAAGCTCTACCAGCGCGCGGCCACGCAGAACCGCGGGCTGGAGCGCCGCGTGTCGGAGCGCACGGCGGAACTCAGCGCCGCCCTGGAGGCCGCCCGGCAGGCCGACCGGGCCAAGCTCGACTTCCTCTCGGTGACCAGCCACGAACTGCGGACCCCCCTGAACGCAATCATCGGCTTCGCCGAGGTGCTGTCCAGCGAGGCGCATGGGCCGCTCGGGCATCGCGACTATCTGGACTATGTGCGGCTGATCGAGGAGAGCGGCAAGGCGCTGCTCGGCATGGTCAACAACATCCTCGACTTCACCCGCGGCTCGGGCGGCATCGACCTCGCCGAATCGACCATCGACCTGCCCGCCCTGCTGATCCACTGCATCGACCTTCTCGGCCCCAAGGCGCAGGCCAAGGCGCAGACCATCACGCTTCAGCCGGGGCCGCCCTTCACCTTGCGCGCCGACCGGCGCCGCCTGGGGGAGATGATCGTCCATCTGCTGGACAACGCGGTGAAGTTCGGCCACCGCAACGGGCACGTCGCGGTGCGGATCGCGCTCCAGGGCGGAATGGTCGCCATCGTGGTCGCCGACGACGGCCCCGGCGTCCCGCCGGAGATCGTCGAACACCTCTTCCGCCCGTTCATCCAGGGCGAACGCCCCCACGTGCGCCAGCATGAGGGGATCGGGCTGGGCCTGCCCATCGTCCGCCGCTTCGCCGAACTGCACGGCGGCAGCGTGGAGCTGGACAGCGCGCCGGGTCGCGGCACGACCGTGACCATCCTGCTGCCCGCCGCCCGCCTGACCGTTCCACCCATCGCCGGCTTGAAGGAAGCGCGGGCGCAGTAGCGACGCCGCGTCGCTTCCGGCGGAATGCGACAGCCGGCTTCGACCGGCCTATTCGGCGAGGCCGGGCTCCGGCAAGGGTTCCGCTCCGGCTTCGGCGGGGCTGGACGGCGCGGTTTCCGGCAGCCCCAGGAACAGGGCGGCCAGCGCGATCAGCGCCATGGCCCCGGCGGTGAGGAAGGCGGCGGAATAGCCGAAGCGGTCCACGATCACGCCGGTGACGAAGCCGCTGGTCGCGGCCCCCACCCCCTGCATCGTGGCGACCGCCCCGAAGGCGAGGTTGTAGCGCCCGGTTCCCCGCATCAGGTCGGCGATCACCAGCGGCGTCAGGGCTGTGAAGATCCCGGCGCCCACCCCGTCGAGAAGCTGGACGCCGATCAGCCACGCGCTGTTGTCCGACAGGGTGTAGAGGACGGCCCGCAAGGGCAGGATGGCGAAGCCGACCAGCAGGATCGGCTTGCGGCCCCATTGGTCCGCCGTCCGCCCGACCAGGACGGCGATGGGCAGCATGACGAGCTGGGCGGCGATGATGCAGGACGACATCATGACCGTCGCCCATTCCGGATGCGCCGCCGCCAGCTTCTGCCCGACCAGCGGCAGCAGCGGCGCGTTGGCGAAATGGAACAGCAGGGCGCAGATGCCGAAGATCAGCAGCGGCCGGCACCGGACCAGGATGCCCATGCCCGACACTTTTTCCCCGTCATCCGCGCCGCCGTTCGCCTCGCCCCCCGCCGATGCCTCCACCCCGCGCGCGCGGCGCTGGTCGATGGCGGCGGCCGGGATCGACAGGACGGCCAACGACGACAGGACGGCGAACACCGGGACCAGCAGGAAGACCGCCTGCTGCGAGAACAGCCAGCCGACCAGCCCGGCGAGCGCCGCCACGGCGACGTTGCCCGCATGGTCGAAGGCGGCGTTGCGCCCCATCCGCCGGGCGAGCATCCGCTGCGGGACGAGGCCGAGGGTCAGGGCCGCCACCGCCGGGCCGAACACGTCCCCCACCACCGCGATCAGCGTGTTCGCGATCAGCACCGGCCAGAAGTTGGGGAACAGGTAGATGCACAGCGCCCCCACGCCCAGCACGACCAGCGCCAGGACGATGGCCTCGCGCTTGCGGTGGGTGGCGTCGATGGCCGCGCCGATCGGCGTCTGCACGGCGAGCCCGAGCCATCCGGCGAGGCTCGTCACCAAGCCGACCTCCGACTGGCTCCAATGCTGCTGGGTCACCAGAAAGACGTTCAGGTAGGGGCCAAGCGCCCCCCGCACGTCCGCCAGCAGGAAATTCACGGCATCCAGCGACGCCGGCCGGAAGCCGCGGCCGGTTTCGTCCGAAGGCGCCGGCTCCCGTCCATGTCTGTCAGCAGGCAACGCGCTCTCCCTTCCAAAGTTCTGGCAGAAAGACCGCGGCCAGACGCAAAGGTTAGGAACAGCGGGCACCGCAAAATGGCACCATGGAACGGGTTGCCCAAGATGATCGTGGCGGAGCGATCAGATCACCTCAAAGCTTCGAAAAATGAAAAGTTGCTGCGATTGCTTGCAGTCACAACCGAAAACTGCGCATCGAGCAATTTTCGAAGCTCTTCGCGTTACATCGTTTCCGTACGCATGAGATCGCCCAGCTTGTCGAGCAGATAATCCAGATCCTCGGCCGCCAGATCCTCGTACTGTGTCAGGATGCGCTCGATCACCCGGCGGCGGTGGCGTTCGATGTCGTATGCCTCGCCGTCGTAGGGGGTTTCCTTCAGCACGTCCAAGGCGATCCGGCAGGCCGGCAGCAGGACCGGCGGCTGCTTCGCCTTGTCGTAGATGGATTTCAGCCCCAGACGCCCCGCGTCGTGGATCAGCAGGCGGGCGTTGGTCAGCGGCACGTTGGCCAGATAGGACAGCGCCGTCTCGAAAAAGGCGCTGTCGCCCATGCACAGCGCCCGCAACAGAAGCGACGGCGTCAAACGGCCGCTGCGCGAGAGCTGCGCGACCAGCCGCTCCAGCGCGCCCTCGTCACTCTCTCCGGAGAAGAGCGAAACGGTGGCGCGTTCGCGGCTTTGCAGGATCAAGTCGGCGGCGACCTTGGCCGGAAGGTCGTGGTTGGTCACCAGATGCTGCTGAAGCTTCTCCGAAACCACGGCGACCAGCCGCTCGGCGATGGTGATCGGCAGGCGGGCGCGCTGGACCAGCGGCTCCTGCACGGTTTCGCTGTCGGCGAAACGCTCGATGACCCGGCCGAGCGTCTGCTCGCCGAGGTCCGCGCTCTCGTTGGCGACCAGGACCGCCACCGCCCCTTCCGACGCGGTGTCGATCAGCGCGTCGGCGACGCTGGCCGACAGGGCCGGGCGCTGCGCGATGGCGGTGTGCTTGGCGTCCGTGCCCGTCCGCACCAGTTCGACGAGGTCGGCGTCGGTCAGCACGGTGGAGACGCTGAGCACCGGGATGGCCACCGCCTCCACGTCGCGCGCCAGCATCAGCGCGACGTCGCGCGGCAGCGCCGGGTTGGCCTTGAGGTTCTCGGCCAGCGACTGGCGGACGCGCACCACGGCGTCGCGCGCCATGAAGCGGATGATGTCCTCGGCGAGCCGGCGCTCGCTGTCCGACAAGGTGGTTGCGGAGAACTGCTTGGCGATCTTGACCGCCAGTTCGGAACGGCTGTTCGGCGACGGGTCCGACAACAGCCGGGACACGTCGTCCTTGGTGAGTTGGTCGCTCATGGGTCCCTGACCCTTTCCTGCCCTGCGTCGCTCCCCGCGCCTCGGATTCGTGCATCAGCGGGAGCGAATGTATTCAGGTCATGATCGGACCAAAGCATTGAGCCTTTGTTAACGACGATTGCCGGCGGCGGCGGCTTCCCGCCGGCCGCCCCTCACCAACCCCGATGCCGGTGATGGTGACGGGGACCGGGACCGCCGTGATGGCCCCCGCGATAGCCGCCATAATAGCCGCCGTAGTAGGGCCGGCCATAGGCGACGGGCGGGGGTCCGTAATGGCGATACTGCGGGCGCTCGTAATAGCCATAGCCATAGGACCGGTGTCCATAGCCGTAGACGGGAGCGGGCGTCCCGGCGGCGACGTAGCACCCGGACAGCAGAAGCGCGGCGAAGGTCAGAAGGGACAGCGAGCGGAGCGTCGTCATTGGCGTTCCTGTGCCAGGGATCGCGGCCCGGCGGGCGGGCCGTACTGACCGGATGAACGCCTGGAACGGGGATATTATTCCGCGGATGACGCCGCGGTCAGCGCCGTCCGCGGCGGCCCTGCTTCTTCGGAGCGCCCTCGGGAATGCCGCGGCCCTGGCGGGCGGAGCTGATGCCGATGCTGCCCGGCTGCTCCAGCCCCAGGTCCATCGCCTCCAACCGGCGGAGTTCGTCGCGCAGGCGGGCGGCCTCCTCGAACTCCAGGTCGGCGGCGGCGGCCTTCATGCGCTTCTCCATGTCGGCCATCACGGACTTCAGGTTGTGGCCGACCAGTTCCGTCGCGTTCAGGCCGGTCTTGACGGTGACGTGGTCGCCGCGCTCGTAGACGCTCTCCAGGATGTCGCCGATGGCCTTCTTCACGGATTCGGGCGTGATGCCGTGCTCCAGATTGTAGGCCCGCTGCTTCTCGCGGCGGCGCGCCGTCTCGTCGATGGCGTACTGCATGCTGCCGGTGATCTTGTCGGCGTAGAGGATCGCCCGCCCCTCGACGTTGCGGGCGGCGCGGCCGATGGTCTGGATCAGCGAGGTCTTGGAGCGCAGATAGCCCTCCTTGTCGGCGTCCAGGATGGCGACTAGCGAGCATTCGGGGATGTCCAGCCCCTCGCGCAGCAGGTTGATGCCGACCAGCACGTCGTAGGCGCCGAGCCGCAGGTCGCGGATGATCTCGATGCGCTCCAAAGTCTCCACGTCGGAGTGGATGTAGCGCACGCGCAGACCCGCCTCGTGCATGTATTCGGTCAGCGCCTCGGCCATCTTCTTGGTCAGCGTGGTGACCAGCACGCGGTTGCCCTTCGCCACCACCTCCTTGCACTCGTGGATCAGGTCGTCCACCTGCGTTTCGGTGGGGCGGATGATCACCTCCGGGTCGATCAGGCCGGTCGGGCGGACCACCTGCTCGGCGAAGACGCCGCCGGTGCGCTCCATCTCCCAGGGGCCGGGGGTGGCCGAGACGAAGACCGTCTGCGGGCGCATGCCCTCCCATTCCTCGAACTTCAGCGGGCGGTTGTCCATGGCGCTGGGCAGGCGGAAGCCGTATTCGGACAGCGTCTCCTTGCGCATACGGTCGCCGCGGTACATGCCGCCGATCTGCGGCACCATGACGTGGCTTTCATCCACGATCAGCAGCGCGTCGCCCGGCAGATACTCGAACAGCGTCGGCGGCGGCTCGCCCGCCGCTCGGCCGGTCAGGTAGCGGGAATAGTTCTCGATGCCGGCGCAGGCACCGGTGGCCGCCATCATCTCGATGTCGAAGGTCGTGCGCTGCTCCAGCCGCTGCGCCTCCAGCAGCTTGCCCTGGGCGTTGAACTCCTCCAGCCGGAGCTTCAGCTCGCGCTTGATCTGCTCGATGGCCTGATTGAGCGTCGGCTTGGGCGTCACATAGTGGCTGTTGGGATAGATGCGGACGGCCTCCAGCGAGGCGATCTTCTCGCCGGTCAGCGGATCGATCTCGTGGATGCCCTCGATCTCGTCGCCGAACAGCGAGATGCGCCAGGCCCGGTCCTCCATGTGGGCGGGGAACAGCTCCACCGTGTCGCCGCGCACCCGGAACAGGCCGCGCCCGAAGGCCGCGTCGTTGCGCTTGTACTGAAGCTCGGTCAGCTTGCGCAGCAGGTCGGGCTGGGCGACCACCTGCCCCTTGCGCAGATCGACGGTCATCTCCGAATAGGTCTCGACGGAGCCGATGCCGTAGATGCAGGACACCGACGCCACGATGATGACGTCGTCCCGCTCCAGCAGCGCCCGCGTCGCCGAGTGGCGCATCCGGTCGATCTGCTCGTTGATCGAGGACTCCTTCTCGATGAAGGTGTCGGTGCGCGGCACGTAGGCTTCCGGCTGGTAGTAGTCGTAGTAGGAGACGAAGTATTCCACCGCGTTGTTCGGGAAGAAGGACTTCATCTCGCCATAGAGCTGCGCCGCCAGCGTCTTGTTCGGGGCGAGCACCAGGGTGGGGCGCTGAACGTGCTGGATGACGTGCGCCATGGTGAAGGTCTTGCCGGACCCGGTGACGCCGAGCAGCACCTGATCCTTCTCGCCGGCGCGCAGCCCCTCGGTCAGCTCCCCGATGGCGCGCGGCTGGTCGCCGGAGGGTTTGAACTCCGACACCAGTTCGAACTTCTTGCCGGCCTCCAGCTTGGGCAGGGACTTCTGCGGGAGGGCGGTCAGGACGGGATGGGACATGCCGGTGCGCTCGCGCCAGGGGTACGGAACGGGAACCGAGTATATGGCCCACCCCACCCCCGCTGTCGAGCGTGGGCTTGTCCGGGGGCTGCTGCAAGTTGGTTTCACATTGCCAATGCCATTTTTGGCATTGACCGCATGCCTGTTCTGGCATATTCCTCTATGGGCAATCTGCAGAAGCAGAAATTAGAAAAAATCTGTTGTGGAAGGACCCCTTCATGCCCGCGGTCAAGGAAATTTCTCTAACCGATAAAGTTCAAGGAACAAGAAATGTCATCAGAAGAAAGGGCTGTTTTGTGGGTTTCCAGCGCCAAAACTGATCTCCTGAGGTTTCCTGACGCCGTCAAAAGAACAATCGGCTTTGCTGTCCATCTGGCACAAATCGGCCTGAAGCATGAGCAAGCCAAGCCTTTGCATGGCTTCGGCGGCGCTTCGGTGCTGGAGGTCGTGGAGGATCATCGCGGAGATGCCTACCGGGCCGTTTACACGGTTCGCTTCGAGGACGCCGTGATCGTGCTTCATGCCTTCCAGAAGAAGTCCAAACGAGGAATTGCCACACCAGCCCACGAGATCGACCTGATCCGTCAGCGGTTGAAGGTGGCGGAGGAGTTGTACGCGCAATGGAAGACAGGAAAGACGAAAGCAAGCTGACGCTCGCCGAGGGAAGCGGCAACGTCTTTGCCGACCTGGGCTTGGCGGATGCCGAGGAAACCATGGCGAAGGCGCGGCTGGCCGGACAGATCGCGCTCGCCATCCGCGACTTGGACCTGACGCAGAAGCAGGCTGCGGAGCGCATGGGTCTGGATCAACCCAAAGTGTCCGCATTGATTCGCGGGAAGCTCACGGGATTTTCAATCGAGCGGCTGGTGCGCGGGCTGGTGGCGCTCGGACGCGATGTCGAAATCACGGTCCGCCCGAAACCGGACTCGCGGGATCATGCGCGCGTCGTGGTGATGGAGCGATAAGCGCTTTGCAACGCTTGCCCTCTCCCTGGCCCTCCCCCGCAATGCAGGGGAGGGAAAAAAGGGCGTGCCCCTTACCCGCGCACCAACGCGTCGTAGTCCTTCACCAGCGTCTCGCAGACGCGGCCCGGCGTGAAGCGGTAATCGCCGATCCGACCGACTGGCGTCACCTCCGCCGCCGTGCCGGTCAGGAAGACCTCCTGGGTGTTCGCCAGTTCGTCGGGCTGGATGTGGCGCTCGACGACCTCGATGCCGCGGGCCTTGGCGAGGTCGATCACCGTGCGGCGGGTGATGCCGTCCAGGAAACAGTCGGGCTTCGGCGTGTGGATCTTGCCGTCCATCACCAGGAACAGGTTCGCCCCGGTCGCCTCCGCCAGATAGCCGCGGTAGTCGAGCATCAGCGCGTCCTGGTAGCCCTCGGCCTCGGCCGCGTGCTTGGACAGCGTGCAGATCATGTAGAGGCCCGCCGCCTTCGACGCCGTCGGCGCCGTGTCCGGGGCCGGGCGGCGCCACGGCGCCCAGGTCAGCGTGATGCCGGCCATCTTCGCCTCGGGGCTGAAATAGCTCGGCCACTGCCAGACGGCGATGGCGACGTGGATGCGGCTGTCCTGCGCCGCCACGCCCATCATCTCGCTGCCGCGCCACGCCACCGGGCGGACATAGGCGTCGGTGAAGCCCATCGCCTTCACCGTCTCGTTGGTCGCGGCGTCGATCTCCGCCACGGAATAGGGCAGCTCGAAGCCGAGGATGCGGGCCGAGGCGGCCAGACGCTCGCTGTGCTCGGTCAGCTTGAACACCGTGCCGTTGTAGACGCGCTCGCCTTCGAACACGCAGCTCGCGTAATGCAGGCCGTGCGACAGGACGTGCAGATTCGCGTCGCGCCACGGCACCAGCGCGCCGTCGTACCAGATCACGCCGTCGCGGTCGTCGAAGGGAAGGATGGACATGGCGGCTCCCACCTTGGTCTTTGGCCCGTTGCTCGGGACTTGGAATGGAATTGTCGAAAGCCGCGCTTGTCTCGCGGGCTTTGTTCGTTTATGTCTGGCTTATTGACCCATTTGTAACGAATCGCACCGATCACGTCAACATGGCTGACATAAAAGCGGGCGTGAACCAGCTTTTCCTGCGCGAAGAGGAACTTCGCACGGGCATGGAGCTGCTGTTCTACGCCTATCGGGAATTCACCGCGGAGCCGGACGAGATCCTGGCGCAGATCGGCTTCGGCCGGGCGCACCACCGCGTCATCTATTTCGTCGGGCGCTACCCGAAGATCACCGTGTCGGAGCTTCTGGCGATCCTCAAGATCACCAAGCAGAGCCTGTCGCGCGTGCTGGGGGAGCTGGTCCGGCAGGAATTCATCCAGCAGCAGACGGGCGTGCGGGACCGGCGGCAGCGTCTGCTGGAACTGACGGAAAAAGGCGTGGAGCTGGAACGCCAGCTTTCCGAAACGCAGCGGCAGCGGATCGCCCGCGCCTACCGCATGGCCGGGGCGGAGGCCGTGGAGGGCTTCCGCAAGGTGATGCTGGGCATGATGGACGAGGAGGACCGGGTGAAGTTCGCGCCCCCGGTGCCGGCCCGGCTCGCCGCCGTGAAGCGGTAGGAACCGGACCGGAAACCAGTCGTCACCCCCCGGTCAACTCACTCCTTGGCCGGGGTCGGGGCCGGTTCGGCGGCGGCGGCGGCGGCGGGAGCCGCGTCCGCCGGCGGCGTGCCGGCGGCGCCCTCCGTCCCGTCCTTTGCCGTGGCGTTCGCGGCGCCGCGGCGGCGGAAGGACGTGCGCTTGTACACCACGCTGTCCGAAGACCCCGGCGGGCACTGAACGATTTTACCCCCCTTCGCCAGAAACTCGCGGGTCATGGAGTCGAGATCATTCCGATCCGCGCTGCGGTTATCGGATGCCATGCATGCCTCCTGTGATCGTCATCGTGCCCCATGGCACCATCCGGGCGGTCCCGATGGTCCATGGAGCATGCGTTTCTTTTGTGAAGCGGCTGTTACAGGATTGGGGGCAACCGGTTTCTGAACGGGCGGCCCCTGAACGGGCGGCCCCGGCAAAAACCGGGGCTGAAGATCACGCCTCCTTCAGGTTGGCCGCGGCGCTCTTGCCCTTCTTGGGGTCGCGCTGGAGTTCGTAGGACAGCTTCTGGCCTTCATGAATGTTGATGCCCGACCGCTCAACGGCGGAGATGTGGACGAACACGTCGGCCGTCCCGTCATCCGGCTGAATGAAGCCGTAGCCCTTGGTGGTGTTGAACCATTTCACGGTTCCAGTAGCCATCTGGCAGTTCCTTGAACGAGGTTTCCCATAGCGCTCGTGCCACGGGTTCACATCAAATCACCGAGGGGAAGGACCAGACGCAGCGATCTGCAAGCGGACCGTAGACCCAAAGAAATTCGACTCTTTTCATGTGGGGATCGAAAGGCCTTGATGCAACCCGAACCCTTCGGACAAAGCCCCGCGCACTTGTTTCGACTCACGACTCTTGCCTCGTTCGTCGGTGTCGGCCCTGCCCTTCGGCGGAGTTGTCCCCGGCTTGTTGCTTAGCCCATAGTTTTGGCGATCCGATTCTTTTGTCTTAGCTTTCGTAAAGGAGCGGCGGCATGCAGCGTGCCCACCTCGTGGCCGCTTTCCTGACCTTTGCCGCCTTGTGCGTCGGCGTGTCCGCCCTGTCGGTGTCGCGCGACCGCCACGCCACCCTGGAACAGGCCCGCCGCGAGTTCACCGCCACCGCCCACCTTCTCGACGAGCACGCCAGCCGCGCCATCGAAGCGGGGGACGCCCAATTGCGCATGCTGCTGGACGCGCTGGAGCGGTGGGACCGCCGCGATCCCGCCGAAGGGCGGCGCATCCAGGAGGCGATGCGCGCCCGCACCGAACGCCTGCCGCAGATCGCCGGAGTCTGGGTGCTCGACGCGCAGGGCCGGCTGCTTCTGGACAGCGCTGAACACCCGCCGCCGCGCCGTGACCTGTCGGAGCGGGATTATGCCCAGGCCCATCTGGGCGTCACCCAGGGACCACCGCCGGCGCTCCATGTCGGATCTTATCTGCCCGCGGGCCCGGGCATCAGCCAGGGGCGATTCACCATCAGCCGCGCCCTGCGCGACGAGGAGGGAGCGCTGCAGGCGATTGCGGTCGCCGGCATCCAGAACACCTATTTCTCGCAGATGTACGGCGAGGCCGGCTGGGGCGAGGGCGCCCGGCTGGCCCTGTTCACCAGCGGCAAGGAGAAGCTGGCGGAGTGGCCGCCGGACAGCGCCGTCGCCCCGCCCGACGCCGCCTGGCCCCAGCCCTGGGACCCGCCGGGCGGACCGGCGGTCATCGAGGGCACGCGGATCACCGCCGCGCGGATGCTGACCGGCCTCCCGATCGTTGTGGTCGCGAGCCGTCCCCTGGCCGAGGTGCTTGCCCCTTGGCGCGAACGCGCGCTGTGGACCACGGCGGTCAGCGGCGGCATCCTGACCGGAGCGACGGTGCTGTTCGCCTTCGCGCTGGCAGGCGCCCGGCGGGAGGAGGCGGTGCGGGCGGAACTCCTGCGCGCCAACCAGAGCCTGGACGAGCGCGTCCGCCAGCGCACGGCGGATCTGGAGAAGGCCCTGCGCAGCGCGGAGACGGCCAGCCTCGCCAAGATGAAGGTGCTGGCGACGGTCAGCCACGACCTGCGCCAACCCCTGCAGGGTCTGGCCGCCTTCCACGAGCTGCTGCTGAAGGAGGCGCCGAACCCGACGCTCCAGCAGCTCGGCGCCATGGCCTCGGCGTCGCTCCAGGCCGGGCAGCGGCTGCTGGACGATCTTCTGACCCTGTCCCGGCTGGAGGCCGGCGTGGTGCCGGTGGAGATCGGCGCCTTTCCGCTCGCCCCGCTGCTGGACCAGCTCGCCGCCGAACTGCGGGCGGAGGCGGAGGGCAAGGGCCTGCGGCTGACCGTGATGCCCACCAAAGCCTGGGTGTGCAGCGATCCCGCGCGGCTCCAGCCGATCCTGCGCAACCTGCTGTCCAACGCCGTCAAATACACGGCGCGCGGCGGCGTGGTCGTCGGGGTGCGGCGGCGCGGCGACGGCCTGCGGGTGGAGGTCTGGGACAGCGGCCAGGGCATCGCCAAGGCGGAGCTGGGCACGATCTGGGAGGAGTTCTACCAGATCGGCAACCCCGCCCGCGACGGGTCGCGCGGCGCCGGCCTCGGCCTGTCCATCGTCGAGCGCACCGCCCGCCTGCTCGGCCACCCGCTGGAGGTCCGGTCGCGGGTCGGCCGCGGCTCGGTCTTCGCCGTCACCCTGCCCCACGCTCCCACCACCGCCG
>NZ_QLKQ01000140.1:0-6976 GCF_003349955.1 Azospirillum brasilense
CCCGCCTTCCGCATGCCCTCCGTCGCCGAAGCTGCCCCCGGTTTGTGATGGGCTCCGGGAGGCGGGTCGGGCTTCACCTGGAAGCCGGCGATGCACATGCCACGTTGGGCCAGCCGGATCACACTCGTCGTGGAGGACGTCCGGTTCCAGCGTCTCCAGGACATCACGGAGGAGGATGCGATCGCTGAAGGTGTAGAGACAGAGCGGTGCTGCGGCGTTCCGAGCGACGCCTGCGGGGTGTATCTTGGGGGCTGTTGCGGGCAGCCGGAAGCGATGGAGCCAGTCGAGGCATTCCGCCAACTCTGGAACAGCCTGCACGACAAGCTTGGTGAGCGGTGGGAGGACAATCCGGAGATCGTGGCGCTGACCTTCGTCGTCCATTGCTGCAACATCTACAAGCTGGCGGCGGAGGTAGCGCATGCCTGATGATCTGTTTTCCTTCGCGGCAGGCCATACGGACCGCCGCAGCCGAACCGTCCAGCTTCGTCGTGGTGACCGTCACGCCGGAGCCGACCGGTTACGGAGCCGCCGTGCGCAAAGTCCCCTGGACCGCTGCCGCCAGCCACGAGTCCAGCGATCCCGAGGTCATATCCCGCCGCACTCTGCGCACCTGCCGGGCGCAGGCCGTGGCCGGCTGCCCGTCGCAAACGCTACGGCGTGAGACCGCCTGAAGCTCACGGATTATCTCGCGCCTCGACCGTTGGTGTGACAGTGCCCCACGGCTTCTGTAATGTAGGCGAGGTTGTTGGAGAACCGCCTGCCCGTGCGTCCTCGGCGTGATGCGATGCACGTTCGGCGGCGCTTTGGGACCGGAAAACGCCATTGAACGTCGAAGAGAAGAACGTGCCTCACGCTTTCTACAGCCATCGGGCTTCCGTTGTCGTCCCTTGTCGCAACGCCGCTTCCTACATTCAGCGCACCTTGAACAGCGCCGTGGACAGCATCGCCGCCCATGTTGGAAAGAGTTGCGATTCGACGTCGGATTTCCGGATCGTTGCCGTCGATGATGCGTCCTCCGACGACACCGCCGACCAGATCGTTGCCTTCGCGGCCACGAGCCCGGTCGAGGTCCTTCTCGTCCGCAACTCGGACAACCGGGGTGCCAGCGCCAGCCGCAACACGGGTGCGGCGCAAGGACGCCCGCAGTATCTGTTCTTCCTCGACGACGACGACGAGTATTTTTCCGATCACGTCGGCCTCTGCATCGAGGCGCTGGACCGCGACCCGGAGACCGGATTCGTGCGCACAGGGGTGGAACTGGCCGACCCGGTTCATCCAAGCTGGTATGGTGCCATCCGCAACACGCTGGTCATCAACCTGTGCGTTCGCATCGAATGCCACCGCTTCATCGGCGGATTCAGCCCGGACCCGAACCTGCGGACGTGGCAGGTCGAGGATGCGCTTTATTCCAGCCTGCTTTCCGACAGTTTCAGGCACCGGATGACCGACCATGTGACGGTTCGCTACACCCGCCGTCCCGGCAACGCCTTCGACCGCCAGTATGTCCGCTTCTGCCAACCGCCGGAGGCGAACATCAATGTCCTGAGCCCAGAGGAGGAAACCGTTCGTCCGCAGGTTCTCGACCGTCAGGGACGGTACGCCGCCCTAACCCGGCATCGGACGGACGTGCTCCAGCGCTGCTTCCAGCCGTCCCGGCCGGGTTGACATGCTGGCTATCTCGCCTTCGGCGCCGCGGCGATCCGGCGCGCGGTCACGCTCGATCCCGGCAGTTCCGGCATCCTGGTCAACGCGGCCCTGCTCCGGCATACGCTGGGCGACGGGGCGGCCAGCGTGCGGTGGAACGCGGGCCCCCCAAATTTAAAGCGGAGCTTAGCGCCCCGCTATCCCTCCATCCACCACGGGCCGGAACTGGATCACCTTCGCCATCACCCCCGGCCCGCCGTGCGGCACGAAGAACCGGGTGGTGCCGGAGATCATCTCCTGGATCACTCCGACCTTCTTCAGATCCTGATAATAGTCCCCCCACAACGGCCCCTTCAGTTCGATGCGGGCCTCGCCGGAGACCTTGGCCCGCGCCAGCTTCCAGCCGTTGGCGAGCAGGAGGTCATGACCGGCCAACACTGTCTTGATGGCCTCCTTTGGTGACCAGGGTTTCCCGTAGCTGGCCCCCAGTTTGGCGAGGACCTGACGGATCTGCACCGCCGGGACGACGCGCCCCAGAAGGCGGGCGCCGTCATCGGTCTGTAGCCGATAGACCTTGGGCTCGCCGGTGTCGGCCAACTTGTCCCAGATCGGGAGCAGGATGCCGGAGATGACGTGCATGGCCTCGACCTGGAACGGCTCGCTCTGCCCGACCTCCGCGGCCCAAGCGGACGGTGCCTTCCTGCGGTCCATGAACTCGTAGGTCGCGTGACGGTCATCGATGTGCTTCGCATCGACGTAATGGGTGTGCAGAGGCCCGACGAGCCGGTACTGCGGCACCACGGAGCCGTCCTTGAGGTCGGTGCGGTTGTGCGCCGGGCGGAGGGCGTAGACGCGCCCGGTCCTCCGGTTCTTCACGAACCGGATGATGTCGGGGTGCTTCTCCATCACCTCGTCATAGGTGATGGGGTTGTTCCGGCGCCAGACCTTGAGTTCGGTGTAGGTCGTTTCGGCGCCGGTCCTGGGGCAGGTGTAGACGACGCGCGGCGGCGACATGACCTCGATGCTGTCCGCGATGACGGTCTCCACCCCGACGTTGAGCAAGCCGGCCTCGGCCGCCGCTTCCACGGCCTGATCCAGCCGGGAGGCGAACTCATCGAAGAGGCGGTTCATCGGATCGACGCACATCGACAGCAGGCGGTTCAAGAACTGCTTCACGGTCGGCAGTTTCGCGATGAGGAGGTCGCCTTCCTCGTTCAGCAGCTTCAAGCCCAACTGCCTCTGGAACTCGCCGATGTTGAGGCCGCTGCCGGCGCTCGGCTCCAGCACGACATCACCGGGCTTCAAGTCCGCGAGCCACGCTGCGGCGAAGCCAAGGGCGGGGGGCGTGCTGAACTGGTCGAAGGCCTCGACCTCGTCATCCCGCCGGGTGCGCGTCGGCAGCAGCGCGCCCATAGCCTCCAGGTCGCCAACCCTGACTTGGGCGGACACCAGCCCGACCGTGGGCGCCAGCATGACCCGGAGCTCCAGGATCAGCTTGTTGAGCGCCTGTTCCGCAAGGTCGTAGGCGTCCGCCGTCGTGTAGGTGCCTGCGGCCATGGTGCCGCCGAAGTGCTGGTTGGCGATGCCGATCAGGAATTGCAGGGAGATTTTGGTACCAGCGCCGATATGGGCGGAGAGGTCGGCAAGCTGCGGAGCGCGCACCTGGGCGGAGACGGACATGCGGGTTCCCCATGAGGGCAAGAACGGGGTGTGCCCGGCATCGCGAAACGGATGCCGGGTCAGTAGAGAGGGCGGTGATAGTTGACTTTACGGTGGTGCTGTTGAGTGGACAACGAACACTCAGAGCGAAATCTGAAATTTATGTTTGAGATAAAACGCGCATTTTAAAATGGAAAGTGCTTCACGAGGTGGCTGAGCATGCTTTCATTTTGAGCGTGCACTGCTCGTTAGCGATGATCCGGCCATAGCTGGGTGACGCGCCTGTTCCCGTTTACAAGACGCGGTGGGGCGGGAGGTGTTGGGCTTCTCCTGAAGTTGAGATTGCTCGGCCATGAACTGCTATCCCCGGTGATGTTCAGGTGATGGCTGATGTATTCGCCGCCGCATGGACCAACCAGGAATCGTGGCGAGCCCGGGTAGGCTCTCCTGCTAACCCGGATAATTCACCAGAGCTGAAGCTGGGGCGGCGGGCGCGAGGTTAAGCCGCTGAATTCGTGTATGATTCTGGTGCTGAAGCAGTCTCACCACGGATCAACGGAGTTCACGCCCGCCATGGCCGAGAGTACCGGGGTTCTGCCCGGCTTGTCACCGGTTGCCGGCAAGCCGGTCATCGCCGCCTTCGATGGCGGCCGTCTCACCTCCGACGCTGGCGTCCTGCCGCTGGCCGAGATCGACCGGCAGCTCGGGATCTGCGAGCGCCTGGCGGGCTGCATCGAGGATCCGCGCGCTCCCGAACGCGTCCGGCACACGCTGGCTGAGATGATCCGCTTCCGTGCCCTGCTGATCGCCGCCGGCTACCCGGATGCCAACGACTGCGACACCCTGCGCCCCGGCAAGACGCCGGACGGCACCGAGGTGGCGCTGGTGCTGCGCCACGTCGTGCGCGCCATCCGCGCCCGCTGGCCGCGCGTCGATATCCTGGTGCGCGGCGACAGCCATTACGGCCGCCACGAGGCGATGAGCTGGTGCGAACGCAACCGCGTCGGCTACGTCTTCGGCTTGGGCGGCAACACGGTCCTGCTCAGGCGGGTCGCCGACCTGGCCGAGGATGCCGCGATGGGCCGGCTTGCCGGGGAGGCGGACAAGGTCCGGCGCTTCGGCGAGTTCCGCTACACCGCTCGCACCTGGAAGGTCGAGCGCCGGGTCGTCACGCGCATCGAGGCGTCGGCCCAGGGCACGGACACGCGCTTCATCGTCACCAATCTCGCGGGCACGCCCAAGGCGCTGTACGAGACCATCTACTGCGCTCGCGGACAAATGGAGAACCTGATCAAGGCGCACAAGCTGCACCTCGCCTCCGACCGCACCTCGTGCAGCAAGCCGACGGCCAACCAGTTTCGGTTGCTCATCCACACCGCCGCCTACTGGCTGCTGCACACCGTGCGCGGCTTGGCGCCGAAGGCATCGTTCTGGCGGGATGCCCAGTTCGACACGCTGCGCCTCGGCCTCATCAAGGTGGCGGCGCGGGTCACCGAGATGGTAACGCGCGTCAAGGTGTCGTTGTCCTCCAGCTTCCCCTACCAGGAAAGCCTCGCGATGCTGGCCGCCCGCGCCGTCAAGCTGCCGCCATGACCGCCGGGGCGACGTGCCCCCGAACGAACCTGTCCCCGCAACCCTCCAGCCCCGTCATGCCGCGCCGTTGGCGCCACCCATCGACGCGCCTCCGGGCAGCCGTTCCAAAACGCTGATGAATGATCCGGGCTAAGGGGAGTGATGAGGTGGCAGATCACCCCGGTTGTGAACTGTCAGCACTTGGATGGTTTCATTCTGGACTGCATAACCCGATTCACTACAACTTCTTGAGGGGTTAAGTTTTACCTGACTTCTCCAGACTGAAAACATCATAAAAGAAATTTGGCGCCTCCTCATCAAATGCATATGCGTGTATGCGCGTATGCGTCTAAATAACGCACGAAAATACCAAAATTTATCATGGCTAGAATAAAATATCGTGTATTTTTTTGAGCTTAAACCAGAAGATAATTTTGGAGATTAGTGCCATGGCCGTTAGTATTATTTCCGGTTCAGAAATTTTGGTCAACACGACGGTAACGTCTGATCAGCATCAGCCGTCGGTGACGGTGCTGGCGAATGGGACGCAGTTGGTCACCTGGGCGTCGAACGGGCAGGACGGCAGCGGTTACGGCGTCTACGCCCGCCTGCTCGACGGCCATGGCCAACCGCTGGGTGACGAATTCCGGGTGAACGCCTCCACCGATAAGAGCCAGAGCAATCCCAAGGTGACCGGGCTTGGCAACGGTGGCTTCATGGTCGTCTGGGACGAGGTTGATGCCGTCAGCCAACCCGATATCCGCAACTCCGGCGTCTATGCCCGGTTCTACGATGCCGCGGGCAACGCCGTGGGCAGCGAGTGGAAGCTGGCCGTCTCCTACGCGGCATACTCGGAAGCGGCCCAACTGGCCGACGGCAGCGCGGTTATGGTCTGGCTGCAGAACGGCACGGTCTGGGGTCAGCGCTTCGCCGCCAACGGCACCCCCTTGACCGGAATCTTCAGCCTTGGAATCTCAAACGGGGCTTCTCTCAACGTGACGGGACTGGCCGGCGGTGGCTATGCGGTCAGTTGGACCGACACCATCAGCCAGCCCGGCTACTATGTGGACGTCTACACCCAGGTCTTCTCCGCCAGCAACACCGCCGTCGGCTCCGTTTCGCGGGTCAGCACCTACGGCAATTACAACCAGAGTCAGAACATGGTCGCCGCGCTGGCCGATGGCGGCTACGTGGTCGTCTCGATGTGTGAGGGCGGCCTGGACCTCAGCGGAAACGGCATCTTCGCACGGCGCTACGATGCCCTGGGTCGCCCGCTGGGCGGTGAGACGCGGGTCAACAATTTCGTCGCCGGTGACCAGCAGCAGCCCAGCGTGACGGCGCTGGCCGATGGCGGCTATGTCATCGCCTGGACCTCCGCGGCACAGGACGGCAGCGGCTACGGCGTCTATGCCCAGCGCTACGACGCGGCCGGCAACAAGCTCGGCGGGGATTTCCTGCTGGCGCAGAACATCGCGGGCAACCAAGTGCAGCCTGTGCTGGCCGCCCGTGCCGATGGCGGCTTCGTCGCCGTCTGGGCCGGGCAGGACGGTTCGGGTTACGGCATCCAGATCCGCGAATTCACCCCGAGCGAGGCCGCGCCGGTGTTCACCGCGCAGAGCGTCGGGGTGCAGGCGGGCGAGTCCCTTCTCGCTGCCACACTGATCCATCCCGGCCATGCTCAAGGCGAATCCTGGGCGACGAGCGGACTGCAGCGCATCATCCAGTACGAGTTCATCGACACCAATGCGTCGGCGGCGAGCGGTCATTTCGAGTTGAACGGTGTGGTCCAGGCTTCTGGACAGACCATCGCCGTGACAGCCGACCAACTCGGCACGCTCCGCTTCGTCGGCGGCAGCGCCGCCGCTTCGGACGCCATCCTTGTGCGCGTGTCGGATGGGGTGCGCTGGTCGGACTGGGACATTGCCACCACGCAGACCTTTGCCCCAGCCACATCGTTCGTGTCCGGCCAGGAAAGGGCAGTGAACCCCACCGTGGTCAACGATCAACTGCTTCCCTCGGTGACGGTGCTGGCGAATGGGACGCAGGTGGTCACCTGGGCGTCGAACGGGCAGGACGGCAGCGGTTACGGCGTCTACGCCCG
>NZ_QLKQ01000140.1:7076-9222 GCF_003349955.1 Azospirillum brasilense
GCCGTCTGGGCCGGGCAGGACGGTTCGGGTTACGGCATCCAGATCCGCGAATTCAACGCCGTGGGTATCGAGACAACGACCTATACTACCATCAAAGGAACCCCTGGCAACGACATGCTGACCGGTACGTCCAACCAGAACCGCATCTATGGATTGGACGGCGACGACAGCATCATCGGCGGCAACCTGAACGACCTTCTGCTCGGTGGGAACGGAAACGACACGATCGATGGACTCTATGGCTCCGACTACATTCTCGGCGGCGAGGGAAACGACCGGCTGACCGGCAATCTCGGTAACGACACACTGGATGGCGGTACCGGCAATGACACGATGTTCGGGGGCGCCGGTGACGACCATTACATCATAGACAGCGCAGGCGACGTCATCCGGGAACTGAGCAATGAAGGCATGGACGAGGTGCAGACCTCAGTGAACAGTTATGCCCTTGGCGCTAATCTGGAACATCTGATTTTCACCGGCACCGGTAATTTCGCCGGTACCGGAAACACGCTGAACAACCTGATCGTCGGTGGTTCGGGCAACGACACGCTCACCGGCGGAGCGGGGGCCGACACGCTGATTGGAGGCGAGGGCGACGACCGCTTCTATTTCGACGACGCTGACGCGCCATTGCAGGGTGGTGCCGGCTTCGACACCGCCGTCGCGCAAGGCAACGTCGGCGCCAGTCTCGATCTGGCGGCGTGCAGCATTGAGCAGGCCTATGGCGGAGGCGGAAACGACAGCCTGATCGGCACCGGCGCCCTCCTCGGCCTTGCGATCAACGGGCGTGACGGTGACGACCTCATCCTTGGCAGTGCCTTCAACGACACATTGACCGGCGGCAATGGCAGCGACACCCTGATCGCCGGAGACGGCGACGATGTGCTGTACATCGACGCGGATGATGCTCTGGTGAGTTGCGGGGCTGGGTTCGACACCGTCTATGTCCAGGGGGACGGAAACCTCACCCTCGATCTTGCTACCAGTGGTATCGAGCAGATGTTCAGCAGCTCCGGCAACGACATCCTGACCGCCACTGGCTCCGTTACGCTGGTGGAGATCAACGGCGGTGCGGGTGATGATCTGCTAATCGGCAGCGCTTTCGATGACACATTGCGCGGCGAGGCTGGCGACGACACGCTGTATGGCGGGGACGGCAGCGATGTGTTGGTAGGCGGCGGTGGCAGTAACGCGTTGTATGGCGGGGCTGGCGACGACCGCCTCTATGTCGATACCACGACCGCTGTGCTGGATGGCGGAGATGGTGACGATAGGGTATATGCCCGCAACGCCAGTGGCGTCACGTTAGACATTGCTGCTTCCATTGAGCACTTTAACGGCAGCATCGGTAACGACAGCGTGACGGCGGCCAATGCCCTTTCCGCGGTAGAAATGATCGGTGCGGACGGCAACGATTGGCTCATCGGTAGCGTCTATGCCGACAACTTGCGAGGGGACAACGGGAGTGACTGGCTGGAGGGTGGGGACGGCAACGACACGCTTTCGGGTGGCAATGGAAACGACACGCTGTTGGGGGGTGGTGGTGATGACTCTTTGATTGGCGGGGCCGGTTCCGATCTGTTTGTCTTCGCCACATGCGGCGGGCGGGACATTCTGAGGGATTTTAACGCTGCCCAGGGTGACTTAATCGGGCTGGCGTACGGTCAGACCTATACGGTGAGTGCCAACGCCCGAGCAGAAGCGGTCATCACCTTTTCCACGTCCGACACCCTTACCCTCACCGGGATCGGGTTCGCCGCTGTATCTAGTTCTTGGTTCACTGTCGTCTGAGGAACTGTTGTGGAGGTTGAGCCCCCCTTGTTGAATTAACATGTTCAATTGATTTGATCGAGCGGAAGGCGCTGGCTTGCGCTCGATCAACTCAGTCAGGAATGCTCCGTTGAGGCCGGTTGGCCTGTACCCCTTCCCCGTGTGCCGCCCTGTGACCGAGTGGGGAAGCTGATACATGGGGCCTGTCCCTATAGCTATCCCTATGACTATCCAAAGCGTCGAAGTGATTACGGATTTGGAGCGGCGGTAGCAATTCAGCGACGAAAAGAAGCTGTGGCTGGTTGAAGAGGTATTTCAGCGAGCCCATCACAAACCGGGGGCAGCTTCGGCGACGGAGGGCATGCGGAAGGCG
>NZ_QLKQ01000141.1 GCF_003349955.1 Azospirillum brasilense
AAACTGACCTTGCGCTCTGAAGCACAACGTCAATAGGCTCGTCAGACAGGACCTAACCTTCTCCCCAGGGGGGAGAAGGAACGGTGGTCCCTCCCTCCAGCAACGCCCGCAAATCCTCCTGGCGGCGGACCGTCCGCACCCCCAGCGTGCCATCGCGGCCCCGGATCGCCACCTCGTGGCGCTCCAGATGCTCCAGCCCCTGGAGTCCCGCCAGCTCGGCCGCCGCGTCGGAGAAGACCACGGTGGCGCCCAATGTCTTGGTCATCTCCTCCAGCCTTGCGGCGACGTTGCCGGTGTCGCCGATGAATTGCAGCGATCCGTCCTCCGAACAGGCCACCGCCCCGACCACGGCGAGGCCGGAATGCACCCCGGCCCCGAAGGCCAAGGGCTGGTCCAGCTCCTCCGCGAGGTCGCGGCTCAGCACCTCGATGTCGCGCCACAGGTCGGCGGTGGCGCGCAGCGCGCTGGCCGCCGCCGCCGCGGGGTCGTCCTCGTTGGCGAACATGCCCATCACCCCGTCGCCGGCAATGGCGATGACGTAGCCGCCGTGCCGCCGGATCGCGTCGGTGACCACCTGGACGTAGCGGGTGACGATGAACAGGGCGTCGAAGGGCAGCCGCTCCGCGGCCAGCGAGGTCGATCCCCGCAAATCCACGAACAGGGCGGTGATCGCCAGCTCCCGCCCGCTGTCCATGGGGGCGGTGACGGCGAAGGTGCGGCCGTTGTCCCGCGCCGACAGCAATGGCGTCACCGACAGCGGCGCCACCGGGCGGAGCTGGCAGGCCAGCCGGACGGCGCGCGGCGCCTTCATCCGCTCCAGCACCGCCCGTTCCGTGGCGTTGGGCGGCGGCAGGGCGTCCACCCCCTCGGTCACGCGGATGCGGCAGGTGGAGCAGCGCCCCCGCCCGCCGCACAGCGCGGTGTGCGGGATGCCGTTGGCGCGGCTGGCCTCCAGCACCGAGGTTCCGCGCGGGACGGTGACCGAGCGTCCGCCGGGGTAGGCGATGCGGACCGGGCTGGTCGCCCGCGCCCGCCAGTTGCGGTATTGCCGCAGCCCCAGCGTGCCGACCAGAAGCAGGACGTAGGTGTTGAACACGCCGCCGCTGATCGCCGCCAGCGCGGCGCGGTTCTCCGCCTCCGGCGTGCCGGGGGCGGGCGGGCGGAATTGCTCCAGATAGGTGGGGTCGGCGGCGGCCCGGCGCTCGGCGTCCCAGCCGGCGTTGACGATCCCGGCCAGCGCCAGCAAGGGCAGCAGCATGGCGAAGGCGCCGAGCAGCGCGGCGCGGCGCCGGTACCAGGGCTTCGTCATCAGCCAGCCGCGCATCCCGATGCAGCCGTGGATCCACACGATGACCAGCAGCAGGAGCTGGCGCCACAGCAGGGTTTCCGGCGCGGTGATCCAGTAGAGGACGATCGCCCGCGGGTAGGTCAGCGGGTCGTCGTAGAGGTCGTCCGACAGCATGCCGGCCATGCCGTGGGAAATCAGCAGGAGGGGGATGCACAGCCCCAGCCCGAGCTGCCACGCCTCCCCGGCGGGCATGCGCAAATGGCGGCGCCGGTACAGCGCCCACAGACCCAGCCCGGCGTGGGTGACGAAGGAACCGGCGAGCAGCGCCTGCCCCGGCAGCGTGTCCCAGGCCCACAGCAGCGTGCGCCGCGCCACCTCCATCCCCGGCAGCAGCAGCAGGCCGGCGGCGTGGGCGAGGAAGTGGGTGATGACGAAGGTGAACAGCGTCAGGCCGGTGAACAGGCGCAACGGGCGTTCGATCCGGCGTTTCATGAACGGGTCCCGGTCATGAACGGCGGCGGGCGGCGGATGGGACGGTCGTCATGTCGGTCGGCGGGCTCGGGCTGTGAAGGTCGGCTTCGGCGTGGCGTCCCCGGGCATCCTATGAGATCATCCCGCGCCATGCCACAGCCGGACACCCATACCCCTTCATGAGGCGCCGGAGCGAAACGCTGGCCGGGGCGGCGCTGTTCCGCTCCCTGTCCCCCGACGAGCTGCGGGCGCTGGAGGACCGCTGCCTCTGGCGCCGGGTCGAGGCCGGGCAATGGATCATCGATTTCGAGGATGAGGGCACCGACGTCTTCGTCGTCGCCGCCGGTCTGGTCCGGGTGACCATCCGCGCGATCTCCGGGCGGACGGTGATCCTGCGCGACATTCCCGCCGGGGAGTTCTTCGGCGAGCTGGCGGCCATCGACGGCAAGGCCCGCTCCGCCGGCATCGTCGCCGTGACCAACGCTACGGTCGCTTGCATGCCCGCCCCGCTGTTCCGCGACTGCATCCACCGCCACCCCGACGTCTGCGACCAGGTGATGGTCCTGCTGGCCGGGGAGATCCGGAAGCTCGCCACGCGGGTGAACGAGTTCAACACGCTGGACGTGCGCCACCGCATCTATGCCGAGCTGCTGCGGCTGGCCCGGCCGGACGGGCGGGGGGAGCACAGCGCGACCATCTCCCCGCCGCCGCCCCACGCCGACCTCGCCGCCCGTGTCAGCACCCGGCGCGAGGCGGTCTCGCGGGAGCTGAGCGCCCTGGAGCGCGACGGGCTGCTGGAGAAGCGGCGGGGGGCGCTGGTCCTGCTCGACACCCGCCGCCTGCGGGAGCGGGTCCGGCAGGCGGCGGAGGAGGATTGACGGCGCGCCTTTACGCCTTCACCGCCTCGGACTCGATGATGATCTGGATGTCGTCGCCGATGTTCGGCACGCCGTACTTCATGCCGAAGTCGGAGCGCTTGATCGTGCCGCGGGCGGAGAAGCCGACCGTCTCCTGCTTGCTGGCCGGGCTGACGCCGTCCTTGTTGAAGGTCACGTCGAGGACCACCGGCTTGGTGACGCCCAGCAGGGTCAGGTCGCCGTGCAGCTTGCCGGTCTTGTCGCCGGTCGTCTCGATCTTGGTACTCTTGAAGGTCATCTTCGGGAACTCCTTCGCGTTGAAGAAGTCCGGCGACTTCAGGTGCTCGTCGCGCTTGGCGTGGTTGGTGTCGACGCTGGTGGTGTCGATGGTCACCGACAGGCTGCTCTTGTCCGCGGCGTCCTTGTCGAAGGACAGCTCGCCGGCCACCGTGTTGAAGCGGCCCATGGCCTTGGCGAAGCCCAGATGGTCGACGATGAAGACCACCGCGGTGTGGGCCGGGTCGAGCTTGTAGGCGACCGGGGCGGCCTGGACGGTCATCGGCAGGGCGACGAGGGCGGACAGGGCGGCGGTGGCGAGAAGACGCTTCATGAGTCGAAAGTCCTTTGTTCGGATGGAACGGGATGTAAGGGGTGGGTCAGTAGCCGGACACGTCGGAACCGGCGGAGAGAAGGAAGGCGACGCCCACGGCGGCGGCGGCCGGCACCAGGGCGATGGCGGTCAGCGCCACGGTGCCCATCGCCCGTCCCGCGGCGGTGCGCGGCAGGGGCAGCCGGTCGCGCAGCCGGTCGGCGAAGAAGGCCGGCAGGACGAGCAGCAGGGCTTCGGCGTGGGCGGAGGAGAAGAAGGTCAGGGTGGCGGCCAGCAGGACCAGGATGCCCAGCGCCGCCTGACCGGCGTTGCCCCAGGCGTGGCGCTCCACCGGCCAGTTCCACAGCAGCAGGCCGCCGGTGGCCGCGGCCAGCGCGAAGGCGAGCTGGGCGACGGAGGCCGAGGCCCCGACCAGCGCCACCCCGCCCACCGCCACCGCGGCGGCCAGCAGGGCGACGCCGGGCGTCGCCGCCCCCTCGCTCTCGCCGGCGGTGCGGGACAGGGCGATCCAGCCGCCGGCCAGCAGCAGGACGGCGGCGGTGATGGTGTCGAGGCTTCCCGGCAGCACCGGCAGGGCGATCCACAGCAAGGACGCCGTCACCCAGGCGCCGAGCAGCCAAGTGCCGCGGCGGCGGTCCAGCCCGGCGAGGTCGGCACCGACCCCGATGACCAGACCGGCCACCGCGCTCCAGAACAGGCGGCCCATGCTGGAGGGCGGGGGCAGAGCGGGCAGGCCGACGATCAGCGCGTAGGCCGCCAGGAAGGCGGCGGCAACACCCGCCGCCGCCAACCGGGGACCCCGCGTGCGCCCGCCGGCGAGACGGACCACGCCGACGGCGGCGACGCCAACCACCAGGGGAAACAGGGCGGTCTGCACCACAAGATCATCGAGCAGAGCCATCGTCGGGGCACTCCAAGCCGCAGGAAACGGGACGCGGGGCGGAGCCTGCCGGGATGGAACGGTCAGGCCAGCGCTTCGCGGCGCGGCTGGAGAGTGCCGTCACGGCTCGCTGACGCCTGTGCGAAAACGCACATCGCGAACGCTGTGCAACCGGGTTTTCGAGCGTGAGCGACGCCGTTGGAGCGGAACGTCTGTTCCGCCCGTGCGTGCCGTCCGTGCTGGTTTGGGGGATGGGCACCACGTTGCAAAGGTCGGGGCTGCTCCCTGGGCCGGCGACTTGCGTGTGTCGGTTCAGCGCCAGAAGTGGTCATTGTCTAACTTGTACGGCAATCAATTTATCCGGACTATCATTTCTGAACCGGGCTCTCGGCACGCTCTGGGGTCGGCTGGCAAAGGGCCGCTTTGCGGACGGTAGGGAGGTGAAATGTCTGTCTTAGGCAAATTCCGAAATTTCTGCTGTCCTGAAGGAAATTAAGGTGGCTAATACTGACAAACGCCCCAGCTTCGACCGCATATGACCATAGGATACCATCCACTAATGAATTATATAAAGAAATAGCGCGCCACCTCATTTCGTTATGGCCAGGCGATTACCATGATTTTCCCAAATGATAGGCGCCATATCAAACTAAAGCTGTGGAGATGTAATTTTATTTTGGACGTTAGACTGCTCACTTTCCGAGAAATGGCGGAGCTATGGGTTTGGCCACGATCGCTGGGCAGATGATGTCTGGCAGCATCAATAGAAAATGTCAGTTAAGTCTGGCCTATTGTGACCGCATGCCCTAAAATTTTATTGCTTTGAATATCACTCGGAGGATGGACGTGGCAGAGGATAAGACTGTTCCGCCGCCATTAGGGGAAACGCGCGGTGATGCTGTTGCCAGGACGCTTAACGTTGCTGCAGGTCTTATCCCCTGTATCGGACCGATGGTGCAGATCGCTTTGAATGAAACTATCCCAAATGCCCGTATTGAGCGGATCGAAACCTATTTACGGTATCTATCCGAACGTATCGATGAAATCCGGTTGGAATCAGCACTGAATAGGCCCGAGGGGCTCGATCTGTTCGAGGAAGGCATTTGGCAGGCAGTCAGGGCGTTAAGTGATGACCGCAAACAACGTATTGCCACCCTGGTTGCCTATGGCCTGAGCGCAGAAGAAGCGCGAGGGAGGAGAATTCGCCATTTTCTGCGCATTCTGAACCAACTGGATGATGCTGAAATATTCATTCTATCACGCTGCGCAACGGAGAATGCTTTATTTATTGAACAAGATCGCACCAGAAGTAAAGATGGTGATTATAGCCCGATCGATCACTCAATTCTTTATCACATCGAATCATTCGGTCTAGTTAGAGAGACTAAGAAAGACTGGAAATCCCTCTCTTTCATTTTTTGCATTACGCCAATTGGCCGCGAGTTTCTTTCATATTTGGGACTTTCGAGCTGAAACGTACGGTAATACGCGGCGCGACGAATGGACATTGGCGGAAAAACTGACCCTCGAATGCCCAAGAGCGCCCAAGTAGTGTCTGACGGAAAGAGTCTGCGCAGAGACTGGCGGGTCATAGCGAGCTTGATCCAGACCAGAAAGTTGAGGGCGAAGTTCATGGCGGCGCATCATGGTTGCGCCGGTTGGAAAGGGCTACCGCTTCCAGCAACTCCAACGCGCCGGTCCGTCAGACGTTACTTAGCCAGCACTTGCCTAACCAAGCGGGAAACTATAGCTTATCAACGTTTATAGAACTTTTTATATAATGGTTGCGGACTGAACTATAGGCGGATACAGTCTCCGGTCCAATCTGGTCGCTGGCAGACATAAGGTCATAAACTCTAAATAGCTTCTGATTAATCCTTCTGGCGAACCTGTCAGGGGTTGTGATTCCGGTGCTCCTAATTTGTTCCGTAACAACATCAAGATTAAACAGAGGAGTCTTCAATATTAATTCCACTATTACACCAGCGTTCATGCTTCTACGGTCATAGTCCACCAAACCATTTACTGTGTCAATGTAGTCACTGAGCGTATCAAGCACCTCCAATGTTTTCTCATGAGAAAAACGGGCTGGGTGAGCCCAAAGCTGATCGATCTGCTGGTCTGCAAATAGCCGCTTGGCTGTCTCAAAGATTAACTTACTCTCCCGATTCAGGATTGCCCCTCGTGATGCCCAGAACTCACTCGTGCCGGCGTCGGCAAGCTTGATGCTCAGTCCGTACTCACCATAGAGTGCCGAATGCCCATAGACGTGTGCAGAAGCATCATATACCAGAATATTCCCAAGATGTGGATCGCCATGTATGCTACCCGCATTGTAAATAAAATTAAGAGCACGCGAATAAAGGCGCCAGACTAAGTTGCGCTCCTTAACGGGGCGGTTACTCTTGATCCATGCCTTTCCTGAGCAGCCACGCACAAATTCCATTACGGCATAGGGGTGGCCTTCGACACGTCCGAAATAGTGTGTGGAAACAATGAGCGGATGATTCAGTTGAGCAATTTTCGTGGTCTCAAGTTGCGCGCGTTCAAAGCCGCGAGCGTTCCAAACCTTAACCGCTATCTGGCGGTTTAGCGTCTGATCGATTGCCTCAAATACAACAGCGTTAGCCCCTCTGCCCGCTTCTTTAACGAGACTAAGCCCCGGAAATTGCAGCAACTTCCCTCCAATCAGTAGGGAACCTTCATGGATCGCAAACGATTCTTCAGGATTGGACATTTCTAAATTCCATAAGTCCATAGGTTGCAGGCGGGCGGCTGCTCATTTCTAACGAAAATGGATGTCGCAATTCATCTAACATTCGGCCACGTTAATCAATAAGCTGGTCGAACGCCACGGCCCAGGGCGGATTATTCCCGCCACCTCAACCAGTGCCCGCTTCTGGCGCATAGCTGTCATGAACCAAGGTCCGATTCGGGTCAGATTCAGACGTTCGAGAGAGTGTTCCAAAAGCGAGAGCTGAACCGGTGAAAATCCGCCTCAGGGCGGGCGCGGACGCGTCCCTGCCCTCCAACCGGCTTCGACCTTGCCCATTCCGCGCCGCCGGTTGGATGTGTTCGGCACCGGTCGGCGGCGAGCGCCGACCGTCCGGGCTTCAATATGGACCGGTACAGTCACGCAAGGGGCCGTACCCTTGGCACCCTTCTCTCCTCCGGGATTGAGAGGCGTCAGAATCCGTGGAAGCGGGTGAAGTCGGCGACCGGGGCGCGCTCGGTCTCCAGGCGGTTTTCCGGCGCGTCGGGGTCGGCGTGGCCCAGCGCCATGCCGCTCAGCAGGATGTCGCTGTGCGGGATGTCGAGATGGCGGCGGACAATCCGGTGGTACGTGATGAAGGCGGCCTGCGGGCAGGTGTCCAGCCCGAAGCCCCGCGCCGCCACCATCACATTCTCCATGAACATGCCGACGTCGAGCCAGCTTCCCTGCTCCATCCGCCGGTCCATGCTGAAGAACAGCCCGACCGGGGCGCCGAAGAAGTCGTAATTGCGGGCGTGCTGCTCCGCCATCGCCGCGCGGTCGCCCTTGGCGATGCCGAGCAGGCCGTAGAGGTCCCAGCCGATCTTCCGGCGCCGCCCCAGATAGGGCTCGAACCACTGGGTCGGGTAGTAGGTGTATTCCGCCTCGGCCTGGGCGTCCGCCGGGTCGAAATGGGCGGCGCGCAGCTCCGCCGACAGCGCCTCGCGCGCAGCACCAGCCACCGCGTGGACCTTCCAGGGCTGGATGTTCGACCCGCTGGGCGCCCGGCTGGCGGCCGCGAGGATCTCTTCCACCACGGCGCGCGGCACCGGCTCGGTGGTGAAGGCGCGGACGCTGCGGCGGCTGCGCAGGGCCTCCAGCGCGGACAAAGGGCGGGGATAGGATTCTTCGGACGCCATGGGCGCGCTCCGCTGCGGACGGTGTCTCATGAACCCTGTCCGGGGAACGGCGGCCCTCTCAAGGACGGAGAAGGACGGTCAGGCTGGCAGCAGGCGCTGCACCGCGTCAAGGAGCTGGTCCTCCTCGAACGGCTTTTCCAGGAAGGCGGTCACGCCGGCTTCCCGCGCGCGGGCGAAGGTCGCGGGATCGCCGCGCCCCGACACCATGATGACGGGCAGGCCATGCAGGGTCGCGCCGAAGCGCTCGATGAACTCCAGCCCGCTCATCACCGGCAGGTGCAGGTCGAGGACGAGGCAGCCCGACGGCTTGCCGTTGTACTGGTCCATGAAACTCTGACACGACGCGTAGTCGCGCACTTCGAAGGCACAGGCTTCGAGCAGCGCCTTCATCGAGTCCCGCACCGGCTCGTCGTCGTCGACGATGTAGACGATGCTATCGCCCGGTTCGGCCAAGACTGCCTCCAGCATCGGAAATCACGCGGAATGACGCCCGTCGTCTGGGCGTTACAGGGAAGATAGAAGCCGACCGGCGGTGCCGGAATACGGAGTTCCCCTTATCGGGCGTGGTTTTGATGTGGATCAGTCGCCGCCGGTGCCGCCCGGCGGCCGGACTCACTCCCCTTTGGGGGTGATGCCGGCGGCCAGGGCCATGCGGACCAGCGACGGCAGGCTGTCGGCGCGCATCTTCTCCATCACGCGGGCGCGGTGGATTTCGACCGTGCGCGGGCTGATGGACAGCTCGAAGGCGATGACCTTGTTCGACTTGCCTTCGACCAGCCATTGCAGCACGTCGCGTTCCCGCGGCGTCAGGCTGGACAGCCGCTCCATCACCTCCGGGGAGACGGCGGGGGCGGCCGGGGCG
>NZ_QLKQ01000142.1 GCF_003349955.1 Azospirillum brasilense
GCGGCTGGGGTGGGAGCGGCGGTCACGGGGTCTTCTCCTGGCAGTCGGTGCATGTGCCGCGCACCTCGACGGTGGGGCGGCTGACCTGGAAACCATGCTCGGCGGCGATGGTGCCGATGGCGGCGCGGATGCGCGGGTCGTCGATCTCCACGGCGTTGCCGCAGGTCTCGCACACCAGGAACTGCCCGGAATGGACGGCCCCCGGCGCCGCGCAGCCGATGTAGGCGTTCAGCGATTCGATGCGGTGGACCAGCCCATGCTCCACCAGGAACTCCAGCGCCCGGTAGACGGTCAGCGGGGCGGTGGCCTTGCCCTCGCGCTGGCTGAGGTCTTCCAGGATGGCGTAGGCGCCGCGCGGCTTGTGGCTGTTCCAGACCAGCTCCAGGACCTGCCGGCGCAGCGCCGTCAGCCGGGCGCCGCGCTCCGCGCACAGGGCGTCGGCGCGGGTCAGCGCATCGGCGATGCAATGCGCGTGGTCGTGCCCATGGCGGGAGGCCGGGCCGGCGGTGGAATGGGGATCGACGGTCATGGCGTTATCTTATTACATCGCCGGACGCCGACACCAGACAAAGAAGAAGGGCGGCCCCGGACGCGGAGGCCGCCCTTTCAAGGCGTGTCGCTGGATTATGGGACGGTCAGGCGTACGGTCAGAGACCGATCACGCCGCCGTCCTTCTTGGTGATCGCGACCACCGACGGGCGCGGCGGCATGTTGGGCTTGAAGTCGGGCCAGCGGGTCGCCGGGTCCTCGAAGGAGGAAAGCTTGCCCTTGAAGCCTTCCCACTGGTCGACGCCGTCGGTGGCGGGGTGCTGCACGGCGACGAACAGGGTCTTGTCGTCGGTGGTGAAGCAGGGGCCGCACATCTCCGCACCCACTGGCACGCGGTAGAACATCTTGGACAGGCCGCGCAGGTTGCCCTCGGTCTCCACGGCCCAGACGCCGTCGGCGGTGCCGGAGGCCTTCTTCCAGTTCTCGCCCTGGTCGGTGGTGATCCACAGGCGGCCACGGTGGTCCACCGCCGCGTTGTCGGGGCAGGAGAACCAGCCGTTGGCCGAGGTGTCGGCGTGGAACTGCGCGCCGACCTTCTCGTCCGCCGGGTTGCCGCCGCGCACCAGGATCGTCCACTCCGCCTTGGTCGAGGCGTGGTTGCCGTTCTCCGGCAGGATCTCGACGATGTGGCCCCAGTTGTTCTCGGCGCGCGGGTTGGTCGCGTCCACCTGCTCCGGCTTGCGGCGGGAGTTGTTGGTGAGGATGACGTAGACCTTGCCGGTCACCGCGTTGACCTCGATGTCCTCCGGGCGGTCCATCTTGGTGGCGCCCAGCGCGTCGGCGGCGAGGCGGGCGTTGATCAGGACGGTGGCCTGGTCGGGGAAGCCCTTCTCGGCGGTCAGCGGACCCTGGCCATGGACCAGCGGCAGCCACTCGACCGAGGCGTCGGCCTTGAACTTCGCCACGTAGAGCGTCCCGGTCTCCAGGATGTCCATGTTGGCGGCGCGGTTCTTGGGGTCGAACTTCTTGGCCGCGACGAACTTGTAGACATAGTCGAACCGCTCGTCGTCGCCGGTGTAGGCGACCACGGTGCCGTCTTTGCCCAGCGCGATCTGGCAGGCCTCATGCTTGAAGCGGCCGAGCGCCGTGCGCTTCTTCGGGGTCGCGGTCGGGTCGTAGGGGTCGATTTCGACGATCCAGCCGAAGCGGTTGGATTCGTTCGGCTCCTTGGCGATGTCGAAGCGGTCGTGATGGACGCCCCAGTTGTACCATTCGCCGGGGAAGCCGTAGCGCTTCAGCACCTTGGCGTTCGGGTTGACGTCCTCGACCTTGCCCCAGAAGTAGCCGTTGAAGTTCTCCTCCGCCGACAGCCAGGTGCCCCAGGGCGTCATGCCGCCGGAACAGTTGTTCAGCATGCCGCGGACCATGGTGCCGGTCGGGTCGTAGCTGGTCTTCATCAGGGCGTGGCCGGCGGCCGGGCCGGTGATGGCGCAGGGCGTCTCGCCGGTGATGCGGCGGTTGTAGCGGGAGTCCGCCACCGTCACCCACTTGCCCTTGACCTTGCGGATCTCGACGACGGTGCCGCCGTGGGCGGCCATCTCGATGTCCACCAGCGCCCTGGTCATGCGGGCGAACTTGTCCTTCTGCTGCTCCACGCCGACGCCGGGGAACATGACCTCCTCGTCGGTGTATTCGTGATTCACGCAGAGCAGGGCGCGGTCCGGCGACTGCGAGCCGAGCGGCAGCGGGGCGTAGCCGACGAAGTCGTTGTTGTAGCCGAACTGCTTCGACTGCGCCTCGGCGGTCTGGTTCATCGGGTCGAAGGCCGGCGCGCCGGGGACCACCGGGTCGCCCCAGCGGATCAGGATGTCGGCGTTGTAGCCGGCCGCCACGTGATGGTCGGCGTCGACACCGTGAGCCACCTCCTGGAAGGAGAAGCTGGCCTTGGCCGGGCGCGTGGCGCCGGTCACGGCGGCCTCGGCCGCGCGGGTCGGGGAGAGCAGGGCGGCCGGGCCGATCAGGGCGCTGACCGCGGCCCCGCTCAGCATGCCGCGCATCAGGTCGCGACGGCCGAGGCGGGCGTTGATGACGTCGCCCATGGTCGGGTTTTCGGACGGGTTGGAGCCGATGTCCTCCCGGCCCTCGAAGGTCAGATACTTGGTGCCCTTCTGGGGCAGGTCATGGGTGTCCATCGGTGTGCCTCGTCTCTTTCCGCAAATTTATTTGGGGTTGGGCGGGCGCACCTTACCGGGGGCCTGTGACGGTTTCTTTGCACTCCCATGAAGGCGGAATGAAAACACACGGTCGGGTTTTACGATCCGGCAACGATCAATCGCCGGCTTTCTTGATCTCCTGGAAGGCGGCCAGCGCGCGGTCGCGGGCGGTGCCATGGTCGACGATCGGCCGCGGGTAGTCCTTGCCAAGCGTAACCCCTGCCTTCCGCAGTTCCTCGTCGGGGGCCTCCCACGGCTTGTGAATCCAGCGATTGGGCAGCTTTTCCAGCTCCGGCACGTAGCGGCGGACATAGGCGCCCTCCGGGTCGAACTTCTCGCCCTGGAGGATCGGGTTGAAGACGCGGAAGAAGGGGGCCGCGTCGGCGCCGCAGCCGGCCACCCACTGCCAGTTGCCGGCATTGTTGGCGATGTCGGCGTCGACCAGCGTGTCCCAGAACCACGCCTCGCCCTCCTGCCAGGGAATCAGCAGATCCTTGATGAGGAAGGAGCCGACGATCATCCGCACGCGGTTGTGCATCCAGCCGGTTTGCCAGAGCTGGCGCATCCCCGCGTCCACGATGGGGTAGCCGGTGCGCCCGCGCTGCCACGCGCGCAGGCCCTTCTTGTCCGTCTTCCAGGGGAAGCGGGCGAAGCGCGTGTCCAGGGGCGTGTCCGGAATGCCCGGCTCCTCGCGCAGCAGGTGGTGATTGAACTCCCGCCAGCCGAGTTCGCGCAGGAAGGCCTCGGCGCCGGCCGCCAGCTCATGCCGTTGGTCGGCGGCGTGGCGCGCGGCGTGCCAGATCTGCCGTGGGCCGATCTCCCCGAAGGCGAGATGCGGCGACATGGCTGAGGTCCCGTCATGGTCCGGGCGGTCGCGCTCGGTCGGGTAGGCGGCCACCGGTCCATCGAGGAAATCGGCCAGCCGCTCGCGCGCCGCCTCCTCGCCGGGTTCCCAGTGCTCGCGCAGGCCGCCGGCCCAGTCGGGTGCCTCGGGCAGCAGGCCCCAATCCTTGAGCGACTCGCTGGACACCGGCTTGGCCGGCGGCGTCAGCTTGCCCGGCGCGCGGGTGGGGCGCGGCGGCTCCGGCATGGACAGCAGCGCCTTCCAGAAGGGCGTGAAGACTCGGAAGGGCGTGTCCGATTTGGTGCGGATGGTCCCCGGCTCGTAGAGAAGGGCGGCGTTGTGGGGGTGGACCGTCACGCCGCGCGCGGTCAGCCGGTCGCCCACCCTCCGGTCCCGGGCGATGGCGGTGGGACCGGCGCGACGGTTGCACAGCACGGTGTCGGCGCCGGTCTCCTCGGCCAGCGCCGCCAGCACCGCGGCGGGGTCGCCGCTGCGCAGCACCAGGGGCGAGCCGAGCGTGGCCAGCGCCTTGCCCAGCCGCTCCAGGCTGCCGTGCAGCCACCAGCGGGAGGCGGCGCCGGGAAGCCAGGGATCGTGGGCGTCCTTCTCGCGGATGTAAATCGGGATGACCGGCGCCCCATCCTTCGCCGCGGCGCTGAGCGCCGGGTTGTCGGCAAGGCGAAGATCGTTGCGGAACCAGACGAGGATGGGGGATTGATCGGTCTTCATCGGCCAACTTTAAGGAAATGGACAGAAGAACGGGCATGCCAAAACGCCGCAGCCAATGACCGCGGTCAATGGCTCTTGCTACGCGACGTCGATTGCTCCGGATCACCGCAGCAGAAAAAATTTTTCCTGGACAATTCCTATTGACGGTGATTTCCGCGCCGCTATTTCCGCCTTCGCTGCCACGACGTGGAGCCGGAGGCACGGCGGCCGACGGCGCCGGTTCCACGGTCGGGGGAGGAACGAGACGCCATCAATGGAGGAAACCACATGTCCCGCCTGTCACGCCTGCTGACCGCCGCCACCGTCGCCCTGCCGCTGTCCCTCGCCGCCCTCTCCGCGAAGGCGGCGGACATCGTGGACACCGCCGTCGCGGCGGGCCAGTTCAAGACGCTGGTCCAGGCCGTCCAGGCCGCCGGCCTCGCGGACACGCTGAAGGGCGCCGGTCCCTTCACCGTCTTCGCCCCGACCGACGAGGCCTTCGCCAAGCTGCCCGCCGGCACCGTCGAAAATCTTTTGAAGCCGGAGAACCGCGAGAAGCTCCGCTCCGTACTCACCTATCATGTGGTGCCGGGCAAGGTGATTTCGGCCGATATCGCCGGCAAGACGGCGATGCCGAAGACCGTGCAGGGCACCACCGTGGATATCGACGCGACGAAGGGCGGCGTGATGGTGGACAACGCGAAGGTCGTGAAGCCCGACATCATGGCGTCCAACGGCGTCATCCACGTGATCGATACGGTCATGATGCCGAACTGACGTTCTGCTTTTTCTTGAGGTCCCTCCTGCCGGACGTTTCACCGCCGGTTCCGGCAGGACCACTTGCCCGGAGAGTTCCCCCGACTCTCCGGGCTTTTTCTTTTTAAGCCTTGTCCGGCGATGCTTTGTCGGGAGACAGGCGGCTGCGCGGAAAGCGGTGGACCTTGCCGCGGGCCAGCAGATGCACCTCGAACCGCGCCGCCAGCAGGCCGGACACCGCCGGGTCCAGCACGTTCAGCCCGCCGGCGAATGCGCCGAAGGCCGGCAGGATCAGCTTTCCCCCGTCGAAGGCGAAGCAGCGCTCCCGCACCCGCCGGCCCGGCACGACGACGGCGGCAACCGGGTGCAGATGCCCCGACAATTCGCCGATGGCGCCGGGCACCGCCTCGTGCCGGAAGGTCAGCGGGCCGAGCGTCAGCTCGTCCAGGATGCGCCCGCCGAACCCCTCCGGCGGTTGCGGATCGTGGTTGCCGGTGACCCACAGCCAGTCCGCCACCCGCCCGGTCAGGTCGCGCAGCCGCGCCACGTCCCCCGCTTCCATGCGGCTCGCCGCCCGGCGGTCGTGGAAGCTGTCGCCGAGGCAGATCACCCGCTCCGGAGCCAGCCGCTCCACCAGCTCCGCCAGCCGGCTGAGCGTCGCCCGCGTGTCGTAGGGCGGCAGCATCCGCCCGCGCGCCGCGAAGGCGGACCCCTTCTCCAGATGCAGGTCGGCGACCACCAGCGTCCGCTCCGCCGGCCAGACCAGCGCGCCGGAGGGGTCGGGGGCCAGCGCGGCGCCCCGCAGGGTCATCGTCGTGTCCATGGTCATCCCAACGTCAAGCGGCCTTGGCTGTCACCGTCGGACCCCAATTCCGGCATCGCCTCGGCCACCAGATCGGCGGCGGCCTGCTCCAGAAGCTCGTCGGTGGCGGAGCCGTCCACCCGTTCCCGCCCGATCTCCAGGATGACCGGCACGGCGAGGGGGGAAATGCGGTCGAGGTCCTTGTGGGTGATGCGGCCCTTCACCCGGATCAGGAAATCCGACAGGCGTCGCACGTCGGTCAGCCCGCCCGCCGCGTCGGCGCGGGTGGCGCGCAGCAGGACATGGCCGGGATCGTGCTTGCGCAGCACGTCGTAGATCAGGTCGGAGGAGAAGGTGACCTGCCGCCCCGACTTCTCCTGCCCGGGATGGCGGCGGTCGATGACCCCGGTGATCAGCGCCACGTTGCGGAAGGTCCGCCGCAGCATCGAGGACTCGTCCATCCAGGCTTCCAGATCGTCGCCCAGCATGTCCTGGTCGAACAGCCCATCCATATCCCTGGGCGTGCGCAGCGACCACACCGCCAGCACATAGTCGGTGGCGACGAAGCCGAGCGGGCCGCAGCCCATCCGCTCCATCCGCCGGGTCAGCAGCATCCCCAGCGTCTGGTGCGCGTTCCGCCCCTCGAAGGCGTAGACGACGAGGAAGCGCTTGCCGGCCTTGGGGAAGCTCTCCACCAGCAGCCCGTCGCGCGCCGGCAGGACGGAGCGCCAGCGCTGGAGCCGCAGCCATTCCTGAACGTCCTCCGGCAGGCCGGGCCACTGCGCCGGGTCGGCCAGCATGGCGCGCACCCGGTCGGCCAGCGCGGTGGTCAGCGGCAGCCGCCCGCCGGCGTAGGCCGGGACCTTCGGCTCCCCGGTGCCGCCCTTCGCGACCTGCGCCTCCATCTCGCGGATGCCGAGGAACTTCAGCAATTGGCCGGCGAAGACGAAGGTGTCGCCGGGCGTGAGGCCCTGGATGAAATGCTCCTCCACCTCGCCCAGCACCGGGCCGCGGCTCAGGCGCACGCGCAGCATGGCCTCCTGCGTGATGGTGCCGACGTTCATGCGGTACTGCCGCGCCACCGCAGGCCCGGCCACCGCCATGCGCCCGTCCTCGCGCAGCTTCAGGCGGTGGAAGCGCTCGTAGTTGCCGAGCGCGTAGCCGCCGGTCGCCACGAAGTCCAGCACGTCGTCGAACTCGTCCCGCGACAGCCCGGCGTAGGGCGCGGCGCAGACCACCTCGTCGTACAGGTCGTCGGGCCGGAAGGGCTCCGCGCAGGCCATGCCGAGCATGTGCTGGGCGAGCACGTCCAGGCCGCCGGGGCGGGGCCGCTCGCCGTCCAGGCTCATGGCCGCCACGGCGTCGAGCGCGGCGCGGCATTCCAGCACCTCGAACCGGTTGGCGGGGACAAGCAGGGCGCGGCTCGGTTCGTCCAGCCGGTGGTTGGCGCGGCCGATGCGCTGGACCAGCCGGCTCGCCCCCTTGGGCGCGCCGATCTGCACCACCAGATCGACCGCCGCCCAGTCGATGCCGAGGTCGAGCGAGGAGGTCGCCACCACCGCCCGCAGCTTGCCCGCCGCCATGGCGGCCTCGACCTTGCGCCGCTGCTCCGCCGCCAGCGAGCCGTGGTGGAGCGCGATGGGCAAGGTGTCGTCGTTGAGGCGCCAGAGTTCCTGGAAGACCAGCTCCGCCTGGGCGCGCGTGTTGACGAAGACCAGCGTGGTGCGGTGGGCGCGGATGCGCTGGTACACCTCCTTCAGCGCGTGCATGGCCATGCGGCCGGACCAGGGCAGCCGCTCGCGCGTCGTCAGGATGTCCACCTCGGCGGAGGCGCCGGCCCGTCCGGTGACCAGCCGCACGTCGCCGCCATCCGCGTGCCCGGTTTTGGACAGCCAGGCGAGCAGCTGCGCCGGCTCCGCCACCGTGGCCGACAGCCCGACCCGCCGGGCCTGCGGCGCCAGCCGGGATAGCCGCGCCAAACCCAGGGCCAGCAGGTCGCCGCGCTTGGTCCCGGCCAGAGCGTGCAGCTCGTCGATGATGACGCAGCGCAGGTGCCGGAAGATCGTCGCCGCGTCGGCGTAGGCGATCATCAGCGCCAGACTTTCCGGCGTGGTCATCAGGATGTGCGGCGGGTTGGCCCGCTGCCGCCGCCGTTTGGATTCGGGCGTGTCGCCGGTGCGGGTCTCGGTACGGATGGGCAACCGCATCTCGGCGACGGGGTCCTCCAGATTGCGCTGGATATCCACCGCGAGCGCCTTCAGCGGCGAGATGTAGAGCGTGTGCAGCCCCTCGCGCGGGCGCTCCGCCAGATCGATCAGCGAGGGCAGGAAGCCGGCCAGTGTCTTGCCGCCGCCGGTCGGCGCGATCAGAAGGGCGCTGTCCCCGGCGACCGCCGCCTCGACCATGGCGAGCTGGTGCGGGTGCGGCGCCCAGCCCCGCGACCGGAACCAGCCCTGGACGTTGGCGGGGAGGAGAGGGAAGGGGAGGTCGGGCATGAAGGACCGAGTGAGTCGCTGAGACCGGAAAGAATAGTGTCGCGAATCGAACGGAGCAAGAACGGGAGCGCGCTTGCGTCCCGTTGACGGCTTTGGAAGCTGTGGTATTTTGGGAAGCAAGGAGGTGATGCGCCTTCGGTTTCCTGAAGGCGGAGCCGGTTTCCCGGCCCCGCCCCTTGGTTCCTTAGCTGTTGCGGTCCTGGTTGAAGCCGGCCTCGAACTCCAACTTCACCCGGAACCAGAAGCGTCGGAACCACTTCAGGTACCTTTTCAAGCGCATCACCTCCTCTCGGATGCCGGACGGGCAGGGCCCGCCGACACGCACCATCCAAAGGAATGCATGGGCGCGGTCAACCGGGGATGTGGCTCGGTGGGATGGCTGCGGCACTTGGGCGCGTTGTTGGGGTGGGGAGGTCTTGCCCCCACCCTGACCCTCCCCCGCTCTCGGCGGACCGAAGGTCCGCCTGCCGCGTCAGCGCAAACCTTTGGTTTGCGCGAGAGCT
>NZ_QLKQ01000143.1 GCF_003349955.1 Azospirillum brasilense
TCTCAAGCCTCGGCGGAGGCAAATAGCCGAAATATGTTCGTTTTTCCGCAGCCTGATAGGGCATGAAGGCGGTACCGGCGCCCTCGCAGGTGTAGCCGGAGGCGCTGGCGAACTGGCTGAACACATGGCCACCGGGATGGCCGATGACGTCGGCGTTCTTGAACTTCGCCAGGTTGTTCTCGTGATCCTCGTTGGTGGTGCCGTCGCCGCCGGCCTTCGCGGTCGGGTTCGGCAGGCTCATCGCCCGCACCTCGACCCAAGAGTTCTCGCCGGTGTTCGAGTAGCTCGACACCACGGCATCCGGGATGTAGTGGCGCACCTTGACCGAGGTGCGCACGGTGCATCCCGTCCAGGTGCAATAGAGCCAGTAGCAGATGCCGGTGACGCGGTACTCCAGGCAATCCGGCGACAGGGTGGAGGCCACGATGGTGGCCGTGTTCAGTGCGAAGGACGATGCGGAACACCCCAGCAGCAGCGCCGCGATGGCCAACCGCTGGCACCGGGATGGCGCGAACGGACGCCTCGTCATGGCTGCGTCCTCCGGTATTGGTCGATGCGGGCAACCGCACGGGCCACGTCCGCCTCGCCATAGACCACGTATCGGCGATCCACCACGATGGCCGGAACCTTGGCGACGCCAAGGCTCCAGGCATCGGCAACGCCCTGGTAGGCGGTGCCGATCCTTCGCTGCAGGTCTGTACCGCCCAGCTTCAGGCGTTGCTGGACGATGGCGCTGGCGCGCTCAGGATCGGTGGGCAGGTTGTCGGCCAGCTCCGCTTCGAGCACCGCGGCCGCGTCCAGGATGAGGTGCCGGTCAGCCTGGCCATGGACCGGATGATGCGAGTCGGTAACGACCCATACTTCCGCCGCGGCGGCGCGGGTGGCCAATGCCAGGATGGCAATGCCCGAAGCAAACCATGCTGAGCGAGCGCGAGCGGCATGAGGAACAGCGCAAGAGTCCATGAGACAACACCGGAGGGAAGCCAATCCGGTGACAGTCGAACCGAAATCCGGCTTCGACACGACAAACAAACCGGAGACCGCCTCTTCCCGTTTTCGCCATCCCTGTCATCGCGTGATCACCCCAAACGGTGCCTGCGAGTGCGCCTGCGACAAGGCCGCGTTCGGATCGACAGCCAAGGCGGCCGCCACAAGTCGGTCTCGCCTTCAGCGGCGATGAATCGCCTGGAGAACGAAGTCGGCCCGTTCGGCCACACTGGCGCGCGGAAGCAACCTGACTTCGTAGCCGAGTGCCCGGTAGGTTGCATCCAGGTGGGCGTATTCCGCCTCAGCCTCGGGAAAGCCGTGCCGCCGCGCCTCGTCGGCGCAATAGATGTCCGGCCAGGGCGGAGCGAGGAACACGAGCCGCCCATAGGGGCGGGATTCGCCCAGGCTTTCCGACAGAGGTACACCGAACAGTCGCTGAAGCGCTGCGGCTGCGTCGATTAGCCCACGGTCGAAGAAGACCGGACCAGCGTCCCGTGCCGCGCCTTCGAGATCCATGGCGGCGACGCGCAGCGCCTCGCGCAGAAAGGCCGCGAGGTCGGTCCACGGCAGGGCGTTGCCGCCCTGTCGAATCTGCTCGGCGATGATCCTCCGCCCGGGTTCGGCGACGGTCGCATGACCACGCCGCCGCAGTTCCCCGAGCAGGGTCGACTTGCCGCCGCCGGAGCACCCCGATATGACCACCTGAGGTGGCATCGGCGTCATGTCAGGGTTTGCTTCGACCAGCAGACGGTTTGTCAATTCACTTGTCATCATTGGGTTAGCCGAAGAGACAGGCCCCACGCAATGGTGGTGCTGAGCATGCCAAAGGCGCAGACCCCGGCCCATCCATGCGCGGTGAAGGCCCACCCGCCTGCAGCAGCGCCGAAGGCCCCGCCAAGCAGCATCGTGCCCATGAACACGGTGTTCAGCCGGCTGCGTGCACCCGCATCCAATGCATAGATCATGGTCTGGTTCGCCACCTGGGCCGACTGCACGGCCACGTCGAGCAAGAAGATGCCGAGGACGAGTGCGGGGATCGATGAGCCCCCCAGGTACAGCACGGCAAATGCCATGGCGGTGCACACTGCGCCGGCACGAACGACTGCGCCGTGTCCGCGCCGGTCGGCAAAACGGCCAGCCGCCGGTGCAGCCAACGCGCCGCACACGCCAACCAGCGCGAACAGGCCGGCGGATACCGCGCCGAGCTGCAGCGGCGGCCGCTCCAGCCAGAGCGCGAACGTTGCCCAGAAGCCGATCGTGCTGGCAAACAGCAGGAACTGGACGGCCACAGCCTGGCGCAAGGAAGCGTGCTTGCGCACCAAATGCCACATCGACAGCAGCAATCGTCCGTAGCCGAGATCGGAGGACGGTGGTACCACCGGCAGCGTCCATGCCAGCCGAAAGCCCAGTACCAGCATCAGTGCCGCAGAAAAACCGAAGACGGACCGCCAGCCCCAAAGCTCGGTCATCCAGCCGCTCACCACACGGGCCAGCAGGATGCCGATCAGGATGCCGCCCGTCACCACGCCGAGCACCTGCCCCTTGCGGTGGGAGGGCGCCAGGTGGATGGCCAAGGGAACCAGTTGCTGCGCCACGGTGGCGCACAAGCCCACGGCGAGGCTCGCCAGTGCCAATTGAACGAAGCCGGAGGACGCGGCTGCCAGCACCAAGGAGAGCACCAGCGCCGCCAGCGTTCGCAGGATGAGTGACTTGCGCTCCAGGCGGTCACCCAGTGGTGCCAGGAACAGCACGCCCAGGGCATTGCCCGCCTGGGTGAGCACGGGCAGCCAGGTCACGTTCCCCGCAGAGAGCGCGAACTCCCGGCTCAGTTCGCCGAGAAGCGGCTGGTTGTAGTAGCTGTTGGCCACGGATGCGCCCGCCGCCAGGGCAATGGTCCACAGCAGATGGGAGGGCAAGGCTGACGTGGCAGGCATCGGTGCGCCACGCGATGCATCGCCCGGGTGACCTGGGATATCGCTCATTCAAGGGGGCCGGCCGCATCAAGTCTCGGCTTGCGGACAAGCGCTCACCAGTTCGAGCGATCCGTTCCCGGCGGCACCGATGGTCGCGCGTAGCCGGCCGGTGTTCGCGCCAGTTGCGCGCTGGGGCGCACGGCGCGCAGCAGGCCGAAGCCGGAGACTTCGTCGGCGAGCCAGGGGCTGAGGTCCGGCCTGCCAGCCCGCAGGCCCTCTTCGATGCGCCCCAGCCCGCGCAGCCAGTGCCCGGTCTGCGCCAGCGACACCTGCACGTGCCAGCTTCCCCCTTCGCGCGACTGTCGCCACAGCGCGGCGGCGGCGCCGAAAGCCATCAGGAAGCCGCTGGCCTGGTCGAGGATCTGCATCGGCAGCGCGCGCGGCTTGCCGTCGCCCGCCGCCTCGCCCTCGGCGTGGTTGAAACCCATCGCCGTCTGCACCAACGAATCGAAACCGCGCCGACCGGCCCAGGGCCCTTGCGTGCCGTAGGCGGTCAGCGACACGGCGACGATGCCGGGCCGGCGCGCGGCCAGGGCCTCGGGCGAGAAGCCGAGCGCGGCCAGGCCGCCGGGCCGGTACCCCTGCGAGAACACGTGGGCGTCTTCCACGAGCCGCCACAGTGCTTCGCGTCCGGCCTCGCTGCGCAGGTCGATGTGCGCCGAGCGCTTGCCGCGGCTGGTTTCGGCAATGGCGGCGATGTTGGGCAGGTTTGGTGAATTGACCAGCATCACGTCCGCGCCGAACGACGCCATCGCCCGCCCACCGACGGGGCCGGCCAGGATGCGCGTGAGGTCGAGCACGCGCAGGCCGGCGAGCGGCCGCTCATCGGCCGCCAGGGGCGGCAGTGCGCGCGGTTGCGCATCGGCGATTCGGGTGATGGTCATCAGGGGTTGCGAGGCCACCGCCTGACCCTGGGGCGTGGCATCCCACTCGGCGAAGCTGCGCAACGCCGTGGCCACCAGTGCGTGGTCGGCCGCGGCCTGCTCGAAGTCCAGCGCCTTCCAACCCCGCAGGGCCTGCTCGGTGTCGGCGCGTGTGGCGGTTTCCGGGTCCAGGCCCAGCAGGCGCAGTGCACCATCGCGGTGGTGCGGGAAGTTGGTGTGGACACGCACGTAGCCATCGTCGCAGCGGTACAAGCCGGCGAACGGGTCCCACAGCTCGGGCTCCTGGCCGTCGAGCGTGAACCAGCCGGTGCATTCGGCGGCGGCGTGGGCCATGTCCACGGCGACACGCTGGCGCGGAGCACCCCGCTCATGGCCGAGTTCGCAGGCGGCGAGTGCAGCCGCGGCAATGCTGGTCTGCGCGGCGGTGCCGACAGCGAAGGACGAGGGGAACACCGGGTCGCTTCCCGTCAGCGCGATCCCGGCCAGCGCCTGCGGCGGCAGCCCGCCCAGCGACCAGAGCGCGGTCAGTGCATCAAGTGAATTCATCGAATGGACTCCTCACAGAAAGTTCGCCAACTGAATCGACACGGCGCCTCGTTGGTCGAGTCGAGTTGGCAGATCCAGGCGGGTGGCAGGGTCGGTGCCACGTTGTCCGCAAACGCGGCGGAGCGCAGAAAGCAGCATCGCGCGCCATTGGCGATGCCGGGGAGCGCCGTGTTCGCACAGGCGTGGGCGTCGCGCGCCCGCTGCAAACGATCCATCATGCGCCCGCCTCCAGTCCGAAGTACGCCGCGAGCGTCAGGCCGGTCGCCACGATCGTCCAACGCAGGGCCAGCGGCGGAATCCAGCGCGCCAACCGCGCGCCGGCATAGCCCCCCACGATCGCGCCCAGCAGGACCGCACTGCCTTGCGCCCAGGCGATGGACCTGGTGGCGACGAAGAGCATCACCGCGGCACTGGTCACGACGGTAGCCATCGCATTTTTGACGGCGTTGGCCTCCTGGACATCGCGCACACCCAGCAAGGTCAGGATCGCCATCAGCATGATGCCCAGGCCGGCGCCGAAGTAGCCGCCATAGAGTGCGGTCAGGAACTCCGCTCCCGCCGCCACCAGGTGCGGCACCTGACCGCGAGCATGCCGCTCGATGGCCTGGCGCAGCCAGGGTCCCAGGGCGAACAGAACGGTCGCGACGAGGATCAGCCACGGCACCAGACGGCTGAACTGTGCATCTCCGGTGAACACCAACAGTGCGGCGCCCACCAGCGAACCGGCACCGACCACGGGCAGGCTGCGCCGCAACTCGGCGCGGTGGCGCCCGAGCTCGCTGCGATAGCCGAGCAGGCTGCTCGCATGCCCCGGCCATATCGACACCGCGCTGGTGGCGTTGGCCACCACGGGTGGTACGCCGGCAGCCAGCAGCGCGGGAAAGGTGAAGAATGTGCCGCCGCCGGCCACCGCATTGCAGATGCCGCCGATCATGCCGGCACCGGCCAGCAGCAGGAAGGTTCCGATGTCCATGCCGCTCGCACCTCAGCTCGTCGGCCTGGACAGGGCCAGACGCAGGCCAAACCCCATCAGCGCCAGGCCGGTGAGCGCATCGAGCGAGCGCATCACCGTGGGCCGGCGCAGCCAGCGTGCCAGTGGCCGCGTGGCCAGCACCAGTGCGGCGAACCAGAGCAGTCCCATCGCGGCGTGGATGCCGGCCAACAGCACGCTGAATGCGACCACCGGCACATCGGCGGGAACGAACTGTGGCAGGAGGCTCACGTAGAACACCCCGACCTTGGGATTGAGCAGATTCGTCAGCAGACCGCGCAGGAACCAGCGCTCGCCACGCACGAGCGGCGGATCATCTGCGGGCAGCGTCGGCCGGCTCTTGAGCGCGCCAGAGATCAGCTTCCAGCCGAGCCAGAGCAGATAGGCCGCGCCCGCGATCTGCAGCAGGGTGTAGGCGAGTCGGGAGACCGCGAGCACCGCGCCGAGCCCGAGGGCCGCGATCAGCCCCCAGATCAGCACGCCGGTCACGATGCCGCCGCCCGCCCTCATCGCCTTGCGCCCCCCTTCCACAGCGGCCGTGCGCAGTACCAGCGCCGTGTCCAGGCCGGGGGTCAAGGTGAGCAGCAGCGCCGTCAGCGCGAAGCCCAGGATCGCAGTCGATGCATCCATTAGGAGATCTCCGTCAGAGCACAGACAAGTCCAGTGACTCGCTGTACGTCGTCGATTCGATGGTCTTGACGATGGCCTGGCCACAGATCACTGCGCCACGCGCCGGGTCGTAGGTCAGGCTCGGCTCGCCATACAGCGCCCAGCCGCTGTTCAGGGCCGCGGTGACGCGGTGGCAGAACGCCGCGTCGTCGATGCCGGTCAGGTAGCGGTACGCGAGCATGCTCATGCTCCCGGTCGATTCGATGCCGGCATCTGGACGCGCAGCCCCGCTCCGAATGCCTGCAGCAGATGCCAGCCGGTGTCCCAGTCGCCCACGCCGCTGGCGGCATTGATGTGCCCGAGGGCGCCGACTTCCACGCATCCCGCTGCCCAACCCATGGCCATGTGCCGGGCGTGCTCCGGCGAGCCATAGGGGTCGTCGCTGCTGGCGACCACCAGTGCGGGAAACGGCAGGGGGTCGGTCGGTGGCGGGCCGAACTCGCTCGCCTCGCTCGGAAACGCCGGTGCGTAGGGGTCAGGGACGGCAACGAGGAAGGCGCCCCGGACCTGGGCGATCCGATGCTGGATGTCTTCTCCGATTCCCGGCCGCGATGCCCAGTGCGCGACGAGCAGGCACGAAAGGCTGTGTGCGACCAGGACGACGGGCGCACCGCACTCGTCGAGGGCCGCATCGAGTGCCTGCAGCCAGTCGGCCAGGTCCGGCCTGTCCCAGTCGGCAGGCTGGAATCGCCGGCCATGCTCCTGGCGCGACGCCCAGCGCGTCTGCCAATGCTCCGGCCCGGAATTGCCGATACCGGGAAGCATCAAGAGGCGAACGGTCTGAAGGTGGCTCATGGTGGCGTGCGCGGATATCCGGAGTGACGTTGTCTGGCTGGAAACCTTAAGACCGATGCGTCGAATTGCCGAGTGAGAAGGTCTCAGCAAGCGTCGAGAAAAGCTCAATGGTCAGCTCGAATGGCCTTGGCTATCGTCGAAGTGCACTTCCTTCACAACCGACGAAGAAGCCCGCCGAGTTCGCCATGTCCGATATCCCGCTCCTGATTTCCTACGTCCTGGCGGCCTGGCTGTCCATCCTTACGCCCGGCCCGGCCATCCTGCTGGCGATGCGCAATGGCGCTCGCCAGGGCGTGGTCGCGAGCCTGTGGTCGACGCTGGGCAACATGTTGGGGTTGCTCGTGGTTTCCGCGGCGGCCGCGTGGGGCGTCGGCCTGTTCCTGCTTGCATCCGCCCACGCGATGACCGCACTGCGGCTGGCCGGCGCCGCCTACCTGGCGTACCTCGGTCTTCGCCTGCTTGTGCAGGGCAGACACACACGGCCGCCGGACGCCGGTGCCCATGACGCAGGGCCGGTGCAGGCCTTCGCGCTGGCAAAGGAAGGATTCCTGGTGGCGACATCCAATCCGAAGTCGATCCTTTTCTTCACCGCTTTCTTCCCCCAGTTCATCCGGGCCGACCAGGCTCTCATCCCTCAGTTCATGGGCCTGACCGCGATCTTCGTGATCCTCAGCGGCGCCACCTTGACCGGCTATGCCGCCATTGCAAGCCGCGTGCGGGGAGCATTGGGCACTTCCGTCTGGCGCCAGCGCTGCACGCGCTTGGCGGGGATCGGCTTCCTCGGATTCGCCGCATGTATTCTTTTGTGGAGACCGTCGAGCGGCGCCAAGGCCCTGGCCGCGTGATTCGTCCCCGGCCACGCGCACGCAACCGAGCACAGGCGGTGCGACCGAACCTGGAGAAGCAATGAACAAATCCTTCCTGCAAGTCGATGTGTTCACGAGCCAGCCGCTCAGGGGCAACCCGGCTGCCGTCGTGTTCGATGCCGACGACCTCGATGCGCGGACCATGCAGCGGATCGCGCGCGAGATGAACCTATCCGAGACGGTCTTCGTGCTGGCCCCGGAATCGCCCGATACCGACTATCGGGTGCGCATCTTCACGCCCTCCAGCGAGCTGCCGTTCGCCGGGCACCCCACCATCGCCACTGCGAGCGCAGTGCGTGCGCACCGTGGCGACCTGGCCGATGCAAGTCTGTTGCGGCAGGCCTGCGGCATCGGCATCGTGCCTGTCGAAGTCGTTCCGACCGAGGGCCCGCCGATCTACTGGATGACCCAGGCCAGCCCGCAGTTCCGCAACACGGCCATCGGTCCTGGGGAAATGTCGGCCCTGCTGGGCTGCGATGCGAACATGCTGGCCGCGATGCCGGTGGAAGTCGTCTCCACCGGCATCCCGTGGCTGATCGCCGAGCTGCGCAGCGTCGCCGCCCTGGCATCGCTGCGTCCCGACCTGCCTCGCATCGCCGAACGCTGCCGCGCATCGGGTGCCGTCGGCGTGACCGTCTTTGCCGAGCACGAGGCCGACGCGCCGGTACGCTTGCGCCTGCGCACGTTCGCGCCAGGCGAAGGCGTTGCCGAGGACCCCGTCTGCGGGTCTGGAAACGGGTGTGTCGCGGCATTCCTGGCAAGGCACCGGCACGCATCGGCTCTCCAGGGTGGCTACCTTGCGGAGCAAGGCATCGAGATGGGACGCGATGGCCTGATCCACGTCGAATGGACCCGAAACGGCGACGAACTGACGGTGCGCGTCGGTGGCCAGGCCGTGACCGTCGCCAGCGGCACCCTGCATCTGTAGACGCGGCGGCACGTTGAGCCGCTCGGTCGCCCATGGCTTGCCATGGCACCTGCGCGGCGTCCCCGACGAAGGCCTGCGCTGCGACGCACGCGGTTGCTCAGGGCTAGCCCGGATAATTCACCAGAGCTGAAGGTGTGGCGGCGGGCGCGAGGTTAAG
>NZ_QLKQ01000144.1 GCF_003349955.1 Azospirillum brasilense
CGCCGGTGACCAGATGAGCGCCCCGGCTCCTACACCACGCCTCGGGACACGACCCGAACGGGCCCGCCGACCGCGGAAGGAATCCCGCTCCCAGCAGTACGGAACCACCACCGAGAGCTTGGCGCCTAACCCGCAACACTGAACCGAGCTCGAGGGTCTAAACTTCCTTGTGTCGACAATCACGAAGGATTGCTGTCGCGGGTATTGACCTGAGCGAGAGGCGGTTTTCCGGGTACGATGCGGTGCTGGTGGCATGGGGGCCCACCGTCCTGGAAACGGAGCGCGACAGCGGCCGGTCCATCCGCGGGCGTCTGACGGAGGTGATCAGGAGGCGACAGCGACTGCCCGCGCGCGCATGCCTCCCAGCACGACCAGGGCGGCCAGCAGCAGCACGATTCCGCTGGCGCCGAAGACACCCCCGGCGCCGCTGACGCCGAAGATGGCGCCGCCCACTGCCGCACCGGTGGCGATGGCGAGTTGCACCGCCGCGACGAAGAGGCCGCCGGCGCTTTCCGCCTCGTCCGGCACGGTGCGGGTGATCCAGGTGGACCAGGCCACCGGCACGGCGCCGAAGGCGACGCCCCACAGCGCGATCAGCACCGAGGCCACGGTCGGCGACCCGCCCAGCGCGGCCAGCCCGAGCCCGAGCAGCCCCATGGTCAGCGGCATGACCGTCAGGGTCAGCCGCATGCTGCGCGCCAGCAGCACGCCGCCGAGATAGGTGCCGGCGAAGTTCGCCACGCCGAAGCCCAGCAGGATGCCCGACACGCCGCTGACGCCGACGCCGGTCACCGTCTCCAGGAACGGCCGGACATAGGTGAACAGCGCGAAATGCCCGGTGAAGACCAGGATGATCGACACCATGCCGAGCCCGACGCCCGGCCGCACCATCACCTCGCCCAGGGTGCGGAGGCTGGTGTGGCCGTTCGGTGCCATGCGCGGCAGCGTCAGAACCTGAGCCACCAAGGCCGCCAGCCCCAGCCCGCCGGCCATCAGGAACACCGCGCGCCAGCCGAGCAGGTCGCCCAGATAGCTTCCCACCGGGGCCGCGAAGACGGTGGCGGCGGACACGCCGCTGAAGATCATCGACAAGGCCCGCGGAATCATCGGCTCCGGCACCAGCCGCATGGCGATCGCGGCCGACATGGCCCAGAAGCCGCCGAGCGCCACCCCCAGCAGCACCCGCCCGACCAGCAGCGACAGCAGGTCGGGGGCGAAGGCGACCGCCAAGTTGGACACCACCAGCAACGCCGAAAAGGCGAGCAGCACATGGCGCCGGTCGATCCGGCGGGTCGCGGCGGAGATCAGCAGGCTGGCGACCAGCGCCACCGCGGCAGTCGCGGTGACGGCCTGGCCGGCCATCGCCTCGGTCACATGCAGGTCGGCCGCCATCGGCGTCAGCAGGCTGGCCGGCAGAAACTCCGCCGTCACCAGTCCGAACACGCCGAGCGTCAGGGAGAAGACGGCACCCCAGGCGGGCTCCGCCGGCGCGGCGCCGGCTTGCCTCACAGGTTCCATCATGGTTTGTCCTCGCAGGAAGATTATGCTGCGACGCAGAATAGATTGGAGGTTCTGGACGATCCATGCCATAACGTCCGCATCTTTTGATCGATAGTCCGGATATGCCTGACTCATCCCGTCTCCCTCCCGCCATCGACCTCGTCAGCGAGCTTCTGCTCGGCATGCGGCTGACCGGCGTGCAGTACCGCCGCATGCAGGTCGCCCCTCCCTTCGGCATCGGTTTCGGGACGGTGGAGGGGCGGGCGCAATTCCATTTCATCGCCCGCGGGCCGGTCGTGCTGAGGCTGCTCACCGGCGGTACCTTCACGCTGGACACCGGCGATGCGGTGCTGCTGCCGCGCGGCGGCGCGCACGAACTGCTGTCGGCGCCGGAACTGCCGGCCCGCGACGTCGCCAGCTTCGCGACGGCGCCGCTGTGCGGCAATGTCGGTGCGCTCGAATCCTGCCCGCCGGAAAGCTGCCGGACGAAGGATGCGGTGATCTTCAGCGGCTGCATGGAGTTCGACCTCGGCGCCATGCAGCCGCTGGTCGGCCTGATGCCCGAGGTGATGCAGGTCGGCACCCTGCTCGACCGCTACCCCGAAATCCTGCCGATGCTGGAAGCGATGGAGCGGGAGGCGCGGGCGGAGCGCGCCGGCTATGCCGGCATCCTGGCGCGGCTGGCCGACGTGGTGTCCGCCTCCATCGTGCGGGGCTGGGTCGAATGCGGCTGCGGCGATGCGCGCGGCTGGATCGACGCCCTGCGCGACCCGCGGCTCGGCCGCGTCATCACCGCGCTGCATCGCGATCCCGGCCGCAACTGGACCGTGGCGGAACTGGCCGCGGAGATGGGCGCCTCGCGTTCGGTTTTCGCGGAGCGCTTCCTGGAGGTGACCGGCGTGACCCCGGTCCGCTACGTGACGGAGCTGCGGATGCGGCTTGCCGCCCAGTGGATCGGCCGGGAGCGTCTGCCGATCGAAACCGCCGCGCATCGGCTCGGCTACGGCTCGCAGGCCGCCTTCAGCCGTGCCTTCAAGCGCATCATGGGCTATTCGCCCGGCGCCTCACGCAGTGCGGAATCATAGCACCGGCACGATTAGGACCAAGTGGGGGGCAGGTCCTTTCACAAGCCGGTCCCGCCTGTCCTCGCGGGTGACCTGACCAACTGTCAGCACGTAAAGTTCGGCGACACCTTGTCCGACAGCGCGAGATCGGTTTGCCAGGCGCCGGACTGTCGACTCTGCGCCATGAGCAGCCAGCACCGTTCAGCGCAAGCTGCCCCGATACGCGACCTTGACGCCTTCCGCCCGTCAGGGCGCGCGGCACGATATCCGGATGCCCGGCGCCGTGCCTCACTCATACACGGCGTCGCGCGGGCCGGTATCTCCCAACGCCATTTTGACGAAGGCATCAGCCGTCAGGTCTGCGTCGAGCAGCGCGCCATGGTGGGCGAAGCGATCACTCCGGTCGAGCCACAGCCGATCACACAGCGCATCGAGCGAGCCGGAAGCACCGGGGAAGACCGCGTGCGACATCTCCTTGGTACAGATGAACCGGTCCGCCGAGAACGTGTCGGCACCCCATGCGGCGCGTCCGCAGCGCGCGAACTCGTAGTTCAGGAAGTCCATCTCGTTCTCATAGGCATGCGCCACCAGAAGGTCCTCGCCCAGAAAGGCGAGAAGCGCGTCGGCCACCTCGGGAAAGCGGGGCGCCACCTTCAGGTCGGCGGGCTTGATGCCGTGCACCTTGATGGCGTCGGGATGGAGAGGGGCGTCGGGGTTGACCCGCGTCTCCCAGCTGCGCGCTTTCCTCCAGCCATCGCCCTCGCGGATGATCTCAAGACACCCGATTTCGATGATGATGCCGGGCTGACGCAGGCCCTTGGGCGCCTTACGGATGTCCTGGAGGCTCGGCAGGCGCCGTCCGGTCGTCTCGATGTCGATCGCGACCAGCCGGTCACGGCCTTCCCACGGCTGCATGCTCATTGATATCCAATCTTTCATCGGTGGAGCCACCTGTGGCACGGACGTGAAACAAGGACAACGCTCCGTCACGCCGCCCAGAGTAGCATGGCGAAAGCGCCGGCCGCCGGTCAGCGACACCACGGTCACAAGCGGCCGGCCCATGCCGTCGAGGCTCTTGATCCTGATGGGTCAGGATAAAGAGTCGCTGGTATAAGGCATGACGGCCGCGCCATGACCGGCGCGACTACCGGTGAGCAAGGAGTATCGCTGTGAAAATTCCCGGCCCCGAGCATCCCATCACGATCATCCCCAACCCGAATCGGATTCGTGTCGTCTTCGCCAGCCGGGTCGTCGCCGACACGGCACGCGCCCTGACGCTGACGGAGGCGAAGTTGCCTGTGGTCCAATATATTCCCCGCGCGGATGTCGACATGACGGCCTTCGAGCGCACGGCGCACACGACGCATTGCCCTTACAAGGGCGATGCCACTTACTACAACCTGCGCGTGGGTGATCGCATCGCGATCAACGCTGTCTGGACCTACGAGACTCCCTATCCCGCCGTGGCCGCCATCCGTGAACATTTGGCGTTTTATCCGGAACGCGTCGATTGCATCGAAGAGCACGCGGCCACATAGCGGCAGCTGGCGGAAGGCTCCGCATGCGGTGTTGCTCTCATCGCAATGCCAGCTCCGTCTGCTCCTGACCCAAAGCGGACATTCGATACCGGTCTACGGCGTGTCCGTTAAACCTCCCGATACTGCTGGCGAATCAATTGAAGCGAATTCGGCACAAGCTGCGGGAAAGGGAAGGAACCGGCGGCTTCAGGCGGCCAGTGCGGCAAAGCGGGAACGGCGGGTCGGGGCGAGCGGGCGTCCTTGCAGCCATGCGGCAATGCGGTCGAGGTTCAGGGCGGCCGCGATGGCCACGTGCTGGAGATGGACCTTGGAAGTGCCCCGATACCGAGCGCGCCGCAGCCCGAAGACGCGCACCGCTTGGGACAGCGTGCCTTCCACGCCTTGGCGCAGGGCGTAGAGCGGCCGTTCACTGTCCATCTCCGTCCGGGTCCGTGCTGCGACCAAGGCCTCGTGCTCGGCTCGCGGGCGCAGGCGGAGATTGCGCCCCCATCCCTTACCGGTTGCCCGGGTGCACTGCTCCCGCGCCTCGCAGACCCGACAGTCCGCCGGATTGAATCGGATCTTGATGTAGGGATCGCCCGCCTCATCCTGGTAGGCGTGCCAGCTCTGGCTTTCCTTGCCGCGCGGGCAGGTGGCGCGGTTTGCCTCCCAGTCGATCTGGAAGTCGCCAGCACGGAAGCTGCCGTCCTGCCGCTGCTGCCAGCTGAGGTTCTCGCGAGGTGGGCCGACGAGGTCGATTTCGAATGTCTCCCGGGCCACCACGAGGTGAGCCGCACTGATGTAGGCGGCATCCACCAGATGGATGGCGGGCGCCGTCTGCTTGGCCGCCAAGGCCGCGTGGATGGAGGCCGTCCGCATGGCTTCGTGAACGTTGGCCGCCGTGGTGTCAGCGTGCACAATCAGATGCGGTGTGTCGTCATCGCAGGTCTCGCTGAGATGAACCATGTAGCCGGTCCACCCCTTGCCATTCTTGCTGCGATAGCGGGCGTCGGTGTCGTAAGGGGATTCCAGCCGGTCCTCGCTCCCCCGCCCGCTCACCGGCCGTAGCCGCGCCCGGCCATTCCCGGGCGGTGCGTCGGGATCGGAGGACATCTCGAAATGCCGTCTCCAGACCGTTCGGAGCGCCTCAATGGCCGGCAAGCTCGTCAACCCGGGCGGCGCCCCTGGGGCGTCCAGCATGGCGAGAAGCCGATACCCATCATCGCCGATCTCACCAGCGAGGGTCTCGCGCCCGGCTGGCGTCTTGGGCAGCCGGAAGTCCTCGATGCGCCGGCTGTAGCGTTCATACCAAACCGGGGGCGCCAGGGTGCGCAGCCAAGCCGGCGCCACGGTGGCGATGGCATTCAGCGCCGCGCGCAACGCCTCGCCCACGAGTTCCAGCCGGTTCAACTCCCGGACCGCGGCGAGCACATGGGTCGAATCCGTCCGTTGTCGCCCGCGGGCTTTGAGCAGGCCCTGCGACCGACAGGCGTCGAGCACCCGCTCCAAGAGGCGTCCCTCCCCGCTCCCGGCCAGCAGCCGGCTGCGGAACTCGCTCAGGACGCTGTGATCGAAGCCCGCATCGGTCAGTTCCAGCCCCAGCAGGTACTTCCAATCGATGCGCGCCCGCACCGCCTCGGCGGCCTGCCGATCGCTCAACCCCTCACGGAACTGCAGGAGCAACACCAGGGCCAAGCGCCAGGGCGGGTACCCGGGCTGTCCGCGCTTGGCATAAAGATCGCCAAAGTCCTCATCCGCGAACATCGGCCCAAGGGCGTCGCGCAGCGTCAGATAAGGGCTTCCCTTCGGAAAGGCGGCGCGAGCGACCCGGGCGGTTTCGTCCGGCACCGATCGGATGGACAGCGGGGAGTGGAGCAACATGGTGAGCCCTCCGAACACGTCGCCCTTCTCAACCGCCGCCCCCCGGCTCCGTCCTTTATCCTTCGCTGTCCATCCCGCTGCCCATCATCATGCGGACGAATGGGCTTTGTGCCGAATTCGCTTCAATTGATTCGCCAGCAGTATCCCTCCCTTTGACGGACACGCGACCCGGATAGCGGCGGAGAAGGCACCGGCATCAGGCCAATGCCACCATCCGGATGTCCCTCGCCAACAGCGTTCTGACGTTGAGCGTGGCGACGGGAATTGCGAGCGCGGTACCGCTGACGTGGGCTTCTCTTCGTCATGGGCAGGAACCCGCATTTCGGACTCAGGTTGCAAAAACCTTCCCTCCACGGGACAAGTCTGATCTTCGCCCGCGTTGAATTGCTCCCAAGCAGAGAAATGGGGGAGGCGCTCCACCTCCCCCATCACGAAATCACACAGTCACAAACCAGGAGCTTGAGACTGCGGTGATTTGCACACCGACCAAAGTGACCGTATCCGAAGCGCCGAAAACGATCTGTGCGTTGCCGCTCACATCGGCGGCCAATGTGTAGGTTTGACCTTCCGCCAAACCGATGAGATCGCCTTGCCCGGCGTTGAAATCCCGCAGGATGTCGGTGCCGCCGCCGTTGGAGAAGACGAACAGGTCGGCACCGCTTCCGCCAATCAACAAGTCGTCGCCGAAGCCACCGATCAACGTGTCGTTTCCGCTGCCGCCGGATAGGGTATCGTTTCCGCCCCCTCCCAAAAGCCAATCGTTCCCGTTGCCGCCGGACAGGGTGTCGTTTCCGTCCCCGCCGTCCAACCAGTCGTTGCCGTTGTCACCGCGTAGGCTGTCGGCATAGGCACCACCCGTGAGCGAGTCGTCGCCATCCCCACCGATCAGTTCCACCGCGACGGAGGCATTGACCGCCGTCACGGTGTCGCTGCCGACGCTGCCGCTGAACAGTTCGATGGAGGCTGAAAGGTCCAGCGTCACGCCGCCGGAATATCGGGCATAGACCATGTCATTACCGTCTCCGCCATCCAAGGATGCGGTCTGCGTATCGACATACAGGCGGTCGTCACCAGCGCCTCCGAACAGCACGTTGTCGCCGCTGCCGCCAACCAGCACATCGTTTCCGTCGCCGCCATAAAGCGTGTCGTTGCCAGCGTCACCACGCAGCGTGTCGTCAAAGGCGCTGCCAACGAGCAGGTCATCGCCCGCGCCGCCGTTGATCTCCACCAATGTGACGGAGCCAGTAGCGGTCAGAATGTCGTTGCCGGAGCCACTGAACACCCGCTCGATACCGCTGGCGGTAAGGTCGAGGGTGAGGTTTCCGTCCCCCTGGACATAGACGGTGTCGAACCCGGCCCCGCCACTCACCAGAGCATCGTCCGCGTCGATGTACAGCACATCATCGCCGTCTCCAGCGATCAGGGTGTCGCTGCCATTGCCGCCGGTCAGTGTGTCGTTGAAGGCGCTCCCAAGGATGAGGTCGTCGCCGTCACGCCCGTTGATCGCAAGGCCGAGGAGGGCGCCGGTGCCGATCAGGCTGTCGTTTCCGCCTCCGCCATAGGCCTGCTCAATGCTGCACGCCGCCAGATCGAGACTGGCGCCGACGTTGCCTTGGACGACGGCGGTGTCGAAGCCGGCACCACCCTGCAATGGCGCGTCGGCATCGTCGAAGTAGAAGCGGTCGTCGCCATCGCCTCCGATCAGCGTGTCGGCGCCCGCTCCGCCGGTGAGCGTGTCGTTGCCTGAACCACCGACGATCAAGTTATCCAGCGTGTTTCCGGTACCGGCGAAGTTACCGATACCAATGAAGGTCAACCGCTCCAGGTTGGCTCCAAGAGTGTAACTGTTCAGCGAGGTCCGCACCTCGTCCACGCCTTCGTTGACCAATTCCCGAACCACGTCACGCACGTTGTCCACAATGTAGACGTCGTCACCGGCACCGCCGCTTAACGTATCCGCCCCTTCGCCGCCATCGAGAGTGTCTCGGGACGTCGAGCCCGACAGCTTATCGTCGCCCTCATAGCCGAGGATGTGGTTTTGCAAGGGAGTGCCGGTCAACACATCGGCCCCTGGCGTTCCATGAATCGTGATGAAGTCCGGCATGGCTTCCGCCACCGTGAAGCGGCGCTGCATGACGTCGAGGGTGACGGTGGCTGGGTTGTAGCCGCTCCAGGTGGCGATCCAACCGCCGTCGGCGGTGGCGGCGAAGGCCGGCTCCGCCTGATCGCCCAGCGTCGCCT
>NZ_QLKQ01000145.1 GCF_003349955.1 Azospirillum brasilense
CCAATCTCCCTCCCCTGCGAAGCGGGGGAGGGCCGGGGTGGGGGCAATACACATTCGGGAGGGACAGCAATGCGGCTGACGGAAGAGCAGCGGATGGTGCGCGACATGGCGCGGGACTTCGCGGCGGAGCGGCTGGCGCCCACCGCCGCCGAGCGCGACCGCACCGGCGCCTTCCCCAAGGAGGAGCTGGCCGAGATGGGCCGGCTCGGCCTGATGGGCATGCTGGTGCCGGAGGAGTTCGACGGCGCCGGCACCGACCACATCGCCTACGCGCTCGCCATCGAGGAGATCGCGGCGGGCGACGGCGCCATTTCCACCATCATGAGCGTGCACAACTCCGTCGGCTGCATGCCGATCCTGAAGTTCGGCAGCGCCGAGCAGAAGGAGCGCTTCCTGAAGCCGATGGCCCGCGGCGAGCAGCTCGGCTGCTTCTGCCTGACCGAGCCGCAGGCGGGGTCCGACGCCGCCGCCATCAAGACCCGCGCGCGCCGCGACGGCAACCACTGGGTCCTCAACGGCACCAAGCAGTTCATCACCTCGGGAAAAAACGCCGACGTCGCCATCGTCTTCGCGGTCAGCGATCCCGAGGCCGGCAAGAAGGGCATCACCGCCTTCATCGTGCCGACCGACACCCCCGGCTTCCAGGTCGCGCGGGTCGAGGAGAAGCTCGGCCAGAGCTGTTCCGACACCTGCCAGATTGTGCTGGAGGACTGCCGCATCCCCGCCGACCTGATGCTGGGCGCGGAGGGCGGCGGCTACCGGGTGGCGCTCGCCAACCTGGAGGGCGGGCGCATCGGCATCGCCTCTCAGTCGGTGGGCATGGCGCGCTCCGCGCTCGACCACGCCACCCGCTACGCCCAGGAGCGCCAGAGCATGGGCGTGCCGATCATCCAGCATCAGGCGGTGGCCTTCCGGCTGGCCGACATGGCGACGAAGGTGGAAGCCGCGCGCCAGCTCGTCCTGCACGCCGCGAGCCTCCGCGACGCCGGTGAGCCCTGCTTGAAGGAGGCGGCCATGGCGAAGCTGTTCGCCTCGGAGATCGCCGAGCGCGTCTGCTCCGACGCCATCCAGATCCATGGCGGCTACGGCTATCTGAACGATTTCCCGGTGGAGCGCATTTATAGAGACGTGCGCGTCTGCCAGATCTATGAGGGCACGAGCGACATCCAGCGGCTGGTCATCAGCCGCGCCCTGATGCAGTAGAACAAGAAGAGACGGGAGGACGACGGCCATGACCGTCCTGAAGAGCGCCCTGAACCCGCGCTCCGCCGAGTTCCAGACGAACGCCGACGCCATGTCCGCCCTGGTCGCCGACCTGCGCGAGAAGGTGGGCGCCATCAAACAGGGCGGCGGCGCGAAGGCCCGCGACAAGCACCTGTCCCGCGGCAAGCTGCTGCCGCGCGAGCGCATCCGCCAGCTCCTCGACGTGGGATCGCCCTTCCTGGAACTGTCGCAGATGGCCGCCTACAAGGTCTATGACGACGACATTCCGGCGGCGGGCATCATCACCGGCATCGGCAGCGTGGCCGGGCAGGAATGCATGGTGGTCGTCAACGACGCCACTGTGAAGGGCGGCACCTACTTCCCCCTGACGGTGAAGAAGCACCTGCGCGCCCAGGAAGTGGCTCAGCAGAACAACCTGCCCTGCATCTACCTTGTGGACAGCGGCGGCGCCAACCTGCCGAACCAGGACGAGGTGTTCCCCGACCGCGACCATTTCGGCCGCATCTTCTTCAATCAGGCCAACATGTCCGCGCAGGGCATCCCGCAGATCGCCGTGGTGATGGGAAGCTGCACGGCTGGCGGCGCCTATGTGCCCGCCATGTCGGACGAGGCGATCATCGTGCGCAACCAGGGCACCATCTTCCTCGGCGGCCCGCCGCTGGTGAAGGCGGCGACCGGCGAGGTGGTGTCGGCGGAGGACCTCGGCGGGGCGGACGTGCATTCCCGCACCTCCGGCGTGACCGACCATTACGCGATGAACGACGCCCACGCGCTCGCCATGGCGCGCAAGGTCGTGTCGAACCTGAACCGCAGCAAGCGCATCGACATGGACCTGCGCGAGCCGCAGGAGCCGGCCTACGACCCGCGCGAACTCTACGGCGTGATCCCCAGCGACCCACGCAAGCCCTTCGACGTGCGCGAGGTCATCGCCCGCGTGGTCGACGGCTCGGTGCTGGACGAGTTCAAGCCGCTCTACGGCACGACGCTGGTCTGCGGCTTCGCCCACATCTTCGGCTATCCGGTCGGCATCATCGCCAACAACGGCATCCTGTTCAGCGAATCCGCCCTGAAGGGCGCGCATTTCGTGGAGCTGTGCTGCCAGCGCGGCATTCCGCTGGTCTTCCTGCAGAACATCACCGGCTTCATGGTCGGGCGGAAGTACGAGGCGGGCGGCATCGCCAAGGACGGCGCGAAGCTGGTCACCGCCGTCGCCTGCGCCAAGGTGCCGAAATTCACCGTCATCATCGGCGGCAGCTATGGCGCCGGCAACTACGGCATGTGCGGGCGCGCCTACTCCCCGCGCTTCCTGTGGATGTGGCCGAACTCGCGCATCTCCGTGATGGGCGGGGAGCAGGCGGCGGGCGTGCTCGCCCAGGTCCGGCGCGACGCCATGGAATCCCAGGGCAGGAGCTGGGCGCCGGAGGAGGAGGAGGCGTTCAAGGCCCCCATCCGCCAGCAGTACGAAGACCAGGGCCATCCCTACTACGCCTCCGCCCGGCTGTGGGACGACGGCATCATCGACCCGGCGGACACCCGCATGGTGCTCGGCCTCGGCCTGTCGGCGTCGCTGAACGCCCCGGTCGAGAAGACCACCTTCGGCGTGTTCCGGATGTGAGCGGGGGAACGACGAGCATGAGCGACATTCTGATCGACATCGCCGCCAGCGGCGTCGCCGCCGTCACGATGAACCGGGCGGAGGTGCACAACGCCTTCAACGAGCGGGTCATCGCCGATCTGACCGACGCCGTCCTCAGGCTGGGATCGAACCCGGACGTCCGCGCCATCCTGCTGCGCGGCGCTGGCAAAAGCTTCTCCGCCGGGGCCGACCTCGGCTGGATGAAAAGGATGGCGGGTTACAGCCATGGCGAGAACGTCGAGGACGCCATGGGCCTCGCCACCATGCTGCGCACGCTGGACGAATGCCCGAAGCCGACCATCGCCGTGGTGCAGGGGCCGGCCTTCGGCGGCGGGGTGGGGCTGGTCGCCGCCTGCGACATCGCCATCGCCGCCGAGACCGCCAGCTTCGCCCTGACCGAAGTGCGGCTGGGCCTGATCCCAGCGGTCATCAGCCCCTACGTCGTCGCCGCGATGGGCGAACGCGCCTGCCGCCGCTACTTCCTGACGGCGGAGCGCTTCTCCGCCGCCGAGGCGCTGCGTCTCGGCCTGCTGCACCAGACCGTGGAGGCGACGGAGCTGGATGCGGCGGTGGAGGTGATGGTGCGCAACCTGCTGCACTGCGGCCCGGCCTCCCAGACCGCGGCGAAGGAGTTGATCCGCGCCGTGGCGCGCCGTCCGCTGGACGACGCGCTGGTCCGCGACACGGCGGAGCGCATCGCCCGCCAGCGCGCGAGCGACGAGGGGAGGGAGGGCGTCGGCGCCTTCCTGGAGAAACGCGAACCGGCGTGGCGGAGCTGAGGCCCATGGTTGTGACCGACATGTTCGACAAGATTCTGATCGCGAACCGTGGCGAGATCGCCTGCCGCGTCATCCGCACCGCCCGCCGCATGGGCATCCGCACCGTCGCCGTGTACTCGGAAGCCGACGCCCGCGCCATGCATGTGGAGATGGCCGACGAGGCCGTCTGCATCGGCCCGGCGCCGGTCGGCGAGAGCTACCTGCGCGGCGACGCGATCCTTGAGGTCGCGAAGCGCACCGGCGCCCAGGCCATCCATCCCGGCTACGGCTTCCTGTCGGAGAACGCCGGCTTCGCGGCGGCCTGCGCCGAGGCCGGCGTGGTCTTCATCGGCCCGCCGATCGAGGCCATCCGCGTCATGGGTTCCAAGGCGGAATCCAAGCGCGTGATGTCCCAGGCTGACGTGCCGCTCGTCCCCGGCTTCCACGGCGAGGCCCAGGACCTGGAGACGCTGAGCGCGGAAGCCGAGCGCATCGGCTATCCGGTGCTGGTCAAGGCCTCGGCGGGCGGCGGCGGCAAGGGCATGCGCGTGGTCCGCGCCCCTGGCGAGTTCGCCGACGCGGTGGCCGGCGCCAAGCGCGAGGCCAAGGCCGCCTTCGGCGACGACAGCGTGCTTCTGGAGAAGTATCTGGGCCGCCCACGCCATGTGGAAATTCAGGTCTTCTGCGACACCCACGGCAACGGCGTCTATCTGTTCGAGCGCGACTGCTCGATCCAGCGCCGCCACCAGAAGGTGATCGAGGAGGCCCCGGCCCCGGCGCTGCCCGACGACCTGCGCCGCCGCATGGGCGAGGCCGCGGTGGCCGCCGCCAAGGCGGTGAACTATGTCGGCGCCGGCACCGTGGAGTTCCTCTACGAGGACGGCGGCTTCTACTTCATCGAGATGAACACCCGCCTTCAGGTGGAGCATCCGGTGACCGAGAAGATCACTGGCCAGGACCTCGTGGAGTGGCAGCTGCGCGTCGCCGCCGGCGGCACGCTGCCGCTGATGCAGGACCAGCTCACCCGCCGCGGCCACGCCTTCGAGGCGCGCCTCTACGCGGAGGACCCGCAGCGCGAGTTCCTGCCGGCCATCGGCAAGCTGGTCCGCCTGCGCCCGCCCGCCGAGAACGAGCATGTCCGCGTCGACACCGGCGTCCGCGAAGGCGACGAGGTCACCATGTTCTACGACCCGATGATCGCCAAGCTGATCGTCTGGGACGAGGACCGCGACGCCGCGTTGCGACGCCTGCGGGTGGCGCTCGCCGCCTACGAGGTGGTCGGGGTGACCACCAACGTGGCCTTCCTCGGCGCCATCGCCGGCCATCCGGCCTTCCGCGCGGTGGAGATCGACACCGGCTTCATCGAGCGGCACCGCGCCGACCTGTTGCCCCCGCCAGCCCCGGTGCCGGACCGCGGGCTGGCCATCGCGGCGCTCAGCGTGCTGCTCCGCCGCAACGCCGATGCCCGCAAGGCCCGCCGCGCCGCGTCCGACCCCTGGTCGCCCTGGCTGTCGGCCAGCGGCTGGCGCCTCAACGACGACAACCACCACGACCTGCGCCTGCTCGACGGCGACACGCCGCGCGGCCTGACCCTGCATTTCCGCCCCGACGGTTACGAGATCGCGGTGGAGGGCCGCCCGGCCATCCGGGCGGAGCGGGTGACGCTCGACGGCGACACGCTGACCGCCACCATCGACGCGGTGCGCACCCGCGCCACGGTGGTCTGCCAGGGGCTGGACCTGACCATCCTGTCGGACGGATCGGTGTGGCGGCTGCATCTGGACGACCCGACCGCCCGCGCCGCGGAGCAGGAGGGCGGCTCCGGCCGCCTCACCGCGCCGATGCCGGGCACCGTCGTCCGCGTGCTGGTCGAGCCCGGCCAGACGGTGGAGGCGGGCGCTCCGCTGATGCTTCTGGAAGCGATGAAGATGGAGCACACCATCAAGGCCCCCGCCGCCGGCACGGTCAGCGCCGTCAACTTCGCGGCGGGCGATCAGGTGTCCGAAGGCGTGGACCTGCTGGTCCTCGACGTGGCGGAGGGATGAGCATGCGCCTGCCGAAGAGCGTCCGCATGGTGGAGGTCGGCCCACGCGACGGCCTCCAGAACGAAAAGCAGATCGTCCCGACGGCCGTGAAGATCGGTCTGGTCGACCGGCTGACCGAGGCCGGGCTGACCGCCATCGAGGCCGGCAGCTTCGTGTCGCCCAAATGGGTCCCTCAGATGGCCGACACGCCGGACGTCTTCGCCGGCATCCGGCGCAAGGACGGCGTGCGCTACGTCGCCCTCACCCCGAACGCCAAGGGGCTGGAGGGCGCGCTCGCCGCCCGCGCCGACGAGGTGGCGGTCTTCGCCGCCGCGTCGGAGAGCTTCAGCCAGAAAAACATCAACTGCTCCATTGCCGAAAGTCTGGACCGCTTCGTCCCGGTCCTGGAGCAGGCGAAGGCCCGGGGCGTGCCGGTGCGCGGCTACGTCTCCTGCGTGCTCGGCTGCCCCTACGAGGGCGAGATCGCGCCGGCGGCGGTGGCCGAGGTGGCCGGGCGGCTGCTGGAGATGGGCTGCTACGAGGTCTCGCTCGGCGACACCATCGGCACCGGCACGCCGGCCAAGGCCCAGGCGATGATCGCGGCGGTGGCGGAACGCGTGCCGATGGAGCGCCTGGCGGTGCATTTCCACGACACCTATGGGCAGGCGCTTGCCAACATCCTGGCGACGCTGGAGATGGGCGTGGCGGTGGTGGACAGCTCGGTCGCCGGGCTCGGTGGCTGCCCCTACGCCAAGGGGGCGTCGGGCAACGTGGCGAGCGAGGACGTGCTCTACATGCTGAACGGGCTGGGCGTCGAAACGGGGGTGGACCTCGACCGGCTGGTGGCGGCTGGCGCTTATATCAGCGATGCCATTGGCCGCCCGACCGCCTCGAAGGTCGCCCGCGCGCGGGGATGTGCGTAAAACACGGGGAAAGAGGGAAGGGAAGGGCGCCATGAGCTTCACGAACCTGCTGGTGCATGTGGACGACAGCGACCGCTGCGGGGAGCGGCTGACCGTCGCCCTGACCCTGGCGCAGAAGCATGGCGCCACGCTGACCGGCCTGTTCGCGCAGAGCGACAGCTCCGGCGCCGGCATCGTCACGCGCAAGGCCGGCCCGGCGCTGACCCAGGCGGCGCAGCGGGCGCGGGAAATGTTCGAGGAGAAGGCCCGCGAGGCCGGCGTGACGACGCGCTGGTGGCAGCTCGGCCACGGCGAATACGGCCATGTCATCGCCGAGACGGTGATCTGCTCGCGCTACGTCGACCTCGCCGTCTTCGGCCAGCACGACCCGGAGGACAGCCGCGTCCCGGCGGATCTGCTCGAGGAGGTGGTGCTGAACGCCGGGCGCCCGATCCTGGTCGTGCCGCACAGCGGCAGCTACCCGCAGTTCGCCGACCGCCCGGTGATCGCCTGGAATGGCAGCCGCGAGGCCGCGCGCGCCGTCAACGACGCGCTGCCGCTGCTGAAGCAGGCGAGTTCCGTGCTTCTGCTCGCCTTCCACACCCAGCCGCGGGCGGAGGGGGGCGGCAACGTCCCGCAGGTCGACATCCTGGAGCATCTGGCGAGCCATGGCGTGACGGCCACGCAGGAACGCATGACCATCGCCAGCATGACCCCCATGGACGCCGTGCTGTCGCGCGCGTCGGACCATGGCGCCGATCTTCTGGTGATGGGCGGCTTCGGCGGCTATGGCGGCTCGCTGTTCCCGCTGTTCGGGCGGGGCAGCAACACCCGCCAGATTCTGCGCCAGATGACCCTTCCCGTTCTGTTGTCGCACTGAGTGTGTTCGCCCGAAACGTTGTTCGCACGAAACAAGGAAAGAAGAAGAAATGGCTGACGAGATGGCTCGCGATCCGCGCGAGGTGATGGAGTACGACGTCCTTGTCGTCGGAGCCGGCCCGTCGGGCCTGAGCGCGGCCATCCGCCTGAAACAGCTCGCCAACGAGGCGGGCCAGGAACTGTCGGTCTGCGTCGTGGAGAAGGGCTCGGAGGTCGGCGCCCACCTGCTCTCCGGCGCGGTGTTCGAGCCGCACGCGCTGGACGAGCTGATCCCCGACTGGAAGGAGAAGGGCGCGCCGCTCACCACCCCGGCCCGCGAGGACCGCTTCCTCTTCCTCACCGAGACCAAGGCGCTGAAGTCGCCCTTCGCCCCGCCGCAGATGCACAATCACGGCAACTACATCATCTCGCTGGGCAACCTCGCCCGCTGGATGGCCGGGCAGGCCGAGGAACTGGGCGTGGAGATCTACCCAGGCTTCGCCGCGGCCGAGGTGCTCTACGACGACACCGGTGCGGTCAAGGGGGTGGCCACCGGCGACATGGGCATCGGCAAGGACGGCGAGCGGACCGCCAACTACA
>NZ_QLKQ01000146.1 GCF_003349955.1 Azospirillum brasilense
GCGCTTCGGCGGGCCGGTTCCCCACAGCTCCTACACCACGTTCAGGGACGTGACCCTTTCCGGGAACAGGAAGCGCAATGACCGTCGGCTATGGCCCCGCCCTGAAGCCGGTCTCGCGCCTGCCGCATGCTTACCTTCTCCGACGCCCCTACAGAGGGGTGCCGAGTCCTCCATCGTGCCTACCCGGGATGGCCGGTTGCCAAGAGAACGAAAAGGGAACAAAATCCTGCCAAGGTCATGCCGGAGGAATTCCCGGCCACAGGCGGACGGCATTCCTTTCCGGACGAGCCGTTCCGCCGTTCACCGACGAATGGGGGTGCCGATGACGGATCGGGACGATGATGGGCAGCCCGCTGACCTGGACATCGAGTCCCTGGAGGATGAAGGGATGCCCGCCGCCGAAAGGCGCAGAGGGCGTCCCCGCCGCGCCGACGTGGTCGGCGCCGTCGCGTCGACTCTGGTCCGGCGGGTTCTGGACGTCATCCCGGGAGGTTGGCAGGCGCTCGCGCAAGCCGGGGACGCGGTCGTCGTCGAAGTTCCGAACGCAACGTGGGTCGGGCCGGTGGCAGACGCATGGGGTCGCGCTGTCTCCTCCGGCGATCCGCAGGAGCACAATGGGGACGGCATCTCCCGGCCTTCCTCGTGGCGTCCGTCGTCCGACTCGACCTGGATCGGGTTCCGGCGCGACGGCATCCAAAAGGACCACAAACCCGACATTGGCAACGAGGCCGTGGCGGCCGGACTCGCCGCCGGGTGCGTCGTCGTCGGCTTCAGCCCCTGGCCGGAACGGCACCTGCCACGCGCCCTGGTCCGTGCCGCCGACATCCGTGTCGCAACGTCCACGCCGGACGCCGCGGCGCTGGACGAGGCCCTGGAGGTCCTCACCGGCCGCCGTCCGTCGTCGCCGCTGCCTATGGACCTGCACCGCCTGATCGCCGTTGAAGACCTGCGCCTCGCCTGGAGGCCGGGCACCGACGCCGACGGCTACCTAACCCGCCTGCGCCGGTTGCTCGACGTCAAGGCGAAACCGCCGTCCCTGACCCTCGACCACCTGCACGGCATGGACGAGGCCGTCGCCTGGGGCAGGGCGCTGACGCGCGACCTGGACGGATACCGGCGCGGAACCCTGCCGTGGTCCGCAGTCGATCGGGGCGTGCTGCTCGCCGGTCCGTCGGGCACCGGCAAGACCACCTTCGCCAAGGCGCTCGCCGGTTCGTGCGGCGTGCCGCTGGTCGTCGGATCGCTCAGCCGCTGGCAGTCGACGGGGCATCTGGGCGACCTGCTCAAGGCGATGCGTGCGACCTTCGCCGAGGCGCGTGCGGCCGCGCCCGCCATCCTGTTCGTCGACGAGATCGACGCGTTCGGCGACCGGTCCGGGTTCACGCACGAGAACCGCGACTACAGCATCCAGGTGGTCAACGGCCTGCTGGAGGAACTGGACGGCGTGGAGGGGCGCGAGGGCGTGGTCGTGGTGGGGGCCTGCAACGACCCCGGCCGTCTCGACCCGGCGATCGTCAGGTCGGGACGGCTCGACCGCACCATCCCCGTCCCGCTGCCGGACCGCGAGGCGCTGACGGGCATCCTTCGCCACCATCTCGGCACCGATCTCCCGGACGCCGAGCTGTCGACCGCCACGCTGCTGGCGCGCGGCGCCACGGGGGCCGACTGCGAGCGCTGGGTGCGTGGAGCGCGCCGCCGCGCGCGGCACGGAGGCCGCGGGATGACCATCGACGACCTGACCGATGAAATCCGCGGCATGCGGAGGGAACGGGCACCCGAGGAGACGTACCGGTACGCCGTCCACGAGGCGGGACACGCCCTGATGATCGCGTTGGAGTTCCCGGGCACGCTGACCGGCGTCTCCATCCGCGAGACGGCCGATACGCTGGGCGGCACGTCCGCCGCCCTGGACCAGCGGAAGCCCCTGACCCGGTCGGGGCGCCGGTCACCTGCGGGTGCTCCTGGCCGGGCGGGCGGCCGAGGAGGCGGTGCTGGGCGACGTGTCGACGGGTGCGGGCGGGGACGACCGAAGCGACTTGGCGAGGGCGACGGCCTTGGCCGCGGCGGCGCTGCAAGCCTACGGCCTGGGCGACGGGGCCGACGGGCTGCTGTGGCGGGGCATCCCGACGCCGGACACCCTTGCGGCGACTCTGGCGCTGCGGCCGGACATGGGCAACCGGGTTTCCGCGCTGCTGGCGACCGCCTACGCGGAGGCGACGGCCGAGATCCTCCGATGCCGGGAGCGGTTGGAGACGCTTGCCCGCCTGCTGGTCGAGCACGAGACCGTCGGCGGCGCGGACGCCGAGGCCGTGCTGACGGGCGGCGACCCGCCTTCCGACCGGCCTCCGGACGCTCCCGGCTGATCTGCGGCACCGTATCCGGCCATCTCAGGCGACGACCGGCGCGGCCTGTCGGCCCTCCCGCGCGACCGCATCGCCATTTGCGAGGGCCGCCGCACAGGTTCGTTGGAAAAGGCCCTTGTACCGTTGTTCCGCCAACTCGCGGCGGCGGCCGAACGCCTTTCGGCCTCCCCCCATCGCGAAGAGGATGAAGACGGCTCCGATCGCCGTGAGGTTGAACAAGGCCCCCGTGTGCCGGGATGAACCGAAGCCACGTGCCGACGGCTTCGACGCCGCCGAGCTTTCCGCCGCGAAATTTATCGAGAGCGCACCCGAGGTCAGCACATAGCCGTCGGATGCAACGGTCATTCGGGGAATCTCAGAGGCGTTCGTCGCCAACCTTACGTGCTCAGCGCCGGGCCGCGCCCTTACCGTGGGGGTGTCGACGACCTGGGCAGGACTGTGTTCATCAGCCCCAGCACCCCCGCGACAAAGAATCTCCATGTGTTCGGGAATTCACGGTTGGCTGGCGCATGCTCGGAGGTATGGATGGACGGAGTCATTGTGCGACTCCCCTCATCTGCGGAATGGTGCCCCGAGACGATGAAGCAATCGGCTTCCCCATCCCCGTCGAGACGCTTCCTGATCGCCTCCAGTTCGCCGTCCGACAACCTCAAGTCCATTGTTTAAGGCTCCATGCCTGAGTGCTTCCCTGCGGCCTTCGACCGTCAGGCGGACCCACCTGCTGCCGTCGCCCTTGGGAGATCCAACGCATTCGAAGTTGCACTTGGACCGGTAAAAACCAAGCGACTCCGGCAGGGCGATCCCGGCCACTCTGCCTTTATGGCCGGTCTGAACGCTGAGCTTGATGCAGTATCCGACGAGGTGTTGGCCGATGCCTTCCAGCCATGGAAGCCCGGGATATTCACGCTCCACATCCTGCCAATCAGCCGATTGCCGTGCGCTTTTTCGGTTCCACGGCGCGGAGGCGAGACGGTCGATGTGGATGAAGGTGTCGCCGAAGACCACCGAGTCCGGTCCCGGCGCGCGTGCGCACGCCATGGCGATCCCCTGGAGTTGGCCGTTCACGAAGATCGAGAAGATGCGCGCGTCGGGACGCCGCTCGGCCTCCCAATTCAGGATGTTGTGGAGCCACAGCGGGTGCCAGCCCCGGTCCGGTCCGCCGACAAGGTCGTTGACGTGCGCCCACAGCGAGTCGCCGCTTGGGATGTGGATGGGGTCGATCCCCACGAAGACCTGCGCCATGGCCGTTCTGCCGCTGGTCAGGTCAGTCAACTGGAGTTCCTGGAGGGGTTCCGGCTTGGTCAGTCGCGCCATGGATGCTTCCTCACCTCATGAAGGCCGCGTGAATAGACGGAACGGTTGGGCATTGCAACCGCCCGCCCGTTTAGCGAGCAGCGTGCCGGACGGTTCAGGGATATGCCTGAAGCCCCCAGACCATGATCGGGCCGTCGGGGAGGAGGGCGCGTTCCGCGGCGAGGAAGCGGCACCACGCACCGACCACCGCCGGAACGTCCCCCAGGAACTTCCACGATGCCCCAGCGCGGTCGCGCACGATCACCTCGACCCCGCCGAACTTGCCGACGCCCAAGCCGTCCAGGCCGTACCCGAGACCGACGACCAGCACGTCGTCGTCGGACACGACGACCATGCGGGCATCCTTCAGGTCCTTGTGCTTGTAGGCGTTCGCCGCCGACCAGACGCGCTCGAAGGCGCCGGGCCGGGCCGCGGACAGGGCGGAGACCCGCGTCCGCACGGCGGTCTTCGAGGTTCCCAAGCCGATGGCGGCGCGGTCGGTCAGTCCATCGACGGCGACGGCGAGCTCGGCGGCCCGGCGCTTAGCCTTGCGCGCCGTCGCCTCCCAGGCGGCCGGGGCCGGGTCGGCGGCGTACGCGGCGGACAGGTCCCGCTCGGCCTGCTCGTAGTCGGCGGCCGCGTCCAGGACGTTGTGCGCGAGGTGTCCTGCGGTGTCGTCGAGGTGTCTAACCATGCGGGTATTCTTCCTTCCCTGAAAATCGCAGCGCAAGGAAAGGGAACCCGTGACCAACGCCTGGAGGCGCGGTTCCGGGGCGGGTGGACATGAGCCGTTCCCGTTCTTAACGCACGGTGAACCGGTTCGTGCTGCCGCCGACCTAACCTCGAACCCGGAAGCACTCATGCGGGGGCTGGGCACATGCGGCGACAGGAGTCTGCGGACAACGTCGGCGGGATCAGAGGTTCGGCGGAACACGGCTCGTCGTGGCGTAGCGACCCCGAATTGGTGGCGTACGCGCGTTCCCGGGTTCGGTCCAAGGAGCCATGGATGTGGGCCATGCACGCGGCGGCAGAACGGCATCTCGAAACGGCAACGCCCCTGATGGCGACCAGCGATGCGGCTCGTCCCCTGACCTGGACTGCATTGGGGTTTCGGCTCCGTTCGGCCAACCTCGTCAGCGTGTTCGACTTCCTGACCCCGATCCTGGCGGTCGGGAAGGATGTGCTGGGGGGCGAGGCCATGCCGCTCGTGGAGCGGGATATTGCGGTGTTCAATCATATCCCCGGCCCCACGGCGACGTTCGACGCCGAGGCGTTCGACGCGTTCGACGCGGCGCCGCGTCTGGCCGTCCGAGCGGCGGACGACACCCTGGACCTGACGCCTGTCGCACGGGGGTTCGACCGGCTTCTGCGGTCGAGGGGATTGCGCGACGCGGGGCTGGACGACAGTTCGGCTGCACGCCGGTGGAATGCCCGGACCAATCTGGCCGACACCGTCGATCCGATGGTCAACCCATTCCCGTCGTCGGCTTGGCCTTAACGCACGGTGAACCCGCCTCGACCGCCTCGTCGTACGCTTCGCGAAGAAGCCTGCGCTGAAGGTCAACGCAGCCGTCGTATGGGAGTGCGAGGAAGTCGGCCTCGTGTCGGCACATCTTGGTTCCTACGAGGGCAAGGAAACGGAGCATCCAGGGATGCCCGTCCGGATGCCCACCCCTGATCCGCCGTTCGACATCTTCGGCATCCATAGGTTCCGCGAACTTCAGGAACTCCGATTTGTCATGCCAACCGTTTAGCCAAGGATCGTCCATCGTCCGCTCACATCTCGCCGCCATCCCTCGCCGTGAGGATGTCCGAGTAGATCATGTATGCGTCGGCCTCGATCCTGCTCAACGCCCCGCCCATGCTGATCCTTAAAGACTCGGCAATGGTGTAGTCATAGCCGATAAGCCCCACATGCCTGAGAGCAAGCAACGACGCATGGCGTACGGCCCAAGTGAACAGTTCCGTGTTGGGGAAGGCGTCATTGAAGTATCGGCGTGCTCTGCCCTCCGAGTAGCGCACGACGTCAGGGCTGGGTCGCTCCTCGCTCTTCGTTATTCGGAATGCCGACCGATCCTTTGCGTGCACCCATATGGCTCGGATGTCCGGCTCCGAAAGGAGCATCACCGTGTCCGCTGCGCTGGGCGGGTTGAGGCTTGGATGGTTGTGGTGGAGGACGAGCCTGGGGCCGGATCCCGGGGGTAAGGCGGGTGGGCGCACACTCCATCTTTTGCCATCCGTTCCACGATGGAGGCATTCACCCGTCTCGGCGTCGTAGACGTAGAGGTGCTCGTTTCCGTCCTCGCCTTGCTCCAGGAGGTATCGGCGCGCTTCATGGTCCTGCGGCGTGAACTCCAGCATCACTCCTTGCTCCCAGCCTGTCCGAAGGGAGCCGGACCGTAGCCGGAAACCTCTGCGGTGCCCACCGGGAGGCGCTGCGGCGTGCCGTCGCGGCGCAGGCGATGCCCCCGCCTTGGAAAGGACAGGCGGACAGCCGTCGGCCCCGCGCCGGTACAAGAACGTATTCCCAGGCGGACCCCCCGTCGAAAACCTCGCGTTATCCGGCGGCCCTGCGCGGGAACCTCGCGTTATGCGGCGGCGCGCCTCGGTTTATCTGGCGGACCCTCCAGGCGGAATGCTACCTTCAGCCATGTGGCCGCCCCGGGTTATCCGGCAGCCGACAGAAATCTCGCTCGTCGTTGTGGTCCTTAACGCAAAGCTTGAGACACCGGACTCTGTGATTGAGAAAGGTTGAGCTCAAGCGAAGCTTGAACGTGACAGAACAGACGCAGAATGGGGCGGATCCAACCGGGTCCGCCCTTTTTCATGAAGCCCACACCCCACGCGTGGACCTGGGGCTGTGAACCGCGCCAGGTTTCCCGGAAGCCCCGATTCTTGAGAGACCGGGGTTATCGTGACGAAAGCGGCATCACGCAAAGACGCTCCTGAAGTCCGCGAGCGCGCGGTACGGATCGTGTTCGCGCAAGAAGGGGGCCACGCCTCGCAGTGGGCGGCGCGCTCGCAGCGAGGATCGGCTGCACGGCGGAGACGCTGCGGGGCTGGGTCCGGCAGGCCGGGCGTCCGGATGATCGTCTCATCCAAGTGACCACAGGCGGAGAGGGGTGACGCGCTCCCCATGGAGTGGAGAGTGAACACGCCCTCCTGCCGACCGGGCTGTTGGGTCGTGTCCGTTGAAAGGACAGGCTCTGGACTCCTCATGGCGCCGCCATCCGGACCGCTCTTCCGCATGATCCACGCAAGATGCGGCCAAAGCCGGGGGAAGCTGTTTGGTTCACTTCCCCCGGCTTCCGCGCCGGGTCCAGCCCGGCGCCAGTCTCAGCGGTGCAAAGGTTCCGCTCAGCCGAACCAGGCGGCGACGTTTCCGGTCTGCCCGACGATGGTGATGCGGTTG
>NZ_QLKQ01000147.1 GCF_003349955.1 Azospirillum brasilense
CCACCGTCTGGCCGCCGTTGGCCGTGGCGTCCTCGTCGATCCCGGGCAGCACCGGCGACGCGGCGGTCAGAACCGGCGCGTCGTTGACCGCCGACACGGTGAGGGTGACCGTCGCCGCGGTCGGGCTCAGCCCGTTGCCGCTGGCGTCGCGCGCCCCTTGGACCTGGAAGCCGAAGACGCCGCCATCCGCGGTGTTGGCGTCCTGCGACGGCAGGAAATAGACCGCGGCGGCCTCGGCGGCGGTGAGGAGGTCGCCGTCGGCGATGGCGCCGGTCCGGTCGGCGTTGCGGTAAAGCGTGCCGCCGGTGATGCCGGAGATGCGGAAGTGGCTGATCTCAGCCCCGTCGGCGCTGGCCCGCGCGATGGTGATGGCCGCGGACAGAGTGTCCTCGGCGGTGCCGGTGGCTCCGCTCACCACCGGGGTTTCGGCAACGGGGGTCACCGTGACGGTGAAGGTCTCCGTGGCGGTGTTGCCGGCCTCGTCGGTCACGGTCAGGGTGATGAGGGCGCTGCCGAAGCGGTCGGCCGCGGGAGTCACGGTGACCGTGCGGCCGGCGCCGCTGCCGGCAATCTGGATGCCGCTGGACGGCACCAGGACCGTATCGCCGGAGGTGGCGGTGAGCTGCACGGTGCCCGCCGCGGTCACCCCGTCGCCGACGGTGACCGTGAGGGCGCCCGTGGTGCCGTCCTCGGCGATGGTCTGGCCGGTCGGGGCGGCGATGGTCGGGGCGCTGCGGTCGATGGTCACCGTCACCGCCTCGGAGGTCGTCTGGTTGCCCGCCGCGTCGGTCGCCCGCACGCGGTAGGACAGCCCGGAGCCCTCCGCCGCCCCGCTGTGGGTCAGCGTGTTGGTGCCGGCGGTGGAGGTGATGGTGGCGACGACGCTGTCGCCGCGCAGCAGCTCCAGCGTCAGCCCGGCCTCCGCGACCGTGACCGAGAAGGCGGGGTTCGCCGCGTTGGTGATGCCGTCGCTGGCGGAGACGCCGCTGTCGGTCGCCGCGGTCAGGGCGGGGGTGCCCACGGTCGGGGCGCTGGTGTCGATGACGATGGCCTTGTTGGCGCCGAGCGAGCCGCTGGCCCCCGGCGCCGGCAGCGTCAGGACCGCCGCGTTGCCGGCGGCGTCCCGGATGCCGCCGCCGTTCAACGCCAGCGCCGCCGCTGACACGGCGTCGAGGTCGGGGGACGTGTCGCCGGCCTGCACCGTGTAGGTGAAGGTCAGCGTCGCGGTGCCGGAACCGCCGCTGTAGCTGGCCGCCCGGTCGGTGGCGCCCGTCTCCAGGGTCAGGGTCGGCGTCCCGGTGACGGTGACCGCCTGGCTGAAGGTGACCTGGATAATGATGGTGTCGCCGGCCCTGTAGGCGCCGTCGGCGGTGGTCGCGGTGACCCCGGTGACGGTGGGGGCCTGGGCGTCCACGGCGGCCGAGGTGCCGCTGGCGCTGGTCGTCGTGGCCGTGCCGTCGGGGCCGCTCGCGGTGACGCCGACGGTGCGCCCCGTCGCCTCCAGGTTGCCGGAGACGATGGTGTAACTGGCCGTCCAGACGCCCGCCGCGTTGGTCGCGGCCACCGCGGAGCCGCCGCCGAACTGGCTGAAATCGACGGTGACGCCGGTCAGCGCGGCGTTGCCGTCGCCGGTCGCGGTGCTGTCCCAGCTCACCGTCACGGTGTCGCCGATGCGGTAGACGCCGCCGCTTCCCGTGGCGCCGGTGACCGTGATGGCGGCGGCGGTGACGGTCGGGACGACGGTCAGGACCAGATCGTTGCCGGTCTCGCCCGCGTAGGACACGCGGTACACCGTGCCGCCGACGGTCAGCAGAGCGCCCTCGGCGACGCCGCTGAACAGGCCGGTCACGGCGTCGCTTCCGTCGTTGGCGACCAGGATGAAGCGGTCGCCCTGGGCCGGGGTGTAGCCCTGGGTGATCGACAAGGTGGCGCCCGAGACATCGACCGCGCCGCTCACGGCGATCCGGTCGTAACCGCTGCCCGCCGCGGTGCCGTTGAGGTCGGCCCGCAGCGTGCCGCCGGCCGCGATGGTCAACCCGCCGCTCAGCGTCAGCGTGCCGGCGGCGCCGCTGCCGGTGCCCGGCGCGATGGTGCCGCCCGAGGCGATCGCGACCGCCCCGGCGATGCCGCCGGTCCCGCCGAGGACCGCGCCGGACGCGACGGAGACCGTCCCCGTCCCGTTCAGCCCGCCGGTCACCAGCAGGGTGCCGCCGTCGACGGCGGTGGCGCCGCCGTGGCTGCTGCTTCCCGACAGGGTCAGCGTTCCCGCCCCGGCCTTGGTCAGCGCGCCATCGCCCTGGAGGGCCGAGGCGATGGTCAGCGTGGTGCCGCCGCCGTGCGTGACGGTCAGGGTGGCGCCGCTGGCGATGCTCAGTGACCCGCCCGTGATGGTGGCGCCGTCGGCCGGGCCGGCGTCGATGGTCAGGCTTTCGCCGAGCGTGGTTCCGGCGGACAGGGCGATGCTCTGCCCGGCGAGCCCGGCGGCCAGGACGATGGTCTGCGTCCCGGTGGTGTCCGCGGCGGCGATGGCGATCGCCTCGCTGAGGCTCACCCCGTCCGAGCGGTCGATGGTCGCGGAGTCGGCGGCGCTGGTGACGTAGATGGTGTCGCTGGCCACCGTCAGGTCGGCGGTGCCGCTGCCGACGCCGTCGCTCAGCGCGTAGCGGATCGTCGCGTCGCCGGACGGCGTGTCGTTGCGGTAGGTGATCGCCTGGAGCACGTCCCGGACCAGAGCGGTGGTCGCGATGGTGCCGCCGGAGGTGAAGGTCACCGTCAGCACGCCGCCGCTGGTCGTCACCGTGGCGAAGACCTGCCCGCCGGACAGCAGCGTGCCGTTGCCGAGCGTGAAGCTCCGCCCCATGGGGTCGATGGCGAAGACGTCGGCGGACAGCGGGGCCGCGGTCCCGCCGACGACGCGCTGCACGGTCAGGGAGGACCCGGTCCAGTCGCCGGCCCCGCCGTTGCGCCACTCGCGGTCGGCGTCGAACGCCAGGGCGGCGGTGCCCTGGTCGAGGGCGACGCTGCCGCCGACGCCGGCCCAGTCCACGCTGCCGCCGAGATTCGCCATGGCCGGCGTGGTGTTGTCGAGCAGGGTCAGGTCGTTGCCGGTGCCGCCGCCGTAGGCGACCCGGTAGAACTGGCCGTTGCTGATGACCGACCCGCCCTCGCCGACGCCGGGCAGTGTGCCGGCGATGGCCGACGGGCCGGCGTTGTCGATGACCCGGATGGTCGCGCCGCCGCCCGGCGTGTGCCCGTTGACCGCGGCGACGGTGATGGCGCTGGTGCTGCCGTCCAGCGTGACCGTGCCGCCGACCGTCACCTGGTCATAGTCGGTGCCGGCGGTCGTGGTGCCGCCGACGTCGAGGGCGAGCGTGCCGTTCAGCGTCAGGTTGCCGTTGATGGTCAGCCGGCCCACGCCGTTCGCCGTTCCCGGCAGGCCGGGGGCGAGGGTGGCGCCCGCCGCGACGGTGACTCCGTTGCTCGATCCCGTCGTGAAGACGCTGCCGGTGCCGCCCAGGGTCGCGCCGCTGGCGACGGTGACTGCGGAAGTGCCGGACAGGGCGCCGCTGACCAGCAGCGCGCCGGCGGTGACCGTCGTCGCCCCGGTGAAGCCGGCGGTTCCCGACAGGATCAGCGTGCCGGCCGCCGTCTTCTCCAGCGCGCCGCTTCCCGACAGGGCGCCGCCGAGGGTCAGGGTGGCGCCCGCCGCCACCGACAGGGCGGTGGTGGTCTGGTTCAGGGCGATGGCGTTGGACAGGCTGCGGCTGGCCGTGACGGCCAGCCCCCCGCCGCTCACCGTGACGGCGCCGGTGCCGAAGGCGGCGTCGGACCCGATCACCACCGTGCCGCTGCCGGAGAGCGTGGTGCCGCCGCTGTGGCTGTTGCTTCCCGACAGGGTCAGGGTCCCGGCGCCGGTGAGGGTCAGCGCGCCGCCGCCGGACAAGGCTCCGGTCAGGGCGATGCTTCCGCTCTGCGCCTCGACGGTGCCGCCGCCGCCGCCGAGGGTGACGGCGTTGTCGATGGTGATGGCCGCGGTGATGACCAGCGTGCCGCCGTCCAGCGTCACCGTGCCGCCGCCCAGGGCGGAATCCGAGTCCACCGACAGCGCGCCCGCCGCGACGGTCAGGCCGCCGCTCATGCCGGTGCCATTGGCGGTGTTGGTCAGGGCGAGGGTGCCGGCGCCGCTCTTGGTCAGGGTCGCCGAGCCCGAGAGCGCGCCCGACAGGGTCACCGCCGCGTCGGTCTGGACGGTCGCCGCCCCGGTCAGGGCGACGGCGTTGTCGATGGTGGTGGCGCTGGTGACTTGCAGGGTGCTCCCCGCCGCCAGGGTGACGCCTTCCGCTCCGAGATTGCCGTCGCCCGCCACCGCCAGCGTGCCGGCGGACACAATCGTCGCGCCGTAGCTGTTGCTTCCCGACAGGGTCAGCGTGCCGGCGCCCTGCTTGTCCAGGGTGCCGGCGCCGGTCAGCGTGGCGGCCAGGGTCGCCGCCGTGCCGGTGCCGTTGGTCACCGTCAGGGTCACGCCGCTGTCCAGCGTCAGCGCGCCGCCGGCGATCACCAGCCCGTCCGCCGCGCTCGCGTCCCAGCTCTGGCTGGCCGACAGGGTCAGGCCGCTGGCCAGCGTGATCGTCTGCCCGGCGAGCGCGGCGTCGAAGCGGATGGTCGGCGTGCCGCCGAGCGCCGCGGCGATGGCCAGCGCCTCGCGCAGGTCGACGCCGTCGGTCACATCGATGGTGGCGCTGTCGCCGGTCGCCGTCACCGTCACCACGTCGCTGGTCACCGTGGTCGTTGCGGTCGCGCTGCCGCCGTTGCCGTCGGTCAGCGTCACCGTCAGGGACACCGTTCCGGCGGGCGTGTCGTTGCGGTAGGTGATGGCGGACAGCAGGGCGCCGATGCGCGCCGAGGTGGCGCCCGCGGTGAAGGTGATCGTCAGCGTGCCGCCGCTGATGCTGTAGGTGGCGAAGTCGGTGCCGCCCTCCGACAGGGTGCCGCTGGTCGTCCCGGTCGCCGCGATGGCCGAGCCGGTGAAGCCGAACCGGTCGGCCGTCCAGGCGCCGTTCGCCGTGGCTCCGGTGGCCGAGCGCTTCACGGTGAGCGTCCCGCCAGCCCAGCCGGCGGAGTCGTTCTCGGCGTCCTCGACCGTGGCGGCGGTGCCCTGGTCGAGCAAGGCGGAGCCGTCGGACAGGGCCACGCTGTCGCCGTCCAGGTTGCGGATGAGCGGCGCCGAGTTCAGCGTGAACTGCGTGTCGGCGTTGCCGTTCGCGGCGGCCGCGATGAAGCCGCTGGTGACGAGGCCGGGTGTGGCGATGGTCACCTCGACCGTGGCGAAGGTTGTCGCGTCGATGTCGATCTGCACGACCGCCGCGTTTCCGGTGCCCGTCACGCGGATGTTTGCGGCCGTCAGGCCGGACCGGCCGATGAGGTACAGCGCGTCGCCCGTCCCGAAGTCGGTGATCCTGTCCCCGGTCAGGGTGGTGTTGGTGCCTTGGAAGCAGTCGTTGCCGGCGCCGCCGGTCAGGGTGTCGTTGCCGGCGCCGCCGTCGATGGTGTCGTCGCCGTCGCCGCCGTCGACGCTGTCGTTCCCCGTGCCGCCGTCGATGCTGTCGTTGCCCGCCCCGCCGAAAATGGTGTCGGGACCGGAGCCGCCGTTGATGGTGTCGTTGCCGCTGCCGCCCAGGATGCTGTCCGGGCCGGTGGAGCCAATCAAGGTCAGGCCGCCCGCCGTCACCCTGCTGGCGTCGATGAGGTTCTGACCCTGCGCGCTGGTGTCGGCGCTGAGATCGATGGCGCGGAAGCCGGCGTTGTAGAAGTCGTTGCCGACGGTGATGCTGATCGGGTTGACCGTTGTGCCGGAGGCGATGATGCGCTCGACGTTGCCGATCCGGGTGGCGAAGCTGTCGCTGGACCCGATGGTGAAGCCGGAGTTGCCCAACCGGATGGCGTCGTTGCCGGCCCCGCCGTCGATGCTGTCGACCAGCACGTTGCTGGAGAACAGGTCGGTGGTGGTGGCGTAGACGAAGACATCGTCGCCGTCGCCGCCGCTCAGGCTGTCGGCGCCACCGCTGCCGGTGATGACGCTGTTGCCGGAGCCGCCCAGGATGGTGTCGTCGTGGGCGCTTCCGGTGAGGCTCTCGTTGCTGCTGCCGCCAATGATCGTCACCCCGCCGCCCATCTGCTGCGCGCTGACGGAGTTGGCGCCGCCCGCGTTGGTGTCGCCGGACAGGTCGATGCTGCGGATGCCGGCGGTGTAGGCGTTGGCGTTCAGAGAGATGGACATGTTGGAGGAGGAGGCGATGGCGGCGATCCGCTGGATATTGGAGGCCCGCGCGAAGCTGACCGCGTTGCCCACCGTGAAGCCGCCGGTGCCGCCGACCAGCAGGGTGTTGGTGCCGGTGCCGCCGTCGATGCTGTCGATGAGGGCGCTGTTGGCGGCGAAGTCGGCGGACGCGCCGTTGGTGTAGTCGAAGGTGTCGTCGCCGTCACCGCCGATCAGCGTGTCGGCGCCGGCGCCGCCGCGGATGGTGTCGTTGCCGGCCCCGCCGTCGATGCTGTCGGCGCCGCTGCCGCCGACGATGGAATCGTCGCCGCTGGTGCCGGTGATCGTCGCGCCGTTGGCGTAGCTGGTGGCGAGCGTGCCGGTGTCGTTGGCGCCGCGGTCCATGCCGCCGGCGTTCAGCACCGCCCCGCTGGCCGTCAGCGTGTGGCCGGCCAGGGTCAGCGTGCCGCCCGTGCCGTTCAGCGTGCCGATGGTCTCGTCCGCCGCCAGGCGCAGCGTGCCGCCGCTCACCGACACCGCCGCCGCGTCGGCGATGGCCGACCCACCGGACAGCACCAGTTCGCCGGCGTTGAGCGTCGTCATCCCGGTGTGGGTGTTGGCCCCCGACAGGGTCAGCGTGCCGGCCCCGTCCTTGGTCAGCCCGCCGGCTCCGTCCAGCGGGGCCGACAGGGTCGCCGCCGTGCCGGTGCCGGTGGTCACCGTCAGCGTGACGCCGCTGTTCAGCGTCAGCCCGCTGCCGGCGATCACCAGCCCATCGGCCGCGCTCGTGTCCCAGCTCTGGCTGG
>NZ_QLKQ01000148.1 GCF_003349955.1 Azospirillum brasilense
AGGCCAACCATCCTACCAGGAGGTCGCCCGATGAGTGGAAGTCATACAAGCGGAGACTTGAAGCCCTGGACGGTCCTGGAGCGCCGGACCCTGCTCGATGCCGAACCTTTCCTGAAGGTGCACGCCGAGACCGTCGAGACGCCGGACGGCCGGCGGGTGGAAAATTTCTATCAGGTCGAACAGACGGACTTCGTCCAGATGTTCGTCGAGGACGCGGATGGGCGCGTCCTGATGCTGCGCACCTACAAGCATGGCCCGCGCCGTGTCAGCCAGACCTTCCCCGCCGGCGCCCTGAATCCCGGCGAGGAGCCGCTGGCCGCGGCGAAACGGGAGTTGCTGGAGGAAACCGGCTACGCCGCCGAGGATTGGACCGCGCTCGGCTCCTACGTGGTGCAGGCCAACCAGCGCGGCTGCGTCGGCCACATGTTCCACGCCCGCAACGCCCGCAAGGTGGCCGAGGCGGACTCCGGGGACTTGGAGGAGATGCGGCTGGAGTTGGTGACCCGTGCGGAGCTGATCGCCGCGGCGGCAGAGGGCGATTACGCCCTGCTGCCGGTCATCGCCATGCTGGGCGCCGTCCTGCTGCCGGAGCTGCGCGACAACCTCGCGCGGTCGGCGGCGCGTCCGGCGCCGTGACGGTCATTTTCCGTCGGTCGGGCCGGCGAAGAAATGGGCGAGCGCGGCGGCCCCTTCGAGCGACAGCTGGTTGTCGTTCTTGAGAAGCTGCTCGTGGGCGTTCTTGATGGTCTGCACCGTCTCTTCGTTGGTCAGCAGACCCTTGGCCTGGAGCGTCTCCAGAATCTTGGCGCTCAGCATGAAGCTCGCGAAGGCCAGTCCGTTCGTGGTGATGTCCGCCATGCTCGTCTCTCCGATGGGGCGCCGGCCTGTGGTGGCCGGCGTTCTTTCCGGCCGACCCTACCGGGCGGCCGGTTAATTTTGCACGAACCGGCGCTGCGGCGCCTTACAGCGCCCGCACCTGCATCTTGATCGGTCCTTCGCCCCGGCCATGAACGAACTGGTCCACATAGGGGTTGCCGGAGTTGTCGATGTCGTTGGCGTGGCCGGTCCAGATGATCCGGCCCTGGTAGATCATCGCGACCCGGTCGGCGATCTTGCGGGCCGAGGCCATGTCGTGGGTGATGGTCACGGCGGTGGCGCCGAGGTCCTTCACGCACTTCACGATCAGCTCGTTGATCACGTCGGCCATGATCGGGTCGAGGCCGGTCGTCGGCTCGTCGAAGAAGATGATCTCCGGCTCGTCGGCGATGGCGCGGGCGAGGCCGACGCGCTTCTGCATGCCGCCCGACAACTCCGACGGGAACAGCTCGCCCACCTCCGGACCGAGGCCGACCGCGCCCATCTTGGCGATGGCGATGTCCTTGGCCTTGGCGCGCGGCATGTGCTCGCCCTGGATCAGGCCGAAGGCGACGTTCTCCCAGACCTTCAGGCTGTCGAACAGGGCGGCGCCCTGGAACAGCATGCCGAACTTGTGCAGCAGCTTCTCCCGTTCGCGCGGGCGCAGCTTCGTCGTCTCCTCGCCGTCGACGCGGATGGAACCGCTGTCCGGCGACAGCAGGCCGAGGATGCATTTCAGCATGACCGACTTGCCGGTGCCCGACCCGCCGATGACGACCAGAGATTCGCCGCGCCCGACCTCCAGATCGATGCCGTTGAGCACGACCTTCGGTCCGAACGCCTTGTGCACATTCTTCAGCGAAATCTTCGGCGGATGAGCGGGGGGAACCTGGGACATGGAGTCGCTCACTTCGTCGAGAAGAAGATGCCGGTGATGAGGTAGTTCCACACCAGGATCAGGATGGAGGCCGAGACCACCGCGTTGGTCGTCGCCGCACCCACGCCCTGGGCGCCGCCGCGGGAATGGTAGCCGTGGTAGCAGCCCATCAGCGACACCATGAAGCCGAACACCGCCGCCTTGACGAGGCCGGAGATCACGTCGATCGGTTCCAGGAACTCCCAGGTCCGGCCGATGTAGGAGGCCGGGTTGAAGTCCAGCCGGTAGACGCCGACCAGAAAACCGCCGAACACGCCGATGATGTCCGCCACCAGCACCAGCAGCGGCAGCATGGCCAGCCCGGCGATCAGGCGCGGCGCCACCAGATATTTGAAAGGGTTGGTCGACAGGGTGGACAGCGCGTCGATCTGCTCGGTCACGCGCATGGTGCCGATCTCGGCGGCCATGGCGGCGCCGATGCGCCCGGCGACCATCAGGCCGCCCAGCACCGGCCCCAGCTCACGCGTCACCGACAGGGCGACCACCGTGGCGATGGCGCCCTCCGCCTGGAAGCGGGAGAAGCCGGAATAGCTCTGCAGCGCCAGCACCATGCCGGTGAACAGCGCGGTCAGCCCGACCACCGGCAGCGAGTAGTAGCCGATGTCGATCATCTGCCGCAGGATCTGCCGCGGGTAGAACGGCGGACGCACGCAGTGCGACAGGGCGGCGCCGGTGAACATGGCGAGCTTTCCGGTGGCTTCCAGAAAGATCAGGAAGGCCCGTCCGGTGGCGGCAAGGAAACCCATCAAGCGACCTCAGGCGGCGGCGGGTCGCGGTAGACCCTGTGGTAACGCGCGCCCAGCGAGGTCAGGATCTCGTAGCCGATGGTTCCGCCCTCGCTCGCCACGGTGTCCACCGGGCGGTTCGGGCCGATCAGCTCCACCAGCCCGCCGGGCATCACCGCCGCGTCGGGAAGGTGGCTGACATCCACCGTCACCAGATCCATCGAAACACGCCCAACCACCGGAGCGGCCACGCCATCGACGAAGACATGGCCGCGCCCGCTGAGCGAGCGCAGATATCCGTCGGCATAACCCACTGCGATGGTTGCGATTTTTCCTCTCGCCGCAACGCGGTGCGTGGCACCGTAGCCAACGGTCATAGGGCTGTCAACGTTGCGCACCTGAAGCAGCCGGGCGTCGAGCCGGATCGTGCCCCGCATCGGGTTCGCCGCGGCGGGAGTCGGATTGACGCCGTAGAGCGCGCAGCCGGGCCGCACCAAGTCGAAATGGAAGGCCGTTCCGTGGAAGATCCCGGAGGAATTGGCGAAACTCGCCTCGGCCGCCGGCAGCCGCCCGATCGCCGAGCGGAAGCGCCCGAGCTGCTGGCTGTTCATCACCGAGTCTTCGTCGGCGCAGGCGAGGTGGGTCATCCACACCCGGACATCCACCCCCTCCAGCCGCGAGAGGTCGTCGACCAGCGTGTCCAACTCGTCCGGGCCAAGCCCGAGTCGGTTCATGCCGGTGTCGATGTGGACGACGGCGGGCAGGGCCGTTCCCTGCGCCCTGGCGTGGGCCTGCCACGCCGCGATGTCGCCCAGATGGTTCAGCACCGGCAGGATGCGGTGGGCCGTGAAGTCCGGCGCGGTGCCGGCGGGCAGGCCGCCCAGCGACAGCACGCGGGCGCCGGCCGGCGCCACGGCGCGCACGGCAAGCGCCTCCTCGAACTGGGCGACCACGAAGGTCTGGCAGCCGGCGGCGGCGAGTGCCGGAACGACGCGCTCCACACCCAGGCCATAGGCGTTCGCCTTGACCACGGCGGCGCATTCCGCCGGCGCCACCCGGTCGCGGAGCTGTGTCCAGTTGGCGACCACGGCGCCGAGGTCGATGGTCAGGACGGCGCCGGCGCGGGCCAGCGGATCACTCAGTGGGGCCGAAGTCATGGGTCGTGTCGAGGTCGCCGAATTTCGTGAACTGTCCGTCGAAGAACATGCGGACGCTGCCGATCGGGCCGTGGCGCTGCTTGGCGATGATCGCCTCCGCGGTGTTGTGCACCTCGGCGTAGCGCCTCTGCCAGTTGGCGTAGCGGTCGTTGTACTTGTCCTCCGACTCCTCGGGCCGGCGGGCCGGCTCGCCGCGCTCAAGATAGTACTGTTCGCGGTAAACGAACATCACCACGTCGGCGTCCTGCTCGATGGAGCCCGATTCGCGCAGGTCGGCGAGCTGCGGCCGTTTGTCCTCGCGCATTTCCACCGCGCGGCTGAGCTGGGACAGCGCCAGCACCGGCACCTCCAGCTCCTTGGCGATGGCCTTCAGGCCGCGGGTGATCTCCGAGATTTCCTGCACGCGGTTCTCGTTGCCCTTGGTCGAGCTGCCGCGCAGGAGCTGGAGATAGTCCACCACCACCATGCCCAGCCCGTGCGTGCGCTTCAGCCGGCGGCAGCGGGTGCGCACCGCGGCGATGGTCAGGGCCGGCGTGTCGTCCACGAAGAAGGGGACGCGGCTGAGCTCCTGGCTGGCCGCCACGAACTTCGGGAAATCGCTGTCCTTGATCTCGCCGCGGCGGATCTTGTCGCCCGAGACCTCGGCCTCGCCGGCCAGGATACGGGTGGCGAGCTGCTCCGCCGACATTTCCAGCGAGAAGAAGCCGACCGGCGCGCCCTCGCCGCCGTTGGTGCGCATGTGCGCCTTGGCGGCGTTGAAGGCGATGTTGGTGGCCAGCGCCGTCTTGCCCATGGAGGGGCGCCCGGCCAGGATGATGAGGTCCGACGGGTGCAGGCCGCCCAGCTTGCGGTCCATGTCGCGCAGGCCGGTGGTCACGCCGGTGACGTGGCTGGAGCGGCGGAAGGCCGTCTCGGCCGTGGCGATGGCCGCCTTCAGCGACTCGGAGAAGGCGATGAAGCCGCCGCGCACGTCGCCGGTCGAGGCGAGGTCGAAGAGCTGCTTCTCCGCCGTCTCGATCTGGTCCATGGCGTCGATGTCGAGGTCGTGCTGATACGCCTCGTTCACCATGTCCGTGCCGACCTCGATCAACTGCCGGCGCAGGAACAGGTCGTGGATCGTCTTGCCGTAATCGCCCGCGTTGACCACCGTCACGACGTTCGCGGCGAGCTGCGCCAGATAGCCGGCGCCACCGTCCGGTGCCAATTCGACGTCGTTGTCGAAATAGGCCTTCAGGGTCACCGGATTGGCGATCTGGCCGCGCTCCACCATCTTGGCGATGGCCGAGAAGATGCGCTGGTGCGCCGGGTCGTAGAAATGCTCGGCGCGCAGGAACTCGCCGACCTTCTCATACGCCTTGTTGTTCACCAGGATGGCGCCGAGCAGCGCCTGTTCGGCCTCCTCGTTGTGCGGCGGCGTGCGGTATTCCGCCGTCGGCTTCACGGCAGCGGCACGGGACAGCCCGCCGTCGAGGGGGCGCGGCTCGAAAAGCTGGGTGGTCTTGTCATCCATGGCGGCACTTTAGCAAAGGGCGAGGCGCAAAGCTGTGCGATCGGGGTAAATCTACCCACATTCCTGTGAGTAACTTTTGCCCACAGCCGGTAAAAGCTGGGGGTAAGGGGGAATTTGAACGTTCTATCAAGAGCTTGGTCCAGAGCAAAACCTGTGGGTCGATGCGGCGCGGACAGCTCGGGTCACGCGTTGCTGGCGCCGACGTTCCGGCCCGTCCGCAAGGGTGGCAGGACGGCCTGGGCCAAGGCCGTCTCGGTGCGCTGCATGTAGTCGCGGACGAGCGGGACGGCGCCCAGGGAACGGGCGAGTTGCATCTGGAAAACCATGTGCCCCTGGTAGCGGAAGCTGATCTCCGCCCCCGCCAGATAGAACTCCCACATCCGGCAGAAGCGTTCGTCGTACATCGCGCGGGCCTCCTCCCGGCGGGCCGCGAAGCGCTCCCGCCAGTGGCGGAGCGTCTCGGCGTAGTGAAGGCGCAGGATCTCGACGTCCGTGTTCCACAGCCCGGCCTTCTCCACCGCCGGCAGCACCTCGGACAGGGCGGGCGAGTAACCGCCGGGAAAGATGTATTTGCGAAACCATGGGTTGGTGGAACCCGGCCCATCCGACCGGCCGATGGCATGAAGCAACGCGACCCCGTCCTCGGCCAGCAGGTCGCGCAGCTTGGCGAAGAAGGCCGGATAATGAGGCACACCGACATGCTCGAACATGCCGACCGAGACGATGCGGTCGAAGCGACCCTCCATCTGCCGGTAGTCGCGCAGCTCGAAGCGGACCTGACCGGCCAGCCCGGCGTGGGCCGCCCGCTCCCGTGCCACGGCGAGCTGTTCGCGGGACAGGGTGATTCCGGTGACCTGGGCGCCGGTCATGCGGGCGAGATAGAGGGCCATGCCGCCCCAGCCGCAGCCGATGTCCAACACCCGCATGCCCGGCCGAAGCAGCAGCTTCGCCGCGATGTGCCGCTTCTTGGCCTCCTGCGCCTCGTCCAGCCCGGTGTCCGGGCTGGGGAAGTAGGCGCAGGAATATTGCAGGTCGCGGTCGAGGAACAGTTCGAAGAAGGACCGCGACAGGTCGTAATGATGGGCCACGTTGCGCCGCGCCCGCCTCAGGGGATTGCTCTGCTGGACGAGCCGCAGCGCGGGTGAGAGGGCTTCCCGCAAGTTGCCCAGAACGCCCTGGACATTGTCCGTTCCGGCGCTCAGCAGCGCCAGGAAATCATAGACCGAGCCACCCTCGATGGTCAGGCGGCCGTCCATGTAGGCTTCGCCGAAGCGCAGCCGCGGATTCATCACGAGGTCGCGGTGCAGCGCCTTGTCGTGCAGACGCAGCGTGAGGGACGGCGTGCCAACCCCCACGCGGTGCCTTCGCCCATCGGCTCCGACGATGTCCAGGGCGCCGGCGGTCAGGGCCGGGCTGAGCAGGCGGGCAAGCAGCATCGCGCATCTCCCCATCCGTCGAACACGACTCGGTCTCGTTCCTTCGCCACGAGCGAATCACCGGGAACGAGAGTCGGAGTTCGGGGCGGGGGGAGGCAACCCGCCGGAGGGGGC
>NZ_QLKQ01000149.1 GCF_003349955.1 Azospirillum brasilense
CGCCGGAACCTTCGCGTTTTCCGCCGTCTCCACGGGGTGCGGCGCGGGGTCGGCCGGCTTGGTGACGGCGGGGGCCGGCGATGGCAGGGCCGGCGGTTCCGGCACCTTCAGAGCGGGCGGCGGAATCTGCGGCAGCGCCATCGGCGGCGTGGCCACGGCGGGCGCCGGAGCGGCCGGAGCGACGACGGTCTGGGTCTGCATCGGCGGCTGGGCCGGAGCGGGGGCTGGGGCCGCGCGGGTGATCAGCGCTTCCGGTCTGGCTTGGGCCGGAGCCACGCCGCCGGGCGAGCCGCCGCCGGGGGCCGGGGCGCTGGGAACGGCGGTGATGAGCGGCGCCGGGGGCGCGGACGGCGCGTCCCCACCCTGGTCCAGCATCACGACGACCGCGCCGATGCCGATGGCGGCGGCCAGCGCCGCGGCGATCTTGCCGATGGGCAGATGCCGCTCCGCCTTCCGTCCGGCGTCCGGCGACAGGAGATCGTCCTCCTCCGCCGGATCGGCCTTCAGGTCGTCGTTGAGGGCGCGCAGAAGGCGGGCGATGTCGTCCCTGGCCTCCCCGCCATCGTCGGCGGGAGCATCGGCCATGGGGCGCGCCTTGTGATCCGCCGTCTGACCGGCGGCCTTCATCTCATCCTTGAACGTCACGGCGGCGTGCGCACCCAGTTGAAGATCGCAAGGAATCGGCAGTCACGGAACCGCGGGCCCGAAAGGGCCGCACCGCGATCCAAAGACCTTCTACTGTATTTCGGCGTTCGTTCAAACGCCGATGCGACGAAATGGCGTGAGAAAGTTGGGCGCGGACGCGCGCCCGGTCCGCTCTTTCCCGGTTCAGGTCGTTGGGCGGTAGGGATGCTCGGCCATCCAATGGCGGGCGATGTCCAGGCGGGTGGCGACCCATGTCTTGTCGTGGCCCCGCACATAGTCGAGGAAGCGGGCCAGCGCCGCGGCACGCCCCGGGCGCCCGACCAGACGGCAGTGCAGCCCGACCGACATCATCTTCGGCTGGTCCTCGCCTTCGGCGTAGAGCACGTCGAAGCTGTCCTTCAGGTAGGTGAAGAACTGCTCCCCGGTGTTGAAGCCCTGGTTGGTCGCGAAACGCATGTCGTTGGCGTCGAGCGTGTAGGGCACGATCAGCTGCGGCCGGCCGAAACGGTCGTCCCAATAGGGCAGGTCGTCGGCGTAGCTGTCGGCGTTGTAGAGGAAGCCGCCCTCCTCCGACACCAGCTTCCAGGTGTTGGGGCTGCACCGCCCGAGATACCAGCCGAGCGGGCGGGAGCCGGTGACGCGGGTGTGGACCTCGATGGCGCGCAGCATGTGCTCGCGCTCCACCTCTTCCGGCAGATGCTGGTAGTCGATCCAGCGGTAGCCGTGGGTGGCGATCTCCCACCCGGCGTCCAGCATGGCGCGGACGGCGTCCGGGTTGCGCTCCAGCGCCATGGCGACGCCGTAGACGGTCACCGGCAGGCCGCGCTCCGTGAACATCCGGTGCAGCCGCCAGAAGCCGGCGCGGGAGCCGTACTCGTAGATCGACTCCATGTTCATGTGGCGCATGCCGACGATAGGCTGGGCGCCGACGATCTCCGACAGGAAGGCCTCCGACGCGGCGTCGCCGTGCAGGACGCAGTTCTCCCCGCCCTCCTCGTAGTTGATGACGAACTGCACCGCCACCCGCGCCCCGCCCGGCCAGTAGGGGTGCGGCGGACGGGACCCGTAGCCGATCAGGTCGCGCGGGTAATCCTGGGACATGGCGGGTGCGCTCCGTCAGGGAAGAGGAGGGGGGCGGTCAGGAGGCGGAAGAGGACTTTTCGGCCGGCGGCTCCTCCGGCACCTGATGGCGCAGGATCAGCGGGGCCTGCAGGGCGCTGAACAGCAGGGTCAGCGGCATGATGCCGAACACCTTGAAGTTCACCCAGGCGTCGGTGGTCATGGTGCGCCACACCACCTCGTTCAGCGCGGCCAGCAGCAGGAAGAACCACGCCCAGCGGATCGCCAGCGTGCGCCAGCCGGCGTCGGACAGGTTCAACACCGACCCCAGCACATGCTTCAGCACGTTGCGCCGCGTCAGATGCGCCGCGAACAGGACCGCGGCGAACAGCAGGTTGACCAGCGTCGGCTTGATCTTGATGAACAGGTCGTCCTGGAGCCACAGGGTCAGCCCGCCGAAGAGCAGGACGAAGCCCGCCCCGACCACCGGCATCACCGGCACCTTGCGTTCGAACCGCCAGGAGACCAGCACGGAAATGCTGATCGCCACCATGAAGACGGCGGTGCCGATCATGATGCCGGCCTGGGAATTGGCGATGAAGAAGGCCGCCAGCGGGCCGGCTTCGATCAGCAGTCGGGCGTATTGGTTCATGATCCTCACATAGACCGAACCGGGCCTGGGATAAAGTGAATCCCTCTCCCGTCCTGGGAGAGGGATCGAAGACCGAGGGAATATGGAAGCGGTCAGAACCGGTAGGAGGCGCGGATCGAGCCGTAGTTGCTGTAGGATTTCTGCCCCTCGAACTCCGGCGACAGGAAGTTCTGGGCGTAGGAGATGCCGAACGCCCCATAGCGCAGCGCCACGCCGAGCTGGAAGGCGGCGATGAAGTTGTTCTTGTCCACCGACCGGCTGTCTCGGAAACTGTTGCCGTCCAGGAAGATGTTGCGGATGACGGCGCGCCCCTCCGCCCCGGCGTAGACGTACCAGGAGAAGGGCGGGCGCGGCGCGCCCGCGGCCACGCTGTCCTGATAGGGGATGCTGGCGGTCGGGCGCAGGATCAGCGCGCCGACCGGCGGCGCCATGTTGCCGCCCAGCCGCATCGTGAAACCGGCCCCGCCGAAGGTCAGGACGTTGCCGACGCTGCCGGCGACGTGGGGGCTGATGTCCGCCTCGAAGGGGCCGATGCGGGCCGGGCGCTCGGCGCGCCAGACATGCTCGTAGCTGAGGATGATGCCCGGCTCGTCCTTGAGCTGGTAGTCCCAGCCCTCCGGCCAGCGGGCGCCGGGGACGATGCGGTGCACCGCCTTCTGGGTCTGCTCCGCCAGCGAGGCCGGGCCGACCATGCCGAGGTCCAGGTCGATGCGGTCCACCTGCCGCGTCTCTTCCGAAATCACCGACAGGCGGCCGTACAGCCAGCCGGCGTAGGGACGGTCGGTGGCGTCGGGGATCGGCTTGGTGATGTCGCTGGGGGTGTACATGTTCTGGCCGAAGGCGATGCCGTAGCGCCGCACCCCATGCTCGCCGATCCAGGGGACGAGGTTGGCCAGCCAGTCGATGTTGCCGTAGGTCGGGCGGTCGCCGGAGACGTAGTAGAACTGGACTCCGTTCGTGTAGTACCGGTCGGTGCCGCCGCCGAACAGGTCGTTGTCGACCCAGGCGCCGATGGACGGCCCGCTTCGGGGAGCGTTGTCCGGCGGCGGAGCGGTCTCGGTGTTGGGAGCATTGTCGGTTTTCGGAACACCGTCCTGGGCCAGGACCGGCCCTGCCGCCAGCCCGAGTGAAAGGGTGACGATGACGCTCCAACCTGCACGCACGGCCATAATGGTCCAATTCCCTTCGTTGCCGAGCACCCTAAGATAAGACGCGGGCGCCCTTTGGCGCCTGCACTTTCGGGTGAGGCAAAATGGCTACGGAGGGCGGCTTACTGAAAGGCCGCCTCGGCGAAGCTGCGCAGCTTTCGGGAATGCAGGGTTTCCATGCCGTGTTCGCGCAGCAGTTCCATGGCCAGCACGCCGATCTTCAAATGCTGGTCCACCCGCTCGCGGTAGAAGCGGTCGGCCATGCCCGGCAGCTTCAACTGGCCGTGCATCGGCTTGTCGGACACGCAGAGCAGCGTGCCGTAGGGAACGCGGAAGCGGAAGCCGTTGGCGGCGATGGTCGCGCTTTCCATGTCCAGCGCGACGGCGCGGCTCTGGCTGAAGCGCATCAGCGGCTCGCGGTGGTCGCGCAGCTCCCAGTTGCGGTTGTCGATGGTCGCCACGGTGCCGGTGCGCATGATGCTTTTCAGCGCGTAGCCGGACAGGCCGGTCACCCGCTCCACCGCCGTCTCCAGGGCCCGCTGCACCTCGGCCAGCGCCGGGACGGGCACCCAGGTCGGCAGATCGGCGTCCAGCACATGGTCGTCGCGGACATAGCCATGGGCCAGCACATAGTCGCCCAGCCGCTGCGTGCTGCGCAGCCCGGCGCAATGGCCCAGCATGATCCAGGCGTGCGGGCGCAGCACGGCGATGTGGTCGGTGATCGTCTTGGCGTTGGACGGGCCGACGCCGATGTTGACCAGGGTGATGCCGTTGCCGTCCGGGCGGGTCAGATGGTAGGCGGGCATTTGCGGCAGGCGGAGCAGCCGCGCGCCGTTGGTGGGCGTCTCGCCGGGGTTGCCCCCCAGATTGGCGTTCTGGACGATGACGCCGCCGGGCTCGACGAAGCGGTCGTACTGGCTGCGGTAGGCGGCCAGCTCGGGATCGGCGGCCGGCTCCATGATCTCGCGGGCCATGCGGATGAACTCGTCCACGTAGAACTGGTAGTTCGTGAACAGGACGAAGTTCTGGAAATCCTCCGGCGCCGTCGCCGTGTAGTGGCGCAGCCGGTGCAGCGAGAAATCCACCCGCGGCGCGGTGAACAGGGCCAGCGGCTTCACCGCGTCCAGCGACTCCTCGTAGGTGCCGTTGACGATGGTGTCGTCCATGCGGGCGAGGTCGGGCAGGTCGAACAGGTCGGGAAGCCCGGCCAGCCGCTCCGGCGTCAGGTCGCCCTCGACATGCATGCCCTGCGGGAAGGCGAAATGGATGGGGATCGCCTCGTCGCTGACCCCGACCTCCAGCGGAACATGGTGGTTGCGCAGCAGGAGCGAGAGTTGTTCGCGGTAATAGCGGTCGAACAGGTCGGGGCGGGTCAGCGTCGTGGAATAGGTGCCCGGCCCCTCGACGAAGCCGTAGGCCAACCGCGTGTCCACCGTGGCCGCCGAGGCGGTGGAGAGACGGACATAGGGGTAATGGGCCTGCTCCCGCCGTCCGCCGTCCTCGCCGCGGGTGAAGGCGGCGAAGCGGTCGCGCAGATAGGCGGTGTTGCGGTCGTAGAGGTCCCGGACGAGGGCCAGGGCGGCGTCCGCGTCGGTGAAGCGCTCGACAGGACCGGGGGGAACGGGGGAGGGGGAGGTCTGGGCAGCCGTCATGACTCTTCAGATAGGGCTTGGGCGTGGCGGCCGGAAGCCCTTTTCTCGTCCTGCCCGGCCGCCCGCCGCCGGCCCGCGCCGGGGCGCCGTTACTGGGAGGGCAGCCCCATCAGCGACTTGGCGAACTGGTCGGCGTCGAAGGGGCGCAGGTCGTAGACGCCCTCGCCGATGCCGATGGCGTGCACCGGCAGCTTGAAGCGCTCGGCCAGCGAGACCAGCACGCCGCCGCGCGCCGACCCGTCCAGCTTGGTCAGGATCAGGCCAGAGACGTTCACCATGTCGCGGAACACCTCCACCTGATTGTGCGCGTTCTGGCCGGTGGTGGCGTCCAGAGTCAGCAGGGTGGTGTGCGGAGCGCTCTCGTCCACCTTCTTGATGACGCGGACGATCTTGCGCAGCTCCTCCATCAGGCCGGCCTTGTTCTGCAGGCGGCCGGCGGTGTCGATCAGCAGGATGTCCACGCCCTGGCGCCGCGCCTCCTCCAGCGCGTCGAAGGCGAGGCCGGCGGCGTCGGCCCCGGTGTCGCGGGCGATCACCGGGCAGCCGGTGCGCTCGCCCCAGATCTTCAGCTGGCTGACCGCGGCGGCGCGGAAGGTGTCGCCGGCGGCCAGCATGACCGTCTTGCCCTCGGCGCGGAACTGGCGGGCCAGCTTGCCGATGGTCGTCGTCTTGCCGGTGCCGTTGACGCCGACCACCAGGATGACGTGGGGCTTCAGCGTGGCGTCGATGACCAGCGGCTTGGCCACCGGGCCGACGATCTTCGCGACCTCGGCGGCCAGCGTGGCCTTGACCTCTTCCGGGCTGACCTCCTTGCCGAAGCGGGTGCGCGCCAGCTCCGCCGTCACCTTGGCCGCCGTGGTCGGGCCGAGGTCGGCGGTGATGAGCAGCTCCTCCAGCTCCTCCAGCGCCTCGTCATCGAGCTTGCGCTTGGTGAAGATGCCGGAGATGCCCTCGGTCAGCTTGGAAGAGGACTTGGACAGGCCGTCCTTCAGCCGGGCGAACCAGCCCTTCTTGGGCTTCTCCTCCTCAGCCGTCAGGGCCGCGGGGAGGTCGTCGCGGACGATCTCCGGCGCGTCCTCGCGCTCTTCCGGTTCAGACGGCGGAGCGATGGGCGGCGGGGGCGGGGTCTCGACCGG
>NZ_QLKQ01000015.1 GCF_003349955.1 Azospirillum brasilense
GCCGGAACCCGGTCCGCTGACCGGCCCGCCGCCCGCCCCCAACCCCGCGGCCGATCAGGCCACCTATGACGCGCTGGTCAAAGCGTTGAAAGACAGTGGCTTGGACGGCAAAGTCATGCTGCCGGAACCGCCGAAGGATGGCGGAACGGTCCTGAGACTAGACCCCCGATCCAACAAAGCGGCACCGAAACCGTGACAGATTTTCCGATTCCCGACGTCGACCGTGTCTCCGCGATCATCCGCGAGGTCGCGGAAAGCGAAATCCTTCCCTATTTCCGCGATCTGGCGAACGCCGGCATCCGCGAGAAGACCGGACCGGCCGATCTCGTGACCCTGGCCGACGAGGCGGGCGAGCGCGCCCTGACGCCGCGCCTGCTGGACCTGCTTCCCGGAAGCACGGTGGTGGGGGAGGAAGCCGTCTCCGAGGACAAGTCCCTGCTGGACCGCATCCACGGCGACGCGCCGGTCTGGATCATCGACCCGATCGACGGCACCCTGAACTTCGCGAACGGGCGCCCGCTCTTCGCGGTGATCATCGCCCTGGCCTGCCGCGGCGAGACGGTGGCCGGCTGGATCTACGACCCGTGCGACGGTCGCATCGCCACGGCGGTGAAAGGGCAGGGCGCCTACCTGAACGGCACGCGCGTGACGGTCGCCCCGGCGGTCCCCCTGGCCGAGATGACCGGAGCCCTGTCGACGCGATTCTGCGCCGAGGATCTCGGGCGCCAACTGGACGAGCGTGGCCGCTCTCTGGGCCCCCGCGTCTGCCTGTCCAGCGCCGCGCAGGAGTATCTGCGCCTGCTCGACGGCCGGGCGCATTTCTCGATGTACCATCGCCTGATGCCGTGGGATCACGCGGCGGGCGTTCTGCTCCACGCGGAGGCCGGCGGCTACAGCGCGCTGTTCGATGGCTCGCCCTATCGTCCGACCGTCCTCAACGGTGGGGTGATGCTGACCCCCGACCGTGCGAGTTGGGAAGCGATGCACCGGCATCTGTTCGGTTAAGGCGGGGACGCACCGGACTACCGCACACGTCCTCCGGCGGGGACCGGATTCGGTGGGAACTCTACGGGCACGGCGGCCTTATAGTGCCAGGATGCCGGAAACGGCCGCCGTGAGCCTTGCGGAGCGCCCGATCATGAAGGCCATTGCCCTGAAGCGCGTGCTGTTGGTGGCGTCACTGCTGGCGCCCACGGCCTGCGCGGAGCGGATCGCCGAATGTCAGCCATCAGGCGGGATGGCCTCGGTCGCCGGCGCGGCGCAATGCTCCACCGAGTCCGAAACAGCGGACGTCGCCTTGGATCACGAGGTGGTCCGCGCGATTGACGCCGAACCGGCGCTCAGCGTGGCACCGCCGCAGCGCCGGAAGGCGCGGCCCGCCGCGCAGGCGCATTCCATGGAGTGAAAAGGCCCGCGATCCCTCGGAACCCGCCATCGCCACCCTGTGTTGGACCAACGCAACAACGGCGGGTGATCCATGCAAACGGCCAACATCCACGATCCCTTGAGCATCGAGAGCGTCTATCCACGAAGCGCCTTCGACAACGACGCGCGGCAGAACGCGCGGGACAAGGAGGCGGTGGAGCACGGCGTGATGATCCTGTCGATGCCGGACGCCGATGGGAACTTCTCGCTGAAGCCCTCCCAACGTCACGTCGGCGAGCCGGAGACGACGACCCACTCGATTTTCCTGTCGCCGACCCTGGAGAACTCCGAGTATGGAGCGCTCGATCCGAGCGCCAGCGGCTATGACGGGCCGATCGAACCGGCGGAGGCTCCCAAGACCTCCGGCGATCCTTACCGGACCTTCCTGGAATCGTTGATCCAGGCCGCCCGTGACGCGGATTTCCCGCCGCCGCCGCCCGCCGAAAGCTTGAAGGGGTTTCGCGGAGGCTGAAGCATCGGTAGCGGAGGGTGGCCAGAACCGCCCTCCTCGCTTCTCCGAACTTATTTTCCATAATCTTACTTATATGATTTCCACTGGCCGGCGGGGCGTGTTCCCTTTTCTCACCGCCATGGGTCGGCTAAGGTCGCTGTCCCGTCCCATCCCGCTGCCGAAGAAGACCTTTCCATGGCCCGCAACATCGACCGCCTGATCGACGTCATGGCCCGCCTGCGCGACCCCAACGGCGGATGCCCGTGGGATCTGGAGCAGACCTACGCCACCATCGCGCCGCACACGATCGAGGAAGCCTACGAGGTGGCCGACGCCATCGAGAAAGGCGACATGCCGGCGCTGCGCGAGGAGTTGGGCGACCTGCTCTTCCAGGTGGTCTATTACAGCCAGATGGCCCGCGAGGAGAATCTGTTCGACTTCGACGAGGTCGCCGGCGTCATCGCCGACAAGATGATCCGCCGCCACCCGCACGTCTTCGGCGCCGAGGAGGTCAAGGGCGCCGACATGCAGACTTCGCGCTGGGAGGACCACAAGGCGGCCGAACGCGCCGCCAAGGCCGCCGAGGAAGGCCGCGCCCCGTCCGCACTGGAGGGCGTCATCACTGGCCTCCCCGCCCTCACCCGTGCCCTCAAGCTGCAGAACCGCGCCGCCCGCGTCGGCTTCGACTGGACCGACGCGCGGGACATCCTCGACAAGATCGAGGAGGAGGTCCGCGAACTGCGGCATGAGATGGACAGCGGCTCCGCCCCGGACCGGGTGGCCGACGAACTGGGCGATTTGCTCTTCGCGCTGGTCAACCTTGCCCGCCGCCTGAAGGTCGAGCCGGAATCCGCGCTACGCGGCACCAACGCCAAGTTCGAACGCCGCTTCCACCGCATCGAGGCCCTGCTGTCCGAACAGGGCCGCACGCCCAAGGAGGCGACGCTGGAGGAGATGGAAGCCTTCTGGCAGCAGGCCAAGCGCGAGGAACGCGGCGAGTCCTGAACCGCCGTCACCGCGCGGCGCTGGTTTCCAGCAGCGCCAGCAGGCCGGCCAACAGATCGGTCGGCCGCGGCGGGCAGCCGGGGATGCGCAGGTCCACCGGCAGCACCTCCTCCACCGGACCGACGCAGGCGTAGCCACCGGCGAACAGGCCGCCGCTGACCGCGCAGTCGCCGCAGACCACCAGCCATTTCGGGCCGGGCGTGGCGTCCCAGGTGCGGATCAGCGCCTCGCGCATGTTGCGGGCGACCGGGCCGGTAACCAGCAGGACGTCGGCATGGCGCGGCGAGGCGACGAAGCGGATGCCGAACCGCTCCAGATCGTAGATCGGGTTGCTCAGCGCGTGGATTTCCAGCTCGCAGCCGTTGCAGGACCCCGCATCGACCTCACGGATCGACAGGCTGCGGCCCAGCCGCGCCTTGGCGGCCTTGTCCAGCTTTCCGGCCAGCTCCGCCAAGGCCGGATCGGCGGGGGACGGAGCGGCTTCGGTGACCGGGCCGCCGGTCAGGGAGGTCAGGATGTGCTTCAGCATCGGCGGCCTCCTTACAGGTCGTGTCCCGCGTAGGAACAGTTGAACGATTTGTTGCACAGCGGGAAGTCGGCGACGATGTTGCCGCCGATGGCCGCCTCCAGCAACGGCCACTGGAACCAGGACGGGTCGCGCGGGTGGCAGCGGGCGACGGCGCCCTCCCCGTCCAGCCGCACCCAGGTCATGATCTCGCCGCGGAAGGATTCCACCAGGGCCATGCCCTCCCCGCCCCGGCCGGCTTCGACCGGAACCGACGGATGGTCGAGACCGCGCGAGATCGCCGGCAGGCGGACGACGATCTGCTCGATCAGCGACAGGGACTGCTCCACCTCGCGGATGCGGACCCAGACGCGGGCGTTCACGTCGCCCTCGGTCAGCACCGGCACCTCGAACGTCAACTCGTCGTAGGGTGCGTAGCCGGGGCTGCGGCGGGAATCCTGGTCGCGGCCGGACGCCCGCCCGACGTGGCCGCCGGCGCCGAAGCGGGTGACCAGCTCGGCGGACACGAACCCGGTGGTGACCGTGCGGTCCTGCAAGGACGCCTTGCCGTCATAAATGGCGACCAGCGGCGGGAAGCGCTTGCGCAGCTCCGCCACCAAGTCCCGCAGCAGGCCCGCGCCGCGCTCCGGCAGGTCGGTGGCGACGCCGCCGGGGATCACCCGGTCCATCATCAGCCGGTGCCCGAAGCAGGCGTCCGCGGTGCGCAGCACGCGCTCCCGCAACTGGCTGGTCTGGGCCAGCATGAAGGCGAAGGCGGCGTCGTTGCAGATGGCCCCGATGTCGCCCAGATGGTTGGCGACCCGCTCCAGCTCGGCCATCAGGGCGCGCAGCCACACCGCCCGCGCCGGCACCTCGATCCCCAGCGCCGCCTCGACCGCGCGGGCGAAGGCGAGGCTGTGCGCCACCGTCGCATCACCGGAAATACGGGCGGCCAACCTCGCCGCCTCCGCCACCGGCCTGCCCTGCATCAGCCCCTCCACCCCGCGGTGGACGTAGCCGAGCCGCTCCTCCAGCCGCACGACGGTCTCGCCGTTGGCGGTGAAGCGGAAATGGCCGGGCTCGATGATGCCAGCATGGACGGGGCCGACCGGAATCTGGTGCAACCCTTCGCCTTCCACCGGCAGGAAGGTGTAGGGGCCGGGGCTGGGCACCGGGGCCGCCGGCTGCTCGGACAGGGGACGGCGCACGCCCCAGGCGTCATGGTCCAGCCAGGGGCGCGGGTCGGTCGTGCGCTCCGCCACCAAGCCGTAGAGGTCGTGGGCGGCGCGCTCCAGCCGGTTGGCGGCGGGCCGCACGGCGCTCAGGCTGGGGAAGCGGCCTTGCGGGCAGTCGAGGCTGACCACCGCGACGTCGCCGGAGAAATCCTCGCGGAAGGCGGCGTGGACCGCCTTCGGTTCCCCCCACAGGCCGAGCAGGCTCCAGCCGTTGCCGGCCAGTTCCTCGATCAGGCGCAGCCAGCCGTCGCGGCCAAGCCGGTAGCGCGGCCAGGGCCGGTGGCTCTCGACCGGCGTGCCGATGCGGTTCAACAGGCCGAACAGCGGTTCTTCCCCGTACATGCCGCCTCCCCTACCCCAGCAGCGCCGCGACGGTCTGGAACCACGCGACCAGCGGCCCCGGCAGCCAGACCCCCGCCACCAGAACCAGCGCCAGATGCGCGTAGAGCGGAACCAGCGTTCCCTGCAACGGCACCGACGCCACCGGGACGCCGCTGCCCTCCACCGTGCCAGGCGCGCCGAAGCACAATTGCTGGACCCGCAGCACCAGCGCCCCGAAGGCGACCAGGATGCCCGCGACCAGCGGCAAGGCCAGCAGCGGTTCCCGCGCGAAGGTGCTGGTGACCAGCAGGAATTCGCTCATGAACACGCCGAAGGGCGGCAGGCCGGCGATGGCCACCACCCCGGCCAGCAGGCCCCAGCCGAGCGCCGGATGGCTGACCGTCAGGCCGGATATCCGCTCGATCCGCTGCGTGCCCGTCACCTGCACGGCGTGGCCGACCGCGTAGAAGATGGCCGACTTGGTCAGGCTGTGCATGGCCATGTGCAGCAGCCCGGCGAAGTTGGCGAGCGGCCCTCCCATGCCGAAGGCGAAGGTGATGATGCCCATATGCTCGATGGAGCTGTAGGCGAAGAAGCGCTTCACGTCGCGCCGCCGGTAGAGCATCAGCCCGGCCAGCAGCAGCGAGGCCAGCCCCATGGCGATCATCAGCGGCCCCGGCGCGATGGCCTGCCCGTTCGCCGCCAGCAGCATCTTGAAGCGCAGCACGGCGTAGAGCGCAACGTTCAGCAGCAGGCCCGACAGCACCGCGGAAATCGGCGTCGGCCCTTCCGCGTGGGCGTCCGGCAGCCAGGCGTGCAGCGGCGCCAGCCCGACCTTGGTGCCGTAGCCGATCAGCAGGAAGACGAAGGCCAAGTTGAGGATCGCCGGGCTGATCTTGGCGACGTGGACCATCAGCTCCGTCCAGGTCATCGCCGCCATGCCCGGCCCCATCACCGGCTGGGCGGCCATGTACATCAGGATGGTGCCGAACAGGGCGAGTGCGATGCCGACGCCGCACAGGATGAAGTATTTCCACGCCGCCTCGATGCTGGCGGCGGTGCGGTAGAGGCTGACCATCAGGACGGTGGTCAGCGTCGCCCCCTCCACCGCCACCCACATGACGCCCAGGTTGTTGGCCGACAGGGCCAGCAGCATGGTGAACATGAAGGCCTGGTACATGGCGTGGTAGAAGCGCAGCTTGCGCTCGTCCAGCTTCCCCACCGCGATCTCGTGGGCGATGTAGCCGGCGGAAAAGACGCTGGTGGTCAGGCCGACGAAGGCGGTCAGCGCGATCAGGTAGATGTTGAAGGCGTCCACCACGAACAGCGCGCCGCTCGACGGCTCCAGCGCGAACAGGACCAGCGACGCCAGCAGCGTGACGGCGGAAAAGCCGATGTTCAGCCGCGCGCCCAGCCGGTGGCCGGGAACCAGGGCGAGGACGGCGGCGCCGATCAGCGGGGTGGCGACGATGACGGCGACGGCGCTCAATCGCTCTCCCCCCGGAAGCTCTCGATCTTCTGCATGTCGAGCGTGTCGAACCGCTCGCGGATGTGGAACAGGAAGATGCCGAAGATGATGAAGGCCACCATGACGGAGAAGGCCACCGACATCTCGACCACCAGCGGCATGCCGGCCGCCCCGACCGCCGCCAGGATCAGCCCGTTCTCGATCGACATGAAGCCGACCACCTGGCTGACCGCGTTGCGCCGGGAGATCATCATCAGCAGGCCGAGCAGGACGACCGACAGCGACAGCGCCAGATTCTCGCGGGTCAGGGCGGTGGCGTCCGCCGTCACCGGCAGAACCAGCAGGATCGACAGGGTGACCAGGGAGACGCCCGCCACCATGGTCAGCCCGATGCCCAGCGCCGGCTCGATGGTGCGGTGGATCTTCATCTTCACGATGATGCGGTGCAGCGCCACCGGGATCAGGATGGCCTTCAGGACCAGCGTCAGCAGCGCGGTGATGTAGAGATGCGGCTCCCCGTGGGAATAGGCCTGCCACGCCGCCGTCGCGGTCAGGGCGAGAGCCTGCATGGTGAAGACGTTGAGCAGGGAGAACAGCCGCCGCTGGTAGAGCAGGGCGAAGCTCATCAGCAGGACGACGGCCCCCAGCATGTGCGCGGCGTCATAACCCAGGTCGCTCACCTCACACCCCCCGCGACACGTAGAGGAAGATCGCGCCGAGCAGGCTCAGCAGCAGGGCGCCGCCCAGGAACTCGCCGACCCGGAAGACGCGCATCTTGGCGATGGAGGTCTCGAACAGCGCCAGCAGGGTCCCGCCGACGGCCAGCTTCGCCACGAAGACGACCACGCCGCCCAGCGCCGCCGCCACGCCGGACCCGGCGGTCGCCATGCCCCAGGGCGCGAAGACGCAGGCGATCAGCGCCATGTAGAGCAGCAGTTTGAGCATGCTCGCCGCCTCGACCAGGGCGAGGTGGCGGCCCGAATATTCCAGCACCATGGCCTCGTGCACCATGGTCAGTTCCAGGTGCGTCGCCGGGTTGTCGATGGGGATGCGGGCGTTCTCGGCGATCGCCACCATGACCAGGGCGATCAGCGCGAGCGCCAGGGAGATGCGCAGCCCGACCGCGCCTGCCATCATGAAATCGGCGATCTCGGCCAGCGAGGTGCTGCGGACCAGGATCGCCACCGAGAAGACGATCATCAGCATCGCCGGCTCGGCAAGCGCCGCGATCATCATCTCGCGCGACGAGCCGATGCCGCCGAAGCTCGTCCCCGTGTCCATTCCGGCGAGCGCCAGGAAGAAGCGCGCCGAGCCGAGCAGGGCAATGAGCGCGATCAGGTCCGCGGTGGGGGCGAGGGCCAGCTGCGTGGTGAAGACCGGAACCAGCCCGGCGGCCAGCCAGATCGCCGTGAACATCATGTAGGGCACGGAGCGGAACAGCCAGGAGGCGTTGCGCGCCAGCACCACCTCCTTGCGCAGCAGCCGCAGCAGGTCGCGGTAGGGCTGGAGCATGGACGGCCCCCGCCGTCCGACCAGCCGCGCCTTGACCAGCCGCACCCAGCCGGTCAGCAGCGGCGCCAGGGCCAGCACCAGCAGCATCTGCAGGATCTGGTAGAGGGTGGCGAGCAGCGGCGTCATCGTTGCGTCACCGCCACCATCACCAGCAGCACGACCAGCGCCAGGAACATCAGGGTCAGGTAGCGGCGGATGGTCATGAACTGCAGCCGGTTGGCCTTCTCCGCCAGCCAGCCCACCGCGCGGGCCAGCGGCTCCACGACCACGACCCAGGCCGGGTCGGTCCAGGTCACCGACAGTCGCGCGGGGCGCGTGTCGCCCGGCGCCGGCATGTCCACATGGTCGCGGGCGCGGAACACCGTGCTGCCGAAGGCGCGGCGGATCGGCTGGCCGAAGCTTGAGGCCGTGTACTGGGTGACCGCCGCCGGGTCCGGCCCGTCGAAGCCGCAGCCCCAGGGGATCGACCAGCGCACCCGGTCGCTCGCCTTGCGGTGGATGCCCAGCACCAGCACGACCGACAGCAGCGCGATCACCACCAGCATGATCAGGCCGTTGTAGGAGTTGCCGATGGCCGAGGTCGGAGCCAGCCAGAACCACGGCTGGTAGGCGCGCCCGTCGAACGGCCCGGCCTCCACCAGCAGGCGCAGCGCCGGCTCGAACAGGCGGATCAGCGGGGTCGGCAGGACGCCGAGAACGACGCAGAGCACCGCCGGAACCGCCATGCCCAATCGCATCGCCCGTCCGACCTCCAGCGCTTCCGCGGCGGCGCGCGACCGTGGCCGTCCCAGGAAGGCGATTCCGTAGAGCCGGACGAAGCAGGCGGCGGCGAGCGCGGTGGCGAGCGCCAGGGCGGCGCCGACCACGGCGATCTCGATCTTCAGCGACCATTCCGACAGGGCCGGGGCGTTCAGGATGGCCTGGAACAGCAGCCACTCCCCGACGAAACCGTTCAGCGGCGGCAGGGCCGAGATCGCCGCGGCGCCGATCAAAGCGAGCACGGCGGTGGTCGGCATCCGGTGGATCAGCCCGCCCAGCCGGTTCAGGTCGCGCGACCCCGTGGCGGTCAGCATGGCGCCCGCCGCGAAGAACAGCAGGCTCTTGAACAGGGAGTGGTTGACCACGTGGAGCAGCGCCGCCGCCAGGGCGAGCGCGGCGATCACCGGCGTGTGGGCGGCCTTGAAGACCAGCGCCAGCCCCAGCGCGATGACGATGGCCCCGATGTTCTCCACCGTGGAATAGGCGAGCAGCCGCTTCACGTCGTCCTGCATCAGCGCGTAGAGCACACCCATCACGGCGGTCAGCGCGCCGAATCCCATGGTCACGCCGCCCCACCACCACTCCGGCTCGCCCAGCAGGTCGAACAGCACGCGGATCATCGCGTAGACGGCGACCTTGGTCATCACGCCAGACATCAGGGCCGACACATGGCTGGGGGCCGCCGGATGGGCCAGCGGCAGCCAGACGTGCAGCGGAACCAGCCCGGCCTTCGACCCCGCCCCCAGCAGGATCAGCGCCACGACCAGCGCCGCGGCCCCCGCCGCCGGAGCGTGGGCGCGGATGGCGGCGAAGCTGTAGTCGCCGTGCGCCGTCGCCAGCACCCCGAAGGCCAGCAGCAGGCAGGCCGTGCCGAAGCTCGCCATGATGATGTAGAGGCGCGCGGCCTTCGGCGTTTCCGGGTCCCGATGGGTGGAGAGCACGAGCAGCCAGGAGGCCAGCGACATGAACTCCCAGGACAGCAGGAAGGTGAAGGCGTCGGCGGCGATCAGCACCATGTTCATGCCCGCCAGGAACAGCGGGTAGAGCGGCAGCACCGGGCCATCCTGAGAATGGCCCTGGGAACCGCCCTGGGAAGTGCTGTGGGACTCGTGGTGCGCCCGCTCGTACCCCCAGCCGAACAGGCTGGCGGTGATGCCGCCCAGATTGACGACGATCAGGAAGACGGCGGACAGCGCGTCGGCGCGCAGATGGGCTTGGATCCAGGGCAGCCCGACCGGCAGCACCAGCGCCGCGTCCGGCCCGCCCCCGGCCAGCCGGAGCGCCGCCCACAGCGCGATCAGCGCGCAGGCCGCCGCCGTTCCGCCATAGACCACCGTGGACGCCTGCGGCAGCCGCTTCGCCACGGCGCCGGCAATGGCCACAGCGAACAGGAAGGCGATTGCCGAAACGACCAGTCCCAAGGCAGCGAATCCGTTTGGATTAGACCCACAATCAGTAAGGATGTTTCTCCCAACGAACGCAAGGGGAAAAACTCTGTCGCGTTCATCTTGCGAGTGCGCGTGCTTTGGGCGCCACGCGCACAGAAAAAAGGCGGCTCACCATATTGGGAGCCGCCGAAGTCTGTTCGGGAGGAAACGCAACCAAGTTGCAGGGGAAGATATGCGCCCGTTAAGGTTAACGACGCGTGAATCGTGTAGGGTTTTTCTTTAACTATACTTTTTCGCAGGGACCGGGCCGCGGATTCGCGCGTCCGATCCGGACCGGTCTCCCCGGCCTCTCCCAGATCGGCACTGGCCGGGAAGGCCCCCTTCGCGCTATAGGAGGCACCCTTCCCTTTCACCAGTCACCGGTCCTCCATGCCGTCCACGTCCATCAGCCAACGCATCGCCGACGAGCTTTCGGTCCGCGAATCCCAGGTCGCCGCGGCCGTCAAGCTGCTCGACGAGGGATCGACCGTCCCCTTCATCGCCCGTTACCGCAAGGAGGCCACGGGCGGGCTCGACGACACGCAGTTGCGCACGCTGGAGGAACGGCTGTCCTACCTGCGCGAGCTTGAAGACCGGCGCGCGGCGATCCTGTCATCCGTCCGCGAGCAGGACAAGCTGACGCCGGAGCTGGAGCTGCAGATCCGTCAGGCCGACACCAAGACGCGCCTGGAAGACCTCTACCTGCCCTACAAGCCGAAGCGCCGCACCAAGGCGCAGATCGCCCGCGAGGCGGGGCTGGAGCCGCTGGCCGACCGGCTTCTCGCCGATCCGTCGCTCCAGCCGGACGCCGAGGCCGCCGGCTTCGTCAGCGCCGACAAGGGTGTGGCCGACGTCAAGGCGGCGCTCGACGGCGCCCGCCACATCCTGGTGGAGCGCTTCGGCGAGGACGCCGAACTGGTCGGCAAGCTGCGCGCCGCCATGGCCGACAAGGGCGTGGTGACCGCCAAGGTGATCGAGGAGAAGCGGGCGGAGGGCGCCAAGTTCTCCGATTACTTCGAGTTCGACGAGCCCTGGGCGAAGGTGCCGTCGCACCGCGCGCTGGCGCTGTTCCGCGGCCGGACGCAGGGCGTTCTGGACATTCGCCTCGACCTGCCGGTCGAGGAGGGACAGCCCCACCCGGCGGAGCGCACCATCGCCTTCCACACCGGCATCCGCGACCAGGGCCGCCCGGCCGACAAGTGGCTGTCCGACGTGGTGCGCTGGACCTGGAAGCTGAAGATCGGCCCGCATGTCGAGACCGACCTGATGGGCGATCTGCGGGAGCGCGCGGAGGACGAGGCCATCCGCGTCTTCGCCCGCAACCTGCACGACCTGCTGCTGGCCGCCCCGGCCGGCCCGCGCACCACCATCGGCCTCGACCCCGGCATCCGCACCGGCGTGAAGGTCGCCGTGGTCGACGCCACGGGCAAGCTGGTCGACACCGCCACCGTCTACCCGCACCAGCCGAGGAACGACTGGGACGGCTCCATCGCCGCCATCGCCGCCTTGGCGGTGCGTCACAAGGCGGAACTCATCTCCATCGGCAACGGCACGGCGAGCCGCGAGACGGACAAGCTGGTCGCCGATCTGTTCAAGCGCCACCCGGAGCTGAAGCTCACCAAACTGGTGGTCAGCGAGGCCGGCGCGTCGGTCTATTCCGCGTCGGAGACCGCGGCGGCGGAGTTCCCCAAGCTGGACGTCAGCCTGCGCGGCGCCGTCTCCATCGCCCGCCGCCTTCAGGACCCGCTGGCCGAGCTGGTGAAGATCGAGCCGAAGTCCATCGGCGTCGGCCAGTACCAGCACGACGTGTCGGGCGGCAAGCTCGCCCGCTCGCTGGACGCGGTGGTCGAGGACTGCGTGAACGCGGTCGGCGTCGACCTGAACACGGCGTCCGTTCCGCTGCTGACCCGCGTGTCCGGTCTGAACGAGACGATCGCCCGCAACATCGTGGAGCACCGCGACCGCAACGGCGCCTTCCGCTCGCGCAAGCAGCTGCTCGACGTGGCGCGCCTCGGCCCGAAGACCTTCGAGCAGGCCGCCGGCTTCCTGCGCATCCGCGAGGGCGACAACCCGCTGGACACCTCCGCCGTCCACCCCGAGGCCTACCCGCTGGTCGAACGCATCCTGAAGAAGACCGGCAAGGATCTCGGCAGCGTCATCGGCGACGCCCGATTCCTGCGCGGGCTGAACGCCGAGGACTTCACCGACGAGCGGTTTGGCGTGCCGACCATCGAGGACATTCTGAAGGAGCTTGAGAAGCCCGGCCGCGACCCGCGTCCGGAGTTCAAGACCGCCACCTTCCAGGATGGCGTCGAGGAGCTGAAGGACCTCCAAACCGGCATGGTTCTGGAAGGGGTGGTGACCAACGTCACCGCCTTCGGCGCCTTCGTGGACATCGGCGTGCACCAGGATGGGCTGGTCCACATCTCTCAGCTGTCCAGCAGCTTCGTGAAGGACCCGCACACCGTCGTGAAGGCCGGCGACATCGTGAAGGTCAAGGTGATGGAGGTGGACATCCCGCGCAAGCGCATCGGCCTGACCATGCGCCTGACCGACGCCGCCCCGCGCTCCGAGCGTGGCCAAGGCCGTGCGGAAGGCCAGCGTGGCGACGACAAGCGCCGGGACGACCGCCGGGATGACCGCCGTGGCCCGCCGCCCGGCAAGGGCGGCTCCGCTGCGAAGCCGGCCCCCAAACCGGCCCCCAAACCGGCGAAGGCACCGGAGCCCGTCAACAACGCCTTCGCCGAAGCCTTCGCGCGGGCGCAGGCCGGCAAGAAGCGGTAAGGCTCCGCAAGCGTGGGGCGGGTGCCGGACACACTCCGGTACTCTCCCCATGGACGGTTCGCGCGCCGAAGGCTAGTGTGCACCGACGCCAACCGCATGGGCGCCCATGTTCTCTTCGGCAACCCGAATCGTCGGACTGTACGCGGTCCTCGCCACCGCGTGGGTGGTGGGGTCCGACCGCCTTTTGGACGCGGCCGGTCTGGGCGAGGTGGTGCTGATCCAGAACGTCAAGGGCACCGCCTTCGTCCTGTTCACCGCCCTGGTGCTGTGGGGTTTCATGCGCCAGGAGTTCCAGCGCCGCACCCGGTCGGAGGACGCCTTGCGCTCCACGCTGGAGCGGCTGGCCCAGTCGGAGGCCGACCTCCGCTCGGTCATCGAAAAGCTGCCGGATTCGTTCTTCCGCACGGATCTCGACGGTCGGGTCAGCATGGCCTCCCCCCAGTTCGCGCGGGAATTCGGGTTGACTCCCGAAACGGTGATCGGCACCCGAATCGCCGACCATTACGTTGAGGTGGACGGGCGCGCCAAATTCCTCGCGGCGCTGGAGGAGGCGGGCGGCGAGGTCCGCGACCACCGTATGCCGATGCGGCGGCAGGACGGCACCGTCTTCTGGATTTCCGCCAACGCCTACATCCGCCGCGATCCCGCCGGGCGTCCCATCGGGGTGGAGGGGATTGCCCGCAACACCACCGCCCAGCACCATCTGGAAGAGCGGCTGCGCTATCTCGCCGGGCACGACGCGCTGACGGGCTTGTGCAACCGCATCCGCTTCGAAGACCGGCTGGAGCACGCCATCGCCCGCGCCAAGCGCGAGGAGAAGAGCTTCGCCCTGCTCTTCCTCGACCTCGATGGGTTCAAGGAGGTCAACGACACCCACGGTCACCAGAAGGGCGACGAGGTGCTGGTGACCACCGCCCAACGCCTGTCCGGCGCGCTGCGCAACAGCGACACCACCGCCCGCATCGGCGGCGACGAGTTCGCCGTGCTGCTGGAGGGGGACATCTCCGTCGAGAACGCACGGGCCGTGGCGGAAAAGGTCATCGACTCCATCGACCGGCCCCTGCCCGGCCTCGACCTGTCGGTGTCGGCCAGCGTGGGCATGGCCTTCTACCCGTCGGACGGCGCCGACGCCGGCGTGCTGCTGCGCTGCGCCGATCAGGCCATGTACCGCGCCAAGCGCCTGGGCAAGAACCGGCTGGAGCTGGGCACCGCCTGACCGGGGCAGCGGTTTGGGGTGGCCGTCAGGACGGCTTGGCCGCGTCCATCACCAGCCGAATGCCCAGCGCGCCGATGACCGAGGCCGCCAGCCGGTCGATCCACGCCTTGGACCGCAGATAGGCGGCGCGGGGACGGCCGGCGGAGAAGGCCACGGCGACGATGGCGTACCAACCCGTCTCGACCAGGAACACGGCGGGCGGCAGGGCCAGCAGAACCCAGGCCGGTGGCGAGGCCGGCAGAAGGGCCGCGAAGATGCTGGCATAGACGATGGCGGTCTTCGGGTTGCTGATCTGCGTCGCCAGACCGATCCCGAAGGAGCGCAGGACGCCGCTCCCATCGGCTGTCCCGTCCGGAACGCGGATGGATTCCGCCGCCCCACGCCAGATCCGCACCGCCAGATGGACGAGGTAGAGGCCGCCCGCGATCTTCAGGGCGAGATAGAGCCACCCGACCTGGGTCAGCAGGGCTTGCAGACCAAGGAGGGCCAAGGTGGCGAAGACCACGCCGCCGACCCCCATGCCGACGGCGGCGGCAACACCGGCGCCACGCGACACGGCGATGGCGGTGCGGGCCACCAAGACGAAGCTGGGGCCGGGGCTGATGGCGCCGATGGCCAAGGCGCCGAGAACGCTCGAAAGAGCAAGAACGGACCCATCCATGGCTGCGGCTCCGCTGTTCGGGAAAGCCGTAGTTTAAGGACGGCGAACGGGATCGTCAGCCGGCAAAATGATCGCACCGCCCTGCCCGCTCACTCCGCGGCCATCAGAAAGCTCGCGCCGTGATGGCCGCGCGGCGGCATGTCCGACAGCCCGATCGTCCGACCGATCTCCTCGGTCGTCGGTTGGCGCCGGTAGGTCTCCACATAGCGGTCCAAGGCGGCAAGGCACTCGGCGATCGACCCGGAACCGACCGCCCGGCAATCCTCGAAGGCGTGCGGGTCGGGGCGGAACCAGTGGGTGATGTAGCCGTCTTCGGCCCCGCTCAGGGTGAGGGTCAGGGCGAAGCGTCCCTCATGCCCGATCCGGGCATGGGCCGCGCGCAGCCGGGACTGGACCTCTTCGATGGTCATGGCGCGTGCATCCTTCTTGAACATCAGGCGGCCTTTCGATCACGCGGCGTTGCGGAGCAGCCGGTCTTCGAGGCTGCGCGCCCATTCGGCGTCGCGGGCCAGCGATTCGACCAGCAGACGGGCCGGGCCGGCGGAGTCCGCCGGGGTGTCGGGGCGGAGCAGCCCGGCCAGCCGCAGGGCCAGCGATTCCGCTTCCGCCTCGACCCAGCGGGCGTACTGTTTGCGGCGTTCCGCCTCGTTCCAATACCAGCGCGGAAGCTGGGGGTGGCTGCGCTCCATCTCGCCCTCCCAGGCGCTCATGCGGAACAGGCCGCTGGGAGAACGTTCGGTGGTGCTGCTTGCGGGTGTCATTCAGGGCTTCTCCCTTCCACGCCGCAGGAATGGCGTGGCTCAGGCGGCCTCCAGATCGCCGCCCTCTTCGTCTTGCTTCAGAATCTCTGCCTTCTTCCGGGCGAACAGGCTGGTGATGCGGTGCTGGGCCGTGCGGTCCACCGTGCCGATCTCGCGCAGGCGGGTGCCGGCGCCGGTGCGCCACAGCTCCTCCAGGTCGTCCAGGTCCAGACAGGCGCCGAGCCTCTTGCGGATCTCCTCCTCGAAGGCGGCGATGGCGGCGGGCTGCAGGTCCGGATTGGACTTGGCGGCGTAGAAGGCCTCGGCCTCCTCCCGGTACTTGCTGTCGTCGAACTGGCCCATATGGACGTCGGCGGCGAGGCCGAGCTGGACGAGGCATTTGCCCACCGCGTCGGTCATCGACATCTTGAAGCACTCGTCGTCGGGCGCCTCGATGCCGTTGCGGCGGCGGACCATCTCGGTGCCGCCCCACTGCGGGCCGGTCCAGCATTTCTCGCCCGTTTCCGGGTCGAGGTACCAGACACGGGCGCAGATGAAGACCATGCGTTCGGCGATGGTCCAGTCCATCTGCTCATAACCCCAGCCCTTGCCGACCGGGCCGAACACCTCGGTCATCATCATCAGGCGCCAAGTCGGGTCGATCTGCGTGCCGCGAAAACCGCCGGAGCGGGTGAAGGGCTTGGTCGCCTTCGGGTCGGTCCGCTTCAGCCGGTTCCACAGATGCATGGGGTCCGCGGCGGCAGGGTCCACAGTGGCGGGCCCAGCGGTGGCGGTCTGGGAACCCGCGATCTTCGGAGCGGCCGTGCTGACGGTCTTCTCGGTCTCGGCAACGGTGTCGGTCTTGCTCATGCGTCCCATGGTCGTCGGGTTCCCCTTTGGTCAGTAGCGTTCGTCTCTCCCCTCACCCCAGCCGCCGCTGAGCACAGCGTCCAGGCTCGGGTCAGGGGACGGATCGGCCGTGGCGGTCCAAGGTTCGGCGGTGTCGAGCGCCCGCCGGGGCGGCGCGCCGTAGCGCAGCGAAAGGCGTCCCTCGCGGTCGCGGGCGAGGTACAGGCCGCGGCCCGGCTCATCCCCCGCCACGAAGGCGATGCGCGCGTCGGCGGGCATCAGCGCCTTCAGGGCGGTCTCCGCCTCGCGGGCGGCGAGCGCGGCGGCGCGGCGGTCGACCAGTTCCGCCGCCAGGGCGGCGAAGCGGTTGTGCCGGGCCATGTCGACCACCCGGCGCGTCTCGTAGGCCGGAGCCTCCGCGGGCAGCGGATCGCCGGGCTCCACGTCGTTGGCGACGTGCCACCAGAAGGCGTCCAACGTCGCCATCAGCCGCCCGCAGTCGGCCTCCCGCCGCGGCACCCGGACAAGCGCGTGGCCGGTGGGGCGCAGGATCGACAGCATCGCCCGGTCCAGCCCGGTGACCACCAGCTGGTGCTGGACCTGCCAGTGGTAGCGCTGGGCCAGCTCCGCGTCCGTCTGGAAGCCACCGGTGAATTTCGCTTCCACCAGCGTGTCCGGCTCGCCGGTGTCCGTGTCACCCTCCCAGGTCAGAAAATCCGGGTGGGCGACCATCCAGTCATGCTCCGGATGAACCCAGGTCCGTTCCGCCGGCACGCAGGGAAGGCCGGTGGCCTTCTCCACGAAGCGGGGGTGCAGATGCTCGGTCGCGATGCCGATCTGCACCGCGGCGACGAGGTCCAGGTCGGCCGGGGCCGACCGCCCCGTCTTCTCGCGCCACAGGTTCAGCCAATCGCCCGCCATGACGCGGGTGGCGTCGGAAGACCCGATCCGCCCTGCCCGCGCGGCGCGCTGCGCGTCCGTAATCGCCATTCCCCTGCCGGCCCCCAGCCGTTTCGGTGCGTCTCTGGCATCTCGTCGATGCGTCTTCGCAGCGTCATCGCCGTTAACCATAAAGCGTATCGTGAATATGGGCTGCGAACGCGCAGGGTTCAAGAACAAAAAGAGAACCTGCGACTTGGCCGTAGGATCGAATCTTCGAACCTTTTCAAAAAACTAAGTAGAATGCAGCGCAGCCGCGGTCCCGCTGTGTCCGAGTCGGGCGACTCGGCACAGATGGGTATGGATTCGTGGTGTCAAAGGGGTCGGCGGAAAAGAATTTGACCGCGAAAATTAGCGGTTTTTTCTTCCAGATTCCCGCCAAATACGCGCGGTCAGGCGCGCAGGCAGCGCATGATGTGCACCGCGACACCGGCGACGTCGGCGCGCTCGATCGGCGTCGGGCGGCAACCGGGATCGGTGCTCACGGGAAGAAGATGCGGCGGGAAGAAGCGGTAGCCGCACACCGTTCCGTCGCCCACCGTGACCACCACGTCACCGGCCTGCGGAGCCAGCACGTCCAACGGTTCCAGCACCACGCAGTCGTCCGGCAGGACGCCGGCGGCGTTCAGGCTGGAGGAGGCGATGGTCAGCGCGAAGGCGCGGCGCGAGGCCGGGCGGTCCACGGCGATGCCCCGCGCGCCGCCGCTGAGCGCCGCGGCGATGAAGGATTCGCCAGCCCGCCGTCCCAGTTCCAGGAAGGCCCGCACCTGCTCGACCGACAGCAACGGCACACGGGCGACCGGCGGATAAGCGGTCTCGTCGAGGAAGCGCGGCTCCGCCCCGGCGACACGGGCCAGCCGGCCCAGCGTCTCCGCGCTGGGAACGCTGCCGCGCGCCGGGTCGCGCAGGAAACGGGTGATGTTGGTCGGCGTGACCTCGGCCAGCCGCGCCCAGGCTCCGGCGCTCCAGCCCTGGGCCTCCATCACGCCGGTCATCCAGCGCAGGATCGCCCGCCGTGTGTCGTCCATACCGCCGCCCTCCCCGCCGAATAAGCGCCTTATAAGAGAGAACGTTGAAGGAACGCGCAAGGTTTCTTCGCTTATGTCGCAATTTCGCCAAGGATGCCCTGCGAATTCGCAGCATCGGGGCGGACTCCGCTCCGGATCGCCTGCGAAGCCGTCATGCGCTTGGCATCAAGCTCTGGCTTGGAAGCCGCTCACACGGAGACCGAGTCGCCCTCATGCCAAGTTGGATCGGCATGGGATCAAAAAAGGAAACGATACAGTCCGGCACTCTGTTGCGTGAGCGTCGTACGTAAACTTCAAAAGCGCCCGCAAAGCATTGATTCTTCTTGTTTTTTGGATCATTCTGCCAGACGCAGAAACAAAAAAACCCACCGGAACGGCGGGCCTGTGCGATCGCTTTCAAAAGCTTGGGAATTGGTTGGGGGACTAGGATTCGAACCTAGGCTGGCGGAGTCAGAGTCCGCTGTCCTACCGCTAGACGATCCCCCAAACCGTCGCCGGATCGGCTCAAGGCCGCGTTCCGTCGTGGGGCGACCTTTTAGCAAAGCGGACAGGGCTTGTATAGCTCTTTTTTCGTAAAGGCTCACAGGGCAAGGCCAGTCGATTCAAGGGCCGCCTGCGGCTCGGCGAACACCGTCGTTAAGCTCCCTGCGGGGACGGTGAGACGGATACGACGACGAAACCGCGGCTTTCCACAGGCGAGTTCAAGTGCGGGCCGCGCCGATGGAACAACCCGCGATGGAACCGGCCGTGCAACCCGGTGTCCTTACATTCCGGGGAAAAAGTCCGGGGCCGAGTTCCCCCAATCGTTTAGGCCGATTGCCCGTCTGGACGGGCGGTCGCGCCTCCTTACACTCCCTCCCCGCATCGATTGGGACCTGAGAAACGGGAGGGACGACATGCGTTCTCTGGCGAAACGGCTCGGCGGCCTGGCCCTGGCCGCCGGCCTCTTCTGCTTCTGCACGGCGCCGGCCCTGGCCTTCGAGGGCCTCGTGGAGAAGAAGGTGTTCGAGATGCCGTCCTACACAACGGTGGGCGGCGGCACGATCAAGAACGTCCGGATCGGCTGGGAGAGCTATGGCAAGCTGAACGACGCCAAGGACAACGTCATCCTGATCACCCATTTCTTCAGCGGCAACAGCCACGCCGCCGGCAAGTACAAGATGGAGGACCCGGCCGCCGGCTATTGGGACTCCATCATCGGACCGGGCAAGCCGCTGGACACCGACAAGTTCTTCATCGTCAGTTCCGACACGCTGGTGAACCTGTCGCCGAAGGACCCGACCGTCGTCACCACTGGTCCGGCCAGCGTCAATCCGGACACCGGCAAACCCTACGGCATGAGCTTTCCGGTCGTCACCATCCGCGATTTTGTAAATGTTCAGAAGGCATTGCTGGATAGCCTTAATGTAAAGTCTCTGCATGCGGTGATGGGCGGCTCCATGGGGTCGCTCCAAGCGCTGGAATGGGGGGCCTCCCATCCGGAGATGGTCAAGCGCGTGGTCGCGGTGATCGGCGGGGCCGAGGCCGACCCCTTCCTCATCGGCTGGCTGAACCTGTGGGCTGCCCCCATCCGGGTCGATCCGAACTGGCAGGGCGGCGATTACTACGGCAAGGCGGAGCCGAAGGCCGGTCTGACCGAGGCGCTGAAGCTGGTGACGCTGCACGCCCGGCACTGGAAATGGGCCGACGCCACCTTCGGCCGCGGCTGGGCGGAGGAAGGCAAGGACCCAGCGGCCAGCATGAACAATCAGTACGCCATCGAAGCGTGGCTGGACAAAGCGGCGGCGGCCCGCGCCGCGGTCAGCGACGCCAACCACTTCCTGTATCTGGTGAAGGCCAACCAGACCTTCCTGGTGGGCGGCGGCGGATCGCTGGACGAGGGGCTGGCGAAGATCAAGGCGCCGGTCCTGCTGATCCCTTCCGCCGACGACCTCGTCTTCCCACCGGAGCGCGCCATGCACCCGCTGAAGGAGCGGCTGGAGAAGCAGGGCGTCGCGGTCACATACACCGACGCGATCACCACCAGCCTCGGCCATCTCGACGGCATCGCCAACATCGCCAAGGCCGGGGACACCCTGTCGACGTTCATGGCGAAGTGATCGCCCCAGCCGCCCCGCCCGGCGAGGATCGCCCGGCGGGGTCTTTTCAGGGGCCGACGTAATGCGGCATCAGCTTCGCCTGCTCGCCGACATAAACGGCGCACCGGCTGTCCTGGCCGTCGAAGAAATACACCTGACCGGTCTTCCGCTTGTTCTGCGGGTCCGCCAGGTTCGCCCCGCCGGAGAAGGCCACGCCATAACGCTTGTCCGGCGTCCGCGCCCAATAGAAGCCGTCCGTTTCCTGCCCGAAGGCACCGCGCTGGCACAGGCGCGACAGGGCGGCGTCGTAACGGGTCAGACCGTCCAGCCCCTTCGGCAGATTGTAGACCGCCTGGCTGCGCACGTAACGCATGCGGGGCGGAATGACCTCCTGGGGAAGGAATGAACGGCTCAAGGCACGCAGATGACCGGGATCGGTCCGCTCGACCCGCATCGGGTCCGCCGCCGCGGACACAGCCTGCAGCCCGAGCAGAAGCGCAATGGCGACGATGATCCTCATGAGACGAGCGATCGAAAATGGCCAGGAACGGCGGGACTTATAGCACGGCTTTGCCGCCGGCGGGGACCGATCGCCGGCCAATCGCCAGCGATAACCGATAAAATCTCTTATTTCAAAAGATCTTATATCGCATTCTTAACTCTGTTTATCAGAAATTTCCAACATGCATCATTAAACAACTATCTTATGAGGACCCGATAAAACACTGTTTCAAAAGAGAATTCATATCCGTTCTCCCTTGCCGTTCAGATAGCGGGTGATCGTCGCGAGGAAATCCCGTGGCTGGATCGGCTTGGGCACATGGCCGTCGAATCCGGCGTCGGAAAAACGCAGCATGTCCGTGGGCGTGGACAGGTTGGTGACCGCGACGACCAGCGTGCGCGCCAACGCCCGGTCGGCGCGGATCATCCGAACCAGATCGACACCGGACAGGCCCGGCATCACCACGTCCATGATCACCAGATCGGGCTTCAGAGCGCGCATCAGCTCCAGGACGCCGCGCGGGTCGTCCGTCTCGGCGACGCCGTGGCCGCCTTCCTCCAGGCAGCGGACCAGCAGCTTGCGCATCAGTGCGTTGTCATCGACGACGAGGATGGTCCGCGTTCCGGCCAACGAATGGGACTCCATAGCGTCCGCCCCACCCGTTACGGCGTCTTGCCAGGGCCGGCGGACGAGGCGTCCGACAGCCACCAGGCGTCGAAGGAGAGCGAATAGGGCGGCACGGTGTCGGGGCGCTTCAAGCGGCTCCAATAGGCCACGCGGTAGACGCCCGAGTACCAGTGCGGCACCACGTAATGGTTCCACAGCAGCACCCGGTCGAGCGCCGACACCGCGGCCTTCAGATCCTCCTGGCTGTTGGCGCGGACGATCCCACCGATCAGATGATCGACCGCCTCGCTGCGCACCCCGGCCATGTTCTGGCTTCCCGGACGGTCGGCGAAGGCCGATCCCCAATAGCCGGTCTGCTCGTTCCCCGGCGACAGGGACTGCGGCCAGATATGGACCACCATGTCGAAATCGAAGTCGCGCGTGCGGTTCTCGTACTGGGTGGTGTCCACCGTGCGGATGCCGGCGCGGATGCCCAGGCGCTTCAGATTCTCGATGAAGGGCAGAGTCACCCGCTCGAAGGTTGGGCTGTCGAGCAGGATTTCGAAGTCCAGCGGCTTGCCGGTCGCGACGTCGACCCGCACCCCGTTGCGCACGTCGGTCCCCGCCTCGTCGAGCAGCCGCTTGGCCTCCAGGAGGTTGCGGCGCAGCCCGTTCTGGCCCTCCGTGCTGGGCGGATGATAGGTCTTTTCGAAGACCTCGGCGGGGATTTTCCCGCGCAGCGGCTCCAGGATGGCCAGTTCGCGGCCCTGCGGCAGCCCGCTGGACTGGAGCGGCGAGTTCTCGAAATAGCTCTCCGTCCGCTTGTAGGCGCCGTAGAACAGGGTCTGGTTCGTCCATTCGAAGTCGAAGGCGTAGGCGATGGCCTGGCGCACCTTCGGATTCGCGAAGACCGGGCGGCGCGTGTTGAAGACGAAGCCCTGCATGCCCGCCGGCACCTCGTTGGCGATCTCCTCCTTCACCACCTTGCCGTTGCGCACCGCGTCGAAGTCGTAGCCAGTGGCCCAGGTCTTGGCGACGTTCTCCTGGCGGAAGTCGTAGAGCCCGCCGCGGAAGGCCTGCAGGGCGACGCTGGCGTCCCGGTAATACTCGTAGGCCATGCTGCCGAAATTGTTCCGCCCGACATTCACCGGCAGGTCCCGGCCCCAATAGTCGGCGACCCGCTCATAGGTGATGCCGCGGCCCGGATCGAAGGACGCGATGCGGTAGGGACCGCTGCCCAGCGGCGGCTCCAGCGTGGTCGCCTGGAACTCCTTGCCCTCCCAGTAATGCTTCGGCAACACCGGCAGCTGCCCGACGATCATCGGAAGCTCGCGGTTGTCGCCCGGCTTGAAGGTGAAGCGGACGCGGCGCTCCCCCTCCGCCTCGACCTTGTCCACGGCGCCGTAGTAGCTGCGGTAGAAGGGATGGCTCTCCGTCAGGATGGTGAAGGAAAACACCACGTCATCCGCGGTGACCGGCTTCCCGTCGTGCCACCGCGCGCCGGAGCGCAGGTTGAAGGTGATGGAGGAGCGGTCCTCCGGCATCTCCACGCTTTCGGCGAGCAGGCCGTATTCGGTGAAGGGCTCGTCCGCCGATCCGGTCATCAGCGTGTCGTAGATCAGCGCCGCCCCCGCCGCCGGCACACCGCGCAGCGTGAAGGGATTCAGCGTGTCGAAGGAGCCGATGGCCTGAAGGGTCACCTTGCCGCCCTTCGGGGCGTCCGGGTTGACGTAATCGAAATGCCGGAAGTCCGGCCCGTATTTCGGCTCGCCGTACAGCGCCATGCCGTGCCGCGCCATGCCCTGCTGTGCCATGCCCTGCTGTGTCTGCGCGCCCGCCGGTCCGGCCACGGCGGCGGCGATCAGCCCGATCAACAGTCCAGCGGCCATACGGCGCATGCCCCATCCTCCCATCGTTCGCTCCAGGGCGCTCGGCCCCGGTTCCGCTCTGATAACATGTGGGAGGGTTGAGGCGGTGCGAAACCCCCTTCCCCGCCCCGCGACATGGCGCCCCGCGATTTGCTCTGGTGTCCCGGCGGGCTTGCCGTCATGGTTTTCGGCAATCCGCGCGGCCAAGCGCGATCAGCATGGAGGGTTCTTCGACCGTGTCCGCCGAATTCACCGTCTACGGAAATCTCAACTCGCAGCCCGCCACCCGCGTCGTCCTGTTCCTGTCGATGGCCGGCGTGCCCTACGCCTACCGCCATGTCGACCTGCGCGGCGGCCAGCAGAAGTCCGCGGACTATCTCGCCATCAACCGCTTCGGCCGGGTGCCGACCCTGGTCCACGGCGACCTCAGCATTTCCGAATCGGGCGTCATCCTGACCTATCTGGCGGAAAAGACCGGCAAGTTCGGCGGGCGGGACGAGGCGGAGCGGATCCGGCTGGCGGAATGGCTGTCATGGCTGGCCGACGTGCTGCTGCCGGTCCAGCGCGCCCGCGCGGTGCGCAAGTTCCACGGCGACGCCAACGCCCTGCCCTGGATCGACGCCGCGGCCGCCGGCGGGCTCGCCCAGTTCGACCGTCATCTGGCGGGGCGGACCTTCATCGAGGGCGAGCGGGTGACCATCGCCGACATCTTCGCCTTCCCGTGGATCGACCTCGTGGAGGAGTCGAGCATCGACATCGCCACCTACCCCAACGTCCAGGCGTGGCACGCCCGCATGCTGGACCAGCCCGGCGCCAAGCGCCAGATGGCGCTGATGCCGCAGCAGGACGTCGGCTGATCCCCAAAGAAAAGGCCCCCACCCGTGCGATGCGGATGGGGGCCCTTCTTTAAGCGAACACTCTTACTTCTTGGTGCCGGCGGACGCGAGGAAGCTGTCGTACGGCAGCTCGGCGACGCGGAACCAGAGCTGGGTCTCGTCGAGGAACGGTTTCCAGCTCTCGTAGATGGTCTTGAAGTTCGGGTTGGTCTTCGCCAGCTCGTCGTAATACTCGAAGGCGATCTTGTGCGCCTGCTCCATCAGGTCGCGCGGGTAGGCGCGCAGGAGGGTGCCCTTGGCGACCAGACGCTTCAGAGCCTTGGCGTTCTCCGAATCGTAACGGGCGATCATGTAGGTGTTCGCCTCGGCGCAGGCGGCCGTCAGGATCGACTGGTAGGACTTGGGAAGCTTCTCCCACTCCTGCAGGTTGACGTAGAGCGAGACGTTCGGCCCGCCTTCCCACCAGCCCGGGTAGTAGTAGTACTTGGCGACCTGATGGAAGCCCAGACGCTCGTCGTCGTAGGGGCCGACGAACTCGGTCGCGTCGATGGTGCCCTTCTCAAGCGCCGGATAGACGTCCGCGCCGGCGATCTGGGTCGGGGTGGCGCCCATCTTCGACATGATCTGGCCGGTGATGCCGGCGATGCGGATCTTCAGGCCCTGGAAGTCCGCGGCGGTCTTGATTTCCTTGCGGTACCAGCCGCCCATCTGGGCGCCGGTGTTGCCCGCCGGGAATTGGATGACGTTGTGGTTCTTCATGAAGGCGCGCATCAGCTCAAGGCCGCCGGCCTGGAACCAGGCGGTGGTCTGGCGCGCGTTCGGGCCGAACGGAATGGCCGTGTCGAAGGCGAAGGTCGGGTCCTTGCCGACATAATAATAGCCGCAGGTGTGGCCGCACTGGACCGAACCGTTCTGCACGGCGTCGAGCACCTGGAGGCCGGGCACCAGCTCACCACCCGGGAAGGCGCGGATCTGGAACTTGCCGTCCGTGCTCTCGGCAACGCGGCGGGCGATCAGTTCCGACGCGCCGAACAGGATGTCGGTGCTCTTCGGGAAGCTCGACGCCAGGCGCCACTGGATTTCCGGCTGCGACTGCGCAATGGCCGGCGCGGCCACGCCGGCCACCGCCAGCCCCGCACCCGCGGCCGCGGCGCCCGCACCCGCCGACTTCAGAAACGCACGTCTTTTCACGATTCTTCTCCCGTGGACTCCGCCTTCCCTTTTCGTTTCAAGCAGCCCGTCGGACCGCTTGTTGCGAGGGAATTTTCACAACTGTAACAAAGCAGCGTTTTCGTTCCGATTCATCGCACAAAAGCGCATGACAGGTCTACCCCCGGTCCCACGGATTACGCGCGCTGCTCAGCCGCGCCGACCCAGGAAGGCGGAAAGCGGTGGCAGGACCAGCGTCCGCCCGTCCGCCGTGATCTCGGGAACCGGCGCGCCCGGCGGGCGCGGCAGGTCGAGCGCCGCCATCGCCGGCTTGCGCTTCAGCGCGTATTCCGCCGGCTGGTCGGACAGGTTGAAGACGGCCAGCAGCTCCTCGCCCTCCGCCGCGCGCTCGAAGGCCAGGACATTGCCGGCCTCCTCCACCGCCGCCACGCCGCCCTGGGTCAGCGCCGGATGACGGCGGCGCAGGCGCAGGGCGTCCCGCCAGACGTCGAGCGGGCTTCCGGTGCGCCGCTCCTGAGCGTCCACCGCCAGGGCATGGTGGGAGTCCGCCACCGGAAGCCAAGTTTCGACCGCGCTGGAGAAACCGGCGTTGGCGGCGCCGGACCGCCAGGGCATCGGCGTGCGGCTGCCGTCGCGCCCCTGGAAGTCGGGCCAATAAGCGATGCCGAAGGGGTCGCGCAGATCCTCCGGCGCCAGCACCGCGTTGGGCAGCGCCAGCTCCTCGCCCTGGTAGAGGCAGACGGTGCCGGGCAGCGTGGCGAACAGGGTGGCCAGCAGGGCGTTGAAGCGCTCCGGATCGGCGCCGGGGGGCAGCCAGCGGCTGGCGGCGCGCTCGACGTCGTGGTTGGAGAAGCTCCAGCAGATCGCCTCCGGCTGCGGCGTGCCGGTCAGCGCCCCGGCGAAGTTCTGCGCGGTGAAGGGCTGTTTGGCCAGCGACAGGGTGTAGGCGGCGTGCAGCCCCTGCGGCCCGCAATAGGCGGCGATGCGCCGCGCCGCGCCCGGCTGGCTCGACAGCTCGCCCAGCAGCACCCGGTCGGGATAGCGGTCGACCACGGCGCGCAGCCGGGCCAGCACGGTGTGAATGGCCGGGTGCATCATGTCGTAGAGATGCTGTTGCAGGGCGAACAGCTTGGCCGGCGGTTCCGCCCCGCTCCAGGCCGCTGCGGGGTTGGAGCGGAGCTGCGGGTCGTGGGCGAAGAAATCCACCGCGTCGATGCGGAAGCCGTCCACCCCGCGTTCCAGCCAGAAGGCCGCGGTGTCGCCGAGCGCCTGGAGCACCGCCTCGTCGTGCAGGTTCAGGGCGGGCTGGCTGGACAGGAAATGATGCAGGTAGTACTGGCGCCGCCGCGGCTCCCAGGTCCAGGCAGGGCCGCCGAACACCGACAGCCAGTTGTTGGGCGGCGTGCCGTCGGGGCGCGGGTCGGCCCAGACGTACCAGTCCGCGAACGCGCCGCCGCGCGACCGGCGGCTGTCGCTGAACCACGGGTGCGCGTCCGAGGTGTGGCCGCAGACCAGATCCAGGATCACCTTCAGTCCGTGGCCGTGCGCCGCCTCGATGATGCGGTCCACCGTCTCAAGCCGGCCCATGCGCGGATCGACCGCCCGATGGTCGGTGATGTCGTAGCCGAAGTCCTTCTGCGGCGACGGATAGAAGGGGCTGATCCACACGCCCTGCACGCCGAGCGACGCCACATGGCCGAGGCCGTCCAACACGCCGTCCAGATCGCCCCAGCCGTCGCCGTTCCGGTCGAGGAAGCTGAGGGGATAGATCTGGTACAGCGCGGCACCGCGCAGCCACGAAGACGCCTGGGACATAAGGACCCTCCACAAGAGACTCGTGGAAAGGGTCCACCCATAGCCCTAACGATCGGTTACCGAGCCGGTTTTGGTCACGGCTTCCGAGCGTCCGGCGATGGCGTCAGGCGCAGCCAGGGCGCCCAGGCCTGCCGCACGGCGTCGCTCCACAGCCGCATCGGCGCCGTCCACAGGGCCAGCATCGGGTTGGCGTTGGCGAGGGCCGGGTTGAGCAGCGGGTTGGCCGAGCCCAGCAGCGCCGGCCCCATCATCCCGCGCAGCGCGTCGAAGGACGGCGTGGCGGTGATCTGGATGGCGATCGTCTCGGCCCCGCGCTCCGGGTCGTCCCGGTGCAGGATCTGGATGTCCAGGTTCGGCAGGGCGGCGGTCAGCTTGGTCTCTTCCATCGTCCTCTTCCCTTCGGTGCCGGCGGGCCTCTTGGCCGGGGCCATGGTCGCCGAACGGCGCGCCCGCCGCAACCATGCAACCAAAACGCGGCGCCGATGTTTCCCGCTGGCAGCCGATGGGCTGGCAACCGATGGGGATTCCAGCATGGACGGAGTGATGGTCACCGATCCCCGCACCGACGCGGAAGAGGCCGCGGCCTGCGCCGGGCTGAGCTATGTCTGCGACGACGAGCCGGGCATCCGGCGACGCCGCGCCGGCAAGGGCTTCTCCTACCGCTGGCCCGACGGCACGCGGGTGACCGAGGAGGACACGCTGGACCGCATCCGCAAGCTGGCGATCCCCCCAGCCTACCGCGGCGTCTGGATCTGCCCGGACCCGGACGGCCACCTCCAGGCCACGGGCCGCGACACGCGCGGGCGCAAGCAGTACCGCTACCATCCGCGCTGGACCGAGATGCGCGAGGGCACGAAATTCGGGCGCATGCTCGACTTCTGCCGCGCCCTGCCCGCCATCCGCCGTCAGGTGGACGGTGACCTCGCCCGCCGCGGCCTGCCGCGCGAGAAGGTTCTGGCCGCCGTGGTCCGGCTGCTGGAGACCACGCTGATCCGCGTCGGCAACGAAAGCTACGCGCGCGAGAACAGCAGCTACGGCCTGACCACCCTGCGCGACGACCACGCCGACATCGAGGGGGCGGAAATCCGCTTCACTTTCAAGGGCAAGTCCGGGAAGGAATGGAACGTCGCGCTGAGGGACCGCCGCCTCGCCCGCGTCGTTCGCGCCTGCCGCGATGTGCCGGGGGACGAGCTGTTCCAGTACATGGACCGCGACGGGCAGCGCCACGCGGTCAGTTCCGGCGACGTGAACGAGTATCTGCGCGCCGCCACCGGCCAGGACTTCACCGCCAAGGATTTCCGCACTTGGGCCGGCACCGTCCTGGCCGCCATGGCGCTGCGGGAATTCGAGAGTTTCGACAGCGCCGCCAAAGCCAAGCGCAACGTCACCCACGCCATCGAGCAGGTGGCCGCCCGCCTCGGCAACACCGCCAGCGTCTGCCGCAAGAGCTACGTCCATCCCGAGATTCTGGACGCCTATCTGGAGGGCAACCTGCTGGACTCCCTGACCCGCGAGGTGGAGACCGAACTGCGCGAGGAGTTGCCCGAGTTGGAGGCCGAGGAGGCCGCCGTCCTGGCTTTCCTGCGCGGCCGGCTGGAGCGCGAGCGCCGGTCCCGCGCCAGCGAGGGCCGGCGGCGGCGCGCGGCGTAGGGCCTAGGACTCCGGCTGGTCCGGCGTGGACAGCCCGTCGCCCCAGTCCAGCCGGCGCGCGGCCTTGAAGGCGGCGCCGTCGCGCTTTCCGAGAATCCGTTCGGTTTGCACACCGTCCCGGCCGCACAGCTTGAAGCCGATGCGCCCGTTCCCGGCGCTCCAGGGCGGCGCGATGATGCGGGCCTCGGGGCGGGCGCCGGGCTGGCGGGACGCGGCGATGTAGACGAACTTCTCGTCCTCCCACGGCACCTCCGCCCCCTTGGCCATGCGGTGCAGGCGGGACCGGGCGACCCGGCGGGAGAAATGGCACCAGTCCGGGGCGGCCAGCGGGCAGGCGGCGCTGTGCACGCAGGGCGCCAGCAGATGGGCGTCGGCGGCGACCAGCCGCTCCCGCGCCCGGACGATCCGCGCCCAGCCGGCGGGCGTGCCGGGCTCGACGATCAGCAGCGTCCCGGCGGTGAGCGACCACAGCCGGTCCACCAGCCGGTCGCGCGCCGGCTCCGCCAATTCGTCCAGCACATAGGCCAGGGTCACCAGATCGCGCGGTTCCAGATTGGGCAGGTCACCCGTGGCGTCGCCGGCCCGCCATGCGATCCGCGCGGGCGCCGCCGCTTGCGACAGAGTCTCGCCGACCGCGCGGATGGCCGGGCTGCCTTCGATCAGCAGGGCGTCGTCCAGGCTGGCCCAGCAGTCGGACGCCGCCCACAGCGCGGTTCCCGGCCCGGCCCCGACGTCCAGGGCGGTGACCGGCGCGAAGTCGGGAAGCGCCTCGGCCACAGCTTCCATGCTGGAGCGGACGGCGGCGAAGGTGGCCGGCAGGCGGGTGGCGAGATAGGCCCGCGCCGCCAGATCGTCCGACAGGTGGAAACGCCCGTCCCGCACCTCCGCCCGGTAGCGTTGGGAAAGGCGGTCGGCCGCGCGCTTCAGGTCGGACAGGGCGATGCCGTCGAGCGCGCGGTCCACCGCGTGGCGGAGCGAAGGGGGGAGTTCCATGGGTCCGGAGGGGCAGGCGTGGTCTCGTTCCGCCTGTTAGCACGCCGCCCGCCCCGCGCACATGGACAAAACAGGGAATGGGACAAAACAGCGAACCGGCGGTTACGCCCGCACCTGCCGCAGGAAATCGTCGACCGCGCCGTTCAGCGTGCCGGCCAGCTCCGACAGGCGGTCGGCCGCCCCCATCATGGCGTCGGCGGAGCGCCCGGTGTCCACCGCCACCCGGCTGACGTCGCCGATGTTGGACGACACGTCGGTGTTCATGCACTCCACGATGCGCACGTTGTGGGTGATCTCCGAGGTGGCCTGGCGCTGCTGCTCGACCGCCGCGGCGATGCCGGACACGCTCTCGCCGATCACGCCGATGGTGGAGCCGATGCGGGCGATGGCGTCCACCACCCCCATGGTCGATTGCTGGATGCCGTGGACCAGCGTGGCGATCTCCTCCGTCGAGGAGGCGGTCTGGGAGGCCAACGCCTTCACCTCCGTGGCGACGACGGCGAAGCCCTTGCCGGCGTCGCCGGCCCGCGCCGCCTCGATGCTGGCGTTGAGCGCCAGCAGGTTGGTCTGCTGGGCGATGGCGGTGATGATGGCGACCACCTCGCCGATCTTCTGGGCGGAGTCCGACAGGCCCTTGGTCAGGCCATCGGCGCGCCGGGATTCGGCGACGGCGTCCTCCGCCACGCTGCGCGACTGGGCGATCTGCTGTCCGATCCCGTCGATGGAGGCGGACAGCTGCTCGCTGGCCGAGGCCACGGCGCCGACGTTGCTGGTCGCCGTGCCGGCGGCGTCCGCCGCGGCGCGGGTGCGCTGGGCGGTGTCCGACGCCATGCCGGCCACGGCGCGGGCGGAGCCGGTGACCTCCGCCGCCGCCACGGACAGCGAGCCGGCCACCGCCTGCACGGTGCGTTCCAGCCCGTCGGCCAGTGTCGTCATCAGGGCGCGGCGCTCCTCCTCGGCGCGCCGTTCCTGGTCGCGCCGGGTCTTCTCCGCCCGCTGGCGGGCGTCCAGAGCCTCGCGGAAGGCCTCGACCGCGCCGTGGATGTCGGCGATCTCGCGCAGCGGCGAGGGGCGCAGAGGCACCGCGCTCTCGCCGTGGGTCAGCGCCTGGAGCGCCCGGCTGGCGTCGCGCACCGGCTGCATGATGAAGCGGTAGCCCAGCAGCATGTTCAGGCCGCCGATCAGCCCGATCAGCACGAAGGCCCCCAGCGCGATCAGCGTCAGCCGGTCGAGCACGGTGGTCAGCGCCGCCGCCCCCTCCTGGCTGCGCGCGGTCACCGCGTCGGAAGCGGCGTTCATCCCCTGCACCAGCCCGTCGACCAGCGTCCGGACCTCCTGGTTGTGGGCGTGGGCCTCGGTGGTCAGGCGCAGCGTTTCGGTGCGCTGCGCGAAGGCCTCGTCCAGAGCCGCGAAGGACGCGATGTCGTCGGCGACGCTCTCGAACTCGTCGGCGTCCGGCAGGTGCCGGCGCAGCTCCATGGCCTTGGCCATATGCTCGCGGAACTGGCGCAGGTCGTTGCCGACCGCCGGCGGGTAGAGCTGGGACGGCAGGCGGGTCAGCAGGAACTTGGCGTCACGGACCGTCGAGAAGAGCGTGGCGAGCGCCTGCTCGTCCGCCGGTTGCGTCGTCGCGCGCATCGCCGCGGACAGGCCGCGGGCGATGTCGCCCGACAGGCTTTCCGCGCGGCTGATGTTGAAGCCGAATTTCTTGTCCAGCGCCTCGACCTTGGCGCCGATGGCCGCGGCCTCCCGGCTCGCCGCGACCGCCTTGGCGACGGTCTGCGCGATGTCCGGCGCGGCGTTGGCGGACATCCGCGCGGCGTGGGCGTCCAGGCCGGACAGCGCCTCGGCCCGCGTCGCCGCGTCGCCGCTGACGATCACCGCCTCGCCCAGCTTGGCGAGCCGTTCGGCCTCCAGCGCGATCCTCTGGTTTTCGGCCACCCGCTGGGCCAGCTCGGCGTTGCCGTCGGCGATGCGCGTCGCCTCCATGGCGGTCATGCCACCGAACACCGCCAAGGCGGCCACCACGACGCCCGCGATCAGGCAGTCCACCACAACGACTTGAAAGGTCGAGCGTTTCGCCCGCTCACCTGCACCGGCCACCATCTCCACACCTCATCCGCAGCGTTTCCCCGAATTCTTCGTTGTTCCGGATGAATCGCGCGGGGCGGCTCCTCCGGGGCTTTATTGTTTGATTACCTATATGCTCGGGGATGTGGGTGTGAGGCTATTGTGGAAAACCGAAGACGGCGCCCGACCGTCCGGTGGGCGCCGCCTCTGGTTGTTGCCGATGCTTGTGAAACGGGAGCGGGCGAGGCCGTTACAGGCCGGCGCCTTCCCCTCCGGCCAGGGCGACGCAGACGCGGTCCCGGCCCTCCAGGCTGCCGCAGCCGCCGCTGCGCTGGGACACGAAGCGGATGACCACCCGCTCGCCCTTGCCGACCGCGTGCGGCGGCAGCATCGCCTCGGCGACCAGGGTCTCCACCGTCCGCGACGGCGCCCGTCCGGAGCGGGCCGCCGTGGCGGACGGCGCGTCCCGGTCGGTGGCGGCGACGAATTCCGCGGGTGGGCGGGCCTCGCCGCGACCCATGGGTTCCACCACGAGCGGAGCCGGGCGGGGCTCCAGGGCGGCCACGGCGACCGGCGCCGGGGTGGCCGGGGTCTGCGGCACCGGCGCCACCGGTTCCGGGACCACCGCGGCGACGGCGACCGGTTCCGGAGCCGCCGGCTTGACGGCGGGCTTGGCGGCGACGGCCACGGGCGGCGGCGTGGGGGCGCTCGCCGGAACGATGGCGACCTCGATCGCGCTGGCGCCCGCCGCCTGCGACGGCTCGCGCGGCGCGGCGCCGCGCAGGTTCGGCGTCAACGCCGCGATGTACATCCGGGTTTCGCGCGGCAGCCGCTGCTTGCCCGCGAGGTGCGAGGCGTAGCAGGCCGGGCCGCAATTGTAGGCGGCGAGGAAGCCCGGCGCGCCGAACAGATCGTACATTTCCCGCAGATAGGCGGTGCCGGCCAGGATGTTGTCGCGCGGATCGGACGGATCGGACCCCAGCCCGTACTGCGTGCGCATCATGTCGTAGGTTCCGGGCATCACCTGCATCAGCCCGATGGCGCCGGCGTGGCTGGTGATGGTGCGGCCGTTCACGACGGAGCGTCCGCCGCTCTCGCGCAGCATCACGGCGCGAATCCACTTCTCCGGCACGTCGAACCGTTCCGACGCCTCGCGCATGTGGGGGACCCAGCGGCCGAGCGGGTCCTTCGGATCGATCGGGATTTCGGCCACCTCCGGGGCCTTGACGACGAGCTCCGCCGTTTCCGGAGCGTTCGAGGCGCAACCCGCCAAGCCGAGGGCGAGAATCAGGGCGGCACCGGCGGCGCGGGCCGCGGTGAAGTCGCGATAAGCCACGAGGAGGAGTCCGTGCTGGTTGCACAAAGATCGAAAGCGTTACCCTCTCTTTGCGATGTAATGGTGTCGGCTGTCAAGCAACAAGGCGGGTGTAATGTCCTGATTCCACGGCCTTTCCCTTTTTCATAGCCCATTGGAATGGTTTTCAGGCAAATGCTGTTCATCCGTATTCGCCCTTTTTCTGCCCCATTTGACACTGTTGCGGTCTTTGCCGGGGCAGGCGAGATACCCATTCCTGTCACGCCCTTAACTTGCACGACCAATCGCCGCAGCCCCGGCAACCGCTTGACTTTTCAGAGTCCATTCCATATTGAATGAACGTTCATTTATAGACGCTCAGCGATGCCCGACAGCTCTCCCCTTCCCCCGTCCCGGCGGTCCCGGCGCAAGGAGGCCCGCCCCGCCGAGGTGATCGAGGCGGCGCGTGACCTATTCATCTCGCGCGGATTTGCCGCAACCAAGCTGGAGCATGTCGCCCGCCGGGCCGGCGTCAGCGTCGGACTGCCCTACCTCTATTTCGAGAACAAGGAAGGGCTGTTCAAAGCGGTCGTCCGGCAGTCCATCCTGCCGCAGTTCCAGATGGGCGAGGATCTGCTGGACGGCTTCACCGGCAGCAGCGAGGAGTTCCTGCGCGGCCTCGCCCGTGGCTTCTGGGAGATGGAGCAGAGCCCCAACGCCGGACTGTCGAAGCTGGTCATCGCCGAGGCGCAGAACTTCCCCGACCTCGCCCGCTTCTACATGGAGGAGGTCGTCCTGCGCGGGCGGCGCTTCTTCGCGCGCATCCTGCGCCGCGGCATCGAGCGCGGGGAGTTCCGGCCGGTCGACGTCGAGCAGATGGCCCGCGTCATCGCCGCCCCGCTCAGCATGCTGTCGCTGTGGAACCACTCTCTGCGGCCGTTCGAGCCGGACCCCGCCGCGGCCTCCGCCGAATCCTACCTCGACGCCTATCTCGACCTCGTCCTCAACGGGCTGAGGGCCGAACCCAAGGACCGCACCCCATGATCGACGCCGCCCGTTCCGATGGTCCCGCCGCCAAGCCGCGGCGCCGCCTGCTGCTGCCCCTGCTGATCGTCGGGGCTGTGGCCGCGGGCGGGGTCGCCTGGAAGGCCACGAGCAGCCACGACGCGGTCTCCCCGGCGGTGGCCGGCCTGCCCCCGGCGGAGCGGGCGGTGGAGCTGTCGCCCGTCGAGCTGACCCGCATGGCGCCGCGCCGCCTGACCGAGCTGGTGCGGCTCAGCGGCTCGGTGAAGCCGATGGAGCAGTCCATGGTGAAGTCGGAGGTCGCCGCCCGGCTGGTCGAGGTGCCGCTGCGCGAGGGGCAGGCCGTCCGGAGGGGCGAGGTGCTGGCCCGCTTCGACACGGTGGAGCTTCAGGCCAAGCTGGACGAGAAGCTGAGCAATCTGGAAGGCGCCAAGGCGCAGCTCGTCCTGGCGGACAAGACGCGCGCCAAGAATCTGGCGCTGCGGCAGAAGGACATCGTGTCCGAAACCAACATGGACCAGGCGCAGAGCACCTTCCGCTTCCAGCAGGCCACCGTCGCGGCGCTGGAGGCCCAGGTGGACCTTGCCCGCAAGGCGCTGCGCGACGCGGTGGTGACAAGCCCGATCGACGGCGTGCTGGCCGAGCGGGCGGTCAACCCCGGCGAGACGCTGGCGGTCAACGCCAAGATGTTCTCCGTCGTCGATCTCAGCCGCGTCGAGGTCGAGGCGGCGGTGCCCGCCGACGACGTGCCCCGGCTGAAGCCCGGCCAGACCGTGCGGCTGCGCGTGGAGGGCTTCGGCGAGCGCGACTTCGTCGGCCGGATCGCCCGCATCAACCCGATGGCCCGCGCCGGCACCCGCGCCATCCCCGTCTACATCGTCCTCGACAACGCCGACGGCTCGCTGCGCGGCGGCATGTTCGCCGCGGGCGACGCGGTGGTGGACGAGGTGGAGGGCGCCTTCGCCCTGCCCCCGGCCGCCGTCCGCCACGACCAGGACGGCGACTTCGTGCTGGTCGTCTCCGGCGACCGGGTGGAGCGCCGCAAGGTCGAGGTGCTGGGCGCCTGGTCGCGCGGCGATCTCGTGCAGGTGCGCGGGCTGGCCGACGGCGATCTGGCGGTGACCGCCCCCCTGCCCGGCCTGACCGCCGGGCGGGCCGTCAAGGTCATGGGGTCTTAAGGGAACGCGCCGCGCCATGCCGATCACCCGCATCAGCGTCGACAACCCCGTCTTCGCCACCATGATGATGGTGGCGCTGATGGTGCTTGGCCTGTTCTCCTACAACCGGCTGGGCGTCGACCAGTTTCCCGACGTGGATTTCCCGCTCGTCGTCATCTCCACCGAATACCCCGGCGCCAGCCCGGAATCGGTCGAGACCGACGTCACCCGTCCCGTCGAGGACGCGGTCAACACCATCGCCGGCATCAAGACGCTGACCTCCCGCTCCTACGAGAGCCAGTCGGTGGTGATCGCCGAGTTCGACCTGAAGACCGCCTCCACCCAGGCGTTGCAGGACGTGCGCGAGAAGGTGTCGGCCCTGCGCCCCAAGTTCCGGGACGAGGTGAAGGACCCGCAGATCACCCGCTTCAACCCCGACGACCAGCCCATCCTGTCCCTGGCGGTGAAGTCGGACATCCGGTCTTTGCGCGACCTGACCACCATGGCCGACCAGATCGTGCTGAAGCGCCTGCAGAACGTGCGCGGCGTCGGGCGGGCGACCATCGCCGGCGGGGTCAAGCGGCAGGTCCAGGTGCGGCTGCGCCCCGAACGGCTGGAGGCGCTGGGCGTCGGCGTCGATCAGGTCCTGAAGGCGATCCGCGACGAGAACCAGGACATCCCCGCCGGCACCGTCTCGGGCAACGGGGCGGAGCGCGTCGTCCAGGTCGATGGCCGGGTCATCAATCCGCGCGAGCTTCTCGACATCATCGTCGCGCGCCGCGGCGGCGAGCCGGTGCGGCTGCGCCAGGTCGCCGAGGTGCTGGACGGCCAGGAGGAGCAGGACTCCGTCGCCCTGTTCAACGGGCAGCCGGCGCTGGCCGTCGATGTGGTGAAGATCCAGGGTTCCAACACGGTGGAGGTGGCGCGCGGCCTCTACAAGGCGCTGGACGAGCTGCGCCGCGACGGCTCCCTGCCCTCCGACGTCGCGCTGGAGGTGGTGCGCGACACCTCGCGCGGGATCACCAACTCGCTGACCAACGTCCAGCGCACGCTGGTCGAGGGCGGCGTGCTGACCATCGCCATCGTCATGGTCTTCCTGGGCTCCTGGCGCAGCACGGTGATCACGGCGCTGACGCTGCCGGTGGCGGTGATGGGCACCTTCGGCGTGCTGGCGGCCTTCGGCTTCACCCTGAACACGATGACGCTGATGGCGCTGTCGCTGGCCATCGGCATCCTGATCGACGACGCCATCGTGGTGCGCGAGAACATCATGCGCCACCTGGGCAAGGGCCAGGGGCACCGGCAGGCGGCGCTGGACGGGACCAAGGAGATCGGTCTGGCGGTGCTGGCGACCACGCTGACCATCGTGGCGGTGTTCCTGCCCGTGGCCTTCATGGGCGGCATCATCGGGCGCTTCTTCCTGCAATTCGGTATCACCGTGTCGGCGGCGGTGCTGATCTCGCTGTTCGTGTCCTTCACGCTGGACCCCATGCTGTCCAGCCTGTGGTACGACCCGGCGGCCCATGGGCGGCACGGGCGCGGCGTCTTCGGGCGCTTCGCGGCGGGCTTCCAGGCCGCTTTCGACGCGCTGGCGCGGGTCTATGGCCGGACGCTCCGCTGGGCGCTGCGCTGGCGCTGGCTCGTCCTGCTGATGGCGCTCGGGATCTTCGTCGGCAGCTTCTTCCTGGTGCCGCGCATCGGCGTGGAGTTCGTGCCCGCCGCCGACCTCGGGGAGTCCATCGTCGATGTGGAGACGCCGGTCGGCTCGTCCCTCGACTACACGGCGGCCAAGCTGCGGCAGGTCGAGGCGGCGATCCGCGAGTTCCCGGAGGTCGCCTACACCTACTCCACGGTCAACACGGGGGCGTCGGTCGGCAAGAACCGGGGCAGCGTCTATGTCCGGCTGAAGCCGATCGACCAGCGCACCCGCACACCCAACACGCTGGCCCCGCCGCTGCGCGACCGGCTGTCGGCGATCCCCGGCGTCCAGATCGGCATCGGCATTCCCGGCGTCGGCGGCGTGCAGAAGCAGATCCAGGTGTCCGTCCAGGGCCGCGACATCGCGGAGCTGGACCGCATCGGCAAGCAGGTCACCGCCGCCATGGCCGGCATCCGCGGCTTCGTCGACGTGGACGTCAGCCTGAAGGCGGCCAAGCCGACCCTGTCGGTGCGGCTGGAGCGCGATCTGGCGAGCGATCTGGGCATCGGCACGGCGCAGGTGGCGAACACGCTGCGTCCCCTCTTCGCCGGCGACAAGGTGTCGACCTGGAAGGCGCCGGACGGCGAGACCTACGACGTGCTGGTCCGTCTGCCGGAAAGCGACCGGGTGGGCCGCGCCGACCTCGACCGCATCTACCTGACCGGCTCCAACGACGCCGAGGGGGCGCCGCGCATGGTGCCGCTGTCGCAGGTCAGCCGGGTCGAGACGACGCTCGGCGCGTCGCAGATCAACCGCCGCGACCTGTCGCGCGAGGTCAACGTCCAGGCCAACGTCCAGGGCCGTCCGGCCGGCGACGCCGGCAAGGAGCTTCAGGCGGCCATCGCGGAGATCAAGCTGCCGCCCGGCTACCGCATCGTCTTCGGCGGCTCGACCAAGGACATCGCCGAGACGACGGGCTACGCCACCCAGGCGCTGCTGCTGGCGGTGATCCTGATCTACCTGATTCTGGCCTCCCAGTTCGGCAGCTTCCTTCAGCCCATCGCCATCATGATGTCGCTGCCGCTGTCGCTGGTCGGGGTGTTCCTGGGGCTTCTGGTCGCCGGCTCCACTCTGAACATCTTCAGCGCCATCGGCTTCATCATGCTGATGGGTCTGGTGACCAAGAACGCGATCCTGCTGGTCGACTTCGCCAACCAGGCCCGCGCCCGCGGGGTGGAGCTGCGCGACGCGGTGGTTGAGGCCGGCATCATCCGCCTGCGCCCCATCGTCATGACCACCATGGCGATGATCTTCGGCATGATCCCGCTGGCGCTCGGCATCGGCGAGGGCGCGCAGCAGCGCGCGCCCATGGCCCACGCGGTGATCAGCGGCCTCATCAGCTCCACCCTGCTCACCCTGCTGGTGGTTCCGGTGATCCTCACCTACCTCGACGCGCTGTCCCGGCGCTTCAAGCGCTGGTTCGCCCACAAGGACCCGGACGCGGTGGCGCACGGCACGGCTGCACAGGGCACGGCCGCGGAGTAGCTCTTCACCCCAGATGCTCCAGCATCAGGAACAGCCCGAGCGCCAGCAGGCCGAGGAAGAAGCAGCGCCGGAACGCCTCCGCCCGCACCCGCCGGCGGAGGCTCTGGCCGAGCGCCATCCCGGCCAGAGCCGGCAGCAGCGAGGCCAGTGATCCCCAGGCCAGCGTGCCCTCGAACAGCCCGTGTTGCGCCAGCCCGGCCGCCAGAGCCAGCGTGGACACCGTGAAGGACAGGCCGAGCGCCTGGATCAGCCGGTCGCGCTCCAGCTCCAGCGCCTGGAGGTAGGGCACGGCGGGGATGACGAAGACGCCGGTGGCCGCCGTCACCACGCCGGTCGCCACGCCGACCAGCGGCGACAGCCAGGATTCCGCCGCGGGCGGCACCCGCAGCGGCAGCTTCACCAGCCCGGCCAAGGCGTAGACCGCCAAGGCCCCGCCCAGAGCCGCCGCGGCCTGCCCCGACGAGGCGCCGGCCAGCAGCCCCGCCCCGGCCCAGGTGCCCAGCGTGATCCCCAGCATCATCGGCCAGAACCGCTCGATGGTGGCGCCCAGGCCGGGGCCGAAGGCCAACTGCCAGAGATTCGTCACCAGCGAAGGCACGATCAGGATCACCGCCGCCTCGGCGGGCGGCATGACGAGGCCGAGCAGACCCATGGCGACGGTCGGCAGGCCCAGGCCGATCATGCCCTTGACGAACCCGGCGAGCAGGAAGGTCAGGGCCATGGCGGCGATGATGAGGATGGGAAGGTCGGTCATGCCACCACTTGAAGCCCGCCCACGGCTTCCGGCAATGTGGATGTCACACAGCCAGCCTTCGGCTCAAACGAAGGCTGAGCCTCCGCCGGAGACCCGCCCCATGCGCTTCGACCTGACCGACCTGCGGCTGTTCCTGAACGTGGCGGAGGCGGAGAGCATCACCCACGGCGCGGAGCGCACGCACCTCGCCCTCGCCTCGGCGAGCGCGCGCATCCGCGGGATGGAGGAGACGCTCGGCGTGCCGCTGCTGGAGCGCGGGCGGCGCGGCGTCCGCCCGACCCCGGCGGGCGAGGCGCTGGTCCACCACGCCCGTCTCCTCCTCCAGCAGGTGGAGCGGATGCGCGGCGAGTTGGGCGATTACGCCAAGGGGCTGAAAGGGCATGTCCGGCTGCTGTCCAACACCGCCGCCCTGGCCGAATTCCTGCCCGAGGCCCTGGCGCCCTTCCTCGCCGCCCACCCCAACATCGACATCGACCTGGAGGAAAGGCCCAGCCATGAGATCGTGCGGGCGGTGGCGGAGGGTCTGGCCGACGCCGGGGTGGTGTCCGATCACGCCGACCTGTCGGGGCTGGAGGTGTTTCCCTTCCGCACCGACCGCATGGTGCTGGTCACGCCGCACGGCCATCCGCTGGCCAACCGCCGCAGCGTCGCCTTGCGCGAGATTCTGGAGGAGGATTTCGTCGGGCTGGCGGCGCGCAACGCCCTTCAGCAGCACATCAACGAGCACGCCATCCGCGCCGGCCGCCCGCTGAAGCTGCGCGTGCGGGTGCGTGGCTTCGACGGGATCTGCCGGATGGTCGAGCAGGGGGTGGGGCTCGGCATCGTTCCGGAAGCCTCGGCGAAGCGCTGCCGCCGCTTCACGAAAATCCGCGCGGTGCGCCTGACCGACCCTTGGGCGGTCCGCTCGCTGGTCGTCTGCGTCCGCCGGCTGGACGCCCTGCCCAGCCACAGCCGCGAGCTGGTAAAGCGGCTGGCCGGCGCTGTCAAAAACCCTCTCCCCTCTGGGGAGAGGGTGGCCCGAAGGGCCTCTCGCGCTGGCTGAAAGCCAGCGCTGACGGCGGCAGGCGGATGCCTCTGGCATCCGCTGAGAGCCGGTGAGGGGGTTGCGCTTGTGCCGGACGATCCGCCACGCGCAACCCCCTCACCCTAACCCTCTCCCCGGAGGGGAGAGGGAAAACAACCATGTGGAGATATCACTCCGCGCCCGGCACCGGCTGCGGCGCTTCCGTGGCGGCGCCGTGACGGCGCTTCCACAGACGGGAGACGGCGTTGCCGGCGTCCTCCATGTAAAGGAACAGCACCGGCGTGATGTAGAGCGTCAGAATCTGCGACACGCACAGGCCGCCGACCACCGCAAGGCCGAGCGGCTGGCGAAGCTCCGCGGCGGCGCCGTGGGCGACGGCGATGGGCAGGGTGCCCATGATCGCCGCCATGGTCGTCATCATGATCGGGCGGAAGCGCAGCAGGCAGGCCTGCTCGATCGCCTCGCGCGCGGTCATGCCCTGGTTGCGCTGCGCGTCGATGGCGAAGTCGATCATCATGATCGCGTTCTTCTTCACGATGCCGATCAGCATCAGGATGCCGATGATCGCGATGACGCTCAGCTCCTGCCCGAACACCATCAGCGTCGCCAGCGCCCCGATGGCCGCGGACGGCAGGCCGGACAGGATGGTCAGCGGGTGGATGAAGCTCTCGTACAGCACGCCAAGCACGATGTAGATCACCAGCACCGCGGCGAGCAGAAGCAGCCCCTGGCTCTTCTGCGCGTCCTCGAACACCTGGGCGGTGCCGGCGAAGCCGGTGGTTATGCCCGGCGGCAGGGCCATCTCCATCTCCGCCTGCCGGACGGCGTTCACCGCCTCGCCCAGCGAATGGCCGGGCGCCACGTTGAAGGACAGGGTCACGGCGGGCAACTGGCCCTGGTGATTGACCGTCAGCGGACCGGCGGTGCGCTGCACGCTGGCGAAGGCGTCCAGCGGCACCAGCTTTCCGGAGCCGGAGCGCACATAGATTCGCGACAGCGCGTTGTCGTCCTGCTGGTACTTCGGCGCCAGCTCGATCAGCACCTGATAGTCGTTGGTCGGCGTGTAGATCGTCGAGACCTGCCGCTGGCCGAAGGCGCTGTAGAGGGTGGAGCGCACCTGATCGACGCCGATCCCCAGCGTCGCCGCCTTCTCGCGGTCCACATGCACATAGGCCTGCGGGCTGTTGAGCTGAAGATCGCTGGTCACGTCCTGCAGGATCGGGATGTCGTGCATCGCACGCTCCAGCCTTGCGGACCAGGCGTACAGCTCCTCCGTGTTCAGGCCCTGGATCGTGTACTGGAACTCGTTCTTGGAGGAACGGCCGCCGATGCGGAGATTCTGCACCGGCTGCATGTAGACCGCCATGCCGGGGATGCCGGCGAGCTGGCGTCGGAGCTGCTGGATCACCTCGCCGGCCGGCGGGCGTTCGGCGCGCGGCTTCAGCACGACGAACATGCGGCCGGTGTTGACCGAATTGCCGCCGATGGCGACCGACGAGGTCATGTCCGCCACCGCCGGATGGGCCTGGATGATCCGCGCCACCTCCTGCTGCCGTTCGGCCATCGCCGGGAAGGAGATGTCGGGCGCGGCCTCCGTCGAGACGGAGATCTGGCCGATGTCCTCGGTCGGGAAGAAGCCCTTGGGAATCGCCTGGAACAGCAGGGCGGAGCCGACCACCGTCGCGATCATGACCAGCCCCATCACCGGGCGGTGCCTCAGCGCCATCCGCAGGGTCACGGCGTAGCCGCGGTGCAGCGCGCTGAATCCGCCCTCCAGGACGCGGCCGAACCAGCCCTCCTTGGCGCCATGCGGTTCGTGGGTCAGCATGCGGGCGCACATCATCGGCGTCAGCGTCAGCGCCACGAAGGCCGAGGCGCTGATCGCCATGGTCACCACCAGCGCGAACTCGTGGAAGACGCGCCCGACCACCCCGCCCATCAGCAGGATCGGGATGAACACCGCCACCAGCGACAGGGTGATGGAGATGATGGTGAAGCCGATCTCCCGCGAGCCCTTGAGGGCCGCCTCGAAGGGCTGCATCCCCTCTTCGACGTAGCGGACAATGTTCTCCATCATCACGATGGCGTCGTCGACGACGAGGCCGACCGCCAGCGTCAGCGCCATCAGCGAGATGTTGTCGATGGAAAAGCCCATCAGATGCATCCCGCCCGCCGTCGCAATCAGCGAGATCGGAACGGTCAGCGCCGGGATCATCGTCGCGGTCAGGCGGCGCAGGAACAGGAAAATGACCAGAACGACGAGCGCGATGGTCAGGCCCAGCGTGAACTGCACGTCCTCCACCGCCTCGCGGATCGAGGTGGAGCGGTCGTTCACCACCTCGACCTTCGCGCTGGGCGGAAGCTGAGCGCGGAAGCTGGGCAGCAGGTTGCGCACCCGGTCGACCACGTCCACCGTGTTGGCGTCGGGCTGGCGCTGCACCGCCATGACGATGGCGCGGGTGCCGTTGTGCCAGCTAGCCGTTCGGGCGTTCTCGACGCTGTCCAGCACGGTCGCCACGTCGCCCAGACGGACCGGGGCGCCGTTGCGGTAGGCGACGATCAGGCCGCGGAAGGCCTCGGCGTCGGGAAGCTGCGGGTTGGCGGCCAGCACGAGCTGCTGCTTGGCGCCGGACAGCGTGCCGACCGGGGTGTTGGCGTTGGCGGCGGCCAGCGACCGCTGAAGCTCGTCGATGCCGATTCCGCGCACGGCCAGCGCGTTGGGGTCCACCTGGACGCGCACGGCGTATTTCTGCGCGCCGTAGATCTGCACCTGGGCGACGCCCGGCAGGGTGGCGACCTTGGGCTGGACCGCGGTCTCCGCGAAATCGTTGAGCGCCGACAGGGTCAGCGTCGGCGACGACAGGGCCAGCATCAGCACCGGCTGGTCGGCCGGGTTCACCTTGCGGTAGCTGGGGGCGGTGGTCATCTCCGCCGGCAGGCGGCGCTGGGTGCGGGCGATGGCCGCCTGCACGTCCTGGGCGGCGGCGTCGATGTCGCGCTCCAGGACGAACTGGATGGTGATCGAGGTGTTGCCGAGGCTCGACGTCGAGGTGATCGTGTCGATGCCGGCGATGGTCGAGAACTCACGCTCCAGCGGGCTGGCGACCGAGGCCGCCATGGTTTCCGGGCTGGCGCCGGGCAGCGTGGCGGAGACGTTGATGACCGGGAAATCCACCCGCGGCAGCGCCGCGACGGGCAGTTGCCGGTAGGCCGCAAGGCCTCCCAGAACCAGCGCCGCCGTCAGCAGGATGGTCATCACCGGACGGCGGATGCACAGCTCCGAGAGGGTCATGACGCGCCTCCGGAGAGCGGAGCCTTGCCGTTGGCGCCCTCCTTGCCGCCATTCTTGGCGGCGGCGACCTTGGCGCCGGGATAGAGGCGGGACTGGCCGTCGACCACCACGCGCTCACCGGCCTGGAGCCCGTCGGCGATGACGGCGACGCCCTCCTGGCTGCGCGCCACGGCGACGTTGCGGATCTCAACCGTGTCGTCGGGCTTGACCACATAGACGAAACGGCCCTGCTGGCCGGTCTGCACCGCCTCCTCCGGCAGGGTCAGCGCCTGCGGCTCGACCCGCAGGGTCAGCACCACGTCGACGAACTGGCCGGGCCACAGCCGCGTGTCGGCGTTGCCGAACTGGCCCTTCACCAGGATCGTGCCGGTCTGCTGGTCGACCTGGCTGTCCACAAAGTTCAGGACGCCCTCGGCGGGTGGGACGGCGGCGCCGGGAATGCCGGCGGTGACCGCCAGCGTGCTCGTCTCCATCGCCGCGCGGATGGCAGGCAGATGGCGCTCCGGCACGTTGAAGGCGACGGTGATCGGGCGGAGCTGGGTCAGCGTGACCAGAGGGGTGGCGTCCGCCGCGCGGACCATCGTGCCCGCCTTGGCGTTCACCGCGCCGGTGCGCCCGTCCATGGGGGCGGTGATGCGGGTGAAGCTGAGCGAGACCTTGGCCGCCTCGATGGCCGCCTGCCCGGCCTTCACCGTGGCCTCCAGTGCGTCGGCGGCGGCCACCGCCGCGTCGTACTGCTGGCGCGCCACGGTGTTGGAGCGGACGAGCTGCTCGTACCGCTTCACGTCGCCGCGCGCCTTGTCGAGGTTGGCGCGGTCGCGCTCCAGATTGGCCTGGGCCTGACGGAGCTGAGCCTCCAGCGCGCGGGAGTCGAGGGTGAAGAGCAGGTCGCCCGCCTTCACCTCCTGCCCTTCGGTGAAATGAACCGTCTCGACGACCGAATCGACGCGCGCCTTGATGGCGATGGCGGCCAGCGGCTGGACCGAGCCGATGGTGCCCAGCCGCTCCGGCACCGCGCGCTGCTCGACCGGGCGGATGACCACCGGGAGGGCGCGCGGTCCGGCCGGGGCGGCGGCCTTGGCCGTCTGCGCGTCGGCCCCGCCCGCCCGGTGCGTGTACCAGTAACCGCCGCCCATCAGGGCGGCCAGCAGAAGCGCAAACAGCGCTATGCGTTTCGTCACATCGAACTCCCGGTGGGGCTGCCCGGTCCGGCCGGAGCGCGCCATCCCGCCATAAGGCAATGCGGCCCATTATCGCAGGAGAGGCTTTGCAGGTTAATGTCCATCCTACAGCCATTTGGTAACAGACTGTAACAGCGGGTATGGGCTGCGGAGCGATTCGGCGATGCTGGACCTAAAGAATTTGGAAGCCTTCGTGTGGATCGCCCGTTTGGGCGGCTTCCGCGCCGCGGCGGGGCGGCTGAACACCACCCAGCCCGCCATCTCGGCCCGCATCGCCCAGTTGGAAAAGGAGCTGGGCGTCCAGCTGTTCAACCGCGGCACGCGGCGGGTCACGCTGACGCTGAAGGGCATGGAACTGCTGGACCACGCCGAGCGGATGCTGACGCTCCAGGCCGAGCTGGTCCACGCGGTCGCCGAATCCACGACCCTGCGCGGTCTGATCCGGCTCGGCGTCGCGGAAACCATCGTCCACACCTGGCTCAGCCGCCTGATCGAGCGGCTGCACAACCGCTTTCCCCTGGTCAGCCTGGAGATCGAGGTCGACACCTCCATCCACCTGCGCAACGGGCTGCTGACGCACGACCTCGACATCGCCTTCATGCTGGGACCGGTGGCCGAGCCGGACATGCGCAACGAGGCGCTGAGCAGCTATCCCATGGCCTGGGTGGCCAGCCCGTCGCTCGACCTGCCCGCCGGGCGGCTGGGGCTGGCCGATCTGGCGCGCTACCCGGTCATCACCTTTTCCCGCCAGACCAAGCCGTCGGTGGCCATCCAGCAGATGTTCAAGCGGCCCGGCCTGCCGCCGCTGCGCTTCTACGGCAACAGCTCGCTTGCCAGCATCGTGCGGATGACCCTGGACGGCATCGGCATCAGCGCCATCCCGCCCGCCGTGATCGAGCGCGAACTGGCCGAAGGGCTGCTGCGGCTGATCCCGGCGGAGGACCCGCTGCCCGACCTCGACTTCACCATCTGCCACCCGGTGGACAGCGACAACCCGCTGGTGCCCATCGTGGCGGACATGGCATTGGAGATCGTGAGGGCGCAGCGGCACGGGACGCCCACTGATAAACGCCGTTTATCGCAAACGATCCAAAATGAAAATTTGACGGATCGGTCCGATGCGTGAACCCTTAGGACACAACAGTTCGGTCACCGAGGTTTTGCCCGCCATGCAGTCCGTGACCCCAAGCACCCCGTTTCCACACGATACCGCGTCCACCGCCCTGCTGGCCCGGCTGGCGATCCGCCGGGGGGAGCATCGCGGGCCGACCGCCGGGCTGGCGCCGGGCCATGTGCAGGCAAACCTCGCCATCGTCCCCGCCGATGTGGCCCCTGCCTTCGAGCGGTTCTGCCGCGCCAACCCGGTGCCCTGCCCGCTGCTCGCCGTGTCGGCGCCGGGTGATCACCGCTTCGCGGAGCTTGGCGCGGACCTCGACCTGCGCACCGACTTCCCACGCTACCGCGTCTACCGCGACGGCCGGCTGGCCGAGGAGCCGGAGGACCTGCTGTCGGTCTGGCGCGACGATCTGGTCGCCTTCGCCATCGGCTGCTCCTTCTCCTTCGAGGAGGCGCTGCTCGCCGCCGGCCTGCCGGTCCGCCACATCGAGCGCGGCTGCAACGTGCCGATGTACGTGACCGACCGGGACTGCGTGGCCGTCCCGCCCTTCGCCGGCCGCATGGTGGTGTCGATGCGTCCGATGACGCCCGCCCAGGCCGAACGCGCCGCCGCGGTGACCGGGCGCTACGCCGCCGTCCACGGCGCGCCGGTGCACATCGGCGACCCGGCGGCGCTCGGCATCCGCGACCTGTCGCAGCCGGAGTTCGGCGACGCCGTTCCGCTCGCCCCCGGCGAGGTCCCCGTCTTCTGGGCCTGCGGGGTCACCCCCCAGGTGGCGCTCGCCGCCGCCCGCCTGCCCTTCGCCATCGCCCACAGCCCCGGCCACATGCTGGTCACCGACCGGCTGAACGCCGAGCTGGAGGGCGTGCCCCCTTCGGTCGCGCAACTTTTCCGATAAGAACAGGGAGTTTCATCACATGACCGCGATCACCCTGCGGACCCGCCTTGCCGCCGCCGCCTTCGGAATCGGCCTCTGCGCCACACCGGTCGCGGCCTTCGCCGAGACCTGGGACATGCCGACCCCTTACCCCGACACGAACCTGCACACCATCACGGTGCGCCAGTTCGCCGAGGACGTGAAGGCGGCGACCAACGGCAAGATCCAGATCACCGTTCATTCCAACGGCTCGCTGGTCAAGCATCCGGAGATCAAGCGCGCCGTCCAGTCGGGCCAGGCCCAGATCGGCGAGGTGCTCATCAGCTCCTGGGCGAACGAGGACCCGCTCTACGGCCTCGATTCCGTGCCCTTCCTGGCGACCGACTTCGCCGCCTCGAAGAAGCTCTACGAGGTGTCGAAGCCCTATCTGGAGAAGAAGCTGGAGCGTCAGCGCCTGAAGCTTCTCTACTCGATTCCGTGGCCGCCGCAGGGCCTCTACGTGAAGCAGGAAATCAGCTCCGTCGCGGACCTGAAGGGGCAGAAGTTCCGCGCCTACAACCCGGCGACCACCCGCATCGCCGAGCTGGCCGGCGCCGTGCCGACCAAGATCGAGGCCGCCGAGGTGTCGCAGGCCTTCGGCACCGGCATCGTCACCGCGATGATGACCTCCGCCGCCACCGGCGTCGACACCAAGGCGTGGGACTTCGTGAACGTCTATTACGACGTGCAGGCCTGGCTGCCGCGCAACATGGTGTTTGTCAGCACCGAGGTCTGGAAGGGCCTGGACGACGCCACGAAGAAGGCCGTCGAGCAGGCCGCCGCCAAGGCCGAGGCCACCGGCTGGACCGAGTGGGAGAAGAAGACGGCGGAGCTGAACCAGACGCTGTCCGGCAACGGCATGAAGGTGCTGACCCCGTCCCCGGCGATCAAGGACGGCTTCGCCGCCATCGGCAAGACGATGACCGACGAGTGGACCAAGGCCGCCGGCGCCGACGGCGAGGCGATCATTTCGGCCTTCCGGAAGTAAGCGGCGGCGACGCTGGCCCCCACCCTAACCCTCCACCGCTTCGCAGGGGAGGGGATTTAAACTCCCTCCCCTGCGTTAGCGGGGGAGGGCCGGGGTGGGGGCAATACGCCCACCACCAAAAAAAATCCCGCCCGCCCTACCCGGAGGTGGTCGCGCCATGCGCACCGCATTGACCTTCCTTTACCGCGCCGCCGAGATCCTGGGCGCGGTGTTCCTGGTGCTGATCGCCGTGCTGATCGTGTCCCAGGTCTTCGCCCGGCTGGCCAACCGCATGGTGCCGGGAGCCGACGAGCTGGCCGGCTACTGCATGGCCGCCTCCTTCTTCCTGATGCTCGGTCCGGCGCTGCGCCGCGGCGCGCACATCCGCGTCGGCGTTCTGGTGGACCGGCTGCGCGGTGGCCCCCGGCGCGTCGTGGAGCTGGTCTGTCTCGGCTTCGGCACGGCGCTGAGCGGCTACTTCGCGTGGTACTGGCTGCGCATGACCTACGATTCCTACGATTTCGGCGATCTGGGACAGGGCGTGCTGCCCATCCCGCTGTGGATTCCGCAGGCCGCCATGGGCGTCGGGCTGGTGATCCTCGTGGTCGCCTTCCTGGACGACCTGCTGGCGGTGATCCAGGGGCGCGAGGCGTCCTACCAAAGCGCCGGCATGCAGAGCGAGGGCTGACCGATGGACCAGACGACCGCTTCCATCGTCGTCGTGGTGACGATGCTCCTGATGCTGGGGACCGGCATCTGGGTGGCGCTGGCGCTGGCCGGCGTCGGCTTCGTCGCCATGGCGCTGTTCACCACCCGCCCCGTCGGCATGGTCATGGCGACCAACATCTGGGGCGCCAGCACGAGCTGGACCCTGACCGCCCTGCCCCTGTTCATCTGGATGGGCGAGATCCTGTTCCGAACGCGAATCTCGTCGGACATGTTCAAGGGGCTGGCGCCCTGGACGGGCTGGCTGCCCGGACGGCTGATGCACGTCAACATCGTCGGCTGCACGATCTTCGCCGCCGTCTCCGGCTCCTCCGCCGCGACCGCCGCGACCATCGGGCGGATGACCATTCCGGAACTGACCCGTCGCGGCTACGACCCGATGATGATCGTCGGCTCGCTGGCCGGCGCCGGCACGCTGGGCCTGCTGATTCCGCCCTCGATCATCATGATCGTCTACGGCGTGGCGGCGGACGTGTCGATCGCCCGGCTGTTCATCGCCGGCGTCATTCCAGGCATCGTGCTGACCGGCTTGTTCATGCTCTATGTGGGCGGCTGGTCCCTGCTCAATCCCGACCGCGTGCCGCCGCGCGAGGCGCGCCAGAGCTTCATGGAGAAGATCCGCGACACCGGGTCGCTGATCCCCGTCATGCTGCTGATCGCCGGCGTGCTCGGCTCCATCTACGCGGGCATCGCCACGCCGACGGAGGCCGCGGGCATCGGCGTTCTGGGATCGTTGCTGCTGGCGATGGTCACCGGCACGATGAGCTGGGCAACCTTCCGCGACAGCGTGATGGGCGCGGCCCACACCTCCTGCATGATCGGCTTCATCCTGGCGGGGGCGGCTTTCCTGACCGTCGCCATGGGCTACACCGGCATTCCGCGCCTGTTGGCGGAATGGATCACCTCCATGCAGCTCTCCACCGCATCGCTGCTGGTCGTGCTGACGCTGTTCTTCATCGTCATGGGCTGCTTCCTCGACGGCATCTCGATGGTGGTGCTGACCACCTCGGTCATCCTGCCGATGGTGCAGAACGCCGGGATCGACCTGCTGTGGTTCGGCATCTACATCATCATCGTGGTGGAGATGGCCCAGATCACGCCGCCGGTGGGCTTCAACCTGTTCGTCCTGCAATCGATGACGGGCAAGAGCATCTTCACGATCGGCAAGGCCAGCCTGCCCTTCTTCATGCTGATGATCCTGATGGTGGCGCTGCTCTGGATCTTCCCGGGCATGGTGACGTGGCTGCCCTCGCTGATGATCGGCTGAGGAGCGGCATCATGGACGTCCGTTTCACAACGGCGGGCGACACGGCCTTCAACGTGGAGTTCGGCGAGGGCATCGACCGCCCGACCAACGCCCGCGTCATGGCCCTGCACGCCCGCCTGAAGGCCGCCGCCCCGCCGGGTCTGGTGGAGACGGTGCCGACCTTCCGCTCGCTCCAGGTCGTCTACGACCCGGCGGTGACCAGCCGCCACGAGGTTCAGGCTGCCGTGGAGGCGGAACTGGCCCACGCCGGGGACGCGCCGGCCGACGGCACGCTGTGGCGGCTGCCCGTCTGCTACGACGCGGAGTTGGGGCCGGACCTCGCGGAGCTGTCCGCGTCGCTCGGCCTGTCGGCGGAGCGGCTGATCGACCTCCACGGATCGACCGAGTATTTCGTCTACATGCTGGGCTTCATGCCGGGCTTCGCCTACATGGGCGACCTGCCGGCGGACCTGGAAAAGCCGCGCCGGAGCGAGCCGCGCGTCCGTGTGCCGGCGGGTTCCGTCGCCACCGCCGGGCGGCTGACCACCGTCTATCCCTGGGAGAGCCCCGGCGGCTGGCACCTGATCGGGCGCTGCCCGGTGCCGCTTTACGACGGCGCCCGCCCCTCGCCGGTCCTGCTCGCCGCCGGCGACCGGGTGCGGTTCGAGGCGGTGGACCGCGACCGCTTCGACGCGCTGTCCCGCGAGGCCGCGGCGGGTCGCTTCGATCCCGACACGCTGAGGGCCGAGCCATGAGCGCGCCCTCCCCTGCCCCCTGCCTCACCATCGTCCGGCCGGGGCTGTTCGCCACCATCCAGGACCTCGGCCGCTTCGGCCATCAGGAACTCGGCATGCCGGTGGCCGGCGCGCTGGACCCGATCGCCCTGCGCCTCGCCAACGCGCTCGTCGGCAACCCCGAGGGCACGGCGGGAGTGGAAATCGCCCTGCTTGGCCCCGCCCTGAAGGTGGAGGCCGACGGCGTCCGGATCGCCGTCGTCGGCCCGATGGCGCTGAGCCTGGAGCGCGAGGGGCAATCGCCGCAGCCGCTGGAACCCCACCGCAGCCACACGCTGGCGCCCGGCGACGTGCTGAAGCTGGGCGCCGTCAGCGGGGCGGCGGTGGCCTATCTGGCGGTCGCCGGCGGCTTCGCGCTGGAGCCCTTCCTGGGCAGCCTGTCCACCTACGTCCGCGCCGGCATCGGGCCGCTCGGCGGCAAGCCGCTGGGCGACGGGGCGCGCCTGCCGCTCAACCGCAACGACGCCCCGCCGGGCACCGATGTGGAACTGCCGGAACCGCCCGATTATGGCGGCGGGCCGGTGCGGGTGGTGCTCGGTCCGCAGGAGGACCGCTTCACCGCGGAGGCGCTGGAGACCTTCCTGTCGGCCAGCTACCGCGTCGGCAAGGACGCCGACCGCATGGGCCTGCGGCTCGACGGGCCGACGCTCGCCCACACCGGCTCGGCCGACATTCCGTCGGACGGGCTGGTCACCGGCTCCATCCAGGTGCCGGGCAACGGCCAGCCGATCCTTCTGCTGAACGACCACCAGACGGCGGGCGGCTACGCCAAGATCGCCACGGTGATCTCCGCCGATCTGCCCCGCGTCGGCCGGCTGAGCCCCGGCGGCGCCCTCAGCTTCCGCGCCGTCACGGTGGAGGAGGCGGAGGCGATCCGGCGGCGCCAGGAACAGACCATCGCCGCCTGGGTCCGCGCCATCCGCCCGGTGCGTCCGGCGGGCGGCGTCGATCTGGACGCGCTTTACGCGGAAAACCTCGTGTCCGGGGTCGTCGACATCGTCAACGGCAACGGCGACATCCTGAACCGGGAAGAGATGTGCGGGAGGGCACCATGACCATCACCGTGAATCTGAACGCCGACCTGGGCGAGGGCTTCGGCGCCTACGACATCGGCGACGACGACTCCATGCTCGGCATCGTCGCCTCCGCCAACATCGCCTGCGGCTTCCATGCGGGCGACCCGCTGGTGATGACGCGGACCGTCCGGAACGCGGTGGCGAAGGGCGTCAGCCTGGGCGCCCACCCCTCCTACCCCGATCTCCAAGGCTTCGGGCGCCGCCCGCTGCGCATGTCGGCGGCGGAGGTCGAGGCGATGGTCGCCTATCAGATCGGCGCGCTGATGGGCGTCGCCGCCGCTGCCGGCGGGTCGGTCACCCATGTGAAGGCGCACGGCGCGCTGAACAACATGGCGGCGGTGGACGAGGGGCTGGCTCTGGCGATCGGGCGGGCGATCAAGGGCGTCGATCCCAACCTGATCTATCTCGCCACCGCCGGGTCGGAAATGGCGCGGGCCGGGCGGACGCTGGGCCTGCCGACGGCGGAGGAGGTCTTCGCCGACCGCGCCTACGACGACAATGGCAACCTCGTGCCGCGCGGCCAGCCCGGCGCGATGGTCCACGACCCGGACGTGGCGGCGGCCAACGTCCTGCGCATGCTGGAGGACGGCGTGATCCTGTCGGTGACCGGCACGCGCATTCCCTGCACCGTCCATTCCGTCTGCGTCCACGGCGACGAGCCGAGCGCCGTCGCCATGGCCGGCAACCTGCGCCGCACCCTTGAGGCCAAGGGGGTCCGCATCGTTCCGCTGCCGGATCTGCGCGACCGCTTCTGACGGGTTGGGATCACGCCGGCCGCAGCTTCGCCGCCTGGGCGAGGCTGGCGAGCGTGTCCAGGATGACCTGAGGGCTGACCGGCTTGCGCAGCACCACCAGCGGCTGCCAGCGGTCAGACGTCAGGTCGTCCTCCCCCGCCTCCATCGACAGGAAGCCGGTCATCACCAGGATCGGCAGCCCGGCCGCCCGGGTCCGCAGCTCGCGGATCAGGGCACGGCCGTCCATCCGCGGCATGCGCAGATCGGTGATGACGAGGTCGGCAGGGTCGGCGCTGTAGCGCTCCAGCCCCTCCTGCCCGTCCTGGGCCAGGGTGACGCGGTATCCCTTGCGGGACAGGAAATCCTCCAGCGCCATGGCGGCGAGGGCTTCGTCCTCGGCCACCAGGACATGCAGCGGAGCGGTGACGGGGTCAGGCATGAGCGCGCTCCACGTCCTGAACGGAGGGATGGGACACCGGCAGGGTGATGGTGAAACGGACGCCGCGGCTTCCGTCGTCGTGGCTTACGTTTGCGGCGTCGATCCGGCCGCCCATCGAATCGACGATGCCGTAGCCGATGGACAGGCCGAGGCCCGACCCCTTTCCGACCTCCTTGGTCGTGAAGAAGGGGTCGAAGATGCGCGGCAGGATGTCCGGATCGATGCCGCCACCGTCGTCGGTGATGGTGATGACAGCCCGGCCGGCGGTGAGGTCGCAGCGCATCCCGACGGCGATCCGCCCGGCCGCCGGCGACCCGTTGGGGTCGGCCCGCCATTCCAGGATCGCGTCGCGCGCGTTGGACAGCAGATTGATCACAACCTGCTCCAACTGCAGCGGGCGCCCGCGCGTGACGCAGTCGACGGTCGGAACGTCGCTCACGATCTCGATGTTTTCCAGGGCGAACTGGTTGGACACCAGCTCGACGGCGGAGCGCACGCAAGCCGCGGGTTCGAAGCGCTGGGTCGCGCCGTCGCGGCGGCTGAAGGTGCGCATATGGTCGATGATGCGGCCCATGCGCTCCGCCTGCTCGGACATGATGGTCAGCACCTTGTCCAGGCGCGCGGTGTCGGTATCGCCGTCGCGCAGGCGGGACAGGGCGTTCTCGGCCCAGATCCGGATGATGTTCAGGGGCTGGCTCATCTCATGGGCCATGCCGGCGGCGAGCGTGCCCAGCGTCGCCAGCTTGGAGGTCTGGACCAGCTCCTCCTGAAGTCTCTTGCGGTCGGTGATGTCGCGGGAACTGCCCAGGATCTGGACCACCCGCCCCTCCTCGCCGCGCACCGGCACCAGAACGGTGTGCCACGTGCGCCGTCCGACCGGAAGGTCCAGCGTCTCCTCGTAATCGATCGGGCCACCGGCGGCGACGCAGGCGCTGTAGCGTTCGACCACCGCCTCCGCGGTCTCCGGCGGAACGGCCTCGCGGACCAGCCGGCCACGGATGGTCTCCGGATCGATCCCGGTCGCCCGCGCGTGGGCGGGGTTCAGCGTGTCGAAGGCGAAAGCGCCGTCCGGCAGAACCGTGACGACGAACAGCCCCTCGGCCAGATTGTTGAAGAAGCTGGCGTAGCGCAGCTCGGCCTGGCGCCGGATCTCGATCTCGCGCTGAAGGGCTCCGTTGGCGTCGGCGAGCTGGGTGGCGCTGGGCAAAGCGAGCGCCCTGGGCATCTGCACCCACAGGGCCACGGCGGTCAGCACCGACACCAGCGCGGTCAGCGCCTTTACGATGCCTTCCACGGCATAGTCGGGGTACCACAAGGTCCACAGGCTGAAGAAATGCGTCGTGCCGCAGGCCAGGATGAAGGCGGCGAACAGCCAGACGATCCAGGTGAAGGCGACGTCTCGGCGCTTCAGAACGAAGTAAAGCAGCGCGACCGGAATCGAATAATAGGAAAGACCAGTCAACACATCGGATACGATGTGCAGGGTCAGGATTTCCGGACGCCAGAACAGGCACACGCCGTGAGGCAAGTACGCGCTGGTGTCGAAGAAGGCTTCCACGCCACCGAACATGCCGCCCCTCATTTTTCGGTCTCCGGCCACGGTTCAGCCGGGTCCGGTAATTCCGCCGTTTCTTTGATCTCGCCACAAAAGCTTGAAGCACAACGCCTTGCAGCACCACGCCGCGGAGGCTGCATCGGCGAACGCTACTCGAATCACACGGGCGGGGCAACACGCGGAACGCGATACCAGCCTTTGGTCAGCGCGCTCCGCATGGCTCCGGATGAGTGTTACGCCGCTGTGTGCACCTTACGGTTTTGCTCGCGGGTCTTCAGGAAGCGCAGGGCCGGGAAATCCTCCTGCGTGCGGTTCAGGTGCCAGGCGTTGCGGGCCAGGAACACCAGCGCTCCGTCATGGTCCTCCGCCGCCGCCGAGCGGTTGAGGTCGAGGAATTTCTTGAGCTGGTCCTCGTCGTCCGTCTCGATCCAGCGGGCGGCGTCCACACCCGCCCCTTCGAAGCGGGCGGCGAGACCGTATTCCGCCTCGATGCGGGCGGCCAGCACCTCGAACTGCAGCTGGCCGACCACGCCGACCACCCAGTCCGCCCCGGTCAGCGGCTTGAACACCTGGGAGGCGCCCTCCTCCGCGAAATGCTCCAGCGCCTTGCGCAGGTGCTTCACGCGCATCGGGTCTTCCAGCCGGACGCGCTGGAGCAGTTCCGGCGCGAAGCTCGGCACGCCGGTGAAGCGCAGGTCCTCGCCCTCGGTCAGCGTGTCGCCGATGCGCAAGCTGCCGTGGTTGGGGATGCCCATGATGTCGCCGGGCCACGCCTCTTCCGCCAACTCGCGGTCGCGGGCGAGGAACAGCACGGCGTTGTTCACCGCCATCAGCTTTCCCGACCGGACATGCTTCAGCTTGGCGCCGCGCTTGAACTTGCCCGAGCAGATGCGCACGAAGGCGATGCGGTCGCGGTGGTTGGGGTCCATGTTGGCCTGGACCTTGAACACGAAGCCGCTGAACTTGCCCTCGTCCGGCTGTACGGAGCGCTGCTCCGCCGGCTGGGGGCGCGGCGGCGGGGCGTTCTCGGCCAGCCCCTGGAGAAGCTCGCGCACGCCGAAGTTGTTGATCGCCGAGCCGAAATAGATCGGCGTCAGATGGCCGGCGCGGTAGGCCTCCAGGTCGAAGGGCGGCATCAGCCCGCGGGCCATCTCCACCTCTTCGCGAAGCTTCGCCACCGCATGGTCCGGCAGAAGCTCGTCGAGGCGCGGGTCGTCGAGGCCGTTGCACTCGATGCCGTCGTCGATCTCGTCGCCTTTGGTGCGGTCCATCAGGATCAGGCGGTCGCGGATCAGGTCGTAGCAACCCAGGAAGTCGCGGCCCATGCCGATGGGCCAGCTCGCCGGGGTAACCTCCAGCGCCAGCGAGCTTTCGATCTCGGAAATGAGGTCGAAGGGGTCGCGGGCCTCGCGGTCCATCTTGTTGCAGAAGGTGATGATCGGCACGTCGCGCAGGCGGCAGACCTCGAACAGCTTCAGGGTCTGGCTCTCGATGCCCTTCGCCCCGTCGATCACCATGACGGCGCTGTCCACCGCGGTCAGCGTCCGGTAGGTGTCCTCCGAGAAGTCCTCGTGGCCCGGCGTGTCCAGCAGGTTGAAGGTGCGCCCCTCGTAATCGAAGGTCATGACGGAGGCGGTCACGGAGATGCCGCGCTCGCGCTCCACCTTCATCCAGTCCGACTTGGCGCGGCGCTGCTCGCCGCGGGCCTTCACGGCGCCGGCCATCTGGATGGCGCCGCCGAACAGCAGCAGCTTTTCGGTGAGGGTGGTCTTGCCGGCGTCGGGGTGCGCGATGATCGCGAAGGTTCGACGCCGGGAAACAGCGTCCAGAAGCTCGGACATGCGCGTTCCCGTAACTCAGCGGTGCAGACAACGGCGAAGAGGGCCGGGAGGCGGAACGCCCCACGGCCCTCTTCGTTCGGACGTATAGATAGCAGCGTGGACGACAAGGTTCCAGCGTTGAAACTTTTTCCATATTCGCGCTAAATTCGTCAACGCTATCAATAACAGATTTAGCTATAATCTTCTATCAAGGAGATAATATATTGATGTCAGTAAAAAATTGATAATGAAAAATCAAAAACCACGCCAGATATAACGAAAGAAGCAACCCATGTTCGATAAGATTATAGAAAAATATTGGCCGCAAGTTAAGGAAAATTTTCTGTCTTTTTTAATTGGATTTATTGCCTGTGCGATTATTTTTGGATTATCAAGCCAAACAAACCTAGGAAATAGGGTGTTTTCGTTTCTTCTTGATTTGTCTGGAAAGACAAACAAAGAGATAGCTGATATTATAGAGTCTCGCGAAGTTTCCATAAAAGAACTTCAAGAGAAAAAAAGCGAAATCGATTTAATATATAAAAACCTCAATCTAGCATCTGAAGAAAATAAAAATCTGAAGGACAGAATGGATGAAATTAATTCAATTATTTCTGAAAAAAACAAAGTGATTAATTCGTTGATTTTAGAGAATGAAATTCTTAACAAAGAGAAAGTATTAATAAAAAAGAACATCCCTCTTGCAGTAGGGAGCATAGGATTGATAGAAGAAAATTTTTATATCTACTTAGAAGGAATACAAATCTATGGGAAAAATGCGGATTGCCGAATACAATTCACAGGAAGCTCGGCAAGCATAATATTAAGTAAAAAAAGGGCAATAAACATTGCGAGTAAAAACAAAAACTATCTTATAAGGGCATCTGAAATAGAAATAGATATCTGCTCTATAGAAGTAGAGGCGGCAAAATAGGTTTTATATTATAAGGTTAATTCGAATTCGCTTCCGTGCTGGCGACAAAGCCGCCAGCACGGAAGCGAATCATTAGGACAGCGATAGTTCAGCGATCTGCACCGCGTTGAGTGCGGCGCCCTTCAGGAGCTGATCGCCGCAGACGAAGAGGTCGAGACCGTGGTCGCCGAAGATCAGGCTGGTGCGGATGCGGCCGACCTCGACGTCGAACTGGCCGGTGGCGTTGATCGGCATCGGGTAGACGCCGTCGGCCGGCACGTCCTTCACCACCACGCCCGGCGCGTCGGCCAGGACGGCGCGGGCGGCGTCCGGGGTCACCGGCGACAGCGTCTCGACCGTGATCGCCTCGGAATGGGCGCGGTAGGTCGGGATGCGCACCGCCGTGCAGCTCACCGGCAGGTCCGGGATCTCCAGGATCTTCCGGGTCTCCCAGGTCACCTTCATCTCCTCCTTCGTGTAGCCGTTCTCCTGGAAGGCGTCGATCTGGGGGATCAGGTTGAAGGGGATCGGGTGACGGAACACGCTGTTGACGACCGGCTTGCCGTCGAGCTGGTTGCGGGTCTGCTCCTCAAGCTCGGCCATGCCCTCCGCACCGGCGCCGCTGGTCGCCTGGTAGGTGGAGACGATCACGCGCTTGAGGCCGAAGGCCTTGTGCAGGGGCCCGAGCGCCACGACGGCGATGGCGGTGGTGCAGTTCGGATTGGCCACGAGCTTGGCGTCGCCCATGGCGTGGGCGTTGATCTCCGGCACGATCAGCGGGACGTTGTCGTCGTAGCGGAAGGCCGAGGAGTTGTCGATCACCAGCGCCCCGCCCGCGGCGATGGCCGGCGCATGCTCCTTGGCGAAATCACCGGACACGGCGAGCAGGACGATGTCGTACCCCTTCACCTTCTCGACGTCGAACGCCACGAGGGTCTTCTCGCCGAACGGGGTCTCGACGGTCCGGCCGGCGCTGCGCTCCGACGCGAACAGGCCAAGTTCCGCGACCGGGAACGAACGGCGGTGAAGAACATCGACCATCTCGCGGCCGACGGCGCCCGTGGCACCGACGATGGCAACGCGGCGAGGAGAAGGAGAAGAGGTGCTCATGGGTGTGGTCCGTCCTTTGGTCTTGCCCGCATCGAGCGTGGACGGCGGCCCCGGATACACCAAGGCCCCGTCCGTGTCCGGCGGGGCCTTCGTGGTGGGTGAAGCGTCTTACTCGATCAACGCACGCCACCGTCCGACGGCCCGCCGGAGCGGGTCGTTTTGGTCGTGGTGGTGGTGATGGCGAGCGAGCGATTCATAACCCGCTAGATAAACGAAAGGCGCGGGGCTTGTAAAGCGCCCGCGCCTTCGTACCGCAATTTTTGTCCGGCTCCGGACGAGGCCGCGTCAGCCCTCGGTTTCGGTCGCATGCTCCGGCTTCACGGGATGCACGTCCCAGATCTCCGTCGCGTACTCCATGATGGTGCGGTCGGAGGAGAACCAGCCCATGTTGGCGGTGTTCAGGATGGCCTTGCGCGTCCACTCCTCCTGGTCGCGGTAGAGGTCCATGGCCTTCTGCTGCGCCTCGCAGTACTCGGAGAAGTCCGCCGTCACCAGGAAATGGTCGCCGCCGTCGGTCAGCGCCTGGAGGATCGGATGGTAGCGGTTGGGATCGTCCGGCGAGAAGACGCCGGTGGAGATCATGTCCAGCGCCCGCTTCAGGCTGGGGTTCGACGCGATGACGTCGCGCGGGTTGAAGCCGCCGCTGGCCCGCAGATCGTTCACCTCCTCGGCGGTCAGGCCGAAGATGAAGATATTGTCCTCGCCCACATGCTCGCGGATTTCGACGTTGGCGCCGTCCAGCGTGCCGATGGTCAGCGCGCCGTTGAGTGCCAGCTTCATGTTGCCGGTGCCCGACGCCTCCATGCCCGCGGTGGAGATCTGCTCCGACAGGTCGGCCGCCGGCATGATGATCTCCGCCGCCGTCACGTTGTAGTTCGGCAGCAGGACGATCTTCAGGTTGTCGTGCACCGACGGGTCATGGTTCACCACCTTCGCCACATCGTTGATGAGCTTGATGATGAGCTTGGCCATGTGATAGCTCGGCGCCGCCTTGCCGGCGAAGATCTTGGTCACCGGCACCCAGGACACGGTCGGGTTGTCGCGCATCTCGTTGTACAGCGCGATCGCCTGGAGGATGTTCAGGAGCTGGCGCTTGTACTCGTGCATGCGCTTGACCTGCACGTCGAACAGGCTGTCGACCTGCACGTCCACCCCGGTCTGGCGCGCGATGTAGGCGGCCAGCCGCTTCTTGTTCTTCCGCTTGGCGCGGCGGAACTCCTCGCGGAAGACCAGATCGTCGGCCTTCTCGGCCAGCGCCTTGATCTGGCTGAGGTCCTTGATCCAGCCGTTGCCGATGCGGCTGGTGATCAGCGCGGCCAGCGGCTGGTTCGCCTGATGCAGCCAGCGGCGCGGCGTGATGCCGTTGGTCTTGTTGTTGATGCGCTCCGGGAACTCCGCGTGGAAATCGGCGAAGACGGTCTGCTTCATCAGCTCGGTGTGCAGGGCCGACACGCCGTTGACCTTGTGCGAGCCGAGGAAGGCCAGATTGCCCATGCGCACCCGGCGGTCGCCGCGCTCGTCGATCAGCGACAGGCGGGACAGCCGCCCGTTGTCGCCGGCCGCCCGCGCCTTGGAGCGGTTCAGGAACTTGGCGTTGATCTCGTAGATGATCTGCATGTGGCGCGGCAGCACGCGCTCCATCATGCGCACCGGCCACGCCTCCAGCGCCTCCGGCAGCAGCGTGTGGTTGGTGTAGGAGAAGGTCGCGCGGGTGATGTCCCACGCCTTGTCCCAGGTCACGCCGTGCTGGTCCACCAGCAGCCGCATCAGCTCGGCGATGCCGATGGCCGGGTGCGTGTCGTTGAGCTGGATCGCCGCCTTGTCGGGCAGGCTGTCGAAGTTGGAATGGTGCTGCAGGTAGCGGCGCAGGATGTCCTGGAGCGAGGCGGAGGTGAAGAAATACTCCTGCTTCAGCCGCAGCTCCTTGCCGCCCTCCGTCGCGTCGTTCGGGTAGAGGACGCGGCTCAGATTCTCGGTCAGCACCTTCTGCTCGACCGCCTTCATGTAGGCGCCGTCGTTGAAGTGGCCGAAATTGAAGTCGCGGGTGGCGCGGGCCGACCACAGGCGCAGCGTGTTGATCGTGTCGCCGCCGTAGCCGACCACCGGCGTGTCATAGGCCATGGCCAGCACGCGCTCGGCGTCCACCCAGCGGTAGGCGCGCTCACCCACCGAATCCCGGAACTCCTCGACGCGGCCGTAGAACTGGACGGGGTACAGCACCTCCGGACGCGGGAACTCCCACGGGTTGCCGAATTGCAGCCACTGCTCCGGATACTCGACCTGCCAGCCATGCTCGAAGCGCTGCTCGAACAGGCCGAACTCGTAGCGGATGCCGTAGCCGTAGCCGGGCAGCCCCTCCGTCGCCATGCTGTCGAGGAAGCAGGCGGCCAGACGGCCGAGACCGCCGTTGCCCAGCGCCGCGTCCGGCTCCGCCTCCACCACGTCGTCGAGGTTCAGGCCGATGCGGTCGAGCGCCTGACGGCACTGGTCGGTGATGCCGAGGTTGGCGAGGCTGTTGGTCAGCAGACGGCCGATCAGGAATTCCAGCGAGAGGTAGTAAACGCGCTTGGCGTCCTGCTGGTAATAGGTCCGCGTCGTGTCCATCCAGCGATCCACGAGGCGGTCGCGCACGGCCAGCGCCACGGTGTGGAACCAGTCGCGCCGGGTCGCCGCCCGCGCGTCCTTGCCGACGGAATAGACCAGCCACTCCAGAAACGAGCGCTTCAGCCCGTCGACATCCAGACTGCGGCGTTCGATCTCGCGGGACTTATACCGAGCGTCCATGTCTTGACTTTCTTCTTTCCAGGGCCAACTGGAGCGGCGGTTATTCAGCCGGTCTTCCATCGGCGGCAGTTTCCGGGGTCCATGGTTAAGCAACGTTTAAGTCGCTGCGCCAACCAGTCGAATCGACCTGTCGAATCGCCTAGGCCGTTCGTCCAGAGCAACAGCCAAGACTTGCCCTTGTGCCACACGCGCTGTGTCAAAACGCAAACCATCCCCGCGGCGCAGCGTGGGTCGGTAATCGCTGCGAAGCCCCGCCGGAGGGAGTAAGATGGCATCCGTGTCAGCCTCTTTGAACCTCCCGATGCTCGACAATACCGTATCGGCGGATTCCCGCCAGGACCTGCCCGGCGACGCCACCATCCTGCTCCGTCAGGCCCAGCCGGCGGACATTCCCGCGCTGCTGGCCATCGAGGAGCGGTGCTTCGCCACCGACCGTCTGACCCGACGTAGTTTTCATTATTTGCTGACGAAAGCCAAGGCCACAGGACTTGTGGAAGTCCACAGCGGGGCGGTCGTCGGCTACGCGCTGGTGTCCTTCCATTCCGGAACCTCGCTCGCCCGGCTCTACTCCTTCGCCGTCGATCCCGACCACCGCGGCCAGGGGGTCGCCAAGCGCCTTCTCGCCGCGGCGGAGCAGGCCGCCCGCTCGCGCGACTGCATCTATCTGCGGCTGGAGGTGCGGCGCGACAACGCCGCGGCGATCGACCTCTACAAGAAGGCCGGCTACCGCGAGTTCGGCGTCTACACCGATTACTATGAAGACCATATGGAGGCGCTGCGGCTGGAGAAGCGCCTCGGCCACAGCGGCCCCAGCGCGCCGCTGGGCGGGCCCCTGGTCCCCTACTACCAGCAGACCCTGGACTTCACCTGCGGCCCGTCGGCCCTGATGATGGCGATGAAGGCGCTGAAGCCCGCGGAGATCGAGCTGGGGCGCAAGCTGGAAATCCGCCTGTGGCGGGAATCGACGACCGTCTTCATGACCTCCGGCCATGGCGGCTGCGGCCCGTTCGGGCTGGCGCTGGCGGCGGCGCGGCGCGGCTTCGCGGTGGACATCCACATCAAGGACAACGCCACCCCCTTCCTGGACAGCGTGCGCAGCGACGAGAAGAAGGAGGTCATGCGCATCGTGCACGAGGACTTCCTCGACGAGCTGGAGGGCAGCGGCGCCACCGTCCGCCACAACACCCTGACCGCCCAGGACATGGCCGACGCGGTGGCGGGCGGGGCCATCCCCATCGTGCTCATCAGCTCCTACCGGATCTATCACGAAAAATTTCCGCATTGGGTCGTCGTGACCGGTGCCGACGACCGCTTTCTCTATGTTCATGATCCGCTTGTGTACGATCGTCACCACGCTCACATCGACCGGATGAACATGCCGATCCCGAAAGCCGACTTCGAGCGCATGGCCCGCTACGGCAAGGCCCAGTTGAAGGCCGCCCTTCTCCTCCGCCCCCAGCTTTCTGATCGGGCTGCCGATGGGGCCGCCAAGGGGTCCGCCGCCTGATGCCGGCGCATCTGCTGGTCGTCGACCGCCGGGCGGACGTGAAGTGGGCGAAGGACGGCCTGCCGGTGGTCAGCGCCCGCGACTACATCGCCCATCCGGAGCAAACGCCGCGCGGCGCGCGGGTGCTGAACCTGTCGCGCAGCTACCGCTATCTGGGCACCGGCTACTACGTCTCGCTGCTGGCGGAGGCGCGCGGCGAGCGGGTGATCCCCTCGGTCCGGACCATCCTGGACCTGTCGCAGAAGACCTTCTACCGCGGCCAGCTGGCCGAGGTGGAGGAGGCGCTGCGCAAGACGATCAAGCGGATGGACCACCCGCCGGAGGCGTCCTTCAACCTGACGCTCTTCTTCGGCCACGCCGACGACTCCCGGTTCCAGGACATCGCCCGCACGATCTTCGATCTGTTCCGCTGCCCCCTGCTGAAGGTTCAGGTGCGGCTGAAGGAGGGCTGGGCCATCCACGCCCTGGAACCGCTGTCGCTGGCCGACCTGCGCCCCGACCAGGAACCTTTGTTCCAGGCGGCGCTCGACGCCCACACCCGGACCTCCTGGCGGGAGCCGACGGCGAAGGCGCCGCCGCGCTACACGCTGGCCATCCTGCACAACCCGAAGGAGGAGCTTCCTCCCTCCAGCCCACGCGCGCTCCAGAAATTCGTCAAGGCCGGGGAAAGCCTGGGCATCGCGCTCGAGCTGATCGAGAAGAAGGACTACGCCCGCCTCGCCGAGTTCGACGCGCTGTTCATCCGCGAGACGACGAATCTCGACCACCACACCTACCGCTTCGCCAAGAAGGCGGCGGCGGAAGGCATGCCGGTGATCGACGACCCGAACTCGATCCTCAAATGCACCAACAAGGTCTATCTGGCCGAGCTGCTGCGCGCCAACCGCATCCCGGCGCCCAAGACGGTGATCTTCGACAAGCGCGGGCTGGCGACGCTGGACCAGGAGATCCCCTACCCCATCGTCCTGAAGATTCCGGACGGCTCCTTCTCCCGCGGCGTCTTCAAGGTGCAGACCCGCAGCGAGCTGGACGCGACCGCCGAAAGCCTGTTCGAGCAGTCCGACGTGATCCTGGCCCAGGAGTTCATGTACACCGAGTTCGACTGGCGCGTCGGCGTGCTGAACCGGCAGCCGATCTATGTCTGCCAGTATCTGATGGCGAAGAAGCACTGGCAGATCGTCAAGCACGGCGGCAACGGCCGGGCCGAACAGGGCTCCTCGCGCACCCTGGCCGTCGAGGAGGCGCCGCGCGAGGTCATCGAGACGGCGGTGAAGGCGGCGGGCCTGATCGGCGACGGTCTCTACGGCGTGGACGTGAAGCAGAGCGAGCGCGGCGTCTTCGTCATCGAAATCAACGACAACCCCAGCATCGACCTCGGCGTCGAGGACGCCAAGCTGAAGGACGGGCTGTACCGCCTCATCATGGGCGAATTCCTGCGCCGCCTGGAATCGCGGCCGCGCAAGCCCGGCTCTGGCGCCTGAAATCCTCCTTCGGGCAGTTCCGCCATCCGTTTGGATGACCCCCACATTCCAATCACTTCTCCTCCTAAGATGTTTTCGGCTGTGGCCGCCGGGGAACAAGCCTCTTCCCACCGCGTTATGAAATCAACGTCACCACGAACGGGAGCAACACCGAAGCGCATCAACGCTTTGGAGTTGCCCAGGCTGGAGAGCGGGAGACCGTTGATGACGACGAACTGCTCGATGTGCTGCGCCGGACCGATGCCCGGACACTGCTAGGCAGCACCACCGGAATCCACCCAACCGACACTGAATCACGGGACCGGCGCGGCCATACGGCCGGCGCCGGAAGAGACCACGCGTCGACACGGCGATCATCGCCCACCGAACCCTCGGGAACCGAACTCGGGACCGGGGCGCCGTCACCACCGACCGGCAGCCCCGCCGAATGAAGAGAAGCTGGAGGAAGAGCGACAATGGCGTATTGTTTCGAATCCGAACTGATCCGTTGCATGCCGAACCTGCAGCGTTATGCCTGCAAATTGACGCGCGACGTCAGTGCTGCCGAGGATCTCACCCAGGATTGTCTTGCCCGCGCCCTGTCCCGCCAGCATCGTTTCGAGCCCGGCACCAACATGCAGGCCTGGTTGACCACGATGCTGAAGAATCTGCATTTCAACAACCTCCAGCGTGAAAAGCACGTCACCAAGGTCGAACTGTGGGACGGCGCCATGTCGGTCGAGGCGTCCCAGATCGCCCGGCTGGTGTTCCGCGACGTCGACCGCGCCTTCGGCGCACTCACCCCCAGCCAGCGCAAGGTCGTGAAGCTGGTCGCCATCGAGGGCCGCCCCTATCAGGAGGCCGCGGAGAAGCTGAACGTCTCCATCGGCACCATCCGGTCCCGCCTGTGCCGGGCCCGCGAACGGCTGAACAACCTGATGGCCGCCTAAGGGAACCGCAGGGAATGCGCCGCGGGGTATGGCAGCCGTACAACAGGTTGATTCTTCCGTCGCGTCCGGACAATCCGTCGCCGGAACAACCGAACGGAGTGGCTGTTACATCCCGCGAGCGAGACGAGCAGGGCTGCCGCGGAGTGGCTGAACATCCATGGGGAACGAACGGATAGGCTCCGCCAACCATTTGGCGGTACCGTGACCATCCCCATAAGATGAGGTAGGAAACCACTCCCGACGCCGTGCCCGCCACACTATATTGAACTCTGCGTCGCGGATCGTTTCCGTCTCGGGGGGATGGCCTCCGGAGGCGTTCCGGGATCAAAAGATATGAAGCGTGTGACGATGAACCATATCAACGCATATCTTGACGGTGCCTTGGACGATAAGGAGCGTCAGGAGTTCGAGCAGTCCGTAGAGGACGATGCCGACGCGAAGGCCGTGGTGACCTTCCACAGAAGCCATGTGGATGAGCTCCACCGCCTTTACGATCCTGTGCTGGAAGAACCGGTGCCGGCGCGCATGCTCGAGCTTCTGAGGCAACGCCGCAAGAGCTAGCCCCCGATTCCCGCATTTCATCGTCACATAGGGGCGACCGGGTGACTCGGCCGCCCGCTTTTTTTGCCCGCCCTTCGGCCCGCGCGCCGGTTTTCCCGTGGGTGCGGCGGGGCCTCCCGCATTTCCACGCGGCCTCCCCCTTCGGATCAACGCTTGCCCCTTTTACAGACCAGCGGCTTTTCCCATAAACAGGAGCCGCGGAAACGGAAGCTGGGCCATGGGCGCCCGGACCGGCGGGAACGAAGAGGATGAACAGCGTCCATGGCGCGCGGCAGGCCGGCACCGAACATCATTCTGGGTCCCGTCCTTTATTTCCGGGGAGAGCAGGGCGACCGTTGGTGGCTCTCCGCCCTCTTCGTGTTGGAGGGCGAGGCCGAACCCTACGATCTGCGGGTGGACGGCGTCACCCTGCCCGTTCCGCCCCGCCATCTGGCGCAATGGCGCAACCGGCACGTCTGGCGCTTCGATTTCGCCATTCCGCGCGGTGCACGCGACGTCGAGGCCGCCTATGGCTTCACCGACGGCGCGTCGCCGGGGGACACTTGGGCGGTGACCGTGCCGGGACGCGCGTCGCCGCCGCGGATCGCCTATGTCTCCTGCAACGGTGTCGAGGACGAGGAGAAGATCGCCGGGCTGGACGCGCCGCGCAACGCCCTGTGGGGCGACCTGCGGCGGCGCCACGAGAGCGAACGCTTCCACCTGCTGCTGCAGGGCGGCGACCAGCTCTACGCCGACGCGGTGTGGCGCCAGCCGCCGCTGCTCAGCGCCTGGAAGAAGCGGACCGACGCCGCCCGCCTGGAGGAGCCGTTCACCCACGCCATGGCCGAAGAGGCGTCGGACTTCTATTTCGACCTCTATCTTCGGGTCTGGGGCCAACCGGAAACCGCGGCGGTGACGGCGCGCATTCCCTCGGTGATGATGTGGGACGACCACGACATCTTCGATGGCTGGGGCTCCCACCCCGACGAGGAGATGATGTCGCCGGCTTGGCGCGGCGTCTATGCGGCCGCCCGCCGCCACTTCTCGCTGTTCCAGCTGGCCGCCATGGAGGGCGCCCAACCGGAATGCGTGTGGGGCGCCCCCATGGATTCGTTCAGCCAGGGGTTCCGGCTCGGCGACGTCGGCGTTCTGGCGCTGGACATGCGCAGCGACCGCACCCCCCGCCGCGTTCTGTCGGACCGGGTGTGGGACGCCCTGCCGGAATGGCTGGAGCGCTTCAAGGGTTGCCGCCATCTGATCCTGATGTCCAGCGTGCCGCTGCTCTACCTCGACACCGGCGTGATGGAACGGGCGGTCAGCCTGTCACCCGTCCGCGTCGGGATCGAGGACGATCTGCGCGACCAGTGGCGCAGTCCGGCGCACGCCGAGGAGTGGTTGCGCCTGCTCGGCCTGCTGGCGGAATTCTCGCGGCGCACCGGGTGCCGGGTGACGTCCGTATCGGGCGAAATCCACGCGGGCGCGCGGGCCGTGCTGCGCGGCGGCGGGGTGGAAATCTGGCAGCTCATCGCGTCGGGGGTCGTCCATCCGCCGCCCGCCAAGGCCACCGCCTTTGCCCTGGAATGGCTGGCCGGCCGCAAGGAAACCCTGCCCAACGGCTCTGTCTTCGAAATGCCGGCTTTCCCTGAATCGGGCAAGCGCATCATCCGGCAACGCAACTGGCTGTCGCTGATCTTCGACGGCAAGGGGCAGATTCACGCCCGCTGGTCCGCCGAGGGCCAGCCGAACCGCTACACACAGGTGATCTGAGCGAAGCCGGACCGGATCACTCCGACGGCGGTGACCGGCGGCGGTTGCGCAGATTGAGCGCGTTGAGGAAGCTGGTGGCCTGCGCCGGCGTGGCCGGGCCGCCCCCCGGCGCCTTGGCCGAGGTCGCCAGGAAACCGCCGACACGGGCGCGCAGCTCGACCGAATCGTGGGCGGCCTGATCGGCGGTCTCCGCCACCTGACGGCGCACGTCGGCGTCGAGCGTGTTGAAGGCGCGGGTGGCGAATTCGAAGGCCGGCTGGGACTTGGTGGCGATCACCTGCCGCAGCGCCTTGGAAACCAGAACCGTGTCCAGCCCGCCGGGGCCGTCCACCCCGTCCAGGACGTCAGCCAGGATGCCGATGGCCTGCAGGGTCTGGTTGTCATCGAGCGAGATGGGCTCCAGGCCGTCCATGACACTCACTTCCGATGTGGTTTGCCGAAGCGTGGTTGAACCGGCGGACGCCGCCGGACATGTTGCCGGTGCGGGGAAGCATAGTCGGACCGCCCCGCCGAGGCAATGCGCACGGCGTCAGACCGTACGCTTGGCACTCCGGTTCACCAGGGCGACCCCGGCCACCGCCAGCGCCATGCCGGACAGGGCCAACAGCCCCAGCCGCTCCCCGAACATCGCCCAGGCGATCACCGCGGTCACCGGCGGGACCAGATAGAACAGGCTCGCCACGCGCGCCGCGGCACCGCGCCGGATCAACAGGAACAGCAGGAAGATCGCTCCCACCGACAGCACGAAGCTGAGCCACAGCAGGGCGAAGACGAATTCGCCGGTCCAATTGATGCGCATGGTCTCGAACAGCGGGGCGAGCACCGCCAGCACCGCCGCGGTCGCGGCGTACTGGATCGCGGCGCCGCTGCGCAGGTCCATCGCCGTGCCGTGGCGCTTCTGGTAGAGCGTGCCGAAGGTGATGCCCAGCAGGGCGGCCAGCGCCAGCCCGATGCCCAGCACGTCGGTCGAGTCGAAGTGCAGCTTCTCGCCCACCACCAGCCCGACTCCGGCCAGCCCCATCAGGAACCCCACCCATTGCCGTCCGCTCACCCGCTCGCCCAGCAGCGGGCCGGAGAGGGCGGCGGTCAGCAGCGGCTGGATGCCGACGATCAGCGCGGTCACCCCCGCCGGCATCCCCTTCGCGATGGCGCAGAACACGCCGGTCAGGTAGACGCCGTGCACCAGCAGCCCGGCCAGCGCGATCCGCCCGGCCTCGGCCCAGCTCTTCGGCCAGGGCGCGCCGGTGACCAGGGCGACAATGCCGAGGATCACGGCGACCAGCCCCAGCCGGACCAGCAGGAAGGTGAGCGGCTCCGCGTAGGGAAGGCCGTACTTGGCGCCGATGAACCCGGTGCTCCACAGCAGGACGAAGACGCCCGGCATCAGGCGCACCCAATCGGGCCGCCCGCCCGTGGCGGCGGTGGTCGCTTGCACGGTCATCGTCTCTCGTCGTCTCCTATCCCCGTGCCTGCGCGCTTTCGGCGGCGGGGGCCTCGACCACCGCGGGCGCCTCCGCCACCGGTGTCGCAACCTCCTGAGCGGCCTCGGCCGGCTTCGGCGGCGGGTTGCGCCGCGCCTCGGCCACCGACTGGAGATGGGCGCGCAGGCTTGCGTCCTTCTTCACCAGCCGATGGAAGTCTCTCACATCCAGGACCAGCAGTTGGCAATAGCCCATCGCGCGCACATCGGCGTTGCGCCGCTGGCGGGTCAGCAGGGCCATCTCGCCGAACACCTCGCCGGTGCCCAGTTGGACCGGCTCGTCCAGCCCCGGAACCAGCACCTCGACGGCGCCGGACGCGATGAAGAACATGGCGTCGCCGCGCTCGCCGCGCCGGACGATGGTCTCCCCGGGCAGGACCAGCCGCGGCTTCAACAGGGTGGCGATGCCGCGCAGGCGGTCGCCCTCCAGCCCCTCGAACAGCGGCACCCGCCCGACGAGGTCCATCAGATCCAGCCGCAGATCGAGCTTCGGCAGGGCGTCGAGCGCGCGGCGGCGGTCGTCCAGATCGCGTTGCAGGTCGCTCAGGATCTCCTGGCTGATGATCGATTCGGCGAAGAGCGCCCGGTAATCCGCCTCCTCCAGCCGTAGGGCGGCGCGGCTGACGTAGCGGCTCTGCAGGATCAGCGCGTAGTCGGGGTATTGCAGCTTCAGCGCCGCCAGGGCCTGCTCGACCATGGCGAGGCGCACCGTCAGGATGCCTTCCAGCTCGCAGGCGACGTCGGTGCCCAGCACCTGCCCGACCTTGTCGTTGATGAACTCCAGCAGCTCGCGCTGCACGGTGCGCACGCCCAGAAGGATCTCGAAGCGGAAGGCGAGCCGGCGCGCCAGCGGCGCGTGGATGCCCAGCCGGCGGTGCAGCAGGCTGGCCACCCGCATCCAGGGCGTGAAGGAGATGAAGGGCTCCTCGAAGGCGCGGTAGCCGGCGCGCCCCTGGGCCTTCACCGCGTCGAGCAGGCGGCCCGTCCGGCGGTTCAGCAGCTCCGCCACCCCGCGCGACAGGATGCCCTCGCGGAAATGCTCGTAGTAGCGCTCCTCCTCGCGGTTCACCAGGATGACGAGGCCGATGGTCACGCGGTCCTCGTTGCTCAGCGGCGCCTCGGTCGACCGCTCCCGGACGATGGCGTCGAGCCGGTCGCCGTATTGCGACACGATGGAGCCGACGGCCTGCTCGTCCACCTCGTAGCGATGAGCCAGCCCCTCCACCCGCTCGCGCACGCCGGTCAGCGACAAAGCGAGCGCGCGGTTGCGCATGGCGTGCTCGACCGGCGACAGCTTGTTGAGGCCCAGCAGGTTGATGACGGCGCGCAGCGTCGTGCCGTTGATGAACAGCGTGTAGAAGACGAAGCCGGTGACCAGCACGGCGACGAAGCCCTGGACCCGGTCGGGCACACGCCCGTTCTCCGTGACGGCCAGGGCCAGCGTCAGCGACACCGCGCCGCGCAGGCCGCCCCACAGCATCACCGCCTTGTAGGCGTGGCTGACCCGCTGGGCCAGACCGGCGCCGGACAGCAGCGGCAGCAGGCCGAACAGCACCAGCGCCCGCGACACCGTGGCCGCCCCGACCACGACCAGCACCAGCCCGACGTCGCTCCAGCCGATGCCGCCGAGCAGGCGCGGCACCAGCAGCGCCGTCATCAGGAAGATCAGCGAGTTCGCCCAGAAGCCGAGCTGTTTCCACACATGCTCCAGCGCCCCCCAGGTGGCCGGGGAGATGCGCGTGCGCCCGATCGAGCCGACGACCAGCGCCGCCGTGACCACCGCCACGACCCCCGACGCGCCGACGTAATGCTCCGCCAGCACATAGCTGAGATAGGCGAGCGCCACGGTCAGCGTGATTTCGGCCATCGGCTGGTCGCGCACCGGCTCGACGATCATGCAGACCACGCGCCCGCAGACATAGCCGGTCGCCACGCCGCCGGCGAAGTCGCGCAGGAACTCCATCGCCGCTTCGGTCGCCCCGCCATGGGCGTTGCGGGTGAGCATGCCGAGCAGCAGCGTGAACAGCGCGATGGCCGCGGCGTCGTTCAGCAGGCTTTCGCCCTCGACCAGCATGGTCAGGCGGCGCGGCGCGCCGAGGTCGCGGAAGATGCTGACGACCGCCGCCGGGTCGGTGGTGGCGACGATCGCCCCCAGCAGCAGGCAGGCGATCAGCCCCATCGAGGTGAAGAGGTTGAGCGCGTAGCCGACGGCGAAGGTGCAGACGAACACCGCCACCACCGCCATCAGCAGGATCGGCCAAACATCGTCGAGCAGCCGCCGCACGTCCACCGCCAGCGCCGTTTCGAACAGCAGCACCGGCAGGAAGATGTAGATCAGCACCTCGGACGAGATGTCCATCTCGGCCAGGGAATTCAGGAAGTCGTGGAAGGGGCCGGTGCCGCCCTGCCCGGCAAAGGTCTGGATCGCCAGCCCCAGCGCCACGCCCACGGCGGCCAGAAGCACCGTGTAGGGAACCCGCAGCCGGGACGCCAATGGCGGCAGCAGACTGACCAGCGCCAGGAGGCCGGAAACCGCGAGGACATAGATGACGATGACGTGCATGGGGCTGCCTTGCCGGATGAGGCACGGGCCGCACGGTATCGCCCGATTGGGGCGGGAGCAAGGTCAGGATAAGGGACAAAGCTGTTCCGTACGTGTGACCGGACGTACGGTCCGGCCACACGGGTACGGAGAGGAACGTACGGGCCTACGCCACCGCCAGGGTCACCGTCATGCGGAAGCCGCCGGTGGCGCGGTTTTCGGCGCGGACCTTGCCGCCGAAGGCTTCGATGTTCCGGCGCACGATCCACAGGCCGATGCCGAAATGGGTCGCTTCGGCCTGGTTCTGGGCCGCCGCGTCCTCCGGCATGCCGCGTCCCGGCTCGCGCTGGGAGAAATAGCGCTCGAAGATGCGCGGCAGGTTCGCCGGATCGACGCCCGGCCCCTCATCCTCGACCACCAGTTCCGCCCAGGCGCCGTTGCGGGTCAGCCGCACGCTGACGGTGCCGTCCGGCGGCGAGAAGCTGACGGCGTTCTCCACCAGATTCTCGATGACGGTCTCCAGGATGTCCTCGCTGGCCCGGACGACAACCCCGGATTCGATGCGCGAGCGCATGTGGAGCTGCCGTTCGGCGAGCAGGCTGGTGTAGCCGCCGGCCATGCGCTCGACCAGATCGGACAGGTCGACGCGGCGGCGCGGCGGGACCAGCAGGTCGGCGGCGGCCTCGTCCATGCGCCGGCCGAAGGAGACCAGACCGTCGAGCTTGTCCACCGACTTCTCGATCATGGTCAGGGCGCGCTGGCTGCGGTTGTCCTCGGCGGGAAGAGAGCGGCGCAGCGGCTCCACCGACTGGCGGATGACCGCGATGGGCGTCTTGTAGGCGTGGGCGTTGTCCTCCGCCGCGCGGCGCAGCGACCGCGCGCTCTCGCGCAGGGTGTCGACCAGCCGGTCGAAGTCCTCGGCCACCCCGGACAGCTCCGGCACGGTGTTGCGGTTGGTGAAGGACCCCTGCCCGCTCTCGCCGATGCCGCCCGACACGATGTCGCGCGCCAGATCGCCGAACCGGTGCAGGTTGCGCCAGACTCCCAGCAGGACGGCCATCACCAGCGCCGCCATGACGATGTAGATCATCGCCGCGGCCTGGACGACCGGCGTGCTCCAGTAGGGGCGTCCCAGGGAGGATTCCAGATAGCCGCCGGCGGTGTGGCTGGTCACCAGCGCCCAGCAGCCGAAGGCCGTGTTGATCGGCGTGACCGAGGTCAGGATCTCGTAACCGCCGGAGGCGCGCGGCAGGCGCAGGGCCAGCGGCTCGTTCCCGGCGCAGGAGGCGCCCAGCCGGTCCAGCACGCCCTGTTCGAGGAGCTGGTGCCGTTCGGCGTCCAGGTCGTCGGTGGGCACCGACGGGGCGGCGGCGACGTAATAGAAGCCGTCGCTGCCCATCAGGTTGTTGCCGGCCAGGGCGCGCGGCCGGACCAGCAGCTTCAACCGCGTGTTCCCATCCGCGAAGCGGCGCAGGATGGGACCAAGCTGCGGCAGGGCCGCGCGGTTGGCGCGGGACAGGTCCGGCTCCAGCGCGCGGGCGATCAGCTCGCCCTGCCGCTGCGCGCTTTGCAACAGCAGGGTCTGCGTCGTGGTGTCGGCGCGCTGGAACTGATCGTAGATCAGCACCGGAACCGCCAGGAAGACGATGGTCAGCAGCGCCAGCCGGCTGGCCAGCGAGTGCCACAGCCACCGCAACCGGCCGCCGGGGAAACCCGCCATGGAGAAGCCTCCCTTGGTGGGTTCCGCCCCGTCCCGCGCGCCGTCAGGCCCGCCGTCGGGCACCCCGTCAGGCCCGCGGGCCTCAATCGGCAGCAGCGCCATCGGCCATCACATCCGCGTCGTCGTCGCGCGTGCGGCCGGTGCCGCCGGTGCCGTTGCCCCAGCGGTAGCCGAAGCCCGGATAGTTCTCGATGCAATCGAACTCGGCGTCCACCACGCGGAACTTCTGGCGGATGCGCTTGATGAAGGCGCGGACGTTGGCGCGGTAGCCCGACGGACCGTAACCGGCCAGGAAGCCCTTGCCATGCACGAGGTCGTAGATCTCGCGGTAGGACACGTCCTCTTCCGGACGGGTCGCCATCAGCTTGACGATGTTGAACTCGGTCAGCGTCAGGTCGATGCGCTTGCCGTTCCACAGGGCGCGGCTGTTGTCCAGGCGCAGGTCGAGGTTGCCGAGCGCATAGACCGATTCCTTCGGCCCCTCGGCCTCCTCGGGCGTGCCCTTGGAGCCGTCCACGATGAGGCGCATGCGCTTCAGCAGGATGGACAGGCTGCGCGACTTCTCCACGAAGTCGAGCGCGCCGCCGGCCAGCGCGGCCTCTTCGTAAATCTGATCCGACAGCACGGTGAGGAAGATCACCGGCAGGTCGATGCCGCGGGAGCGCATCTGGCGGAGGACGTCGATGCCGTCCATCTTCGGCATGCGCCAGTCCAGCAGGACGATGTCCACCGAACCGCCCTCGGCGAAGAAGTCGAGCGCGGGTTCGCCACGGTCGAAGGTGATGACCTCATACCCCTCGTCGGCGAGGTTGAGGCTGAGGGATTCGCGGAACAGGTCATCGTCGTCGACCAGCGCCACGCGGGCGACGGCGGGCTCAGTCATTGCGGACATCCCAGCCTTGGGCAAGGAGTTGAGCGAAGCATCGTTTATCGACATCTGGGACATTTTCGCTGCTCTTCATATCGTAGGAAAGGGCACGGAAGTCCTGGGAGGACGTCATGTCCATGAAGAAGAAGACTTTGAGCGAACAGTCGCCCTTAGCGTAATGCCACACCTTTGCAGGTGGCGCCTCTTCCGTTGCGGCAGGGGTGCCCAGGAGACGCCGGGTCTGGACTTGGTCCAGGCCGACGAGCGTTTCGGGGGACAGGGTGGCGGGCGGGCTGGCGCCGCCGAACGGTACGGGGGGCAGCCCCGCCACCTCTGTCCCAGCCATGGCGATGACCGCGGCGGCGGGGCCGGTCCCCGGACCGTTCACCGCCGGCGTGGCCGCCTGATCCTTGCCCGCGGTCTTGACGCGCGGAGGAGCAGGTTTCGTCTTCGGCACCGGAACGGCCATGGCGGTCGGTCCGGCGGTCTGCGTTTCGGGAGGAACCGTGGTGCCGGGGCACCCGGCCAGCAGAAGAACCGCCAGCACAAGGCCCGCCTTCCGCCGCCGGCACCCCACTCCGGCGTTGGTTCCAGCCACTTCGCATATGGTACCCGTCATCGTCATCGTCGGGCCTTTCAAGCATCGTGGTTGAATTCGCGGGCGGTGTTGCTGGCCCCATGCCTGCACTTGCCGCCTCCGTGAGATCAAGGTCAGTCCAGTCTGGTTAATGTGGCGTTAAACCCCTGTTTGATACCCCCTTTTTGCGCACATTTGCGGCCAATTTTTGTTCCTACTCCTATCGATAGGTCGGATTTCGAACTAATTTGCCTATTTGTGGGTTAGACAGCAGGGCGCCGGTCGCCTCAAATACCCACACTTCCCTTTGGCTTAACCTGTGACGGGAGACGCACAAAGGGTTTTGCGCACACGGCGCGTAGCACCGTGCGCCCAAGGGCGTGAAAACCGGCGGTTGGGAAGGGAGAAGGAAAGGGCGAAAATGAGCCCAAAAAACAATCGGCGGCGGAGCCACCCGGGTATGGCCCCACCGCCGGTCAGCCGGACGGGCAACAGTATCGGTAAGATGAGAACGCCGTGGTGGCGTCTCACAGGATGTTGCCGCTTGAACTCCAGCCTTCTATCCGGCCGGCGTTACCGCCGGTCGGCGCTGTGCGTACAATGCTTTTTGAGCATCAACCTTCACGGACACCATCCTGCCCCGGCCCGACGCCCTCGTCAAGACTGCATTGCCTGCGAAATGGGCTGGGTTAACTCTGATGGCGATACTTCCGAAGGCATTCGCCCAACGCGCACGAAGGGGGTGCCCTGCGGCAGCCCCGGCGCCGGCGCACCAACGCCGCTACGCGAGCAGATTGACCGAACCGGACAGGGCGGGCATCCCCAGATCGCCTCCACCGAACGCCGGCAGGCTGTCCGCCGAGGCCGTGATCGCGTCCCCCGCGGCTGACCCTTCGGGCTCGCCGGAGCCGCCGTCCGTGCCGTTCGGGTCGGTCATGGCCTCGACGAAATCCTTGAGGGTCGTGCTGGACCCGAACGCCGCTTGGCGCAGTTCGTTGACGTTGTCCTGGGATTCTTCGATGATCTTGTCGTAATCCTTGAACGACTCCCGCCGCGCCTTGCGCCGCTCTTCGGCTTGATCCAGCTCGTTGGCGGCCTTCGCTTCGGCGATGATCGACTTCGCTGTCGCGAGTACAGCCTCGACCCGGCGCCCGAACTCGTCGGCCTCGCGGTAGCGCGACATCTTCAGGTCGTTGTCGGCCATCATCCGCTGGATGTAATTGCGGATTCTGTCGCCCTGCGGGGCGTTGGGGGTGGGGGTCAGGCTGGGCGCCGCCTCCGCCATCAACCGCTCCAGGTCGTTCCCCTGCCCGTCCGCCGCCTTCGCCTCGGCCTCCTCGTCGGCCTCCTCGTCGGTCTTCCCCTCGGCCCGCTCCTTTTCCTTTTCTTGTTCGGTCTTTTCGGCGGCGCTCTTTCCGGCGGCCCCCTCGCCGGACGGCGCCTTGCCATCCGTGGGCACACCCTGGGCTGTGGCTTGCCCGGCCAGACCGGCCGCCTCCGCCGCCACGGCCTCGGCGGCGCGCGCGTCCCCGTCTTCCGCCGCCTCTTCGCCGGCGGCCATGTCCGCGTCCGTGGTGGTGCCTTCCGCGGACGCCCCGTCCGTCGGCGGCAGCGGAAGAGACGGCGCCGTGGACACGTCCGGCGGCGCCCCGTCGGCCGGAGCCCCCTCCGCGGGCGCGTCGTCGCCGCGGATGGTCACCGTCACGTCGACGGCGATCTCCGTCTGGACCATGGTGATGGAGGTGCGTGTGGTCGTCCGCTCGATGGTGATGCCGCCGAGGGACGGCGCCCCGGCCCCGCCGGGAAGCCCCATCTCCGCAGCGGCGGCCACGCCGGCGCCATACTCCTTCGCCGCCCGTCCGGCCTGCTTGGCGAGGATCGCCGCCTCCCGCGCCAGCTGCACCAGCTTCTCCCGGTCGCCCCGGCTGTGGCGCATCATCATCTTCAGTTCTTCGATCTTGCGCTCGACCTCATCCAGCCGTTGCGCAGCGACGGCCTTCGGCCCGCCGACACGCTTGGCTTCCTCCAGCGCGTTGACCACGGCGGTGAAATTCTTCTGCTGCTCCGGAGTCATGGTGAAGGGCAGCTTCGCCTGATCGGCCTTCTCGGTCAGGATCTGCTTGGCGTCCTTGCCCTCCATGGCTTCCAGGGCGCGCTCCCAGTCCTTCTTGGCCTTCTGGAGCTGGAAAAGGCTGTTCTGGCCGTTGCTCAGAGCGGAAAAAATGCCGTTCACGGCCGCCTCCTCCGGTTCATCGGAACCTTCGCGAATTCGCGGGGAAGTTTAGCACAGTTTCGACCCCCGTCCAATTCCGACAGCGCCCGGAGAAACGGCACCGGCAACCCCGCGTTGCCTCGCATGAACGCAATACACACCCCGGAACTCCGATGCCCATGAGGGTGTTTGATTCCCGAGATCGGACGCCGCAGAGCGCGGCAAATTGCCGCAGGCTGCTGGCCGGGACACATCCGCAGCCGACCCCCGAGGAGGAAAACAGATGGCAGACCGCGATACGTTGGGCACCGGCGAACCGAACCGCAAGACGCCGGACCCGATGGCGAAGAGTGGATTGAGCAGTGGATTGAGCAACGACCGTTCGCAGCACCGGGGATCCTCGGACGATATGAACCGCATGGCCGGCGAAGCCGCCGATGCCGGCCGCGACACCCTCGAAGCCGCCCAGGGTCGCATCCGCTCGCTGCTGGAGATGCAGACGGACCGCGCCGCCGACCAGTTGGGCAGCGTCGCCAACGCCCTGCACAAGGCCGCGGAACAGCTGAACGAGGAGAACAACGGCACCGCCGCCCATTACGCCGGGCAGGCCGCCGACCGGGTGGAGCGGGTGGCCGACATGCTCCGCAACTCCAGTGTCGACGACATGGTCGGGCAGGTGGAACGCTTCGCGCGGCGCCAGCCGGAGGTGTTCGTGGGCGCGGCCTTCGCCGTCGGCTTCCTGGTCGCTCGCTTCGTGAAAAGCTCGGGGGAGCGGCGATTTCGCGGCGCGTCGTCGTCGCACCTGACGGGCGGCTACGGCCGCCATGACCGCGCCCGCCACGACCATGATCGGGACCATCACGATTACCGCGACTTCGGTCTGCGGGGTGCGGACCGCACCGGGCAGGAAGCTCTGCGCACCGACCACGATCTGGCCGGCAATCCCCGCAGCACGACCTCGGCCGCGGCCATGACCGCGGCCGGGAGCGGGGCGGGGGGCGGGATTGCTCCCCATCAGGGAAGCCCGCGCCCGCTCAACGCCGCCACCGCGGCGACCACCGCCGCCCGCGCGCGTGACGCCGCCGAACTGGTCGCCGGCACGCCCCCCGGCACCGCCTCCAGCACGCCGACGGGGGCCGCCTCCGATGCCAACAAGCCGGTATCCGGCTCGCCGATCCAGGGGACCAAACCATGAGCGCTGCGGAGGACCGTTCCTACGATCCGCGGCAAGACCGACCCATCGCCGGCCTGTTCGCCGATCTGGCGCGCGAAACCACCAACCTCGCCCGCACCGAAATCGAACTGGCCAAGGCCGAACTGACCGAGAAGGCCGGACAGGCGGCGGGCGGGGCGGCCTATGTCGTCGCCGGAGGGCTAATCGCCTTCGCTGGCGTTCTGGTGCTGCTGGCCGCGGCGGTGCTCGCCCTGTCGAAGGTGGTCGAGCCCTGGCTGGCCGCCGTCATCGTCGGGGCGCTCGTTCTGGTCATCGGCGGCGTGCTGGCGATGATCGGCAAGAAGCGGCTCAGCCCGGAGAATCTCCAGCCGCAGCGCACCATCCAGACGCTTCGGGACGACAAGCGCTGGGCCCGTTCCCAGCTCGCGCGATGAGCGACCCATGAACGACGGATCTGAAAACGGCGGTGAAAAGGGGCGCGGAACGCCCCGCGACTACGACGCGATGCAACGGGAGATCCGCGAACGCCAAGCCAGGATCGGCGACACGATCCAGGTGCTGAAGCGCAAGACTGCGCGGCTCGCCCCCCGTCACCTGATGGAGCAGACCATGAACCGGATGCACAGCACCCCCGGCGGCTACGGCGAACGCGCCCAGGACCGCTATTACGAACCGATCCGCAACCAGACCCACCAGCGGTCTCACTCGGTCGGCGAGACCATGCGCAGCAACCCGATCCCGCTCGCCATGATCGGCATCGGTCTGGGCTGGCTGGCCCTGACCGCCTCCGGCTACGACCGGCGCATCGCGCGCAGCGGCACGATGCACAACGTCCGCGATCGCGCCGGCAGCGCCGCGCAGTACGCCCGCGACACCTTCTACAGCGCCGGCAACAGCGTGCGCGAGGCCGCCAGCCACGCTTACGAGCGCGCCAGCGACGCCGCGGGCCACGTCTACGAACGGGCGAGCGACGCCGTGGACGAGGCCGGCGACCGCGTGCGCGGCTTGGCCGACCATGCCCGCGACCGGGCGCATGACCTGACCGATCACGCCCGCGATCGGGCGCACCACATGCGCCGGGACATGAGCAGCCGCGTGGACAGCCACATCGGCAACCATGGCGGCGCCAGCCATTTCCGGGCTTCGGACCGGCTGCACAGCGCGACCGGACGTTTCTGGGAGATGGTGGACGACCACCCGGTGGTGGCCGGCATGATGGGCGTCGCGCTCGGCGCCGCGCTGGGCGCCAGCATCCCGTCCTCCCGCTACGAGGACCGCTGGGTCGGCGAGTACGCCGACGAGGCGGCGCACCGCGCCAAGGAGATGGCCCGTGACGCCATGGACCGCGGCACCCGCGCCGCCCGCGCGGCGGTCGAAGCCGCCAAGGAGGAGGTGGGCGACGCGGTGAGCGCGGCCAGCGACGCGGCGCGGGACGAGGTGCGCAAGCCGGGCTGATCCGGTCCCGTTCACGGCTCCCTTCGAGCTCCGCACCGGCCCCGCGGCTTCGACCGCGGGGCCGGTTTTTCTTTGTCCGACCGCCCCGCATGGTTTCCGTCCGTGGCGCACCGTCCGCGACAGTTCGCCGCAGCGTGCGCCGCGCGCAGTCCTGCCATCCTTATACCCGAGTGTTTTTCCCGGTTATCCGGCGCCGGTTCCGCTTGACAAAGGTCCTATGATGGCCACTTAATCAGGACCAATTTAGTCCTGTATCGGGGTGGTCATGATCCGGCTGAGCAAGCTGACCGACTACGCCATCGTCGTGATGAGCGAAATGGCGCGCCATGTGGGTACGGTTCACACCGTCTCCCATCTGGCGGAGCGCACGGGCGTGCCCTCCCCCACGGTCGCCAAGCTCATGAAGACGCTGACCCCGGCGGGCCTCACGACCTCGCACCGCGGCGCCGCGGGTGGTTATGCGCTCAGCCGCGCCGCCGATGCAATCTCTATCGCCGAGATCATCACGGCGCTCGACGGCCCGATCGCGCTGACCGCCTGTGTCGAGGGCGGCGACAGCCAGTGCGGCGTCCAGCGCCTGTGCCCGATGCGCGGCGGCTGGGAAAAGGTCAACAGCGCCATCCGCGGCGCGCTGGAACAGGTGACGCTGGCCGACATGATGGGACCGCCCGCTTGGGCGGAGGGACCACCCGGCCCGCTCGACAGCATTGGAGCCGGCCCCAGCCCGGCACGGCGCGCCGCCGTCTGACGTTTCGGCGCCTTCATCGGACAACGCTTTCAGGGAACGAGAGACAAGCATGGCCGCCACGACCGAAACCGTCGAACAGGTCCGCGCCGTCACGGAGCAGAAGTACAAGTACGGCTTCACGACGGACATCGAATCGGATGTCGCGCCCAAGGGCCTGAACGAGGACACCGTCCGCTTCATCTCCGCCAAGAAGGAGGAGCCGGAGTGGCTTCTCGAATGGCGCCTGAAGGCGTTCCGCGTCTGGCAGGAGATGGAGGAGCCGCGCCACTGGGCGAAGCTGTCCTACCCGCCGATCGACTATCAGGACGCGCACTACTACGCCGCGCCCAAGACCAAGGACCGCCCGAAGTCGCTGGACGAGGTCGATCCCGAACTGCTGAAGACCTACGAGAAGCTGGGCATCCCGCTGCGCGAGCAGGAGATCCTGGCCGGCGTCGAGGGGGCCGAGGGCAAGAGCCCGGCCATCGCCGTGGACGCCGTGTTCGACAGCGTCTCGGTCGCGACCACCTTCAAGGCCAAGCTGGAGGAGATGGGCATCATCTTCTGCTCCATATCCGAGGCCGTGCACAAGTGTCCGGAGCTGGTCCAGAAGTATCTCGGCTCCATCGTGCCCTACACCGACAATTTCTACGCGACGCTGAACTGCGCGGTCTTCACCGATGGCAGCTTCGTCTACATCCCGAAGGGCGTGCGCTGCCCGATGGAGCTGTCGACCTACTTCCGCATCAACCAGGCCAACACCGGCCAGTTCGAGCGGACGCTGATCATCGCCGATGAGGGCAGCTACGTCAGCTATCTGGAAGGCTGCACGGCGCCCCAGCGCGACGAAAACCAGCTGCACGCTGCGGTGGTCGAGCTGGTCGCTTTGGACGATGCGCAGATCAAGTATTCGACGGTCCAGAACTGGTATCCGGGCAACGCCGAGGGCGTCGGCGGCATCTACAACTTCGTGACGAAGCGCGGCGCCTGCCGCGGCCGCAACTCCAAGATCTCCTGGACCCAGGTGGAGACCGGTTCGGCCATCACCTGGAAGTATCCGAGCTGCATCCTGCAGGGCGACAATTCGGTGGGCGAGTTCTATTCGGTCGCCATCACCAACAACTTCCAGCAGGCCGACACCGGCACCAAGATGATCCACATCGGCAAGAACACCCGCTCGACCATCGTGTCGAAGGGCATCTCCGCCGGGCGTGCGCAGCAGACCTATCGCGGGCTGGTCAAGATCCTGCCGAAGGCGGAGGGCGCCCGCAACCACACCCAGTGCGACAGCCTGCTGATCGGTGACCAGTGCGGCGCCCACACGGTGCCCTACATCGAGAACCGCAACCGCACCGCCCGCGTCGAGCACGAGGCGACGACCGCCAAGATCAGCGAGGACCAGCTGTTCTACTGCCGCCAGCGCGGCCTGTCGGAAGAGGACGCCGTGTCGCTGATCGTCAACGGCTTCTGCAAGGAAGTGCTGAAGGAGCTGCCCATGGAGTTCGCCGTGGAAGCCCAGAAGCTCGTCGGCATCAGCCTCGAAGGCAGCGTCGGCTGACCGCCCACCGTATCGCGAAGGAAGAAGAAACGATGATCGAGATCAAGAACCTGCACGCCTCGGTGGACGGCAAGGAAATCCTCAAGGGCATCGACCTGACGATCAACCCGGGCGAGGTGCACGCCATCATGGGGCCCAACGGCTCGGGCAAGAGCACGCTCAGCTACGTGCTGGCCGGCCGCGACGGCTATGAGATCACCGAGGGCTCGGTGAGCTTCCTCGGCAAGGACCTGCTGGAGATGGAACCGGAGGAGCGCGCCGCCGCCGGCCTGTTCCTGGCCTTCCAGTATCCGGTCGAAATCCCCGGCGTCGCCAACACCACCTTCCTGAAGTCCGCCCTGAACGCCATCCGCAAGAAGCGCGGCGAGCCGGAGCTGGACGCCATGCAGTTCCTGAAGCTGGTGCGCGAGAAGACCAAGGCGCTGAGCATGACCGACGAGATGCTGAAGCGCGCGGTCAACGTCGGCTTCTCGGGCGGCGAGAAGAAGCGGAACGAGACGCTCCAGATGGCCGTTCTCCAGCCGAAATTCGCCATCCTCGACGAGACGGACAGCGGCCTGGACATCGACGCGCTGAAGATCGTCGCCGAGGGCGTGAACGCGCTCCGCTCGCCAGAGCGGTCGATGCTGGTCATCACCCACTACCAGCGCCTGCTCGACTACATCGTGCCGGACCATGTCCATGTGCTGGCCTTCGGCAAGATCCAGCGCTCCGGCGGCAAGGAGCTGGCCCTGGAGCTGGAGAAGAACGGCTACGCCGAGTTCGGCGTGAACGAGGCGGCCTGACCATGGCGACGACAACCCTCACCAAGGCGCCGCGGGGCTACGACCCGGCGGCGGCCAAGCCCTTCCTGGAGCAGTTCGACCGGGTCAAGGACGGCCTGCCCGGCGCCGGCCTGTCCTGGCTGACCGACCTGCGCGGCCAGGGCCATGACCGCTTCGCCGCGCTCGGCCTGCCGACCGTCAAGAACGAGTCCTGGCGCTACACCAACCTGCGCGCGCTCGACAAGCTGTCCTTCCAGCCGGCCACGGACGCCGGCGAGGCCGTCCGCTTCGACTTGCTGCCGACCGTGCGCGCGGACGGCGCGACCGGGCCGCGGCTGGTCTTCGTGGACGGCCGCTTCCGGGCGGAGCTGTCCTCCACCGCCGGCCTGCCGGCGGGTGTCGAACTGTTGAATCTCGCCGACGCCCTGACGCGCAAGCCCGATCTGGTGGCCGAGCATCTGGGCCGCATCGCCGCCCCCGACGATCAGCCGCTGGTCGCGCTGAACACCGCCTTCCTGGCGGACGGCCCGGTCCTGCATGTGCCGCGCGGCGTCACGGTGGACGAGACCATCGAGCTGGTCTTCGTCTCCGTCGGCACCGAGGCGCAGCCGACCGCCTTCCACCCGCGCGGCCTGATCGTCGCCGAGGCGGAGTCCCGCGCCGTGATCGTCGAGCATCACGTCGGCCTGGGCTCCTGCACCACCCTGTCGAACGGCGTGACCGAGGTCTTCGTCGGCGCGGGCGCGTCGGTCCACCATTACAAGGTCCAGCGCGAGCACACGGACTCCTTCCACCTGTCGCACACCGCGGCGAAGGTGGCGGGCAAGGGCATCTACGACAACTTCATCCTGACCATCGGCGCCAAGCTGTCGCGCAACGAGGTGACCAGCGTCCTCGACGGCGAGGAAGGCGACACGCATGTCAGCGGCGCCTACATGGTGCGCGGCGGCCAGCATGTCGACACCACGACCTTCATCGACCACGCCAAGCCCTGCTGCACCAGCCGCGAGGTCTACAAGGGCGTGATCGACGACCAGGCCCGCGCCGTCTTCCAGGGCAAGATCATCGTGCGCCCCAACGCGCAGAAGACCGACGGCTACCAGCAGAACCGCGCGCTCCTGCTTTCCGACACGGCGGAGATCGACGCGAAGCCGGAGCTGGAGATCTACGCCGACGACGTGAAGTGCAGCCACGGCGCCACGGTGGGCGAGTTGGACGACGACCAGCTCTTCTACCTGCGCGCCCGCGGCATCGACAAGGACACGGCGCGCGGCCTGCTGATCGGCGCCTTCCTGTCCGAAGCACTGGAGGAGATCGCCGAGGAGAGCGTCCGCGACGCCTTCCAGAGCTACGTCGCCAACTGGCAGAACGCGCGCTGAGGAGGGACCCGGATATGGACACCCAGATCGCCCTCCCCACCTCCGCCCCCACCTTCGATGTCGAGCGCGTCCGCGCCGACTTCCCCATCCTGTCGCGCAGCGTGCACGAGCGGAAGGGCAAGCCCGGCAAGCCGCTCGTCTATCTGGACAGCGCCGCCTCCGCGCAGAAGCCGCGGCAGGTCATCGACGCCATGACCCGCTTCCTGGAGGAGGATTATTCCAACATCCACCGGGGCGTCCATTTCCTGTCGCAGACCGCGACCGACCAGTTCGAGGAGGCCCGCCGCAAGGTCGCCCGCTTCCTGAACGCCCCGTCGGAGCGCAACATCGTCTTCACCCGCAGCGCGACCGAGGCCGTCAACCTCGTCGCCCACAGCTATGGCCGGACCTTCCTGTCGGAAGGCGACGAGATCATCGTCTCGGTCATGGAGCACCACGCCAACATCGTGCCGTGGCAGCTCCTCCAGATGGACAAGGGCATCCGCATCCGCGTCGTCCCGGTGGACGAACACGGCGTGCTGGACCTGAACGCCTACGAGGACCTGCTGTCCGACCGCACGAAGCTGGTGGCGATGACCCACTGCTCCAACGTGCTGGGCACGGTGACTCCGGCCAAGATCATCGCCCGCATGGCGCACGAGCGCGGCGTGCCGGTGCTGTTCGACGGCAGCCAGGCCGCGGTGCACGGCGTGGTGGATGTGCAGGACATCGACGCCGACTTCTACATCATGACCGGCCACAAGCTGTACGGACCGACCGGGACCGGCGTGCTGTACGGCAAGTACGATCTGCTGAAGAAGATGCCCCCCTACCAGGGCGGCGGCGACATGATCGAGAGCGTCAGCTTCGAAGGCACCACCTTCAAGGCCCCGCCGGCCCGCTTCGAGGCAGGCACCCCGGCGATCACCGAGGTGATCGGGCTGGGCGTGGCGCTGGACTACATGGAATCGCTGGGCCGCGAGGCCATCGCGGCGCACGAGCATGACCTGCTCCAGTACGCCACGCAGCAGCTTTCCCAGATCGACGGCCTGCGCGTCTACGGCACCGCGCCGGGCAAGGGCCCGATCATCTCCTTCACGCTGGAGGGCGTGCACCCGCACGACCTCGGCACCATCGTGGACCAGTACGGCGTCGCCGTGCGGGTCGGCCGCCACTGCGCGGAGCCGCTGATGGAGCGTTTCGGGGTCGGCGCCACGGCGCGGGCCAGCTTCGCCCTTTACAACACGCGGGCGGAAGCCGACGCTCTGGTCGAATCGGTGATCGCGGTGAAGGAGTTCTTCGGAGCATGATGGACGAACTGCGCGAGCTGTACCAGGAGGTGATCCTGGACCACGGCAAGAACCCCCGGAACTTCCGGCATCCCGACGATGCCAACCGGGAGGCCAAGGGTGAGAACCCCATGTGCGGCGACCGCTTCATGGTCTATCTGAAGCTGAAGGACGGGGTGGTCGAGGATGTGGCCTTCCAGGGCCGCGGCTGCGCCATCTCCACCGCCAGCGCGTCCATGATGACCGAGGTGGTCAAGGGCAAGACCGAGGCGGAGGCCAAGGCCCTGTTCGAGACCTTCCACGACCTGTGCACCAAGGACGACCACGAGCATGGCGACCACGGCCCGGTGGACGAGGACGCCATGGAACGGCTGATGGTGCTGTCCGGCGTCCGTCAGTTCCCGGTGCGCGTGAAATGCGCCACCCTCGCCTGGCACGCGATGAACGCGGCCATCGAAGGCGAGGACAAGGCGAGCAGCGAGTAAGTTGCAGGAAACGGTGAAACGCGATGCCCGATGACGCGATCTCCAAGGACGCCGACGCCGCGGAGGCCAGGCCGATGAACCAGACCGAAGCGGACATGGCGGCGGCCAAGGCCGCCTACGATCCGCGCGCCGCGCTGAGCGAGGCGGTGATCTCGGCGCTGAAGAGCTGCTACGACCCGGAAATCCCCGTGGACATCTGGGAACTGGGCCTGATCTACCGCGTCGACATCGGCCCGAACAACGAGGTCGAGATCGACATGACCCTGACCAGCCCCATGTGCCCGGTGGCCGGCGAACTGCCGATGCAGGTGCAGCAGGCGGTTGAGTCCGTCGAGGACGTCACCACATGCAAGGTGGAACTGGTTTGGGAACCGCCCTGGCGCCAGGACATGATGTCCGAGGTCGCGCGGGTCCAACTGGATATGTTTTAAGGAGGCGAAGATCCCCATGGCCACGGCTTCCACGACCTCTCTCCCCAAGGCCCTTTCCATCACCGACGCCGCCGCGGAGCGCGTGCGGATGCTGATGTCGAAGGCGACCGACGATTACATCGGCCTGCGCATCGGCGTGAAGGCGAAGGGCTGCTCCGGCCTCAGCTACGACGTGCAGTACGCCAAGGAAAAGATGAAGTTCGACGAGGTGGTCGAGGACAAGGGCGTCACCGTCCTGATCGACCCCGCCGCCGTGATGTTCCTGATCGGCAGCGAGATGGACTACGTCGACGACAAGTTCCAGACCGGCTTCGTCTTCAAGAACCCGAACGAGAAGGGCCGCTGCGGCTGCGGCGAGAGCTTCCACGTTTGAGGTTACGGATCGCCGTTGAAAGAAGCCCCTGTACGGTTTGAACAGGGGCTTCTTTATTCGTCAGGCCAACGCATGGCGCCGTGAATGATGCGGAGAACGGCAACGGCGTCGTCCGGCCCGTCTCCATCGATCAGATAGACGATGATGTAAGGCAGGCCAGGAATCACCAGTTCCCGCGTTCCTGGGACACGTCCGGTCCGCCCGATCCTGGGCGTGCCGCCGATGCGCTCAACAGCGTCCAGCACTTTGCGGCCAACGATCCCCGCCGCGCCAGGATTCTGCCGTTCGATCCACTCACAAATGCCAAGGAAGTCGTTCCGCGCCGGTTGCGTCCAGCGGGGTTGCTTCATTGGGCTCGGCCATAGCGGCGTTCGAAATCCGCGATGACATCGCTATGCTCGACCGTATCGCCGGCCTGCCAAGCGGTGATGCCGTCCTGAACCGCGGCTGCAAACTGTTCTTCGGTGCGGACAAAGGCCTGCAACGCCTGTTCGATCAAAACATCCTTGGACCAGCCATGCTCATCCGCAAGCCGTTGCAGGCTGGCGTTGAGGTCCTCGCTGATTTCGGCATTCACACGAACGGTTTTGCCCATCGTCCACCTCCGCGCTTCATGATAGTCACGCTCCACATCGCCGACAAGCGCGGCACCCCAGCGCGACACCATTGATTCCCGTTGGGGAACACCCCCTGTCCAACGGCGTCCCGCGTCCCCACTCTCCATGCTAGAGTCCGTCCCCGCGACGCCGACACGGCCAAAACAAGGTTAGAGAAAAGCCCCATGGACAAAGGCACGCCCAAGGCCATCCGCCTGCAGGACTACCGCCCGCCCGCGCATCTGATCGACACGGTCGATCTGTTCTTCGACCTCGGCGAGGAGGCGACCACGGTCCGCGCGCAGCTCGGGCTGCGGCGCAACCCGGCGCGCGACGACGCGGCGGCGCTGCCGCTGACGCTGGACGGGCAGCGGCTGGAACTGGTGTCCGTGGCGCTGAACGGGCAGCCGCTGGGCGATGCCGACTACACCGTCACGCCGGACCATCTGACCGTCCACAGCGTGCCGGAGACCTTCACGCTGGAAACCGTCGTCCGCATCAAGCCGCAGGAGAACACCGCGCTGGAGGGGCTCTACAAGTCCTCCGGCAACTTCTGCACCCAGTGCGAAGCCGAGGGCTTCCGCAAGATCACCTATTTCGCCGACCGGCCCGACGTGATGGCCCGCTACACCACCACGATCACCGCGGACAAGGCGCGCTATCCGGTGCTGCTGTCCAACGGCAACTTGGTGGACTCCGGCGACCTGCCCGACGGGCGCCACCGCGCCGTGTGGGAGGACCCCTTCCCCAAGCCCTGCTACCTGTTCGCCCTGGTCGCCGGCACGCTGGTTCACCAGGAGGACCGTTTCCGCACCGCGTCTGGCCGCGACGTCACCCTGCGCATCTATGTGGAGCCGGGGAACGAGGACAAGGTCGACCACGCCATGCGCTCGCTCATCAAGTCGATGCGCTGGGACGAGGAGGTGTTCGGTCTGGAATACGACCTCGACATCTTCAACATCGTCGCGGTCGGCGACTTCAACATGGGGGCGATGGAGAACAAGTCCCTCAACGTCTTCAACACCAAATACATCCTGGCGAAGCCGGAAACCGCCACCGACCAGGACTTCCTGGGCATCGAGGCGGTGGTGGCGCACGAGTATTTCCACAACTGGACCGGCAACCGCGTCACCTGCCGCGACTGGTTCCAGCTGTCGCTGAAGGAAGGGCTGACCGTCTTCCGCGACCAGGAATTCTCCAGTGACATGAACTCGCGGGCGGTCAAGCGCATCGCCGACGTGCAGCGCCTGCGCACCGTGCAGTTCCCCGAGGATTCCGGCGCCATGGCGCATCCCGTGCGCCCGGACAGCTATGTGGAGATCAACAACTTCTACACCCCCACCGTCTACGACAAGGGGTCGGAAGTCATCCGCATGTACCACACGCTGCTGGGGCCGCAGGGCTTCCGCAAGGGCATGGACCTGTATTTCCAGCGCCACGACGGGCAGGCGGTCACTTGCGACGACTTCGCCGCGGCGATGTCCGACGCCACCGGCGTCGACCTGACCCAGTTCAAGCGCTGGTACCGGCAGGCCGGCACGCCGGAGCTGGACGTGAGCGGCGCCTATGACGACGCCGCGAAGACCTACCGGCTGACCGTAAAGCAGACCGTGCCGCCCACCCCCGGCCAGCCGGTGAAGGAGCCGATGCACATCCCGCTGGTCATGGGCCTGCTCGGTCCGGACGGGGCGGACCTGCCGCTGCGCCTGACCGGCGAGGCGGAACCCGTTGGCGCCAGCCACACCCTGCACATCACCGAGGCCGAGCAGACCTTCACGTTCGTCGACGTGCCGGCCCGCCCGGTGCCGTCGCTGCTGCGCGGTTTCTCCGCCCCGGTGAAGCTGCGGGCCGACCTGACGGACGGTGACCTGACCTTCCTGATGGCCAACGACAGCGACGCCTTCAACCGCTGGGAGGCCGGGCAGACGCTGGCGACCCGGTTGCTGCTCTCCCTCGTCGCCGACCGGCAGGCCGGGCGGGAGCTGGCGCTGCCCCAGAGCTTCATCGACGCGGTGGGCGCCGTCCTCAAGGACGCCGACCAGGACCCGGCCTTCGCCGCGCAGGCCCTGGTGCTGCCGACCGAGAGCTACCTCGGCACGCAGATGGAGGTGATCGACCCCGACGCCATCCACGCCGTGCGCGAGTTCGCCCGCCGCCGGCTGGCCGAGGCGCTGCGGCCCGGCTGGCTGGACACCCACCGCCGCAACGCGGGCAACGAGCCCTTCTCGGTGGACGCCGCGGCCATCGGGCGGCGGGCTCTCAAGAATCTGTGCCTCGCCTACCTCATGGCGCTGGAGGACGAGGAGGCGCTCGGCCTCTGCCTCGGCCAGTATCGCGGCGCCCAGGCGATGACCGACGTGATGGCGGCGCTCCAGTTCCTCAGCAATTCCAACGCTCCGGAGCGGGACGAGGCCATCGCCGCGTTCTACGAACGCTGGAAGGGCGAGGCGCTGGTCGTGGACAAGTGGTTCGGCGTGCAGGCGACCTCGCACCGGCCCGACGCGCTGGAACGGGTGACCGCCCTGCTCTCCCACCCCGCCTTCGAGATCCGCAACCCGAACAAGGTCTACGCCCTGATCGGCGGTTTCGCGGGCGGCAACCCGGTGCGTTTCCACGACACCAGCGGAGCGGGCTATCGCTTCCTCGCCGACCAGGTCCTGCGGCTCGACCCGATGAACCCGCAGGTGGCCGCCCGCATGGTCGGCCCCTTCTCGCGCCTGCGCCGCTACGACGCGCCGCGCCGCGCCCTGATGAAGGCCGAACTGGAGCGCATCGTCGCCACGCCGGGCCTGTCGCCGGACGTCTTCGAAGTGGCGAGCAAGAGCCTGGAGGCCGCCGGCTGACCCAAAGCCGGTCGGTCCAAAAGAAAAGGGCCGGAGGGTTTCCCCTCCGGCCCTTCCCCACCCCGCGCCGAAACGCGGGCGTCTTTACTTCTGCTCACCCAGGAAGGCGATCAGATCGTCCACCTTGCCGGCGTCCTTGATGCCCGCGAAGGCCATCGTGCCGCCCGGAACGACTTCCTTCGGGGCGGTGATGTAGGCCTTCAGGTTGTCCGGGGTCCAGGTCAGACCGCCGGCGGCCTTCTCCTGCATCGGCTTGGAATACTTGAAGCCGTCGATCGAGGCGGCCGGGCGGCCGACGACGCCGAACAGCGACGGGCCGACCTTGTTCTTGCCCTGCTCCGCGGTGTGGCAGGCCATGCACTGCTTGAAGACGTCCTTACCGGCGGCGGCGTCAGCGGCCTGCGCGGCGCCCGCGCCCATGGCAATGCCGGCGATCAGGGCGGCGCCCAGGATATGCTTGTTCATTGGTCAGATTCCCCCTTCCGGATGAGGCCGGCGTTCTTGAGCCGGCAGGTTCGGGCGCAGCATACACATTCTGTGGTTAAGGCCAACCCCCCAACGTGTCGCGCCCAAAGCACAAACACCAAATACGGGTTATTTCATCCAGGCGAGAAGAAGGACAAGAACGGCCACCACGACCAGCGCCGCCCAGGGCACATAGAAGCCGCCGCGCCCGCGGGCGGCGGGAAGCGGAATCGGAATTTCCGGGGCGGGAGCCGCCACGGCGGGCGTGACCGGTTGCGGGGCCGCGGCGCTCCGCGCGACAGGCTCCTCAACCAAAGCGGGAGCCGGCTCGGGCGGCGGTCCGCCCACCACAGCCGTGAAGCGGTTGAAGAAATCGTCGGCCATCTTGCGCGCCGTCGCGTCCACCAGACGCGAACCGATCTGCGCCAGCTTGCCGCCGACCGTGGCGTGCGCGGTGTAGGACAGGACCGTCGCCGCTTCGCCGTCGGGTTCCAGCGAGACCTTGGCGCCGCCCTTGCCGAAGCCGGCGGCCCCGCCGGAGCCTTCGCCGGTGATGGTGTAGCCGTTGGGCGGGTCGAGATCCGACAGCGTCACCTTGCCGGAGAACTTGGCGCTGACCGGTCCCACCTTGGCGACCACTTTCGCGGTGAATTCCGTGTCGGAGGTCTTCTGCACCTCCTCGCAGCCGGGAATGCACTGGCGCAGGATGTCCGGATCGTTCAGCGCCGCCCAGACCTTGTCGCGCGGGGCCGTGATGCGCTGGCTGCCGCTCATGTCCATGCCGTTGTCCTCCCCTGCCTTGTTCTCACAGCCAAGCCATAGCCGGACGATACGGCAAGGCCGCGACCGGCGACAGTCCCCCTTTCAGCCAGGAAGGCACCGTTCAGCGCGGGGCGGGCGGAACGCAGTTCTGGACGATCGTCGTGCAGGCGGACAGCGACGCGTTGCCGGGATAGGACACCTGCTCCACGACCCCGCTCGGCCCCAGGACGAAAGTGGCCTCGCACAGGCCGGGCGAGGAGGAGCCGAGCGGGAGGCCAAACCCCAGCCCGAGGCCGACGCCGCTGGACCCGCCCCCTCCGAAGCCACCGACCCCGATGCTGCTGCCGCCGAGCGGGCTGACCGCGACGCCGGGATCGGACACGTAGGTGTAGTATTCCCGCCCGCCGGCCTGGGCCTGCCGCGCCGGAACCCCGGCGCAGGCGAACAGCCGCTCCTTCGGCATCCCGACCAGTTCGGTCTGGGCGCGCTGGGCGATCTGCGGGTCCGGTCCCGTGGCGCAGGACGCCAGAAGCGCCGCGGCCAGACCGAGAAGCGCCGCCGTTCCGACATGCCGAAGCATCATGACCCTCGTCCTCCCACGCATCATCGCACGACTGGCACAACCCCGCCCACCGCTTGCGGTTCCCGGAGAAAGCCGGCTACCTAAACCGGAGCGTGCTCCCGCCGCCCCCGACCAGGCCCACTCCGGGGGACGGAATGCCGGTTTTGGATGTGACGGCTTTTGGCTGTGGCGGCTTTTGGCTGCGACGGCTTTTGGATGTGATGGCGCTTTGACGGTTGATGGAACGGAGGATCATGGTATGACTGACACGGGTATGGTTTCGACTAGCGACGGTTCTGCGATGACCACGGTCTACCTTGCGCTTGGCAGCAATCTGGGCGATCGGGCCGCCAATCTGTCGGCGGCGCAGCAGCGACTTGCCCCGCAGGCCCGGGTCACTCTGGCGTCGCCCGTCTACGAAACCGCCCCGATGTACGTGACCGACCAGCCGGCCTTCCTGAACATGGTGTTGCGCGCCCAGACGGCGCTCGGCCCATGGGAACTCCTGAGCCACGTCAAGAGCATCGAGGCGGAGATGGGCCGCGACCTGAAAGGCGGCCTCCGCTTTGGACCACGCCCCATCGACATCGACATCCTGTTCTATGGCGAGTTGGTGATGTACGCGCCGGAGCTGGAGATCCCCCATCCCCGCATCGCGGAGCGCGCCTTCGTGCTGGCCCCCCTCGCCGACATCGCGGGCGATCTGCAGCACCCGGCCATTGCGCGCAGCGTCGACGATCTGCTGGCCACCGTCCCAGGCCGCGACACGGTGGTCCGCACCGGCACGGAGCTTCCGGTGACGGTCTGACCTTGCCGAACAGGCGGGCGCCTGCGTTATAGTGGGCACGGCGCAGCGACGAGGCGGCCACCCCCTGGCGGGGGCATGGACCAGGGCCGCCACCCGCCAGGAGATGCTTTTTTTGGCCAACGACCCAGTTTCCCGAGACCCAGTTTCCCGACCCTTCGGCGCCGACCTGTCCGGCGCGGCGGCGACCTACACCATCCTGCTGCGTGACTTCACGGCGATCGTGTCGGTCGCCGGGCGCTCCGGGCGCCCCACCGTCCACATCAGCCTGGAGTTGAAGGTCAGCCACCCCGGCCTGAGCTTCCCCGACGACATCGCCGCCGTCATGTCCTACGAGGACATCGTCGAGGATTTGCGCCGGCTGTGCGCGCAGGAGGGACTGCCCGGTCCCGACTATCTGGCCGACCGCGCCGCCGATCTGTGCCTGGCCTACCCGAAGGTGCGCCAGGTGCGTGTCGACGTGGAGCTTTCGTCCCTGCTTCCCGACACCGCCGGGTCCGGAGTCACGCTCACGCGAAGCCGCGACGCGGGCCGCTGAGCCCGCGCGCCCTTCCATCGTGGTACCCCCATTGCCGGCGTAGGCATCGCCGCCGTGTTCAGGCAAGAACAGTCAGCGCTTTTTTACCCTTGCGTCGACTGTGATAGTTTATTTCGCGGCGCATCATTGTTGCGAAATACCGTATCTTGCGTACAATGGAAACGACGCCGCCATCAAGGCCGGCCGGAATGAACAGGGAGGGTTAACATGGACCAATTGACGGCTCCGACCCTGTCGGAAATCCTGGACGAGCCCATCATCGTCGCCCTGATGACGCGCGACGGCATGACCGCCGAGACGCTTCGCGAACTCCTCGAACAGGTCGGGCGCAATTTGCGCGACCGCGAGGAACGTCTGGCCGCCTGACCGGGCGGAAGGGCGCTGCGGGTCCGGAACGGGCAGGCGGAACAGGCATGCCACCGCGGACACCCGCCGGCGCTCAGCGGACGGACACGACGCGGAAGGGGCGCTGCACCCCGTCATGCTCGGTGATGGAAATGTATTCCCCTTCCACCAGCGTGTGACGGTCGAAGCGGAAGATCGGTTCGTCGTCGTCGCTGTCGTCGGCGTCGTAATCGAACAGCCATCCCTTGCCCCGATGGGCGAGATGGCCGGTCTGCTCGTCCTCCCCGCGCCAGAAGCGGCGGACCGTGCAGGCCGATTTCCGGCTGCGCCATTCCTCAAGGTCGAGGTGGCCGTCCGCGGTCAGCGGCGCGGTGAATTCATAGCCATGCTCCGCGCTGCCTTCCGGATGGTCGGCGGTGCGGGCCAGTTCGAGGCGGATGGTTTTCAAGGTCACGGGCGTTCGTCCTTTGCTGGCGGCGGAACAAGACAGAGCGCGTCGCGGTGTTCCAGACGGTTGGGGGAGCGCGCCAAGCGCGCTCCCCGCCGTCCCCCCGACGCGAACCCGCCAATGCCAACCGGACGGGGGGCCGGTTGTTCCGCGCCTCCCCGCTTCCCGACCCGCCGTCACGGCGCGGGTGGGGCGTTTCCTTCCTGTCGACGTCCCCCGCAGGGCGGCGGCTACAGGGCCGGATGCTCGTGCACGAAGCCGTCCAGGACGACCGTCAGATGACGGGCGTGGACGGTCTGCCCATGGCTGCGGGCCCGTTCGATGTCCTCGCGGATGATGCGGGCGATCCGCCGGATGCCTTCGGCGTCGTGGGCAAGGCAGCAGCCCAGTTCCACCGCCAGGATTTCCGGCAGATGCTCATGCTCCGCGATGGCGTCGATTTCCGCTTCGGTCAGATCGCTGAGCGCGATGCAATCGTCGATCGTCAACATGGCGCGTTTCCTTCCCGATTGCCGGGCCTTGCCCGGACCGGAGTCCGGGTGGCCCTTGTGGTTGAAAACCATCGGCGTGGAGGGCGCCCGTCATCGCGGCGCCGCGCGTCGGATCGAAGAAGCCCGGCTGTTTTGAAAGAGCGGCCCCGTCGTCAGTGGGCCATCAGCACGGGCAGTCCGGCGTGATTCAGCACATAGCGGGTCACGCCACCCAGGATCATTTCCCGCATCCGGCTGTGCCCGTAGCCCCCCATCACGAGGAGGTCGGACCCAAGTTCCGCGGCCTTGTTCACGATGGCTTGGCCGACGGGTTCCGATCCCGGCTTCAATATGGTTACCTGAACGTTAACGCCGTGCCAAGCGAGATAGTGGGCGATGCGACGACCTGCCGCAGCCTGGGTGTTGGACGTCTCGGCGGTCAGCACATGGACGGTGTCCGCGCCGGTCAGGAAGGGCATCGCCCCGGCCAGGGCGCGCACCGATTCGGGGCTGCCGTTCCAGGCGAGCGCCACCGTCCGCCCGATCTCGTCCGGCAGGGTGGCGGGCGCCAGCAGCAGCGGGCGGGCCGCCCCCAGCAGGGCGCTCTCCACCGTGGCGTAGGCCTGGGTGTTGCTGTCCAGCGTGGTGTGGGCGAAGACCAGAAGGTCGGCCAGCCGTCCCTCGCGCGGCACCACCTCCTCGACGCGGCCGGTTTCCTCCCGCCACTGGGCGGTCGGCGCCTCGACGCCGGTGGGCATGTCGCGCAGCTCGATGTCCGCGGCGCGGATCACGTCGTCGAAGGTCCGGCGGGCGGTGTGGAGGTGGGTCTTCGACTCCCCTTCGGCGGCGCGCATGATCTCCTCGACCATCGCGCCGGACATGCCCTCGCCCAGCATGGGCACGGCGTCGCGCGGGTCCAGCGACACGAACAGGGCGTCGACATGGGCGTCGAATTCGCGCGCGATCTTCAGCGCGGCGTTCAGCGCCACCGTGTCGCCGTCGAGTCCGGCCAGCGGCACAAGGATCGTCTTGAGTGACATGATCTCCCCCCGGGCCGTTTCCGCCGGCCCATCTTCTGGACGGTGCCTGTCGGAACGGCGGCTGGATGCACCGTTTCCAGCGCCGCGCCGCCCTTATACTAGACCATGGGGAGCCGGCGGCGCCCGTTCCACCTGGAATTACACCAGTCGCTCCAGCACGGCCGCAAGCGTTTCCCCCGCATCCCTGCCAGCATTCGTGCGCAGCCATTCAATCGGGCCCAGATCATAGACAGCCTGCCGCTCGGCCACCTCCGCCGTGGCGTCCGACGCGTCGCCACGGCGGGCGGCGATGCGGGCGACCCGCGCGTCCAGCGGCGCGTCGAGCCAGATCCCGTCGAATCGGACGCCGGCGTCCGCCGCAAGACGGGCGGCGGCGGACCGTTCCTCCGGCCGGGCATGGACGGCGTCCAGCACCACGGCGTGCCCGGCGGCCAGCACGGTCCGCGCCCGCTCCAGCAGCCCGGCATAGACCCGCTCCGTCACCGCGGGCGTGTAGGCGTCCGCGGGGAGCCGCTCCGTCTCCCCGACCCCGAACAGGCGCTTGCGCAGCGCGTCGGAGCGCAGGACGACGGCGCCCGGCGACGCCCCCAGCGACGGCGCCAGGGCGCGGGCCAGCCGGGTCTTGCCGCTGCCGGACAGGCCGCCGACGGCGACCAGCCGCGGCGGCGGCGGCTCCAGCGCCGCCACCGCCCGCTCCAGATAGGTCACCGCCTCCCGCTCCGCCCTCCGCGCCGCATCGGCGCCGGGGCGCAGCGCCGCCGTGGTCGCGGCGATCTTGGCGCGGACGGCCGCCCGCGCCGACAGGAACAGGGGCAGCGGGGCCAGGGCTCCGTAGTCCTCCGTCGCGTCCAGGCAACGGTTGAGCACGGCGTTGCCCTGCGGGCGCAGCCCCCGCCGCTCCAGATCCATCAGCAGAAAGGCGAGGTCGTAGGCGACGTCGATGACCGCCAGCCGCTCGTCGAACTCGATGCCGTCGAACAGGACCGGCCTTCCCTCGAGAAGCACGATGTTCCGCAGATGCAGGTCGCCGTGGCAATGCCGGACGAAGCCGCAGCGCCGCCGGTCCTCCAGCAGCGGGGCCAGACGCTCCAGCGCGTCCGCCGACCGCTCGGCCAGCCGCTCCACACGCTCCGGTTCGAACAGGGACGGGCGGGCGCGCAACTCCGCGACGTTGCCCTCCACGACCTCCCGCATCGCCGCCGCCCCACCGCCGTCCGGGCGCGGCTCGGCGGCCGCGTGAAAGGCCGTCACCGCATCGGCCAGGCCGCGGACCAGGTCGTCGCCGAGCGCGCCCCGCTCCGCCACGCGGTCCAGCAGGGCGTCCTGCGGAAAGCGGTGCATCACGACCAGCCAGTCCAGCGCCGTTCCACCCGCCGCCGCCCCGCCGCCGAAGGCGAGCGCGCCGTCCGGCCGCCGCACCACCGAGTCCAGGCCGAGATAGAGCGACGGCGCGGTGCGCCGGTTCAGGCGCAGCTCCTCCTCGCAGGAGGCGCGGCGGCGCTCGACCGTCGAATAATCCAGATAGGGGTAGCGGACCGCGCGCTTCAGCTTGTAGGCCCGGTTGCCGGCCAGGAAGACGATGGCGGCGTGGGTTTCGACAAGCTCCACCGCCGCCCCGCCGTGGCTCGCCGGATCGGCGAGGAAGGCGGCCACCATCGGCGTCGGGTCCTGCGCCGTATCGGAAGCGGGGTCCTGCATGACGGCAGTCTAGCACGCCGCCGCGGTCCCCGATGAGTCCCGCCAACCGCCCAGGCCCCGCAAACAGGGCGGCCCTGCCACCATTGACGCGGGCGGCGGCGCGCACGACATCTGGGAGTAGCACCGTTACGCGCTTGCGCGGGGGTGCGGTGCAACGCGTAATGCCACAACCGCGCCGGGATCGGACGCGGTAGGCTGGAGCAGCCGGAGTAGGACGGTCAACGATCGATCGGGAGCAGGCCGCCGTGCGTCATGGGACCTCGTGCCTCTGTCTGGTGGTTGCCATGGCGGGCCTCGCGCTCTCCGGTCCCGCGGGCGCGCAGACCGTGTCCATGCCCGAAGACCGGATCGGCGACTGGAAGATCGGCGGCCTCGCCTACAGCATGGGGGAAACGCCGGACACCAAGGTGTCTGATCTGCACAACAAGATCCGCATCGGCTCCTCCCTCCTGCCCAAGCTCGACGGCTACGCGGAGGTGCGCCCCTGGGTGTCCCTGGCCCCCGCCGCGCCGGGCGGCAACCTGCACGGCATGGGCGGCATCCTGATCGACGTTCCCCTGGGAGGATCGTCCTTCGTCTTCACGCCCAGTTTCGGCGCCGGAACCCTTCCGATCACCCCGCGCGATCCGGCGGCGGCGGGAAGCGTGGTCGAGTTCCGCTCCCAACTTGAACTCGGCTACCAGTTCGAGAACCAAGCCCGCTTCAGCCTGGGCTACAGCCGCATCGACACCAGCGGCCCCACCGCGGACGCCGCCACACCGGCCAACAACGTCTTCGGACTCTATTACCGCATGCCGTTCGGGGCGTTCACCGGACGCTGAGACATGGCCGTTTGTTTTGCGGCGCAACATGACCATCCGCGAATCACTTGGCCTGTCCTCTGCCGCGCAGGCTGCGCAAAGGGGTTGGCAATACTCGCCTTAACCACTTGTTAATGACGGCTGGTTCTATTGACCTCGGGGACCAACGCCGGGGATTCGATCATGGCCAAGCGCAAGACCGCCACCGCAAAGACCGTCGAAGCCACTCCGTCGCTTGAAGCGGCCGAGGCGCTCGCCACCGACACCGGGGCGGAAATCGTCCTGAACACCAATTTCGCGGCGATCGAGCAGGACGCGGTCGCTCTGCTGCACGCCGCCAGCCTGCTGGTCGAGGCCGACACGCCGGAGAAGGCGAGCCACGCGCTGGACCACAACCTGCGCCTTTGGGTCGCCATCAAGACGGTGCTCCAGAACGAGGAGAACACCCTGGACTCCGAGGTGAAGGCGAACCTGCGCAATCTCGCGCAGTACGTGACCGTCACCACCATGGAAGCGACCAAGGGCTCCATCGAGGCGAGCAAGATGGTCTCGCTGTCGCGCATCAACATGCACATCGCGGAAGGCCTGCTGCAAGGCCAGAAGACCCGCCTGGTGCAGGAGCGCGCCTATGAGATTTGGGAGCGCGAGGGCCGGCCGAACGGGCGCGAGATGGACCATTGGCTGCTGGCCGAGGCCGAGATCGCCAACCTGCTGAACAACCGCTGACTGAACAACCGCTGACGGGGCCGCAAGGCGGCCGGATCGGCATGGCGCCGCAATCCGGCCATTCCGTCAGGACATGACCGCCCGTGTCGCGGCAACGTGACGCGGGTGGTTGCGCTTGATAGCATTCGGGCGTGACCGCGCCCCCCCTCTCCCCCGCCC
>NZ_QLKQ01000150.1 GCF_003349955.1 Azospirillum brasilense
GCCTCGTCCCCGCTTCCCGACGCCCCACCGGAGCGGCCTTTCGCCCCCTTCAGCCGGACCGTGAACGGGATGCAGCAGACGGTGGCCGCCTATGCCTACGAGGGTCCGGTGGCCAACCTGCAATGGGCCTTCTACGGCACCGCCGAGGACGAGGTGGTCGGCGGGTCGGACGGGAACGACTTCATCCACCTGATGGGCGGCAACGACGCCGCCTGGGGCGGGGCGGGCGACGACGTGCTGGACGGCGGATCGGGCTCCAACTGGCTGATCGGCGGGCCGGGCCGCGATACCTTCTTCGTGGATGGGCGCGGCGGCGAGGTCACCTGGTCGACCATCGTCGATCTGGAGAGGGGCGAATGGGCAACCCTCTGGGGGTTCGTGCCCGGCCAGTCCCGACTGATCTGGGAGGAGATGGGTGGGGCCGAGGGCTACAAGGGCGCCACGGTCCGCTGCGACATCGACGGCAACGGCACCATCGACGCCAGCATGACCTTCACCGGCATCGCGGTGAGCGCCATCACCGTCACCACCGGGATGGCCGGCAACGATCCCTACATCGCCTTCATTACCCTCTAACCGCCGGCTCTCTTCTTTATTTCATGCGCCGCCAAGCCACACGCACGCCCCCTGCTGACGGAGCGGGCGGCGGGAACCGAGCGTCATCGACAACTCATGGGCGTTATCACCGCAACCTTCATAACGCCATGAAAAACAAAGATATTTTTATTTTTTGGATTGACGCTGTCACGGGAAGGGGCCACGGTTCGGGCAACGACAGGTAAAAATCCAGTCTTCAATACGTCGTTTTACGGGATCGCCAGGGCGGGAACGCGCCGACACGCCTTCGAATCGAAAGGGAACAATCCCCCATGACCAGCACGACAGCGGAGCTTGAAGCGCTCCTCATGCAGCGGTCGCTGACCGATGCGCAGCTTCTGGCGGCGGCGGACGCCGCGGCGGATTTCCGCATCCTGCCAAACGCGACGGTGCTCAAGATCGGCGGCCAGAGCGTCATCGACCGTGGCCGCGCCGCCGTCTACCCGCTGGTCGACGAGATCGTCGCCGCCCGCAAGGGCCACAAGCTGCTGATCGGGACCGGCGCCGGCACCCGCGCCCGTCACATCTACTCGATCGCGGCGGGGCTGAACCTGCCGGCCGGCCTGCTCTCGCAGCTCGGCGGCTCGGTCGCCGACCAGAACGCCGCGATGCTCGGCCAACTCCTCGCCAAGCACGGCATCTCCGCGGTGGATGGCGCCGGTCTGTCGTCGGTACCGTTGTTCCTGGCCGAAGTGAACGCCGTCGTCTTCAGCGGCATGCCGCCCTACAAGCTGTGGATGCGCCCCGCCGCCGAGGGCGTTATTCCGCCCTACCGCACCGACGCCGGCTGCTTCCTGGTGGCCGAGCAGTTCGGCTGCCGGGCGATGATCTACGTGAAGGACGAGAACGGGCTCTACACCGAGAACCCGAAGACCTCCAAAAACGCCACCTTCATCCCGAAGATCTCGGTGGACGAGATGAAGGCGAAGGGGCTGCAGGACTCGATCCTGGAGTTCCCGGTGCTCGACCTGCTGAAGAACGCCCGCCACGTCCGCGAGGTGCAGGTCGTCAACGGTCTCGTCCCCGGCAATCTGACCCGCGCGCTCGCCGGCGAGCATGTCGGCACCATCATCACCGCGAGCTGAAGGACCGTCTTCCATGTCCGACACCACCAACAGCATCAAGCATGTGGCCTCGCCGCTCGCGCGCCAGACCCTTCTCGACGGCAGCCTGACCGCCCCGGTCGCCGGCGTCCGCCCGATCCGCCTGCTGCCCTGGCTGCAGGTCGTGAAGATCGGCGGGCGGTCGATCATGGACCGCGGCCACGAGGCGATCCTGCCGATCGTCGAAGAGATCCGCAGCATCCTGCCGGAGCACCGGCTGCTGATCCTGACCGGCGCCGGCATCCGCGCGCGCCATCTGTACAGCGTCGGGCTGGATCTCGGCCTGCCGGTCGGCTCGCTCGCCCCGCTCGCCGCGACGGAAGCCGGGCAGAACGGCCACATCCTGGCCGCGCTGCTGTCGCCCGACGGCGTGTCCTACGTCGAGCACGGAACCATCGCGAACCAGCTGGCGGTGCATCTGTCGGCCGCCCGTGCGGTGGTGGGCAGCGCCTTCCCGCCCTACCACCACCACGAGTTCCCCGGCTCGCGCATTCCGCAGCACCGGGCCGACACCGGCGCCTTCCTGCTGGCCGATGCGCTGGGCGCCGCCGGGCTGACCATCGTGGAGGACGTGGACGGGATCTGCACCGTCGACCCGAACGGCCCCGAGGCCGGCACGGCGGAGTTGCTGCGCGAGACGACTGCCGCCGAGCTGGCCAAGCGGGGCGGCACGCTGCCGCTGGACGGCGCGCTGCTGGAGGTGATGGCGAACGCCCGTCACCTGGAGCGCGTGCAGGTCGTCAACGGGCTGGTTCCGGGCCGTCTGACCGCCGCGCTGCGCGGCGAGCATGTCGGCACCATCATCCATACTGGCATCCGCACCGCCATCCGCAACGGTGCCCGACCGCTCTGAGCGGGTTCGGTCCGGCAGGAACGGCGAAGGCGTCCGGTGCCACCACCGGACGCCTTTCGCATATGGAAACGCGGTCAGAAACTCAGTTGCTTGCCACCGGCTTGCGGATGGCCTTCTGGGCGTCGGCCTTCGCCACGGCCTTCACGGCGGGCGGCGCCGTGTCCTCCGAGGACGCCTGCTGAAGCCGGCCCTGCTGCGGGCTCGCCTTCGACGGGAAGGCCACGGGCAGCAGCATCGCGGCGAAGACGGCGACGGCGATCAGGGTCTTCACGGCTTCCCAGGCGAAACCGCCGCGGCGCGGGGTGTTGGAAACGTCGTCCGCCTCCAGGGCGGTCGCCGAGGCAGCCGGCATCGGCTGGACTGCGGTCATGGACATGGCAGGCACTCGTGTTCGGGTTCGCCGGATTGGTACCCACACCATCGCAAGGGTCATGCCATGCCCTACACCCAGAACCGGCCATTCCCAGGCCTTCGTTTGGAAATTATCTCAAAATCAAAACAGTGCCGGGGATTCCGTTTCACCGTCGTCTCCGCTGCGGACGGGGCTTTTCGCAGACGCAAAAAGCCCTTTTCGACCCGCTCACCCGGCAAAATCCTCCCCCTGGGCGGCGACTTCTGCCCAGGTGGCGGGAAAATATTGCCGCGCGAAGTGTGGGCTTTTCCGCCTCAGGCCATCGCGCGGATCAGCGCGATCTGGCGTTCCAGGCAATGAGACAGATCGAAACGCTCCACCACCGTCTCCCGCGCGGCGCGGGCCAGCGGAGCGAAGGAGTCCGGCTCCTCCAGCACCGCGATGGTCTTGGCGGCGATGTCCTCGGGAGAGAAGAAATCGGCCAGCAGCCCGTTCTCGCCGTGCTGGATGACTTCCCGCACCGGGGCGGTGTCGGAGCCGATCACCACGCAGCCGAGCGCCATGGCCTCCACCATCGACCAGGACAGAACGAAGGGGTAGGTCAGGTAGACGTGCGCCCGCGACAGCCGCAGGACCGACAGATACTGGTCGTAGGGAAGGTGTCCCAGAAAATGGACGCGCGCCGGGTCCAACGGCACCTCGGCCAGCATGGTTTCCCGCCACGTCTTCCCACCGCCGGGGGGCGCCGAGCCGTAGCTGACCTCGTCGCCGCCGGCGATCAGAACGTGGGCCTTGGGCCGCGCCTCCAGGATGCGCGGCAAGGCGCGGATGAAGCTGGGGAAGCCGCGGTAGGGCTCCAGGTTTCGCACGGCGTAGGTCAGCACCTCGTCCTGGCGCGTCAGCACCGTACCGTCGGCCAGGGTGATGCGGATGTCCGGGTCGGGAAGGAGGCGCGCGGTGTCCACCCCGTCGTGGATGACCTCGATCTTGGAATGGAACGGCGCCGGGTGGGAGTCGCGCTGCCACTTGGTCGGGGCGATGCCGCGGTCGCAGGCCTCCAGGGCGAGCAGCAGCGGCGTGCTGCGCATGCGCAGCCGCAGCACCGTGTCCACATTGACCGGGACCGACGGGTCGAAGCCGACGTCCAGCCCCTGGGCACGGTAGAAGAATTCGCAATAGTTCAGGTAGGGGGTGTTGGGGAAGACATCCTTGACGAACAGCGTCTCACCCCAGCCCGGATGGCCGACGATGACGTCGGGGCGAAAGCCCTCCTCGCGCAGGCCCATCAGCAGCCGAGCCGCCGCCTGCCCATGCAGCACCGCGTTCTCGGTGGAGACCAGATAGGGATGCGCGTTCTCCCGCGCCTTGCGGCTGGGCTGGTAGGAGAGGCGGCGGACGTTCGGGATATCCCGGTCGGTGCGCTTGGTGATGAAGACGACGCGGTTCGCCGGATCGGCGGCCAGACGGGCGGCCAGATGCTTGTACTGGCCCGGCATGTTCTGGTGGATGAAGACGATGTTCATGATGACTCCGTCAGGCCCGTCCGGCGCCAAACTTCTCGCGCAGCTTCGGCCCGACCTTCGGCAGCAGAACCGACAGAATCAGCAAGCTGAGCCCGATGACGGTCGGCACGATCCAGTCCGGCTTGCCGGCCAGGGCATGGTCGCCGGCGGCGCCGAACTGCACGAAGGCGACCGTCATCGGCAACTGTCCGACCAGCGACCCGAAGGCGTAGGCGCCGAGCCGCACCCGCGTCAGGCCGAGCGCGTAGTTCACCCCGCTGTGCGGCAACACGGGAACCAGCCGCAGCATGGCCACAGCCCGCCAGCCGCCCGTTTCCAGCCGGCGCAGAACATCGCCCCAGCGCGCCCGGTCCAGGGCCGGAACCAGCCCGTCGCAGACGTAGCGGGTCAGCAGAAAGCCGGTGGACGCGCCGATCACGCTGCCCGCCGCCGCCAGCACCCCGCCCCACCAGACGCCGAAGACCAGCCCAGCGACCATCGCCATGACCGAGCGCGGGAAGAACAGAAGGCTGGCCAGGATGTGCAGAAGCAGGAACAGCACCGGCGCCGCGGGGTGGTGACGCAGGATGTCCTGCAACGCGTCCATCCCGAAGGCGCCATGCCATGCCCACCAAGCCCCGGCTCCGCCGAGCAGAAGCAGGACGAGCAATCCCCGACCCAGGTTGCGGAGGGTGGACAGGGAGGGTGTGCGGCGCTCGGCCATGGTGCGGGCCTTCGGTTCTTCAAACTGGGCTTGTGGTCCGGCTTGCATATCACGGGCGATACCGCGCCGCGAGAGACGATCATGAGCGGCACATCTCCGAAAACCGGAACGGCCATCCCCAGCGCCGACATTTGCATTGAACGCGCGGAACGGAACATACTAAAATGCTACAAAAGTGCATACCTTCTATTGCGAAAGGCTAGGTTCCTTCCTATGGCCAAGCTCAACTACGTGTTCACCAGCGAGTCCGTGTCCGAAGGCCATCCGGA
>NZ_QLKQ01000151.1 GCF_003349955.1 Azospirillum brasilense
TCGGACACCCGCCGCGGCAGGGCGGACTGTCAGGTCAAGTCCATACTTTTACAGCTGTGGGTGTATGTGCGCGACGACCGGCCGTTCGCCGGCCAAGCCCCACCGGCGGCGCTGTTCCACTATTCGCGCGACCGCAGGAGCGAACACCCCGAACAGCATCTGGCCGGCTTCTCCGGCTGGCTGCAAGCCGATGCGTTCGCCGGCTACAACCGGCTGTACGAACCCGACCGCCAGCCGGGGCCGATCCATGCCGCGCTATGTTGGGCGCATGCCCGGCGCGGCTTCTTCAAGTTGGCCGACATCGCCGCGAACACCAAGCGCGGCAAGGATGCTCCGCCGATCTCACCACTGGCGCTGGAGGCCGTGACGCGCATCGACGCAATCTTCGAACTCGAGCGCGCCCTGAACGGCAAGCCGACGGCCGAGCGGCTGGCGGCACGCCAGGAGCGTGGCGTCGCCCTGGTAGCTGCGCTCGAAGCTTGGATGCGAACGGAGCGCACCCGGCTCTCCCGCCATGCCCCCGTGGCCAAGGCGATGGACTACATGCTGACACGCTGGGACGGCTTCACCCGCTTCCTCGGCGATGGCCGGCTGTGTCTCACGAACAACGCCGCCGAACGCGGCCTGCGCGGGATCGCGATGGTGCGTTCATTATGCCCCTCTTCTTCAAGTATCTGGAAACATTGAAAGTTGATCCTTGGAGCCGAGGCGACACGGCTCGCCTTTGCGTCCAACCGCGGCAAGGAGACGCTGATCCTGAAGGTCCGAAGCACGGATCTGGTAGGGAGCGCCGGGCACGACCTGCTCGGCGACAATCATGCCGGCGTTGATGAGCCGGACAAGGCGGTGGCGCGAAATGCCGAGCGCCGCCGCAGCCTCATACTGGGTCAACCATTCGCCATCCTTCTCCGCGGACCGGTAGGCATGAATGCCACGGACCCGGCGCAGCGAGCCGACACGGTGTCCGGTCCAGGATTTTCCCTGTCCGGTGCGCATGCCCATCCGGTTCAACTGCGCGGCGATGTCCGCATCCGACCAGCGCGTCGCCATGCTGCGGATCACCGCCATCGCCTCCTCCGGCGTCCGGCAGCCGTGCTCGCCGGATTTCGGTTTGGTGAGACGCAGCTGCGAGTGCTGGCCGCCCTGCCAGTGGATGGTGAGGATGACTTCGCGCGCCGCCTCGTCGACGTCGGCGATGATGTTGACGATGAGGGCTCGGAGCAGCCGTTGGCGCGCCCTCGTGGTCACCGCCGGCGCGTTCCAGGCGGCCTGCAGATCGTCCGCCAGTCCGGCGAAATCCGGAACGTCGGCCACCGGAACGGGAGCCGACACGGACGCGACCCGCGCCTCGCAGGACTCGACACGCCGAAGCGCCGCTTCCCAGTTCTTTTCCAGCTGCGCGGCAATCAGCCGGTTGTCGGGATCGCAGGCGGCGTAGCGCCGTTCCGCCAGTGACGCCTCGTAGCGCGCCTTCTGCAGGTCCAACTCCGCCATCCGCCGTCGCTCGGCTTGGTGTTCCATATGCCTCCGCTCGGCTTCCAGCGCGGCCTCGATCGCCATCGGCTCGACGGCTCGGAGAAGTTCGCCGGCGACGGCCTCGTCCACCCGGGAACTCCCGAACCCGAGGCATCGTGGCAGTCCCAGCATCTGGTGGGGACGTTCGCAACGGTATATGGCCTGGTTGGGCTGGCGGCCGCGATAAGACACGGTCAGTCGCCGTCCGCACCGGGCACAGCTCAGGACCCCAATCAGCAGGGCGCGGCCCCCACGCCCCGATTTCGCGCCGCCGGCATGGCCGTAGGCGTTGGCGGCGAGCAGGGTCTGGTTGCGCTCGAATTCCTCCCAGTCCACGTAGGCCTCGTGGTGATCCTTTAGCAGAACCTCCCACTCTTCAAGCGGCTTGCCGTGGCCATAGCTCTTCCGCGCCCGCCCTTCGACGATTTCGGTGCGGTGCTGGCTCTTTCCGTAGACGTAGGCGCCGGCGTAGAAGGGGTTCTTGAGCACGCTGATGACGTTGCGATAGCGGACCGGCGTCCAGTCGAAGCTGACCAGCCTCTTGCCGTCAGACGGCCGCGGGAAGCAGGCCCCCTCCGCCGCCAGCGACAGCAGGACCTGGCGCGCGCTGCCCAGCTCCCGGAAGCGGGTGAAGACGAGGCGGATCACCTCCTGAACCCGCAGGTCCGGATCGAATCCCAGACCGACCTCTCGGTGCCAGATGTAGCCGATCGGCACGCTGATGCGCAGTTCGCCTCGCCGTGCCTTGCTGCGGGCGGCATCAAGCATCCGGGTCCGCAGCACTCCCAACTCGAACTCGCTCATGCTGCCCTTCATGCCCAGCAGCAGCCGATCGTTCGGCCGCCCCGGATCGTAGATGCCGTCGAGGTCGATGACCCTGGCCTCGACGAGCCCGCAGAGTTCGAGCAGGTGGTGCCAGTCCCGGCCGTTGCGGGCGAGCCGGGAGGCGTCGAGGCACAGCACGGCGCCGATCTCGCCTGCACAGAGCGACGCCACCAGCCGCTCGAACCCGGGCCGCGCCATGGTGCCGCTGGCGGAGCGCCCGAGATCGTCGTCGATCACCTCGACCCGGCGGAAGCCTCGGCGCTTGGCCGCATCAACGAGTTCGTACTGCCGGCGTTTGCTCTCCAGGTTGGTCTGGACCTGCGCCGGGGAGGACTGGCGGACGTAGACCACGGCCTTGCGCTTGAGCACCGACGGCGGCAGGAGATCAGTGTTCACCATCGTCATGCTCCCCGGTTCCGGCACCTGCGGCTTCCATCAGGAGAAGGGCCAGTTGCACCACCGCCGCGGTGCGGTCGGCCGGGCTGATCGTCCGCAGCCTTGCGGTGTCGAAGGCCATGCTGAACTGACGCCGGGTCTTGGCCCGTCGTGTTGATGCTGACGGCATTTTCATGTCGCTCCTCCAGGACGATGATCGCATCGCCTGGAGAGCTTCGCCTGAATCCGCTGTCGCTCAGCTGACGCTGAAGGTTGATGAGCGCTTCCACCGCGACCCGCGGCGTACCGAGCACCATGCCGGCGCAGATGACAGGGTCCAGCATCCATTCCGGCAACACCGTGATGATGCCGGGCGCCGCCTCGACGAAAACCAGATGGCCGATGGCGCGCGACTCGCTCCACATCACCCGGACGCGACGACCATAAAGCGGATGCCAGCGGTAATGGACGTCAACATCCTGCCCGGCATGGGCACAATGGACGGGCGATGGCCCTCGGGAGGAAAGCGTGGCTGTTCTGCGGCTCCGATCGCGGCGGGCAGCGGGCGGCGATCATGTATGGCCTGATCACCACTGCCAAGCTCAACGATGTCGATCCCCAGGCGTGGCTCGCCGACGTGTTGGCCCGCATCGCCGACATGCCGCAGAACCGCCTGCCCGAACTGCTGCCCTGGAATTGGAAGCCAGCCTGACCGCGGCACTCACCGGATGCTTACGTTCGGCCCAGGCGAGCAGTGGTTCTATGCCCTGACCGAGGATGGCGTCGAGAATCTCAAGGAACTCATCCAAATCCACCGAACGCGACGCTGACCGTTTCGATCCGCTCCTGCGTCACTCACCGGATGCGTACGATAGACGTTGCCCCAGAGATTCAGGCCCGTACGCGTGCCGATCTCGCGCCGGCCCGGAATCAGTGCTTCCGGATACAGCGCCTCGGGGATGTTGTAGCGCCATGCCAGCGTGTCGAGCGTGCTCAGCAGATAGCAGGCTGCGGAAAAAGGCTATGCTCGTCCTGCCGGTCGTGATTCTCTCCGTTTGCAGAGAATGCGGCCGACGAGGGGACGATGCGGGGATCGGATGAACGCAGCGAGGGTCTTTTCAGCTACGTGAGCTGCGAGGCTCGGGTTCCGGCCGATCATCCGCTGCGGCCGATCCGGGCCATCGTGGACGAGGCGCTGGAGGTAATGTCGCCAGCGTTCGAGGGGCTGTACTCCAAGATCGGTCGGCCGTCGATCCCGCCGGAGAAGCTGCTGCGGGCTTTGCTGCTCCAGGCCTTTTACTCGGTGCGCTCGGAACGCCAGCTTATGGAGCAGCTCGACTACAACCTGCTGTTCCGCTGGTTCGTCGGTTTGTCGATGGACGCCCCGGTGTGGGACGTGACGGTGTTCACCAAGAACCGCGAGCGCCTGCTGGCCGGCGATGTGGCTGCCAAGCTCCTGGCGACCGTGCTGGGCCAGCCGAAGGTCAAGGCGCTGCTGTCGGACGAGCATTTCTCGGTGGACGGGACGCTGATCGAAGCCTGGGCGTCGGTGAAGAGCTTCCGGCCCAAGGACG
>NZ_QLKQ01000152.1 GCF_003349955.1 Azospirillum brasilense
CCCGCATCCGCCGCGGCCTTACCTAGGTTTTCTGTTCCGCTGCTACTCGGCCCCCGGCCTCGGCCGCATCCAGCACCGGGGTTTTGCCAACGCGCACCACGTGGCGCGGCCCGCGCACCGCGGCCGCCGGGTTGACCGGCACCACCTGCCCGGTGACCAGCCAGTCGAACAGGTGGCGCACGGCGGCGAGGCGCTGCTTGGCCGTCGGCGCCGCGTGTGCGCGCGTCAGCCCCTCGACCCAGGTGGCGACGTGGAGCGGCTGCACCGCCGCCAGGGACGGCACACCGGCAGCCTCGCACCAGGTCAGGAAATCACCGACGGCACGGGCGTAGGCCCGGCGGGTGTGCGGGTTGCGGATGGTCGCCGTGAAGAACTCCAGAAAGCGGACGGCGGCTTGGTCGCCGGAGGCGGCGACCAAGCTCGGCATTATAGAACTTGAAAGCGAGAGAGGCAGTGTCATTCAGTTGACGCCATAACCCTGAGAAAGACGCCAAGCCTCGCGAAACCGGCGATCAATCAGGTCTGCGGAGCGCGTGAGGCTGTTCGCCACATCATTCAGGTTTCCGTATGGCCCCTTCAGGATCAGCGACATCTTATGCCCGAGTTTGCGGATCTCCTTCGCGATCCCCTCGATTTGCCGAGCCAACTGATCGAGCTCCGGAGAGGTTGAACGGCGATAGCGTTCGGCCGGATGTTCCGCATCAGGGTGCTTGAAGAGCACCGCGCGAACGACCTTTTTGCCGCGCAGTCGGAACTGTGTACCGTAAACCCCCACTGCCGTGGTGATCGCCGGCCAGTCCGCCTTGGCTTCGTCAATCGAAATCTCGATTTCATCCGGCCGTGGCGGATAATCGGCCGCGTCTGCCAGAACAAGGAGAGGACTGTCTTCAGAACCGAGCAAATGGACTTCTCTGCCCTGCTCATTCACCGCTTGGCAAATACGGCCGAGTTTTCGCTTGGCAGGCTCGCTGGCATACCAATCCTCAAGAGAAAACGGTTTTGGTTTCGGCAACATGCGCACCATGGGTTACTCCGTGCGTTTCGCAGTGTGGTTCGCCCATAATGGCATCGGTAGCGAGTGTGTCAAGCGTTTCGCATTGCGGATCGCTCTTATTGGTCTGGAACCTCATTCATGCTTCAGACCACGTCCTCCATTTACCGCTGATAAAGGACATTATCACAGATAAGAGAGGGCGAAAGGAGCGGCTGTCTTTTTGATTGTCTGGTTGCGTTCCGTCCGATGTGTGGATTGCGGTGCTGAGGGTGCGGCGTCATGATGAGAGAGTTTTTCATCATGGACTGCACTCATGGCATTCTGCGGCCTCTGGATCGACGACCTATGCTTTGAACTCCTGGCGGGAGAGACGTCCTTTGGTAGCCGGCGGCCGCTGGACGAGGCCGCCGTCACGGTCCTGAAGGGCTTCGCCGGGCGCTACGAGCGTCTGTGCCGGCGCTACGATGCCGCCGCCGCCCTGGCCCTGGGCCGCGACCTCTTCCGCTGGCTCGACGGCGGCAGCCGGGCGCTCGGGCGGCTCTGCGAGGCCGCGCCGCGGCCCTGCGTCTTCGAGGTGCGCGGGCCGCGCGCGCCGTCGGAAGAGGAATGGGCGCTGCTGCGGGCCCCCTTCGAGCTGCTCGCCGGCGAGCACGGCCTCCTCGCCGGGGACGTGCGCCTCCAGTTCGCGCCGGCTCGCCGGCTCGGCAGCGCCGCCAAGCCGCCGCCGCTCAGCGACCACCGCCTCGGCCTCGCCTTCATGGCCGCGGCGCCGCGTGGCCAGCGGGAACTCGGCTACGAGGCCGAGGAAAGCGCCATCCTCGCCGCGGTCACTCCCGAGCGGATCGACCTCGTGGTCGAGGAGAGCGGCAACCCCGAAGAGCTGGGGGTCCGCCTCGCCCACCTGGAGCGGATGCAGGCGCTGCATCTCTCCTGCCACGGCCTGAACCGCTGGCGCCCGCCCGGCGATCCGCAGGCCGCACCGCGGCCCGTCCTGATGATGGAGACCCTGGAAGGCGACGACCAGCCGACCGACGCCGCGGCCCTCATCGACGCCCTGGCGGCCAGCCGGCCGCGCTTCGTCTTCCTCTCCGCCTGCCTGAGCGCCGCTACCGCCGACCAGGGGACCACCATCCCCGGCGGTCCGGAGTCCAAGCGCGGCGACGGCGCGGAAGCGCGCGGGGAGGTGGCGCATTCGCTGGCGACCGCGCTCATCGACGCCGGCCTGGCCGCCGTCCTCGGCTGGGACGGCTCGGTCGCCGACCGCGCCGCGACCCTGTTCGCCCGCGGGCTGTACGCCGACCTGAGCAGGAGGGTCGACCTGACGTTGGCCGTGGCCGCCGCGCGCCGGACGCTCCTCCAGGCGGAGGAGGAGGTCCTGCGCCATGACTGGCACCTCGCCCGGCTCTGGCTCGGGCCGGAGGGCGGCGGCCCCGTGGTCGGCGGTACGCGTAAGCGCTCGCTGCTGCCCGCCTCCCACGGCTACAAGGTGTTCCTCGACGCCAAGCACCAGGTGCCGGTCGCGGCGCCTGAGATGTTCGTCGGCCGGCGCCGCCAGATCCAGGCCGCGCTGCGCGAGTTCCACAGGTCCGGAGCCACTGGCGTGCTCATCCACGGCATGGGCCGGCTCGGCAAGTCGAGCCTCGCCGCGCGGCTGGCGAACCGTCTCCAGGACCGCATGGCGATCGCGGTGGTCTTCGAGCATTACGGCGCGCTGGCCGTGGTCGAGGCGCTGGAGCAGGCGCTGAGGGCGGTGCCGGCAGCCCGTGACCTCCTGTGCGCGCGCAAGCCCGAGGTGCGTGAGGCCCCGGAGCGCCTGGAGGCGCTCCTGACCGATCTGCTGAGCGGGCCGTGCGCCCAGGCGGTGGAGGGGCAGCGGCCGGTGCTGCTCATCATCGACGACCTGGAGCGGGTTCTCGAGGCCGACCCGGCGGGCGGCCGCCACCGCGTGGAGGCGCGGCATGCCCCGGTACTGGCCATGGTGCTGCGCGCCTTCGCCTCCAGCCTCACCGACAGCCGCCTTCTGCTGACCAGCCGCTTTCCCTTCGTCCTGGACGGGCTGGAGGGCACGCTGCACCCAATCGCCCTGCCGCCGCTCTCCGACACCGCGCAGCACAAGCTGCAGCGGCGCCAGATCGAGGCGATCCGCGAGGGCGCGCTCGGCGAAGCCGGGCTGGCCGCCCGGGTGGCGCTGCTGCCGCGGGTCCGCGCGGTGGCGCGCGGCAACCCGGGGCTTCAGGACCTGATCGGGCTGAAGCTGGTGCTCTCCCGCGAGGTGCCGGTCGCCCGAGCCGAGGCGGCGCTGGGCGAGATGGAGGCTTGGCTGGAAGGCGGCGATCTGCCGGACGAGCCGGCGATCCGCGATTTCCTGGAGGACCTGACGCTGCGCACCCTGCTCGATCTCGCCGGACCGGCGGGGCGCGCCCTGCTCCAGGGGCTCACCCTGTTCCAGGTGCCCGTGCCCGCGGAGGTGGCGGAGGCGGTCGCCCGGGAGCTTGGCGGCTCGGTGGCGCGGCTGCGCGACCTCGGCCTGCTGGACGTGCTCGAGGACCTGGTCGACGCGCGGACTGCGGCGCTGACGGTGAATGGCTTGGCGCGCGCCGGGCTGGAGCCGCTGAGCGCTGCGAGCGAGGCGGCGCTCGCCGTTCTGGTGGTGGAGCCCCTGTTCACCGCCTGGGGTGGGGATGATGGCCGCCGGCCGGCAGTGGCTGATCTGGAACTCACCCGGCTGGCCTGCGCGGCCGGTCATGCCGCGATCGTCGCCGCCTGCGGCAATAGGGCGATGGTGGCGCTGGAAGGCGGCCCGGCGCCGGAGCGCGCCGCCTTTGGCCAGAGGGCGCTCGGGGTCTTGGAGCGGGCCGGTGTCGAGGCGCCGTGGCTTCTGCTCAGTCACACGGCCATGGCCGCCGCGGAGGCCGGCGAGGGCGAGACGGCCGACCGGCTGCTCGGCGCCGGCGTTGCGGCCCTGGAGAGGCGGCGCGGCGCCGGGGAGGCGGTTGATCCGTTCGAGGCGGGCTTTTTGCTGTTGGAGTCTGGCAAGAGGCTGCGGAGCAGAGGGGAGCTTGACCGGGCGGTGGCGCTGTTCGAGGAGGCCGCTGTGCTGGCGGGTGAGAGCGGGCGTGCCATCAGCGTGGCCATCGCGCGCAGCCAGATTGCCGACATCCTCGTCATGCGCGGGGATCTGGACGCGGCGTTGCGCATCCGCACCGAGGAGGAGCTG
>NZ_QLKQ01000153.1 GCF_003349955.1 Azospirillum brasilense
CCGGCCAGACCGCCCGTGCCCCCTGCTGCCGATCCCACGCGCTTCTCGGCCGCGCGCAACAATTTCTCGCGCTTCGCTGGTTCCGGAGGGGACGACCGCCGGAGCCTTGGCCGAGCCATTTCTCACTACGTGGGTTCGTCTTCTGGAGGCGTGCGGACCGCCGCCGCGAGGATGGGGTCGGCGCGCGGCGCCGGGAGCCGTCTTCTCGGCTTCCTGTCAGATGCGGTCGCCCGGGGTGCCGCCGAAGCGCTGCGCGCGCTCAACCTCGACGGCTTAGCGGGCCGCCCCATCGAGGAGATCTTCCTCGGGCTCGCGGACTATGTCTGCCCCGACGGCGGTTCAATCGATGAAGGCGTCGCCCGCGAAGCGTTCATAGAAACCATCGCCGACCTTGCCGGGGCGGGTATCACAGACCTCGACGGCCTCACTGCCGAGCAGATGCAGACCGTGTTCGAGCTCTACGCGACGAATGCGATCGAGGCCCGACTTTGCAATGACATCGGCGCGAAGACGGTGACGCTGCCCGGCGACAGTCGGGAAGCCGCGCGCGTCCAGGCACAACTCAACGACTTCATCAGGCGCGGCGTCGCCGATGCGCTCACGACCGCACGGGCAGCGGTCGCCGCGCTCACTCCAGACCGCGTGCTGGCTTTTGTCGAACGCATCTATGAGCAGGCGTTCGGAATCCTGCAGATCATGGGTGACGCGGAGGCGGAGGCATGAGACGACACCTCATCACGGGCCGCTTCGGCCCTGACGACCTAAGCCGGATCCCGCTTGGCGACGGCGAGGTGGAAACCCGTCTGGATCTCGTCGTCGGCGAGCGATCGCTTGGCCACGGCATAGGCCGGGCGCTGACCGATCTGTCGCGCCTCGGCGTCTTCCCCTCGGAAGTGGGCGTCGACGTCCTGGTGCTGGCGGCCCACGTCCATGTCGCCGATACCCGCGTCTCGCGGGACAGCGAATCCCAGGACGGTTGGACGCGCGAGCTGCGCCTGATCGTGCCTGTCGCTGATCCCGACCGCTGGCAAGCGGTCGCTCCAACCTTTGTGCGGTTGCTGAATTTCCTCACGGGCGATCGCTGGACATTGGGATTTCGAGCCCGGCCGGAGCGCTTCGTGCAAGTGGCTCCGACGCCGCCCGCTCGGCTCCTCGGTCCTCCCTTCGACGGCCTCGCCCTGTTCTCGGGCGGTCTCGACAGCTTGATCGGTGCGATCGACGCACTCGAGGCGGGCCGCACCCCACTTCTCATCAGCCATGCCGGTGAAGGTGCAACCAGCGACGCGCAGACGACGATCTTCGAAACACTCAAGGGGCATTATCGAGGCCGGGCCTTCGATCGGCTGCGCCTCTGGATGACGTTCGCCGATGGCTTCGTCCGCGGATCGGCTGGCGAGAACACCACGCGAGGACGATCCTTCCTTTTCTTCGCTCTCGGCATCTTCGCCGGGACCGGGCTGGAGGGAGCGTTCACCTTAAAGGTGCCAGAGAACGGCCTGATCGCCGTCAATGTACCGCTCGATCCACTTCGACTCGGCGCGTTGAGCACTAGGACAACCCATCCCTTCTACATTGCCCGCTGGAACGATGCGCTGGCCACGCTCGGCATACCGGGCCGAATCGAGAACCCTTATTGGGACCGGACCAAGGGTGAGATGACCGCGGAATGCGCAAATCCTGCACTTCTTCGTCAGATCACCCCTGCATCGTTGTCCTGTGCCTCGCCGACCAAGGGCAGATGGCAAGGTCTAGGCACGCAGCACTGCGGCTATTGCCTGCCCTGCCTGATCCGGCGCGCCGCGCTCCTCAAAGGCTTTCAACCCGATCCGGACCCAACCGTCTACACGCTGCCCGATCTCGCCGCGCACGCGCTTGATACGCGCCAATCCGAAGGCGTGCAGGTTCGGTCCTTCCAACTCGCCATCGAGCGTCTTCGGGCGCGACCGTCGCTGGCGCCGATCCTGATCCACAAGCCCGGGCCGCTGTCCGACGAGTCCCCTCAGCGCCAAGCCGCCCTCGCCGATGTTTACCGGCGCGGGCTTGAAGAAGTGGGTGCGCTCCTGACCGGCGTGAGGACGCGCCCCGGATGAGCGATGCGTCGACAATCGGTGGCGTGGACTTCCACTGCCACCTCGATCTCTATCCCGATCACGAAGCGGCGATCGCGAGAGCTGAAGCCGCGCGGATTTACACATTGACGGTGACGACGACGCCGAAAGCGTGGCCGCGCAACCACGAGCTCACGCGACACACCCGCTATGTCCGCGCGGCCCTCGGTCTGCATCCTCAGCTCGTTGCCGATCGCGCCGACGAGCTACCGCTGTGGGAACGTCATCTGCCCGAGACACGCTACGTCGGCGAGGTCGGCCTCGACGCCGGACCTCGCTTCTACAAGTCGCTTGAGGCCCAGAAGCATGTGTTCCAGCGTATCCTCGAACGTTGTGCTGACGCGGGCGGCAAAATCCTCACGGTCCACAGCGTGAGGAGCGTACCGGCGGTTTTGGACATGATCGAGGCCCATCTTCCCCGTGAACGCGGCAGCGTCGTCCTTCACTGGTTCACCGGCAGCAAGAGCGACGCTCGTCGGGCGGTCGCTCTCGGCTGCTATTTCTCAATCAACACCGAGATGACCCGAACCGATCGCGGCCGCAAACTGATCGGAAGTTTGCCGCAGGACCGCATCCTCACCGAAACCGATGGCCCGTTCACGCAACTCGATGGCCGCCCGGCAGCACCGCCGGACGTTCCGGTCGCGGCCGCTTCCCTAGCACGGATCCTCGGCATATCGCCTCAGTCGATGGTAAAAATGATCATGTCCAACCTCCGCACGTTGGTCGGCTAATGGGCGTGGGTGTCCGCTCCTGGCGCAAAGCGGACCATCAGGGGCTTCGAACTTGGTGCCCTCTTTCACCACACGGCGAACGGCTGGGTGAAGCTGCTGGTCCGAAGACCTACGGCTGTCGCCGCGGCGTGCCCCGTTACAGCGCTGTCGGGATTTCGACCGGGACGGGGCAAGTCCCTCTACCCGCACAGCCCCAGCACGCAAGATGATGACCCTGAACATGCGTGTTGGCAAGGGAGTGGCTTCTCGGGCCAGTTTCCCCTTTCGCCACACTCCTCATTCGAGCTGTTAGCCAGAGCCGGCCATAGAAATGTGCAGGTCCGCCACAAGCGGGCCGTTAACCCCTTGGAAGCAGCCCCCCCTTCCTAGCGCCGCGCCGCTTTAAACCTACATTCCCTGTACTCCGGCTCCGGCATTTCGTCACATCACGGTAGCACCCTATCGACATCCTGAAAAATAAAGCAAATGTTATTATCCAAGAACTGGGCTATATCATCAATTTTATTATGGCTGGTTTTGATCTTATCGCCGACAGCTCGGCACCCCCAGATGCTGCCGTCCTCTGTAACCTGCTTGGTATTGCAGATTGCGCCATGATGCACTATCCTATTCCGCGCCCAGAATAGACCCTGCATGTAGTTGGCGGAATGACTTCCAACTGCCATGCAGAAGTAATCACTCTCTGGGAGAGGTTTCAGCAAAACATTGTAAACCTTAAGCCATTTGTTTATCGCAGCTGTGTCATACGTACCGCCACTGTAACACGAATAACGCGGCTCACTGTCTCCGTATGAAATGCGGCAAGCGTCAAGGAGTGCAACCACCGCCTTTTCAAAAGCGTTGCAAAAACCTACAACGATTTGGTTCCTTAAGCCCACTAGCAGGCTGCGGAAAAACGAACATATTTCGGCTATTTGCCTCCGCCGAGGCTTGAGA
>NZ_QLKQ01000154.1 GCF_003349955.1 Azospirillum brasilense
GATAACTAATAATTCACATCCTATTTTCTCGCGCTCGCTGACCGGCTGCATTGCCGGCGTCGTCCTTATCTCCGACGGCGTGGAAAAAGATAGGGGGCGGCTGCATGCCCTCGACCCAAAACTCGACCAGACGGAATTGCGTCATCACATAGCATTGCGTGAGGTTCTGCAAGATCTGGCACCTGTGGTTTATGAATATTTTTCCATAAAAGAATTTCTGGCAAACATCTCACGGCACGCAACGGATGTTGTAATTCCTTGCATTGCACCTCCAGGTTCACGGAACCGTTATGCACTCCTGCCCGCAGTCTGCGAGTCACAGGGCGTGATGTACGCGGGGGCCGACGCCTTCACCAAGGCCCTGTGCCAGGACAAGCATCTCAGCAAGCTCGTGGTGCGCTCCGTCGGTCTGGATACACCCAACGGCGTGTTGATCCAGCACGCCGGTTCGGTCGCACTAATCGAAACCCTGAAGCCGCCGCTCGTCGTAAAGCCGAACCAAGAAGGTGGCTCGCTGGGTATTTCCCAAAGGAATCTGGTTTCATCGCATGCGGACGCGGCGCACTTGGCGACCGAACTTCTCCAGCAGTTCAGGCAGCCCTGTCTTGTAGAGGAATTCGTGCCGGGCCGAGAGGTAAGTGTTTGCATCCTTGGCAATCAGTATGGGATTCATGCCATCGAGGCGGCTGAGCGCTATGTTCCCGGCAATGAGGACTATCTGAGTGAACGCCTTTTCGATTTCACATTGAAGAATAAACTTGGTGCCGACACCGACATCCGCTTGGTGACGCCGCAGATCGAGAACTCGATACTGCAGAAGTGCAAAATTCTCTTTCGCAATCTTGGGCGTGTCCAATTCTTCCGCATTGATGGACGCCTGTCCGACGGCGGCTTCACGGTTTTGGAGCTCACTCCGGACACACACCTGGGCGAACGGGCCGAGTTTTGCGGCACTTTGATCAAGGCAGGACTGACCTATACCGACGTCGTCCGCGGCATCCTCAATAATTGTCTAGATGACTACAGATCTCCGGACTCCACGACGTCAGGAATGCCGGATAGTACGCAAACCCCGATCTGAATGCGAAATTCGGATCGGCTATAGGGGTGCCGGCGAAACGGAACTTCCACAACTCCGCATTCGTATCGATCTCAAATGATTTAGCCTCGTGAAGATATTGGTTTGCCCGTTCCGGCATGCCAAGTTCCCGAGCTGCCCAGGACAGGTTGAAGTAAGCAATCCGCCTGATTTCCTGGTCTGCAGGCTCACAACCTCGCAAGATTCCCAAGAGCCGCTCTGAGAAATAGAGGTAATCCTCCACGCGTCTTTTCAAGCCACAGAAGATGATCCAATTGTTGTAAATTACCACCGAGGTAAACGCCCCGTTGGCCGTGGCATTCGCTTTGCGCAGGAATTCGGCGCAGGTGTCGCCAGGGGCGCCCCGATACAGAGCAACCGCCGCAAGATTGTTGTAGACCGAGGCGACCTCAAAGTTTAGGCCATCGCATTCATCGGTCAGCAGATTAAGCTGACGCTCGCATTCATCCAGTTCACCCACGTCGCCGAGCTGTAGTGAAAGAGCCAAGCGGGATGTCGCGATCGCCGCCCTCCGCCGCCAATCGTCGATAGGAGCCGCGTTGAAATTTTGAAAATGTTCGATGCTCTCCCTGATATAACGCGCCGCTTCCAATGGTAGCAGCACCATCTCGGCATTGCGCAAAAGCGTTCCATAAGTCCATGTACCCTTAAAAATCGGGTCCCCGATAAGCCTGTCGAACAGTGCTTGGCATTCCGTGTGTCGGTTGAGGCTACGAAGGCAGACGAGCCTCACCAATTGCAGCGAAAGGTAGTATTCCGGTTGTCCGAAGGGCTTTACGGACTTTAATTCATTCTCCACCAATGCGAGGCTCTCGGCTTGTCGGTTCTGCAACTCAAGCAACGAAGCCTTGAGTACTATGGAACGATTATACCGGCGCGACATGTGCCCAAGGACCGACAGAGCGGCGTCAAGCCTACCCAATCCGTAAAGAAGATCCGCAATCCGGATGGAGATCTCATCATTGCTTTCGGAGTCGCCGGCCTTCAGCAGGTCGCCGTGCACTTTGACGAGATAAAGCTCGAGTTCGGCCGGATCCGCCTTATCCACCACTCCCGTGGTGGCGATCCGTTCAATCAGGCCGAAGATTGACGCGGCATCGTCCAGCTTCTTGTATATGGCCAGAAGTTGTGAATAAACCTCCGCCTGTGTGACGAAGAAAGCCGGCTGTTCCAGTCCCCGCTTGTAATGTAGCTCCCAAGCTCGCAGCGCCATCACGACAACGGGGCGGAAGCGTGCCGTATCGATTAAATTGAGGCCGATGCGGTCGTGACTGAGGGTCAATTCGGCGTGTTTCTCATCGACCAAAATATAGCGCCACTTCGTGGCAAGCTCGTCCACGCAGCTATTCAAATCCCCATGTGGGAAGAGATCCGCACGCGCTTTTACGATTTCCCGAATTGCAGCTCGCATGGCCGGTCCCTTGTGCACAGCGACCAGTGCGAGAAGCATTCGTGCTTCTTTGCTGAGTTGACCGATGTTGTCAGGGCCGACGTCCGGACCGAACGACGCCACATTGCGTCCTGCCGCCGATTCCGCGTCGTTGGCCGGAAGTAGGTTGTCTATCCTTGCTCGCATCTCGCTGATGTTGATCAGATTTCCTCCCCAACCCTTTAGGGCGTCACGAACGAAGCATGCGCGAAGACGTTCATCGGACTGAATGATTTCTGCCACTTCGGTGGAGTTCAGCGGGGCCAATGGATGGGAATGAGCTTGGATCCCGTTCCTGCGGAATTCCTCGAGAAATGGAGCTGCCTCAGGCCCCGCCTCGCTTGAGACGGTTCGGATCTCACACACCATCCGGAGGCCCGGTGCGTGGTGCAGCAGCTTGGACAGGTACCCGATGGCGTAGGAACTCAGGTTCTGCGTGTTCTGCACGTGGAGAATGATCTTGGAGGAAAGAACGGCATGTTCCAGATAATGCTGCGCGACCAGGGTCAAGCGGTCACGAGACAGATTTCGCAACTGCTTCGACAAATTCCGCTGTGCGCCGAAAAAGAAATCGAAGAAGGATAGTACGATTGCGCCCGCAGTTCCGCTACCCTTGGCAATCCGCTCCGCATTTTCGGCAGTCAACTCTAGGCCGTATTCATGGAAGTAATTGTCGAGGAAGTCGTCGATCCGAGGAACCGCCAAGCCGGACCGTTCAGCACGGTCAAAAGCTTCGACAAGCTTTTTGAGCAAATCGAGCTCCCCCACGCTCTCACGGTTGGCTCCATGGAAATCGACGGACACGACAGCCCGCTTCTCATCTTTCATAATGACCTGTCGAAAGAGCTCTGATTTACCAAAGCCGCTGGGAGATGCGAGCAAATAAACCGACCCGTTATCCCTTGATGTCAAATAACTCTTGAGCCTTATCTTGTCGTTCTCGCGGTTACGAAAACCCAGTTCGTCGGCTAGGGTTCGAGAATTATTAGTTATC
>NZ_QLKQ01000155.1 GCF_003349955.1 Azospirillum brasilense
CCCGCGGCCTCCGGCGTGACAGGCCGGCGCTCTAACCAACTGAGCTACACCCGCGTCGTTGGCGACCTTTTAAAGAGCAAAGTCCGCCGAAGCAAGCACTAAATTCAACCTTACCCAACTTACTCAAGTCAACCAACCAACCGCCGAAGAAGTTGGTGGAGCCGAGGGGGATCGAACCCCTGACCTCCTCATTGCGAACGAGGCGCTCTCCCATCTGAGCTACGGCCCCATGGTGCTGCCAGAGAGGATTGAACTCTCGACCTCTCCCTTACCAAGGGAGTGCTCTACCACTGAGCTACGGCAGCGTCCGGCGGGAGCGGGTGAATAGCAATCCAGACGGCCCCCTGTCAAAGGGAAAAATATCGAAGGGGGCATTTCTTTCTTTTCACCCCCGCGACGGCCGCAGGCGGCGCTTGCATCCCGCCGCTTGCGCGGGGCATCTGTGCCCCATTCCGACCATGCCGACCGACAGGTTTTCCCCGTGGATGAGGTTCTGAGCGAGGCGCGCCGCCTGATCGCGGCGCGGCATTACCGGCAGGCGGTGCGCCTGCTGCGGGACACCGCACCCGAGTCCGCCGGGACCGGTGGGTCCGCCGAGCGCGATCGGCTGACCGGCATGGCCGCGCTCGGCCGGCGCGACGCCGTCGCCGCCACCGCCGCGCTGGGCCGTGCCCTGACGCGCGAACCGGCGCATGCCGAGACCCTTCACCATCTGGCCCAGGCCGTGCTGGCCGCCGGGGACCGCCTGCGGGCGGTGCGCTGGCTGGAGCGGGTCGCGGCGGTCGACCCCGTCTTTCCCGGCCTGCGCGAGGCGCTGGCCGGCGCCTACCGGCGCGACGCCCTCTATGAGGAGGCTCTGCGGGTGACCGGGGAGGCGCTGGCCGCCGGGAACCGGTCGGCGGACATCCTCTACGAGCGGGCGGTCAGCCTCGCCCATCTCGGCGACGCCGCGGGCGCGCTGGCCGTCTTTGACGAGCGGCTGGCCGACGATCCGGAGCACGCAGCCGCGTGGTTCGGCAGCCACGCCGCGGCGCTGGGCCTGAACGGGGTGGAGGACGCGCTGCGCCGCCTGCGCCGGGCCGCCGACTGTCCGGGGGCGGCGGGCAAATACTGGGGCTTCCTGTGCGCCTACCTGCTGCTGCTGGGCCGCGACGCGGAGGCCGAGGCGCTGTATGGCGAGAGGCTGGCTGGTCAGCCGAAGCGCCTGCCGCTGGTGGAGGCGGTGACGGCGATTCGCCCGCACCTCGCCCCGGACGTCCGGCTGTTCGGCGTGGGGGCGGAGCTGCTGTGCTTCGCGCTGGAGCGGGCGGAGCTGCTCGGTCTGGTGCTGGAGTTCGGCGTGCGCCGGGGCACCTCGCTGAACCAGATCGCCGCGGTGGCCGGGCAGACCGTGCACGGCTTCGATTCGTTCGAAGGGCTGCCGGAGGGCTGGGTGAACGCGCCACGCGGCGTGCTCAGCACGGGCAAGAGCCTGCCGCCGGTGCGCGGCAACGCGGTGCTGCACGCGGGCTGGTTCGAGGACACGCTGCCGCCCTTCCTGGCGGCCCACGACGGCGCGGTGCGTTTTGTCAACGTGGACAGCGACATCTACTCGTCGGCGCGGACGGTGCTGACCGCCCTGGCGCCGCGCTTTCGCGCGGGGACGGTGCTGGTCTTCGACGAGTTCATCGGGAACCGGACGTGGCGCGAGGACGAATACCGCGCCTTCATGGAATACGCGGCCGGGTCCGGTGCGGCCTGGGAGATCATCGCCGTCAGCCCGCACACCAAGCAGGTGGCGATCCGGCTGACCGCCCTTCCGGTGTCATGACGCCGGCATCCTGACGGGGCTCCCGCCCCGGCCGCCGACCTCGCAGACTGCGGAGGGGACGGCCAGGGCAGGGGGCGCGGGCGGAGCCTTAGGACACGATGCGCCAGCTGCCGTCCGGCTGCTGGCAGGCGGTGCCGTTGGCCCGCTCGGCCTTGCCGCCGACATAAACGGTCTGCTGATACTCGCGGCAATAGTTGCCGGAGTTGTCGCGGCCGTCGCGGATCGGGGTGATGGTGCCGCGGTTGCCCGATTCCGGGTTGTTCCACTGGATGGTCGAGCCCATCGGCGCCGAATAGGCCTGGGTGGCGGCGCGCTGGGCGTAGCCCTCGTCCGCGCGGTCGAGCGACTGGCCGAGCTCGCTGCCCAGATAGGCGCCGAGCAGGGTGCCCACACCGGTGGTGATGAGCTTGCCGGTGCCGCCGCCGAACTGCGAACCGATCACGCCGCCGGCCGCCGCGCCGCCGAGCGCGCCGACCGTCTGCTTGGTCCCCAGGCCGCTGCCGCCGCTCTGGCAGGCGGCGAGCGACAGGGCGACAAAGGCGGTTACAGCGATCTTCTTCATAGGGTTTCTGCCTCTTGGTTCCGTATAAGCCATCAACACGTAAGGCTTCGCTTTAATCCAGGGGAGCCTGCGCTTTGGTGCGTATAACTCCCGTTCAACCGCCTCTCCCGTCATAGGCGGTGGCGGATAGAAGCACGGACCCGGCAGCCCTCGCCTGTTATCAAAATGGCGCACAAATGTCCGGCCGACCCCGCCATGCTCGCCGCCGTTGAGCATAAGAGCGAGGGAACCATCCAATGGCTTCGACCACCACGGGCAAGACCGACGCCAAGATTGTCGTGAACGCCTATGGGCAGTCCGCCGGAGGCATCTGGCCGCATTTCCGCCTGTTGATCGACGGCGTCGAGGTGGGCCAGGCAACCGTCAACGCCAGCAGCCCGACCGCCTACAGCTTCACGGTGCCGGTCACCGCGGCGCAGGCGCACAAGGTGCAGATCCAATACGACAACGACGCCGTGGTGAACGGCCAGGACCGCTCGCTGATCGTCAGCGGGGTCACCATCAACGGCAAGACCCACAAGCCGACCGACGCCAACGTCACCTACGACAAGGGCGCGCTCGACGGGAAGGACGTGGTCAAGGGCCAGTCCGGGATGTGGTGGAACGGCACGCTGGTGGTGGACACCCCGGCCGCCGACTTCCCCGCCCCGGCGGCGCCGGTCGCCGGAACCTCGACCTTCGTGGTGAACGCGCAGGGCATCGCGGCGGGCGGCACCAACGCGCATTTCAACCTGATGGTCGACGGCAAGAAGGTGGGGGAGGGCACGGTCGGCACCGCGGCCAAGGACTACAGCTTCACCGCCAACGTGGCGCCGGACCAGGCGCACAAGGTGCAGATCCAGTATGACAACGACGCCGTGGTGAACGGGCAGGACCGCTCGCTGATCGTCAACACGGTGACGATCAACGGCAAGTCGGTCGCCGCCACCGACAGCATCGTCACCTACGACAAGGGCGCGCTCGACGGGAAGGACGTGGTCAAGGGCCAGTCC
>NZ_QLKQ01000156.1 GCF_003349955.1 Azospirillum brasilense
TGGCGCCAGCTATACCTCAGCCGAGTCGCGGCTGCCCCCGGTTTGTGATGGGCTCTATTTCAGCGGGGCGTCAAGGCGACCGAAGTTGTCCGGCGCCATCGAAGCTTGCGGACGGGACGCGGCGGAAGGAAGGCGGGACCCACGGCGGTAGCACGGCGCGCCACACCGTGGTGATGGTGGTGACCGGATCAGGCATCCTCGAACTCCTCTGGATCACCGATCACCACCGAGATGCCGGCGCGCATCCGGCGGCAGACGCCGCCCTCCCGCGGGGTGAGCACGGCGGTGATGTCGAGGAACTGACCAGATAGGCCGGCCTCGGCCATAGCCTTGAGAAGCGCGAGAGCAGCGGCCTCAACGGCGGGATCGTGCCGTCGCGCCTCGGCCTCTGTGATCGGAAGGCAGGGGCGGCTCATGCTGCGAGTCCTACAGCGGTGGCGAACGCCTCGTCCGGTACCTCAAAGAAGCCCTGCGCCCCGCGCCATGGAACCGGGGCCGGAAGTGCGCGGACGTCGCCCAGCTCCCACGCCCAGCGGCCCGGGGAGAAGTCGCCAAAGTGGCCCCATTCCTCCATCGGTCGGGATTCCGTCCGGTATGCGGCGACCAGCACGGCGGTGCCGAGCAGACAGCCGTGCGGGATGTTGACCAGCTTCTCGAACCGACGGCGCAGCGCGACACGGAACGCTTCTTCACAGGCGAACTCAGGTCCCCCAGCGTCCCGGTGGAGAATGTAGGCCTGCAAGCCTTCCAAGTCGGCGGTGTTCTTCGCGGCGTGGATGCCGATGCGCTGGCCGATCAACCGGGTCGGCGGCGCCCAATGGCGCGTCTCGTGCAGCTTGAAGGGGCGTCCGGTGGCAGGGTCGAGGATGAACAGGAGGGAGCCGTGCGGCTGCCAGAGGGAGATCGTCTTCATGGCCAGTCTCCCGACGGCACGGTGTGGGCGCTCGAGGCGGCCGTCAAAGGGGCCCGTCTGTGAATTGGCATGGAATAAGGACCCCGTATAGGGGGTGATCGGCATCCAAACGGGACCCCTGAAGCTTTGGGTCCACACTGGCCGCCATGGAGGACATGGAGGCCTGTCGAGGGATGCTGATTGTGGAAACGATCGCGAAGATCCGTCGTGCCTACTTCGTGCAGCAGAAGCCGATCAAGGTGATCTGCCGGGAGTTTGGGTTGTCCCGGAAGGTCGTGCGGAAGGTGATCCGGTCGGAGGCCACGGAGTTCCGCTACACGCGCACGAACCAGCCTTTGCCGAAGATCGGCCCCTGGCGTGAAGAGCTGGATGCTCTGTTGTTGGCCAACGAGGGAAAGGCATCGCGGGAACGCCTGACGCTGGTCCGGCTGTTCGAAACGTTACGGTCGCGCGGCTATGAAGGCGGCTATGACGCTGTCCGTCGTTATGCCCGGGCTTGGCGGCAGGAGCAGGGCCCCTCCGTCGCCCAAGCCTACGTGCCGTTGAGCTTTGCGCCAGGCGAGGTCTACCAGTTCGATTGGAGCCATGAGGTCGTCCTGATCAATGGAACGACCGTCACGGTGAAGGTGGCCCATGTCCGCCTGTGCCACAGCCGGATGCTGTTCGTGCGGGCCTACCCGCGCGAAAGCCAGGAGATGGTGTCCGACGCCCACGACCGGGCCTTCGCCTTCTTCAAGGGAGCCTGCACGCGGGGCATCTACGACAACATGAAGACGGCGGTCGACACGATCTTCGCCGGCAAGGAGCGTGTCTACAACCGGCGCTTCCTGCAGATGTGCAGCCACTATCTGGTCGATCCAGTCGCCTGCACCCCGGCGTCGGGCTGGGAAAAGGGGCAGGTCGAGAACCAGGTCGGCTTGGTCCGCGAGCGCTTCTTCACCCCCCGGCTGCGGGTGAAGAGCTACGACGAACTCAACGGCCTGCTCCTGGACCGCTGCGTCGCCCACGCCAAGGCATATCGCCATCCTGAAATGCCGGAGCGGACGGTCTGGGAGATGTTCGAGACAGAGCGGCCGAGCTTGGTTCCTTATGCCGGACGGTTCGACGGCTTCCATGCAGTGCCGGCCTCGGTGTCCAAGACCTGTCTGGTGCGCTTCGACAACAACAAGTATTCGGTCGCGGCCGGCGCGGTGGGCCGTCCGGTGGAAATCCGCGCCTATGCCGAGCGGATCGAACTGCGCCAGGATGGACGGATCGTCGGTGAACACGCCCGGTGCTTCGGGCGCGACAGAACGGTGTTCGATCCCTGGCACTATGTCCCGGTCCTGGCGCGCAAACCGGGGGCCTTGCGCAATGGGGCACCGTTCAAGGGTTGGGTCCTGCCGGCCGGTCTGGAACGCGTCCGGCGCAAACTCGCCGCCGTCGAGGACGGCGACCGGCAGATGGTGGACATTCCCGGCGCCGTGCTGAGCGACGGACTGCCGGCCGTCGAGGCGGCCTGCGCCGAGGCCTTGCGCGAGGGCGTTCATTCCGCCGCCGTCATCCTCAATATCCTCGCGCGGCGCCGGGAACCGGCGGCGGCGATCACGATCATGACCTCCGATGCCCTGCGGCTCCGGCACGAGCCGGCCGCCGATTGCGCCCGCTACGACAGCCTGAGGAGACCCCTGTGATGGAGCGTGCCGAGATCCTGGCCACCATGAGCGAACTTAAGCTCTACGGCATGAAGGCCGCCTATGATGAACTCATCGCCACCGCCGTCAAGCGCTAGCACGAGCCGCAGCGGGTCGTCGGCGACCTGCTCGCCGCCGAGATCTCCGAGAAGCAGGCGCGCTCGATAAAGTACCAGATCACCATCGCCAAGCTGCCGCTCGCCAGGGACATCGACGATTTCGCCTTCGACGACACGCCGGTCAATGAAACCCTGGTGCGCGATCTTGCCGGCGGCGCCTTCCTGGCCCAGCAGCGCAACGTCGTGCTGGTCGGCGGCACCGGGACCGGCAAGACCCATCTCGCCATCGCGATCGCCCGGGCTTGCATCCGGGCCGGTTCCCGGGGACGCTTCTTCAACGTCGTCGATCTCGTCAACCGGTTGGAGGCTGAAACCAGGGCCGGCCGGCAGGGGCGTCTGGCCGATTATCTCGCGCGGATGGATTTCATCGTCCTCGACGAACTCGGTTACCTGCCCTTCGCCCAGTCCGGCGGTCAGCTGCTGTTCCATCTGATCAGCCGGCTTTACGAGCGCAGCTCCGTGATCGTCACCACCAACTTGGCGTTCGGGGAATGGCCGTCCGTCTTCGGTGACGCCAAGATGACCACCGCCTTGCTCGACCGGTTCACCCACCACTGCGAGATCCTCGAGACCGGCAACGAAAGCGGTCGTGTCCCGAGGCGTGGTGTAGGAGCCGGGGCGCTCATCTGGTCACCGGCG
>NZ_QLKQ01000157.1 GCF_003349955.1 Azospirillum brasilense
GGTGGGGACGGGGTCGTGCCGCCGTCGGGCTCAAGGACCGGCGGTGTGGCGGGCGTCCCGTTGTCGGGAACCGGCACCGGAGCGGGCGGCTGGTTGGTCTGTGGATCGGAGGGGGGAAGGGGGGTGATTCCCCCACCACCCTGCTGCGGGGGCGTCGCGCCGCCGCCGGAGACGATGCCCATCAGCGTCCAGGCGAGATCCTGGAGGCCGGCGGTGAGCGCCGGGGACAGCGGCAGCAGGCTGTAATCGTGGTTGTAGGCATCGGCGAACAGCGGGTCCCCGGTCCGGTCGTTCGCCCCGTAGGCGCCGACCTGGTGCAGGAAATTGGCGTCGATGGCGTTCTGCCCCGCCGACAGGATCGTCACGTAGCCACCGAGCGGCGTCCCCCCCGACACGAGGTTGCCGGTGACCGTGTTGTTCGCCGGGATGCCGGCGGCGCCCGCCAGGGGAACCCATTCGATGCGGATGAAGCTCTCGCCGTTGGCGCCGAGCACACTGACGTTGTTGGTGACGGTGTTGTCGTGCCCGCCATGGATCATGACGGCGGCCCAGGCGGTGTCGCGCAGGAAATTGCCCGTCACCGTCACGCCGCTGGTCAGGTCGTCCAGATAGATGCCGTAGCCTTTGTAGTCGCGCAGCCACTGGCCGGTGCTGGTGGTGGCGATGCCGCCGGTGTGCTCGACCCAATTACCTTCGATCCGCGTGCCGGTGTTCAGGTTCGACCGTCCGAGCAGCTCGATGCCGCCGGAATCCGCCGTCTCCAGCCCCGTGTTGCGGACGCGGTTGTAAAGGATGGCGTTGTTCAGGCTGATCGTCGCGGTGTCCCAGTTCTTGACCGAGATGCCGTAGCGCGAGCTGTGGTCGATGTCGTTGTGGGAGATCACCGTGTCGCTGATCCCCGACGCCATGATCCCACCGGCGTATTTGCGCACCTCGCCGATGTGCTGGATGCGGTTGCCGGTGACCGTGTTGCCGATCGACTGGCCGGTCAGCGCGATGCCGTTGATGCCGAGATGGTCCAGGTAGTTGCCGCTGACCAGATTGCGGTCCGACCCCTGGGTCAGCCGGATGCCGGTGCCGACGTTCACGAAGCTGTTGCCGGCGATGGTGTTGACGTCGCCGTTCAGGACGTCGAGCGCGTTGCCGTCCGTCGTCGTGTTGGTGAAGGTCAGCCCCTGGATCGTCACCCCGTTGGCGCCGTTCAGCCGCAGCAGCGTGCCGAGCCGGGCAACCTCCACCCCGGTCCCGTCGAAGGTCTCCCCCGCCTTGATGACCAGCCGCCCATCCGAGGCGCGGTAGGCGAATTCACCCACCTGATCGACGTGGGCGCTGTTGCCCAGCAGCTTGAAGGTGGAGCCGTCGCGCATGGTGAAGGGCGCGTCGGCGGTGAAGGTCAGGGTGCGCGTCACCGTGTCGATTCCGGCGACCGTCAGGATCGCGTCCTGGAGCCGTTCGGTGTCGAAGACCTGGACCCGGCTTCCCGGCACCAGATCGGCGGTCGTGACGTCGCCCGCGCGGTAGCGCAGCGCGTTCTTGCTGGCGCCAGAGGCGCTCGCGTCGGCGATGAACCAGCCGGTGGTCGGGTCCTGCGGGTCGTAGGCGGCCTTTGAGGCCAGCCGGTAGCGCACGCCGCCGACGGTGATGTCCAGCCCCGGTGCGGCGGACAGGGGCGCCGACCAGACACCGTTGCCCTCATAGGTGAAGCCGGTGACCCGCTCGCCGCCGCTGAGGACCGCCTGCTCGCCCGGATAGCCCAGAATGCGGATTCCGCTGTCCGGCGCGCCGAGGCTGAGGGTGCCCGTCAGGGTGTAATCGCCCTCGCGGACGTAGGTGGTCTTGACGGTGCCGGCTCGCATGGCCGCCTGCGCCCGCTCCAGGCTGGCGAAGGGGCCGTCGGTGCCCTCGGCGTTCGGTTCGGCCAGCCGACCCGACCAGGCGTCGTTGCCGTTCTTCGCCACGTAGAAGGCGTCGCCCTGCGGGGCCGGGGCGTCCGACGCGCCGCCCTGGAACACCGGGGCGGCGATCTCCAGGGTGATGGCGCCGTCCTGGGTGGGCGTGGGGGTGGCAAGGCTTTTGCCGTTCACTGCCACGGTCCCCAACGACAGATCTCCAGCCCGCGTCCCGTCGGCGGGCAGGATCTGCACCGTGTGGGCGATGGACGGGTCGAGGGTCACGCCGAACGTGAAGCGTTCGGCGGTGTCGGACGCGGCCTCCGCCTCCCCGACCAGAGTGCCGTCCACCAGGACTTTGAAGCGCACCGGTCCCGTGGCGGTGGCGCCGAGCGCCGCCTCGACGGTGATGGGGATGGGGCGGGTGATGACCTCCTCCGGCTTGGGTGGGGGGCGGACCAGCGGGCCGCCGAACATCTCCTCCCCCAGCCCGAAGGACAGCAGTCCGCCCCAGTAGAGCCCGACCTGGCCGGGGACCACGTCCTTTCCGTCCACCGCGCCCTTGTCGTAGGTGACGCGTGCGTCGGTGGACTTGATCTCCTGCCCGTCGACGAGGATGGAGCCGACGAACAGGTTGCGATCCACCCCGTTCACCACCCCGTCGTTGTCATACCAGATCGAAATCCGGTGGGCCTGATCGGGATCGACCGTGGCGGTGAAGCGATAGGCTGTGCTGGAGGTGGCGGCAACCCATGCCTCGCCGATCATCACGCCGTCGACCAGCAGCCGGAAATGCGGCGCTTGGCCAGCGGACACGCCCCAGGCGTTCACGACGATCGGGATGTCGATGGTCCGTTGCGGGGGCGTGGACATGTGAGACCCTGAAGCCTGCGGGCGGGAGTCCGCCCGTCCCGAGGGTTGCGGAATGCTCCCTCACGCTTCAAAGCTGGCATACCACTATCGATAGGGTGTGTGACATTGGTCCCAGAATGGCCACAGCCGGGACACTGGTCACAGGTCGCATGGGAAGGGTTGCCGGGCTTTCTCGCCCGGATCATTGGGGTCTGGGTAGCAACGGAACAGGATTCCTAGGTAAGGGGCACTACACGAAG
>NZ_QLKQ01000158.1 GCF_003349955.1 Azospirillum brasilense
CGCTTCGGCGGGCCGGTTCCCCACAGCTCCTACACCACGTTCAGGGACGTGACCCCCGTTCGCTCCGCTTTATAGCAGCCAACCAACTTCAGCTCCTGGCGCAAAGCGGTCGTAAGCGACGGTCCGCATCGGGGCAAAGGCCGCTGGCGTTGGTGTGGTGAAAGGGGACACCGGGTTCGAAACTATCGATTCTGGGTGGACTAGGCGGAGCGGCCCGAACACACTATGTCGCAACGGTTGTGATACCCGAGCCATGGTCATGCAGCGTCGACGGAGCAAGGAGCCATCGGCCTTCCGCTAGGTAGCTACCTGGCGGAGAAAGGCCATGTTCAGAATTCGCCGCGTGCCGGTTCCCGGCACTGGCAAGCCGCGTCTCGGACGTCTCGTCGGCCTGATGCTGCGCCATCCGCAAACGCTCGCAGAGTTGCGCCGGACCGCAGCAGCCAAGGTGGATGAAGGCGATGTAGCTGTCTCCGGACGATTGCGCCGACCACCGACAGCGTGGGATGACCAATGGCGCTCCGATCTCGGGCACCGGAGCTGGAAGCGATGCCGCCGATACCAGTGGAGGGGTTGATGAGCAAGGACACCGAACGCGCCTCTCCGCCGCTGCACATCCATTTCGGCGACCGGATGCTTGACGACGCCGCTCGCGACATCGTCGATGTCGTGAAACGAGTGGAGCGTGGCGAACCCGTGCCGCCGCAGCGCCACCTTTCCTTCGAAGGATGGGACACGCTCGCGCATGCGCTCCGCGTCGCCGGCTTGAGCGGACAGACCAGTGCGGCTGTCATCGCTGCCCTCAAAGGCATAGCCGGAGAGGATGAATCCTCTTGCGAGGCGCCGGACGACAGCGCTTCACCACCCCCTTGGGACCGCTCGGCTTTGGCGAATCTGCGCCGGAAATGGCTGCACTATCATGCTCTCGGTAAACAGACCATCGCGGGACAACGCGTCGCCGACGACCTTGCGCCGATCGTGTCGGCGTTCGAGGTGGCCTGCGACGAAGTCGATCAGCTTCGCCAGCGCGTCGAGCAGGCCGAAGCTGACATCGCTCGGCTCCGTGGGTGTCTGTGGCGCGCGTTGCGGGATGGCTCTGGCGCCAGCACCGGTGAGATCGACCGCGAGGACTGCTACAAGGGCTACGCACCGGATATCCAGATCGACCCGGTGACCAGTACGCTGCATGCAGTCGCATCGGGAATCTCTGACGTGGTGCGCGCCGAGGGGCGCACGGCCGCGGACCTGTGGCAAGCGTTCCGCGACAGCGTGGACGAGTATCTGGCCGCCTGTGCGGAAAAGGGTCGGGAACCCCAGAAGCCGCAGCACCGCTACACCCTGGAGGAGTTGTTGGCCGGCATCACGCCGGATAACAGGCCCGACTTGGTTGATTGGAGGGCGGATGTTGGGCGGGGGCCTCTGGTCATGTCCAACAACGGCCAGCAGGAGCAAGGCTGGGTTCTCCAGCTTACCGACCTGGACATGGCAGGAATCGCCGACGCGCTGACACGCGGCACAGGCGCTGACTGCCCGGCACAGGAGATCGAGGTGCTGGCGCTTGCTCCGGCTCTGAGCCAGGGCTGTGGCGTTGACGAACATATTGCGGCTATTCGCCACCGGGCGCATGTGCTGGTTGTGGCCGGGGCGGAAATCGGCTGGACGATCGTGCCGCCGGAGGAGTTGGATGCGGCGGTCACGCAGTTGGAACAGGCGCTGGTGCTCTACCGTCAAGTGAAGGAGCATCTGGCATGAGCACAATGCGATGGATACGACTGTCTCCTACGGCTGAATGGGAGCCCGGCCGCGATTTGGGGGACGGCCGGTACGAGATCCTTGGGCATCCGCGGGGAATGCGCCCGGTGGAGGTCGGCCCGCCGCTCGATGCCCCCACAGATCGGGCCGCGGCGGAGCCTGATCGCTGGACAGAATTTTTCGCCTCTCCCGGCCTCGTGTTCCCGGATCGCGACCAGCCCACGCCGTCGAGTGAGCGTGAAAGTCTTCTCGATATGTTGGCACAGGTGGAAGGTGTGAACGAAGGTCCCGAAGACCCGGACCCGTTCGCTGTTCGCGGTGATGACCGAGACGCGCTGCTGCGCGAGATTCAGCGCCTCCGGCAGGACTGCGCCGAGGCCTATCAGGTGGTTGGCACGCTCGGCGCCGCCGTCGGCCTGCTCGATTCCGTCCCGCTCGCCAAGGCGCTCGACAACCTGTCAGCGGCCAGCCAAGGGGGCGCCCGTCCGCATGAGGACCTGCTGCCGTTCATTCTGACCTGCAGCGACAAGGAGTAGCCGAAGCCTTCCCATATGAAGAAGTCTGCCCAACATGTTTGCGTCAGTCCGGGTGATCGGCGGGCTGGAGAGGTGTGGTGAAAGGGGACTGGCGAAACTGCCCTCCACAAGATTAGAATAAAATAAATTAGATGATTGCTGGAGCGGCTCAAGCCCTCTCAACACCTAGCAGAGAGAAGGATTTAGACAACTATGTCGCTCTATAGACCAATGTTCCGTCAAGCGGAGAAGCTGACTTCAATGCGCCACCCTGCCGTGAAGGAAACCCTTCAGGGTTTGATATATGACGTGGACAATCTGTGCCATATGTATTTTAGCGCGCTTGCCCTTCACGAGGTGTTAAGCAAAACAAACGCGGCCGAGATAATCGGAAAACTCGAGCTCACGCTCAGCAATGATTTTGGTGACGGGCAGTTTACAACAAGCGTTACTCTTAGAGCGGATTCCGATCATTCTGGTTCATAGCCTGCGGCGGTGAAGTAGGATCGGCAGTCTGAAGTGGTCCCCGTTCCCCGGACAGATTTGCGGCTTTGCTAAGCTTGGTTCAGGTCCG
>NZ_QLKQ01000159.1 GCF_003349955.1 Azospirillum brasilense
GCCCCTTACCCCCGCCCCTGCACCGCGTTCAGCACGAAGACGCGGATCGCGCTCGACAGGTTGCCGCTGCGGGTCGAATCGATCTCCTCGATCAGCGCGTTGACCGACATCCCCCGAGCCTGCGCAAGGCCCTTCAGCGCCTCCCAGAACTCCTCTTCCAGGGAGACGCTGGTCGGGTGCCCGGCGATGAGGACGGAGCGCTTTTTCATCGACGGCGCGCGGCCCCGGTCACCGGGGCTTGACCATGGTGTCCGGCTTGACCCACTGATCGAACTGCTCCTCGGTCAGCAGGCCCAGAGCGACGCCGGCCTGTTTCAGGGTCGTCCCCTCCTTGTGCGCCTTCTTGGCGATCTTGGCCGCGTTGTCGTAGCCGATGTGCGGGTTCAGCGCGGTGACCAGCATCAGGCTCTCGTTCAGCAGCTGGCCGATGCGCTCGCGGTTCGCCTCGATGCCGACCACCGCGTTGTCGGTGAAGCTGTTGCAGGCGTCGGCCAGCAGCCGGATCGACTGCAGCACGTTGTAGGCGATCACCGGCTTGAAGACATTCAGCTCGAAATGGCCGGTGGCGCCGGCGATGCTGACGGTGGTCTGGTTGCCCATCACCTGGGCGCAGACCATGGTCATCGCCTCCGACTGGGTGGGGTTCACCTTGCCGGGCATGATGGAGGAGCCGGGCTCGTTCTCCGGCAGCGCGATCTCCCCGATGCCGCAGCGCGGACCGGAGCCGAGCAGGCGGATGTCGTTGGCGATCTTCATCAGCGACACCGCCAGCGTGTTCAGGCTGCCGTGGGCGTCGACCAGGGCGTCGTGGGTGGCCAGCGCCTCGAACTTGTTCTCGGCCGTGACGAAGGGCAGCCCGGTGATGGCGGCCACCTCCACCGCGAAGGCTTCGGCGAAGCCGGTCTTGGCGTTCAGACCGGTGCCGACCGCCGTGCCGCCCTGGGCCAGCCGGTAGAGCTGCGGCAGCGACGCCTTCACCCGCTCGATCCCGTAGGCGATCTGGGTGGCGTAGCCGGAGAACTCCTGCCCCAGGGTCAGCGGCGTGGCGTCCTGGAGATGGGTGCGCCCGATCTTCACGATGTCGGCGAATTCCGCCGCCTTCGCCGCCAGCGCCGCGTGCAGGTGCTCCAGCGCCGGCAGAAGCTCGTGGTGGATCTGCTCGGCCGCGGCGATGTGCATGGCGGTGGGGAAGCTGTCGTTGGACGACTGCCCCATGTTGACGTGGTCGTTGGGGTGGACCGGCTTCTTCGACCCCATCTCGCCGCCCAGCGCCTCGATGGCGCGGTTGGAGATGACCTCGTTCGCGTTCATGTTGGTCTGGGTGCCGGAGCCGGTCTGCCAGACCACCAGCGGGAAATGATCGGCCAGCGTGCCGTCGATCACCTCCTCCGCCGCCTCGACGATGGCGCGGCCCAGCCGGGGGTCGAGCACCTCCAGCGCCATGTTGGCGAGCGCCGACGCCTTCTTCTGGATGCCGAGGGCGCGCACCAGCGCCGGCGGCATGCGCTCCCCGCCGATGCGGAAGTTGCGCAGCGAGCGCTGCGTCTGGGCGCCCCAGTAACGGTCGGCGGCAACCTCGATCGGTCCGAAGCTGTCGGTCTCGGTGCGCATCCCGGTCTTGCCGGTCATGGTCAGGTCCTCGTCGGTTCGAACATCATTCCGGTCAGCGCATTTTTTCCCGAATCGCCCGCCGGGCAAGGGGAATCAACGCGGAATCCCCTTTGGGCAAGGGTCCGGCCGAATTTGTTCTTGTTGCGTTCCGTTTCCTGCGTTACCGTTTCTGCGTGGCCGGCCCCGCCGCCTCCATCCCGCCCCATCCCGCTGCCCCTCTCCAGCCCTGGGAGATTCGAATGAGCGATTTCGCCCTGGACCATGTCCGCGCCCTGATTGCCAAACCCCGCGTCGCCGAGATGACGGCGAAGGGCTGGCGCGTGATCGGCCCCGGCGAGGAAGGCTCCCTGCTGATGGAAGGGCCGCAGCTTGGCGGCGCGCCGGTGCGCCTGTCGGCCCTGGTCAACGATCTGTTCGACGATCTGGTCGCCCAGGCGCTGGAGCGCGCCGACCGCGTCGACCACGCCGCGGGCCGCCTGCCGCGCGCCGCGTAAGGGGCTACGACCGGCGCGCCGGGCCCCGCAAAGGATGTACTTCGCCCGGCGGGACGGCCTGTTAACGTCCCGCCGTGGCGGCTTAGGTCCTGTCTGACGAGACTATTGACGTTGTGCTTCAGAGCGCAAGGTCAGTTTGATGGCTTACGATGCAACAGGGCTGCAACGCTACGAACTGAGCGACGCGCAGTGGGATCGGATCGCGGATTTGATGCCGCGGTCCAATCCGCGAGGTGGCGGGGTGTGGCGGGATCACCGTCAGGTCGTTGATGGTCTGATGTGGAAGCTGAACACCGGCGCCCAATGGCGGGACATTCCCGAACGCTACGGCCCCTGGCAGACGATCTACGAACGCTTTGTGCGGTGGCGTTACGACGGGCTGTTCGAGCGTATCCTCGACCGGCTGCGCTTGCAGCTCGATGCGGATGGTCGGATCGATGTGGACCTCTGGTGCATCGACGGCACCAGCATCCGGGCCAGTCGCTCGGCGGCTGGGGGCGGAAAAAGGGGGGCTCGGACGAGCCGGCCGACCACGCGCTCGGCCGCTCCCGCGGGGGCTTCGGGACCAAAATCCATTTGGTGACCGAGGTCACGTCCCTGAACGTGGTGTAGGAGCTGTGGGGAACCGGCCCGCCGAAGCG
>NZ_QLKQ01000016.1 GCF_003349955.1 Azospirillum brasilense
GGGAGTTGCGCTGCAGCGGATCGTCCTCGACCACCAGAACCCGCCGCCCCGCCGGCCCGTCCCGCCGAAGCGTCCGGGCGCCTGTCGGGACGGCGGGTTCTGGTGGTCGAGGACGATCCGCTGCAGCGCAACTCCCTGACCCTGCTGCTGGAGCAGGCCGGGGCCGGGGTGATGGCGGCCGACAGTTTCGATTCCGCCCTCGCCGCCGCCCAGGCGACCCTCCAGGCGCCCTCGGCGATCCTCAGCGACTACCGGCTGCCCGGCGGCACCGACGGGCTGAGCGGCATCCAGACCCTGCGCGGGGTGCTGGGCCGGGACGTCCCGGCCATCCTGCTGACCGGGGAACTGTCCGCCGAGCTGGTGCGCGCCGCCAAGGAGGCCGGCTGCCTCGTGCTGACCAAGCCCGCCGCACCCAACCGCATCCTGTCCACCCTGGCGGAGCTGACCGCGGGCGCCGATGCGGCGGCGTGAAGCCGCAGCGTGAGGCCCCGCTCCGCCGCCGCTTCCCTTGGTGCGCGGCGCCCGCTTGCGCTACAGTCGCGCCATGACCGAAGAAGACCAGCCCCACATCCTGGTCGTCGATGACGACACCCGCCTGCGCGAGCTGCTGCGCAAGTATCTCGCCGGCAACGGCTTCCTGGTCGCCACCGCGAAGGACGCGGCGGAGGCGCGGGCCAAGCTGGCCGGGCTGGCCTTCGATCTGCTGGTGCTCGACATCATGATGCCGGGCGAGACCGGGCTGGAGCTGACCGAATCGCTGCGCCGGGAGCGCGACCTGCCGATCCTGCTGCTGACCGCGCGGGGCGAGCCGGACGACCGCATCGCCGGGCTGGAGGCCGGGGCCGACGACTACCTCGCCAAGCCCTTCAACCCGCGCGAGCTGCTGCTGCGCATCAACTCGATCCTGCGCCGTCAGGCCAGCCGCCCGGCGGACCCGGCGCCGCCGCAGCCAGTGAAGCTCGGCCCGATGATCTACCTGCCCGACCGCGACGAGCTGCGGGCGGGCGAGGAGGTGGTCCGGCTGACCACCGCGGAGGCCGGGCTGCTGCGCGTGCTCGCCACCGCCCCCGGCACCATCTTCTCGCGCGAGGAGCTGACGGAGCGCAGCAAGGTCGCCGGCAACGCCCGCACCATCGACGTGCAGGTGACCCGCCTGCGCCGCAAGATCGAACCCGACCCGCGGGAGCCGCGCTACCTGCACACGGTGCGCGGCGAGGGCTATGTGTTGAGGCCGGACCCGTAACGGGGCCGACGGAGCACCCAGAGCATCAGGACCAGGACCATGACCACCGACACCGCCGCCGCACCGATGCCGATGCCGCGCCGCGAGCAGACGGGGCTGCTGAAGCGGTTCCTGCCCCGGACGCTGTTCGGCCGCTCGCTGCTGATCATCGTGACGCCGGTCATCCTGGCCCAGGCGGTGGCCACCTGGATCTTCTACGACCGCCACTGGGACACCATGACGAACCGGCTGGCCTTCGCGGTGGCCGGCGACATCGCCATGGTCATCGGCATGCTGGAGCATGACCCGACCCCGGAGGGGCGCAACTGGACGCTGGCCGCCACCGCCCGCAGCACCGACCTGATCGTGACGCTGGAGCCCGGCAGCACCCTGCCCGACCACCCGCCGAAGCTGCGCGGCATGCTGGAGAACACGCTGAGCAAGGCGCTGCACGAGCGGGTGCGGCGGCCCTTCGCCATCAACACCCGGATCACCCGTGAATGGTACGAGATCCGCGTGCAGATGCCGGACGGCGTGCTGTCGGTGATGTCGCCGGAACGCCGCCTGTTCAGCCCGACCAGCTACATCTTCATCCTGTGGATGGTCGGCTCGGCCCTGGTGCTGTTCACCGTCGCCATCATCTTCATGCGCAACCAGATCCGCCCCATCAAGCGGCTGGCCGCCGCCGCGGACGCGCTGGGCAAGGGCCGCGACGTGCGCAACTTCAAGCCGGAGGGGGCGACCGAGGTGCGGCAGGCCGCCGTCGCCTTCCTGCGCATGCGCGAGCGCATCCACCGCCAGATCACCCAGCGGACGGAGATGCTGGCCGGCGTCAGCCACGACCTGCGCACGCCGCTGACCCGCATGAAGCTGGCGCTGGACATGATGGGCGACGGGCCGGAGGTCGATGAGCTTCTGACCGACGTCACCGAAATGGAGACGATGATCGAGGGCTATCTGGCCTTCGCCCGCGGCGAGGGGACGGAGGCCGTCCAGCCGACCGACCTGACCCGCATCCTGAACGAGGTGGTCTCCGGCGTGCGCCGCGAGGGGGCGGAGGTCGCCCTGGCCGCACCGGACGGGCTGACCCTGCCGCTGCGCCCCAACGCGACGCGCCGCTGCCTCGCCAATCTGCTGTCCAACGCGCGGCGCCACGGCGACCGCATCTGGGTGCGGGCGGAGCGGGAGGACGGCTTCATCGACATCCTGGTGGACGACGACGGGCCGGGCATTCCGCAGGCGTCCCGCGACGACGTGTTCAAGCCCTTCTTCCGGCTGGACAGCTCCCGCAACCAGGCGACCGGCGGCGCCGGGCTGGGGCTGACCATCGCCCGCGACGTCGCCCGCAGCCACGGCGGCGACATCACGCTCAGCGACAGCCCCTACGGCGGCCTGCGCGTGCTGATCCGCCTGCCGGTGTGAGTTTTCATAGGAAGCCGCCATGCCCGTCAGCCCCGACGAATACCGCCTCATGGACGTCCAGCAGGGCGGGTGCTGCTTCTACTGCGGGGAGCCGGTGGGGGCCAAGGCGACTTTCGACCACCTGATCCCGCTGGCCTACGGTGGACTCGACGCGGCGCCGAACGTCGTGCTGGCGCACCGCCGCTGCAACCAGCGCAAGGCCGACCGCCTGCCGACCCCGGAGGAGATCGACCGCTTCGTCACCCAGCGCCGCCGCAGCCAATTGGGCGTCTGGCCGCCGCTGCTCGCCCTGCGCGACGCCGAGCCGGGCGACGAGTGGATGACCGTCGCCCGCGCCATCGCGAAACTGAACGGACTTTGAAGACCGTCTGGCGCATTTGCCTTGATTGATTACCCAACAGCTCGCCCATGGGGGTGCGCCCACCGAGACATCAAGTCCCGCAGTTGTAAACATTTCTTGTGTTGGCCGATACATATATGTTGGATGGAAAACCTGCGGATATCATCCTTATCCGAACATCGTCCGCGCTTTTCACTGTTGGAAATTTTCCGACAGCAACAACTATTTTATCATTTCCCAAAGTCGGGTCGCATATTATTGGGGTAAACTCTTGAAGATTTTTTGATTTCAGCGTTGCTGACGCCTGCTCAACGAATGATGCGGCATATGGTCGCGCAGTATAGCTTGCTATTATTATTCTATACGCCACTTCCGCTGGAGCATCAGCGATGATTTCTTTGTCGTGGGCACCGGGCTTCGCTGTATTTATATTTATTTTATTTTGTTCGACTATTTTTCTTGCTACTTCTTCAGATATTTTTTCGATGTATAATTTCATTGATCGTGCAATTGCATTGTCGAAATTTATCATATTGTCCGCAGAAGAATCACCATTTACACCCGCCACCATTATTTCAACAATTTTTCTTGATCCATCCTCACTGGATATATATCGCTTTGTTTCATTAATAATCAGCTGCCTAGACTCTTCCTGAAGCTGCTTATCGATCGCTTGCGCGATGTAACTTTTTACTCCAAAATATATACTGACAGAAACACTAGCCAAGGCAATTGCCGAAATCACAGAAAACAATTTGAAATATTTTTCTACTTTTGAAAAGACCTCATCCTCGACCGCCGAAACGACGCCGTGCTTTATTAAATCGGATATATCTTTGCCTGATATGGAAAATCTTATCCCCGTATCTCCTGACACAAAGATTTCTTTTTTATCTGTCGGCATTTCCTTTTTATCTGATAGCAATTCGACATTCTCTTCAATCATAACGGGAGTCCATATCTTGACTATGCAAACAAGACAAAATAATCCTCTCGTTGATGTGTATTGTCAAGAATGGTGGCCACCCACCTGAACACGCTAAAGACATTCATAATGGATTGATTTCGCGTGATTAATTTGCTTCTGTCGCATTGCGCGATCTTTGTGGGGATGCATGGAAGATCGCTGGTCGGACCGTAAGGCCTGTGCGATGAACAAACCACACCATCAAAAGCACAAGTCCTTTCACGCACCCGCTTGACGGCGCCGCCGCCTTCTGGCCCGATCACCGGAACGATAAACAAGGTTAATTCGGGAGCGTTCGATGGCGGATCGGTACGACGTCGTGATCGTCGGCGGTGGTGTGATGGGCTGCGCGGTCGCCTATTTCCTGGCGAACGACCCCGGCTTCGGCGGCAGCGTGGCGGTGGTGGAGCGGGATCCGACCTACCAGCGCGCCTCCTCCGCCCTGTCAGCCAGCTCGATCCGGCAGCAGTTCTCGACGCCGGCGAACATCGCCCTGTCGCAGTTCGGCCTGTCCTTCATCCGCAACGCGACGGAACATCTCTCCGTGGACGGTGACCCGGTGGATCTGAGCCTGCGCGAGCCGGGCTATCTCTATCTGGCGACCGGGGCCGGGGCGGACATCCTGCGCCGGAACAACGCCATCCAGCTGTCCTGCGGCGCCGACGTGGCGCTGCTGTCGCCGGACGAGCTGGCCGCCCGCTTCCCCTGGCTGTCGGTGGACGGGATCTCCCTCGGTTCGCTCGGCCTCTCCGGGGAGGGCTGGTTCGACGGCTACAGCCTGATGCAGGCCTTCCGCCGCAAGGCCAAGGCGCTGGGCGTCGCCATGATCGCCGGGGAGGTCGCGGGCATCGACACCGCCGACGGCAAGGTCACCGCGGTGCGTCTGGCCGATGGGCAACGGCTGTCCTGCGGGGTGGCGGTCAACGCCGCCGGGCCGCAGGCCCGCCGCGTCGCCACCATGGCCGGGGTGGACCTGCCGGTGTCGGCGCGCAAGCGCTGCGTCTTCGTGTTCGACTGCCGCGAGGAGCTGCCCGGCTGCCCGCTGGTCATCGACCCCTCCGGCGTGTGGTTCCGGCCGGAGGGCAAGCAGTTCATCTGCGGCGCCCCGCCGCCCGCCGACCGCGATCCGGACACCGACGACCTGACGGTGGAGCACGACCTGTTCGATGAGACGATGTGGCCGGCGCTGGCCGAACGCGTCCCCGCTTTTGAGGCGATCAAGGTCACCAACGCCTGGGCCGGCTTCTACGAATACAACGAGATCGACCAGAACGCCGTCATCGGGCCGCATCCGGACCTTCACAACTTCCTGTTCTGCAACGGCTTCAGCGGCCACGGCCTGCAACAGGCGCCGGGCGCCGGGCGCGGGCTGGCGGAGCTGATCGCGACCGGCGCCTACCGCAGCCTGAACCTGTCGGCCTTCGCCTACGACCGTCTGGTGGAGAACCGCCCCCTGCTGGAAACCAACGTCATCTGAAGGCATTCCAGTCCCTCTCCCGCCCCGGGAGAGGGTGCCCGCGCAGCGGGCGGGTGAGGGTAGAACAAGGATCGAGGTGCTGATTCTCGGTGTTACCCTCACCCTTCCCGCGCTTTGCGCGGGCCCCTTCCCTCTCCCGAGACGGGAGAGGGGATTGGCAGCCGGCGATTTTGCGGAACGGGCGCGAGCCCGGCCGGTTGATGGGGTTGACCATTCCGAACGGAGCATGAGGCCCCGCGATGAAGCAGCCCCACACCGAAGAAACCGTCAAGCACACCGACGACCAGCAGAACACCGGCAACCACAAGAAGCCGGACGCCCCCGATGCGAAAGGTGCTGACCGCTTCGGCGGCACCCGCAAGGGCGCGGAGAATGTGGAGCCGACCAAGGACTGACGCCGGGGGGCGGGCCTGGACCGAAGGGCTTGCACCGGCGGGGGTGGACGTGCCAAATCCCCTGGCGCGTCCATCTCCATTCAGCAGGTCGGGAGCCCCTCCCATGGCTCACGCCATGTTCAAACGCTACAAGGTTCTGTTCACCCGCCCCCTGCCCGGCCTGCGTCCGGGCCGGCCCGAGCGCGACGCCATGGTGGACCGGCTCAAGCGCTTCGCCAGCCAGAACGGCATGGCCGGCGACCTTCACGCGATCGCGCCCAACGCCGGCTTCGGCATCCTGGAAATCCAGTGCACGGACAAGCTGGCCCGCCGCCTGAGCGATCTGTCCGAGGTCGAATCCGTCCTGGAGGCGTGAGCCCTGGCAGTCGGCCCTGCGATGGCAGGCGCTTACGATGCGTTGGCTTCGTTGTCCTTCTTCGCTTTCTCCTGCTTCGCCCTGTCGTGATGCCACTTGATGGCGAAGAACATGCCCGTTCCCAAAACGATGATTTTGAATGGGAAGAAGACCAAAGGGAACCAGTCGTACATTTTGAACATCTCCAGGCTATGACACCGTCTATCGCCAAGGAAACCTGACGACGGTCAGGTCGAGCGCGAGCTTATGTCGGCGGGCGGAGCCGCAGACGGGTGGGTTGGCGGGGCGGCGACGAAACGGGCCTCCTCGGCCTTGTAGACGTACTGGCTGGCCACCAGCCACCCCTTCAGCGGCCGCAAGGGCGGCACACAGGTCAGCAACAGGAACGGCAGGGTCGTGACGAGGTGCACCCAGTAAGGGGCCTCGAACCTCACCTCGATCCAAAGCGCCAGGATGACCGTGGGAATCGAGGCGAAGCAGATGACGAAGAAGGCGGGGCCGTCGGCCGGATCGGCGTAGGAGTAATCCAGACCACAGACCTCGCAGTGGGAGCGCAGCGCCAGAAAACCTTTGAACAGATGACCCTGGCCGCAGCGTGGGCAGCGACCACGCGCGCCGGTGCTGAACGGGGGAAGAGGCGGCCACTCCGGTTCGGATGACATCGCGTGTTCCTTCGGGGGCAATGGCAGGCAATGCCTGCATGCAATGCGTAACCGTATGCACCCTTGATACCGGCAATGTCAACTTGAATGCATCCAATGCACCGATGGCATTCATACAAAAAGGGAGGGCGGCCGGGGGCGAGGCTTGCGGGCGCGAGCGCCTCTACCTCCTGTTCAGTTGACGGGGCATCGGCTTGCGGCGGCGGCACAACGGGCCATTTTCAGTGTTTCAAAGCACAGATGCCGTCAGGAGCGTGCCTTCATGAATCCCCGGTTGCTGGCCGAGGTGCTGGAACCCGTGCTGAACGCCGCGGAGAAGGACGACGCGGCGATGCTCGACGCCGTGAATCTGTCGGCGGAGGCGCTGGCCGCGCTCGGCGCGGTCATCCTCGACCGCGACGGGCGCCCGGCCGACGGCGTGTCCGACGAACGCGCGGTGGTCGCCGCGCTCAACACCCACGCGCACACGCTGATGCAGTGCGGGCGGCTCGACGACGTGGTCGAGGCGCTGCAACTGGCCGAACGGATCGGCCGGCTGGGCCGCCTGCCCCACCATCCGCGCATGTCCGACGGCTAGCCACCTACGGTTAGGCGGGAGGAACACCGCACCGCCCCGGTTGTTGTGCGAGCCGTGCCGCCCAACAGGGGAGACGTGTCTTGTCGACAGCGCCCAAATCGAACGCTTTTTCCGGCCCCATCGAGGGCGAGGCCCTGTCCCTGCTTCAGGACAAACTGCTTCCCGGCTTCCTGACGGGACGGCGATGGTACGCCGCCAAGGACGCCGGCACGCCGACCGTGCGCATCGTCGATGCGCTGCCCCTGCCGCTGGCGTCCGGCGCCGCCCAGCTCTGCCTGTTGCGGGTGGAAGCCCCGGGGCGCGAGCCGCAGCTCTACCAGCTTCCCCTGGTGCTCGACCGCGACGGCCAAGGCAACGATGGCAAGGCCGAGGGCGCCGACCCCTTCGCCATCGCCGGCCCCGAGGCGCTTCCCTGGACGGGCGGTCTGCGCGACGGCTACGGCGACGAGGAGGTGGTGCGCGCCCTGCTCGACGGCATCCGCAAGGGCGGGGAGAGCGGCGGCCTGCGCTTCGGGCAAAGCCGCGCCCTCGACGCGGTGAAGGGCACGCTGGAGGGCGGCGCGCCGCTGCGCTGGGCCGGGGTGGAGCAGTCCAACACCTCCATCCGCGTCGGCGACTCGGCGATCCTGAAGGGGCTGCGCAAGCTGGAATCCGGCATCCATCCCGAACTGGAGGTCGGGCGCTTCCTGACCGAGGTCGCCGGCTTCCGCAACACCCCCGCCCTGCTCGGCTGGGTGGAGCGCACCGGCGACGGCGCGGCCGCCACCCTGTGCATCCTGCAGGAGCTGGTCCCCGACGCCCGCGACGCCTGGAGCCACGTCACCGCCGCCCTGGCGGAGCGCGTCGAACGCTTCGACGACGACACGGCGGACGACGTCGCCCTGATGGCGTTCATGCGCCGGCTCGGCCGCCGCACCGCGGAGATGCACCGGGCGCTCGCCACCCCCGGCGGTGGCGACGCCTTCACGCCGGAGCCGGTGACCCCGGCCACGCTGACGGGTTGGGCGGACGGCGTGCGCACCCTCGCCCGCCGCGTCCTGGGCCAGCTGCGCGAGGCCGCGCCGCGGCTGGACGCCGACCTCGCCCCCTACGCCGCGTCGCTGGCCGACAGCGAGGCGACGGTAATGCGGCAGATCGCGACGCTGACGCCGCCGCGCGGCACCTTCCACGCCATGCGCCTGCACGGCGACTATCACCTGGGGCAGGTGCTGGCCGGCAAGGACGACCTGTTCATCGTCGATTTCGAGGGCGAGCCGATGCGCCCGCTGGCCGAGCGGCGGGCCAAGCACTGCATCCTGCGCGACGTGGCGGGGATGCTGCGCTCCATCACCTACGCCGCCGCCGGGGCACGGGCCGCCCTGCCAGCCGACCTCGACGAGGCGGCGCGCGGCGCCCGCACCGCCTGGCTGAACTGGTGGGAGGGGGAGGCGGCGGCCGCCTTCGTCGCCGGCTACCGCGAGGCCATCGGCGACTGCCCGGGCTGGCCCGCCGACGCGGCCACCGCCACGCAGCTTTTGAAACTCTTCCTGCTGGAAAAGGCGCTCTACGAGATCGGCTACGAGCTGGCGAACCGGCCCGACTGGCTGGCCATCCCGCTGGCCGGCGCCATCGGCATCCTCGGCGCCGACGCCGGGCCGGAGGTGGCCGACCGCGCGTCCGGCCCGGTCGGGCTGGCCGCCCCCGGCGCCACCCGCCTTGGCGAGGCGCGGGCCCACGCCATGCCCTTCGGCGCGCAGGTGCAGCCCGACGGCTCCGTCCGCTTCGCCCTGTGGGCGCCGGGAACCGAGCGGGTCTCGCTGTGGCTGGAGGACACCCAGGCCCTTCTGCCCATGGTGCGGCGGGCCGACGGCTGGTTCGAATGGACCACCGCCCAGGCCCAGGCGGGCAGCCGCTACCAGTTCGAGCTTCCGGACGGGCTCCGCGTGCCCGACCCGGCTTCCCGCCACCAGCCCGACGACGTGCACGGGCCGAGCGAGGTGATCGACCCCACCGTGTTCCACTGGTCCGACGCCGCCTGGACCGGACGCCCCTGGCACGAGACGGTGCTGTACGAGCTTCACGTCGGCACCTTCACCGAAGAAGGCACCTTCCGCGCCGCCATCGACAAGCTCGACCACCTCGTGGAGCTGGGCGTCACCGCCATCGAGCTGCTGCCGGTGGCCGATTTCCCCGGCGCCCGCAACTGGGGCTATGACGGGGTGCTGCCCTACGCCCCGGACGCCGCCTATGGCCGCCCGGAGGATCTGAAGGCGCTGGTGGACGCCGCCCACGCCAGGGGGCTGATGGTCTTCCTCGACGTCGTCTACAACCATTTCGGACCGGACGGGAACTACCTCCACGCCTACGCCAAGGCCTTCTTCACCGACCGGCACAAGACGCCCTGGGGCGACGCCATCAACGTGGACGGGCCGCGCAACGCCACGGTGCGCGACTATTTCATCCACAACGCGCTTTATTGGATCGAGGAGTTCCACATGGACGGGCTGCGCTTCGACGCGGTCCACGCCATCCTCGACGACAGCGACAAACTGTTCCTTCAGGAGTTGGCCGAACGCGTACAGGACGCCGTGCGCTGCCGCCGCCACGTCCATCTCGTTCTGGAGAACGACGAGAACGAAGCCCACCTGTTGGAACGCCATCCGGAGGGCGACCCGCGCTGGCACACCGCGCAGTGGAACGACGACCTGCACCATTGCCTGCACGTCTGGGCGTCGGGCGAGGACGCCGGCTACTACGCCGACTACGCGGGCGACGCGGCGAAGCTGGCCCGCGCCATGGCCGAAGGCTTCGCCTTCCAGGGGCACGCCTCCTCCTACCGCGGCGGCGAGGCGCGCGGCGAGCCGTCGGCGCATCTGCCGCCGACCGCCTTCGTCACCTTCATCCAGAACCACGACCAGATCGGCAACCGCGCCTTCGGCGACCGCATCACCCGCTTCTCGCGGCCCCAGGCGGTGCGGGCGGCGAGTTCGCTCTATCTGCTCGGGCCGGGCATCCCGATGCTGTTCATGGGCGAGGAGTGGGCCTCCGACCGCCCCTTCCCCTTCTTCTGCGACTTCGCCGACGAGCTGGCCGAGGCGGTGCGCAACGGCCGGCGGGAGGAGTTCGCCAAGTTTCCCGAATTCCAGGACCCGAAGGTGCGCGACCGCATCCCCGACCCGACCGCGCCGGAGACTTTCCAGTCGGCCAAGCTCGATTGGGACGACCGCAAGACGGGCGCGCACGGGGAGTGGCTGGACTGGTACCGCCGCATCCTGGCGGTGCGCCGCAAGGAGATCGCGCCGCGGCTGGAGAACGCCCCGGGCGGTGCCGCCGCCCACGAGGTGATCGACGGGCGGGGCATCCGCGTTTCCTGGCGGCTGGGCGACGGCAGCCGCCTGCATCTGCTCGCCAACCTGTCCGAGACGCCGGTGGAGGGCATGGGCGAGGCCGTGGGCCGCGTCCTGTGGACCGAGGGTGACGGGCTCGATTCCGGAACCATGGCGCCGCTGTCCGTCCTCTGGACCATCGAGGAGACGACGGCGCTCGACCGGCTCGGCGAGCGGATGGGGATCGAGACGCACTACACCGGCGCCTCGGGCGAGACCATCCAGGCGTCGGAGGGCACCATCCGCGCCCTGCTCGCCGCCATGGAGGTCGACGCGGACGACCCGGAGGAGGCGCTGGCGGCGCTGGAGCGGCGCGAACTGGCCCGCCCCCTGCCGCCGGTGGCGGTGCTGCGCATCGACCGCCCACCCTTCTCGGTCACCGTCACCCTGCCGGAGGGCAGCGGGACGCTGCGCTGGACCCTGACGCTGGAGGAGGGCGGCGAGCGCGGCGGCGAGGCCGCTTTCGCCGATCTGCCGCTGGTCCGCAAGGCCGGCTTGGGTGAGCAGCGCTTCGAAGTGCGCCGCCTCGACCTCGGCGCGGCTCCGGCGCCCGGCTATCACCGGCTGCGGCTGGACGTCGACGGCCTGCGGGCGGAGCATCCCGGCCTGGAGACGACGGTCATCGCCGCCCCCGCCACCTGCCACCTGCCCGCCCCGCTCCAGATGGGCGAGCGGATCTGGGGCCTGTCGGTGCAGCTCTACGCCCTGCGCTGCGCCGGGGATTGGGGGATCGGCGACTTCGGCGACCTCGTCAACGTCGCGGAGATGGCGGCGGCGCGCGGGGCCGGCATCGTCGGGCTGAACCCGCTGCACGCCCTGTTCCTCGACCAGCCCGATCAGGCCAGCCCCTATTCGCCGGCCAGCCGCCTGTTCCTCAACCCGCTCTACATCGACGTCCTGGCGGTGCCGGAGCTGATGGGCTGCGCCGAGGCCCGCGACCGGATCGCGGACGAGGCGTTCCTGCGGAACGTCAAGGCGGCGGAGGCCGCGCCACTGGTCGATTACGCCGCTGTCGCCGCGTTGAAGCTGCCGGTCTTGGAACGGCTGTTCGCCCATTTCCAGGCGGAGGGCAGCGAGGAGCGGCGACGGGCGTTCGCCGCCTTCCGGTCCGAGCTGGGCGAGGGGCTGGAGCGCTTTGGCATCTTCCAGGCCCTGCGCGAGCGCTTCGCCAGGGACGGCACGCCCGACTGGCGCCGCTGGCCGGAGGAGTATCGGGACGCCGCCTCCCCCACCGTCCGCCGCTTCGCCGAGGAGCAGCGGGAGCGCATCGACTTCTTCGTCTGGCTGCAATGGCTGGCCGACAGCCAGTTGCAGGCGGCGGCGGAGCGGGCACGGGAGCGCGGTATGGCCGTCGGCTTCTTCCGCGACCTCGCGGTCGGTGCGGACAGCGGCGGTGCGGAAACCTGGGCCGACCCGCATGTCGTGGTGGCGCGGGCCCATGTCGGCGCCCCGCCCGACCTGTTCAACCCGGCCGGCCAGGATTGGGGCCTGCCGCCCTTCCACCCCCACGCCCTGCGCGAGGGCGGCTACGCCCGCTTCATCGAGCTGCTGCGCGCCAACATGCGCCACGCCGGGGCGCTGCGCATCGACCACGCCATGGCGCTCCAGCACGTCTACTGGATACCGGAGGGGCATCCGCCCTCCGAAGGGGCCTACGTCGCCTACCCGATGGACGACCTCCTCGGAATCCTGGCCCTGGAGAGCCAGCGCAACCGTTGCCTCGTCGTCGGCGAGGATCTGGGCACCGTGCCCGAGGGATTCCGCGAGCGCATGGCGGAGGCGGGTGTCCTGAGTTACCGGGTGATGTTCTTCGAATGGACCGAGGACGGCGGGTTCCGCGGCCCCGACGACTACCCCTACGCGGCGCTCGCCACGGTGGGCAGCCACGACCTCGCCACGCTGCGCGGCTGGTGGGAGGGGCACGACATCACGCTGAAGGAGGAGCGCGGCCTGTACCCCGCCGAAGGCGAGGCTGAGCGCCAGCGCGACCGCCGCATGGCCGAACGCGCCCGCCTGCTGGAGGCGCTCGCCGACGCCTACCTGCCGCTGCCCGCCAGCTTCGGCCCCGACAGCCCCTACAGCGAGGCGCTGGGCCACGCGGTGCACGCCTTCCTGGCCCGCACCGGCTCGGCCGTCGCCATGGTCCAGATGGACGATCTGACCGCCGAGTTGGAGCAGGTGAACCTGCCCGGCACGGTGGACCAGTACCCCAACTGGCGCCGCAAGCTGCGCCTCGCGCTGGAGGACATGGCCGACTGCCCGCAGGCCGGCGCCATCGCCGCCATCATGGCCGCCGCCCGGCCGGCCGCGGTGGCCGATGGGAGGCGCGACGATAACCCCCTCTCCCCCCTGGGGAGAGGGTTGGGGTGAGGGGGTCCCGCAACTCCCGAACGTCCGGCACACGCGCAACCCCCTCACCCTCCCCTCTCCCCGCTTTCGGCGGACCAAAGGTCCGCCTGTCGCGTCAGCGCAAACAAAGTTTGCGCGAAAGCAGAGGGGAGAGGGAACCCCTTCACAGGGAACACCCATCAGGAGACCACCCCATGGCGGCGGACGCCGATAAGCCGATCCCCCTGGCCACCTACCGCGTGCAGCTGCGCGCCGAGTTCGGCTTCGACCGCACCGCCGGAATCGCCGACTACATGGCGCGGCTGGGCGTCAGCCACCTCTACGCCTCGCCCTACATGAAGGCGCGGCCGGGCAGCACCCACGGCTACGACATCGTCGACCACAACGCCCTGAACCCGGAGCTGGGCAGCGAGGAGTCCTTCCACGCCATGGTCGAGGCGCTGAAGCGCAACGGGCTGGGCCAGATCCTCGACTTCGTGCCCAACCACATGGGCGTCGGCGGGGCCGACAACGGCTGGTGGCTGGACGTGCTGGAATGGGGGCCGGACAGCCCCTACGCCGGCTATTTCGACATCGAGTGGGAGCCCGACCGCCGCTACCTGCACGGCAAGGTGCTGGTGCCCCTGCTCGGCGACCAGTTCGGCGCGGTGCTTGAGTCCGGCGGGTTGGAGCTGCGCTTCGACAAGGAGACGGGCGGCTTCGCCGTCTGGGCCTACGACACCCACAAGCTGCCCATCCGGCCCGCCGATTACGGCACGATCCTGGGCGACGACCAGCCGGACCTGGAGCGCATCGGCGACGCCTTCCGCCATCTCGATCAGGTCCGCCCGCACCAGATCCGCCGCGCCAACGCCCTGAAGGCGGAGCTGGCCGCGCTGGTCTCCGAGAAGCCCGACGTGGCCGAGGCCGTGGAGCGCCGGCTGAAGCGCTTCTGCGGCGCGGAGGGCGAGCCGGAGAGCTGGCGCCGCCTGACCGACCTGATCGCCGCCCAGAACTGGCGCGCCGCCTATTTCAAGGTGGCGGCGGACGACATCAACTACCGCCGCTTCTTCAACATCAACGAACTCGCCGGCCTGCGCATGGAGGAGCGGGAGCTGTTCGACGTCGCCCATCGGCTGGCCTTCAAACTGGTCGACGACGGCACGCTGGACGGGCTGCGCATCGACCACATCGACGGCCTCTACGACCCCAGGGGCTATTGCGAGCGGCTGGCCGAGGCGACCGAGCGGCCCTTCTATCTGGTGGTCGAGAAGATCCTGGCCCGTCACGAGCGGCTGCGCGAGGACTGGCCGATCGACGGCACCACCGGCTACGAGTTCGCCAACCTGATGGGCGGGCTGTTCGTCGACCCGAAGGGCGAGGAGGCCTTCACCAAGCTCTACGCCGACTTCACCGGGCGGCGCGAGAGCTTCGACGAGGTGGTGCGGACCAGCAAGGTCCGCATCATGGAAAGCGAGATGGCCAGCGAGCTTCATGTGCTGGCCCGGCAGGCCTCGCGCATCGCCCGCGCCAACCCGCGCACCGCCGACTTCACCGCCAACATCCTGCATCAGGCGCTGAAGGAGACCATCGCCCGCTTCCCGGTCTACCGCACCTATGTGGACTGGCGCGGCGTCAGCGAGCTGGACCGGCGGAGCATCGACTGGGCGATCACCCAGGCCCGCAAGGCCGACCCGAACACCGACGGCTCCGCCTACGATTTCCTGCACAGGCTGCTGACCACCGATCTGGTGGCCCAGCCGCGCAGCGGCTACAGCCGCCAGCAGGTGCTGCGCTTCGCCATGCGCTTCCAGCAGTACAGCGGCCCGGTGATGGCCAAGGGGCTGGAGGACACCGCCTTCTACCGCTACAACCGGCTGGCCGCGCTGAACGAGGTGGGCGGGCATCCCGAGCATTTCGGGGTCGGCACCGCCAGCTTCCACCACGCCAACGCCGAGCGGGCGGAGCGCTGGCCCCACGCCATGCTGGGCAGCACCACCCACGACACCAAGCGCGGCGAGGACACCCGCGCCCGCCTCTACGCCCTGTCGGAGATGCCGGAGGAGTGGGACCGCCAGATCCAGACCTGGAGCCGCCTGCTGCGCGCCCGCCGCGGCGACGTGGAGGGCACCGCCCCGCCCGACCGCAACGACGAGTATCTGTTCTACCAGCTCCTCGTCGGCGCTTGGCCGGCGGAGCTGACCGGGGCGGACCCCGCCGGCCTCGACCCGCAGGCGATGACGGAGTTCGCGGAGCGCCTCGCCGGCGCCATGACCAAGTCGATGCGCGAGGCCAAGGTCCACAGCACCTGGGCCGCCCCCGACGAGGCGTACGAAAGCGCCATGACCAGCTTCGTCCACGACGCGCTGGACGTGACGCGCAGCACCGCCTTCTTCGACGCCTTTCTGCCCTTCCAGGAGCGGCTTGCCCGCATCGGCATGGTCAACGGGCTGACCCAGACCCTGCTGAAGCTGACCAGCCCCGGCGTGCCGGACATCTACCAGGGCTGCGAGCTGTGGAACTTCAGCCTCGTCGATCCCGACAACCGGCGCCCGGTGGACTACGACACCCGCCGCCGTCTGCTCGACGAGGTCGAGGGGGCGCACATCGGCGGCCTGCTGAGCCGCTGGCAGGACGGCGCGGTGAAGCTGTCGCTGACCCGGCGCGCCCTGGCCCTGCGGACGGCCATGCCCGACCTGTTCGCCAAGGGCGAGTACCTGCCGCTGGAGGCGACGGGCGAGCGGGCGGAGCATGTGGTGGCCTTCGCCCGGCGCCTCGGCGACGACACCGTCGTGGTCGCCGCCCCGCGTCTGGTGGGCGCGCTGGGCGAGACTCCGGACTGGGGCGACACCTCCGTCCCGCTGCCGCGCGGACAGCGCTGGCGCAACGCGCTGACCGACGGGACGCTGGAGGCCGCCGACGCGGTGACCGCCGCCGACCTCTTCCGCGACTTTCCCGTCGCCCTTCTGGTGCGGGAAGGGTGAGTGCCATGGACCGCAACCCGCCACCGCGTCGCGCGCTCGTTCCCATCGACCAGCGGCTGATCGGGAGCGATCCCGGCAAGCCCGCCGTCTTCGGGACCGTGCTGTCCGGCGACCCTCAGGAAAGTTTCCTGAACCTCTATGACGGCGGCGGGGGGCGGTTCGCCTGCGGGGTCTGGCAATGCACGCCGGGCACCATCGCCATGACCGACTGGCCCTATGAGGAGTTCTGCGTGCTGCTGGCCGGGCGGGTGGTCATCACCCCCCGGGACGGCGCGCCGCAGGTGCATGGGGAGGGCGACGCCTTCGTCATTCCCAGAGGCTTCACCGGTGTCTGGGAGGTGCGGGAGACGATCCGCAAATACTACGCGATCGAGAAGCCGCTCGGTCCCCGCGCCGCCGTCCGCCAGATGTTTCGCGCCCCGCTGTCGCTGGTCCGCCGGCTGTTGGGGCGGGGCGAACCGGCGCTGGCCCGCGGCGGCTTTTAAAAGAGCCTCCTTGACAGGGTTGCCTCGCAAAATACCCGATTTCTTCGGTCGGGATTGATCGAATCCCGTCGCCACGCGTTATTCCGTTGGACAGGTGCCCGAACCGGCAAACGAGAGGCACCTCATCGGACCATTCCTGCACGACGGCCTGCACCACGGGACGCGACCACAGACGGACGGGAGACAAGTCATGAGCGATCATCGCCAGTGGGTCGAGTTGGACCCCAGCAACGGCTCCGAAGCCACCAAGCCGCAGGACGGACAGTCCGTCGCGGCCCCCGCGCAGAACTCCGCCCAGCCGGCGGAAGCCCCCGCGCCGGGCGGTCCGGAAGGCACTCCGGACCGCTGACGGTCACTGCGCCGGGTCACTCTTCCAGGTCATTCCTGAAGCTTCGGAAAACGGCAGGGCGGGGCCTCAGGGCCTCAGCCCTGCCGCCGCATGGGCTGTTGCACGGCTTGCGGTGCGGTCTGCGGCGCCGGCTGGGGCGCGGCGTTCGCACGCTCGGGCCGCCCGAACAATTCCAGCGCCGGCGGGATGGAGGACGGGCGCAGGCCCGCCAGGATTTCCCCGACGGCCCCGACCGCGTCGACCAGAGCGTCGGGCATCACCGGCTTGCGCAGCAGGCCGACCGCGAAATCGCGCGCCTCCTCGCCGCGGTGGTCGAAACCGGTGATCAGCAGGGAGGGGATGTTGTGCTCCTCCCACAGCTTGCGGGCCAGCGTCAGCCCGTTCTCGCCTCCGGCCAGATAGACGTCCACCAGCGCAAGATCCGGCTGTTCCCGGACACCCAGCCGCGTCGCCTTGGCGGCGTCGCGCAGGGGACCGACCACCGTGTATCCGGCATTCTCCATCACGGCCTTGATGGCGGGCCCGATCAACGGGTCGTCTTCGACGACGAGCAACTTCACGGCATCTGTTCCTTGTTGGCGGACGGCGCGGACCGACGTGGCCCGCAGCGCCCATGTTTGTCGATGCGGTGCATCAATCAAGGGGCTGATTGCGCGCAATGAGCGAGCCGGGGGGGCACCGAACGGGCAGTGCCATCCGGAGGAGCGAACCCGCCGCCCTCTTTGCGTGTTTGAGACAGTCCAAGCGTGATGCAACCTCCGTGGGAGTCCTGCATGAAGTTCATCGAATTCACCGACCACGCCGGGGCGCCGGTCCTGATCAACGCCGCGGGCGTTCTGTACCTGCGCGGCATCGAAGGGGAGCGGACCGAGATCACCTTCGCCGGACGCGCCGAACCGCTGCTGGTCGCCGCCCCGCTGGACGAGGTGGCCCGGACGCTGGAAGACGCCACGCCGCTACCGCCCGACCCCACCCTGGCGCTCGTATCATGACGGGCCGGCATCACACGTCGTAGATCGGCCCCGGCGTGGACGTGTTGGCACCGCCGCGCTTGCGCTCCTCCTTCTCGGTCAGTTCGGCCTCGCCGCCCTGATCGGGCTTGACGGTGCCCTCCTGGGCCTCGTCGATCCGGTCGTCCTTGCGCTGGGGCTGGGTGGCGGGAGTCCGGTCGTCGTTCATGACGGTCCTCATGCTGATTGTCGGTTCACCGTATTCAACATTTCGGGGGCCGCGACGTTGCGCCCGTCGCCTGCCCCTTCCGGAGGGCTGATGCGCGCGCGGCGCGGGTTGCCGGAAACCGCGCACTCCATCACTTTTCGGGGCGAAGACAAACCGGAAGGACCGCCATGATCGACCTTCATTACTGGCCGACCCCCAACGGGCACAAGATCACGCTGTTCCTGGAGGAGGCCGGGCTGGATTACACGATCCATCCCGTGGACATCTCCGCCGGGGACCAGTTCAAGCCGGACTTCCTGGCGATGTCCCCCAACAACCGCATGCCGGCCATCGTCGACCGCGCTCCGGCCGACGGCGGGGAGCCGCTGTCCGTCTTCGAGTCGGGCGCGATCCTGATTTATCTGGCGGAGAAGACCGGCAAGTTCCTGCCCGCCGACCTGCGGGGCCGCAAGACGGTTCTGGAGTGGCTGTTCTGGCAGGTGGGTGGCCTCGGCCCGATGGCCGGGCAGAACCACCATTTCGTGCAGTACGCGCCCGAGCAGATCCCCTACGCCATCGACCGCTATGTGAAGGAGACCAATCGCCTCTACGGCGTCCTGAACAAGCGTCTGGCCGGCCGCGCCTTCATCGCCGGGGACGAGCTGACCATCGCCGACATGGCCTGCTACCCGTGGGTCGTCCCGCACGAGCGGCAGCGCCAGAACCTCGCCGACTTCCCCGAGCTGAAGCGCTGGTTCGAAGCGATCCAGGCCCGCCCGGCGACCGTCCGCGCCTACGAGAAGGGTGCGGAACTGGCCAAGCGCCCGTCGGTCACCGACGAGGGCAAGAAGATCCTCTTCGGCCAGACCGCCGCCAACGTCCAGAAGTGACGATGAAGCCCTCTCCCGCCCGAAGGCGGGAGAGGGCGACAAAGTCCTTACTGCGCGGTCCAGCCGCCGTCCATCAGCAGGCTGGCCCCGGTCATCTGCGCCGCGGAATCGGAGCACAGGAAGACCGCCAGCCCGCCCAGCTCGTCCGGCGTCACGAAGGCGCCGGAGGGCTGCTTGGCGCCGAGCAGTTCCGCCTTCGCCTGAGGCTCCGGGATGTTCCTGGTCGAGGCGATCGCGTCGATCTGCTTCTGCACCAGCGGGGTGAGCACCCAGCCCGGACAGATGGCGTTGCAGGTGACGCCGGTGCCCGCCGTCTCCAGCGCCACCGTCTTGGTCAACCCGACCACGCCGTGCTTGGCCGCGACGTAGGCCGATTTGTTGACCGACGCGACATGGCCGTGCACGGAGGCGATGTTGAGGATGCGTCCCCAGCCGCGCCGCTTCATGCCCGGCAGGGCGTGGTGGGTGCCGTGGAAGACGGCGGACAGGTTGAGCGCGATCACCGCGTCCCAGCGGTCGGCCGGGAAGTCCTCCACTGGGGCGACGTGCTGGATGCCGGCGTTGTTCACCAGCACATCGACGGAGCCGAACGTCTCCTCCGCGTGGGCGATCAGCGCGGCGATCTCCGCCGGCTTGGACAGGTCGGCGCCGTGGTAGCCGACGCGCACGCCGAACTCCGCCGCCAGGCCGGCGCGCAGCTCCTCGATGGCGGCGGCGTCGCCGAAACCGTTCAGCACCACGTCCGCCCCGGCTCCAGCCAGCGCCCGCGCGATGCCCAAGCCGATCCCGCTGGTCGAGCCGGTGACCACCGCGACCTTCTGAGTCAAGGTCATGGCTTATCCTCTGCTGTCTTGATGGTTCGAATTCCCTCTCCCCTCCGGGGAGAGGGTTAGGGTGAGGGGGATGCGCGTTGCGGTACGTCCGGCAAAAGCATGACCCCCTCACCGACTCTCAGCGGATGCCTCTGGCATCCGCCTGCCGCCGTCAGTCCTGGCCTTCGGCCAGCGCGAGAGGCCCCTTCAGGCCACCCTCTCCCCAGAGGGGAGAGGGTTGAATTTACCCTTCCAGTTCCGGGCGCTCGCGGAACTCGTCGAGCGCCATGGGATTGGCCAGCGCCTCGGTGTTCTTGATCGGGCGGCCGTGCACCGCGTCGCGCACCGCCAGTTCGGTGATCTTGCCCGAGCGCGTGCGCGGGATGTCCTTGACCGCCACGATGCGCGCCGGGACGTGCCGCGGCGAACAGTTCTCCTTGATGCGCTTGCGGATCGTGTCCTCCAGCGCCTTGTCCAGGGTCAGCCCCTCGCGCAGCACCACGAACAGGATGACGCGCACGTCGCCGTCCCATTCCTGGCCGATGCACACCGCCTCCAGGATCTCCGGAAGCTGCTCGACCTGCCGATAGATCTCCGCCGTGCCGATGCGCACCCCGCCGGGGTTCAGAACCGCGTCCGAGCGCCCGTAGATCACCCAGCCGCCGTGAACGGTGCGCTCGATGAAGTCGCCGTGCGTCCACACGTTGGGGAAGCGCTCGAAATAGGCCGCCCGGTACTTCGCGCCGTCCGGATCGGCCCAGAAGCCCACCGGCATGCAGGGGAAGGGCCGCGTGCAGACCAGTTCGCCCTTCTCGCCGCTGACCGCGTGGCCGCTGTCGTCGAAGGCCGCCACCGCCATGCCGAGCCCCGCCGTCTGCAGTTCGCCCGCCCACACCGGCGCCGTCGGGTTGCCCAGCACGAAGCAGGACACGATGTCCGTGCCGCCGCTGATCGAGGCCAGATGGATGTCCGCCTTGATCGCCCGGTAGACGTACGCGAAGTTCTCCGGCATCAGCGGCGAGCCGGTCGATGCCAGCGCCCGCAGCGTGTCGAGCCGGTGCGTGCGCATCGGCTCCAGCCCCGACTTCTCGGCCTGCTGGATGAATTTGGCCGAGGTGCCGAACAGGGTCATGCCCTCGGCATCGGCGTAGTCGAACAGGATGTTGCCGTCCGGCGCGAAGGGCGAGCCGTCATAGAGCAGCAGCGTCGCCCCGGCGGCCAGCCCGGAGACCAGCCAGTTCCACATCATCCAACCGCAGGTGGTGTAGTAGAACACCCGGTCGCCCGGCTTCACGTCGCTGTGCAGCCGGTGCTCCTTGACGTGCTGGAGCAGCGTGCCGCCGGTGCCGTGGACGATGCACTTGGGCTTGCCGGTGGTTCCCGACGAATAGAGGATGAACAGCGGGTGGTTGAAGGCCACCCGCTCGAAGCTCGGCTCCGCCGCCGCGAAGGGGGCGGTGAAGTCGCCCCAGGTGACGCCGCCGCGGATGGCCGAGACGTCCGGCGTCTCGTTGACGTAGGGGATGATGACGGCGGCCTTGACGGTGGGCAGCTCGGTCAGCACCTGGGCGATCTTGGCGCGGATGTCGTGACTCTTGCCGTTGTACCAGTAGGCGTCGGGGGCGAAGAGGACGGTCGGCTCGATCTGGCCGAAGCGGTCGGTGATGCCCTGGGCGCCGAAGTCGGGGGAGCAGGAGGACCAGATGGCCCCCAGGCTGGCCGTGGCGAGCATGGCGGCCAGCGTCTCGGGCATGTTGGGGACGACGGCGGCGACGCGGTCTCCCTTGCCGACGCCGGCGGCCTTCAGCGCCTGCTGGAGACGGGAGACCTCGGCCTTCAGCTCGGCGCCGGACCAGCGGCGCTTGACCTTGTCCTCGGCCCAGAAGACGACGGCCTCGCCCTCCGGCGCGTTGGCGAGCATGTTCTCGGCGTAGTTCAGGCTGGCCTTGGGAAACCAGCGGGCGCCGGGCATCTTGTCGCCATTGGCCAGGGCCACGCCGCCGAGATCGCCCTTGAGTCCGGCCCACTCCCACAGGAAGCGCCAGAAATCCTCCTTGCCGGCGACCGACCAGTCGTAGAGCGCGTCGTAATCGTCCAGCCGCAGCCCGAAGCGGGCGCTCGCGGCCTGCCGGAAAGCCGTCAGGTTGGAGGCGGCCACGCGCGCCTCCGAAGGCGTCCACAACGGCTGATCGGAAAGCGGCTGACCAGAAAGCGATTGACCAGGGGACGGTTGATCCATCTTGCGGTTCCTGATGTTGGCTTTTTATGCCGTTCGGTTCTTGACGTTCAGCGGCGGCCGAAGCGGGCCTGGAGCTCGCCCACGATACCACGGCGGAAGACCAGCACGCAGACCACGAAGATGGCGCCGATGACCACCGGAACCGGCATGCTGGTGGCCGCCAGATAGCTTTCCAGCGTGACCACGATGGCCGCCCCCACCACCGGGCCGAGCAGCGTGCCCATGCCGCCGAGCAGCGTCATCAGCACCACCTCGCCGGACATCTGCCACGTCACGTCGGTCAGCGAGGCGAGCTGGAAGACCAGCGCCTTGGTCCCGCCGGCCAGACCGGCGAGGCTCGCCGACAGCACGAAGGCCAGCAGCTTGTAGCGCTCCGTCCGGTAGCCCAGCGACACGGCGCGCGGCTCGTTCTCGCGGATCGCCTTCAGCACCTGCCCGAAGGGCGAATGCACCGCGCGCCAGACCACCGCGAAGCCGACCAGGAACACCGCCAGCACGAAATAGTACATGGACAGCGAGTTGTTGAGGTCGATCACCCCGAACAGATGCCCGCGCGGCACCGCCTGGATGCCGTCCTCGCCGCCGGTGAACTTGAGCTGCAGGGCCATGAAGAAGACCATCTGCGACAGCGCCAGCGTGATCATGGCGAAGTAGATGCCCTGCCGGCGGATCGCCAGCGCCCCGAAGGCGAGGCCGAGCAGGGCGGAGAAGCCCATGCCGAGCAGGATGCTGACCTCCGGCCCCAGCCCCCAGACCTTGGCGGAATGGGCGGTGATGTAGGCCGCCCCGCCGAAGAAGGCGGCGTGGCCGAAGCTCAGCAGCCCGGCGAAACCGATCAGCAGATTGAAGGCGCAGGCGAACAGCGCGAAGCACAGCACCTTCATCACGAAGACAGGGTACAGCACGTAGGGTGCGGCCAGCGCGATCAGCAGCCCGATGCCGAGGATGATGGCGTTGCGGGTGCTGTCCTGCCCCGGACGGCGCAGCGCGATGGTGGTCGTCTGGGTGTCGGCCGTCTTGATTTGGGCCGTCTTGCTTTGGGTGGCCATGGCTCAGCGCTCCCGTCCGAAGAGGCCCGCGGGCTTGATGAGAAGGACGATCGCCATCACGACGAACACCACGATGTTGGAGGCTTCGGGGTAGAAGACCTTGGTCAGGCCCTCCAGCAGCCCCAGCCCCAGGCCGGTGACGATGGCGCCGAGGATGGAGCCCATGCCGCCGATCACCACCACCGCGAAGACGACGATGATCAGGTTGGTGCCCATCAGGGGCGACACTTGGTAAATGGGTGCCGCCAGCACGCCGGCCAGCCCGGCCAGCGCGACGCCGAAGCCGTAGGTGGCGGTGATCATCACCGGCACGTTGATGCCGAAGGCCTGGACCAGCACCGGGTTTTCCGTGGCGGCGCGCAGATAGGCGCCGAGCCGCGTCCGCTCGATGGCGAACCACGTCCCGAAGCAGACGATCAGCGAGGCGACGACGACCCAGCCGCGGTAGTTGGGCAGGAACATGAAGCCCAGGTTCTGGCCGCCCTTGAGCGCGTCCGGGATCGGATAGGGCTGGCCCGACACGCCGTAGAAGTGGCGGAAGGCGCCTTCCATGATCAGGGCGAGGCCGAAGGTCAGCAGCAGGCCGTAGAGATGGTCGAGCTTGTAGAGCCGCGACAGCATGGTTTTTTCCAGCACCACGCCCAGCAGCCCGACGATCAGCGGCGACAGGCCCAAGGCCCACCAGTAGCCGAGGCCGAGCTTCGTCAGCAGCAGCCACGCCACGAAGGCGCCGATCATGTAGAGCGCGCCGTGGGCGAAGTTGATGACGTTCAGCATGCCGAAGATGACCGCCAGCCCAAGGCTGAGCAGCGCGTAGAAGGACCCGTTGATGAGGCCGAGCAGAAGCTGGCCGAACAGGACCTGGGGCGGCACCCCCAGCAAGTCGAACATGACCGTCCCTCCCTGTGTATCGGACTTTTGATTTTTTGATTGGGTGCTTGGGGTGGGCCCCCTCCCTAACCCTCCCCCGCTGCGCAGGGGAGGGAACTTAGCCCTCCCTCACCGAAGGTGGGGGAGGGTTGGGAGGGGGCCCGACGCGACAACCTTACTTCACCAGCGGGCAACCGCTCTTGGCCGGGTCGAGGAACGCCTGCTCGGCCGGGATCGTCTTCACGATCTTGTAGTAGTCCCAGGGGGCCTTGGACTCCGCCGGGGTCTTGACCTGGGCCAGATACATGTCGTGGAACATGCGGCCGTTGGCGGCGATCTTGCCGTTCTTGGTGAACATGTCCTCGACCTTGGTCTCGCGCATCTTGGCGGCGACCTTGTCCGGATCGTCGGAGCCGACGGCCTCGACCGCCTTCAGGTAGTGGCGGACGGCGGAGTAGACGCCGGCCTGGACCATGGTCGGCTTGCGGCCGGCCTTGGCCTCGAACTTCTTGGTCCACTCGCGGGTCTGCTCGTCCGTGTCCCAATAGAAGCCGGTGGTCAGCAGCAGGCCCTGGGCGGCCTGGAGGCCCAGCGCGTTCACGTCGCTGATGAACAGCAGCAGGCCGGCGAGGCTCTGGCCCGACTGGGTGATGCCGAACTCCGACGCCTGCTTGACGGCGTTGGTGGCGTCGCCGCCCGCGTTGGCGAGGCCGATCACGTCGGCCTTGGAGGCCTGGGCCTGCAGCAGGTAGGACGAGAAGTCGGCGTTGCCCAGCGGATGGCGGACGTTGCCCGCGACCTTGCCGTCGAGCTGCTTGACCATCTTCGAGGTCTCATCCTCCAGCGAGTGGCCGAAGGCGTAGTCCGCGGTGATGAAGTACCAGTTCTTCTTGCCCTGCTCGACCAGCGCGCGGGCGGTGCCGGCGGCCATGGCGTAGTTGTCGTAGGTCCACTGGAAGCCGTAGGGGCTGCAGGACTTGCCGCTGAGATCGGTCGAGCCCGGGCCGGACATCAGGAAGATGCGCTTCTTGTCCTTGGTGATGCCCTGGACGGCCAGCGCGGCGGCGGAGTTCGGCACGTCGGCGATGACGTCCACGTTGCCGGCGTCGATCCACTCGCGCGCCGTGTTGGCGGCGATGTCGGCCTTGTTCTGGTGGTCGGCGACGACGATCTCGATCGGCGCGCCCGCGACCTTGCCGCCGAACTCCTCGGCCGCCAGACGGGCGGCGATGGCCGAACCCTCGCCGGCGAGGTCGGCGTAGATGCCGGACCGGTCGTTCATCACGCCGATCTTGATCACGTTGTTGGAAACCTGGGCGTGCGCGGCCCCGGCGGTCAGCGCCAGCAATGCGGTCCCGCACAGCAACGTCTTGAGCATTTCGAACTCCCTTCGATTGGCTTTGTTTTGCGTGTTTTCGGCAGAGGGTGCGATCGGGTCAGACACCCAGATAGGTGTGCAGCTTGTCCATGTTCTGGGCGAGCTGGTCGTTGGGGATCATGTCGACGACATGGCCTTCCTCCATCACGTAATGGCGGTCGGCGATGGTCGCGGCGAAGCGGAAATTCTGCTCCACCAGAACGATGGTGAAGCCGCGCTGCTTCAGCTTGCGCACCGCCACCCCGATCTGCTCGATGATGACGGGGGCCAGCCCCTCGGTCGGCTCGTCGAGCAGGATCAGGTCGGCGCCGGTGCGCAGGATGCGCGCGATGGCCAGCATCTGCTGCTCGCCGCCCGACAGGCGCGTGCCCTGGGTGGTGCCGCGGCCCTGGAGGTTGGGGAACAGCTCGTAGATCTGCGGCACGGTCATGCCGCCCGACTTCACCACCGGCGGCAGCATCAGGTTCTCGTCCACGCTGAGCGAGGAGAAGATGCCGCGCTCCTCCGGCACGTAGCCGATGCCGAGGCGGGGAATCTTGTGCTGCGCCATGCCGATCAGTTCCTTGCCCTGGAAGCGGATCGAGCCGTTGCGCTTGCCGACGATGCCCATGATCGAACGCATGGTTGTCGTCTTGCCGGCGCCGTTGCGGCCCAGCAGGGTCACCACCTCGCCCTGGCGCACGTCGATGTTGACGCCGTGCAGCACGTGGCTTTCGCCATAAAAGGCCTGGAGGTCGCGGATTTCCAGCATGGTGGTCTTCACGGTCGCGCCGTCAGGCATGGCCCACCTCACCCGTTCCCATGTAGGCTTCCATGACCTGCGGGTTGCGCGATACGACGTCGTATGGGCCCTCCGCCAGGATCTCGCCGCGGCGGAGCACGGTGATGGTGTCCGACAGGTGGGCGACGACCGACAGGTTGTGCTCCACCATCAGGATGGTGCGGTCGGCGGATACGCGCTTGATCAGCGCGGCGGTGCCCTCGATGTCCTCGTGTCCCATGCCAGCCAGCGGCTCGTCGAGCAGCATCACCTCCGGGTCGAGGGCCAGCGTGGTGGCGATCTCCAGCGCGCGCTTGCGGCCGTAGGGCAGTTCGGCGGCGGTGTGCCCGGCCCACGGGGTCAGGTTGACCGCCTCGATCAGCTCCTCGGCGCGGTCGTGCAGGTCGTGCAGGCTTGCCTCGGGCTTCCAGAAATGGAAGCTGGTGCCGCGCGGCCGCTGAAGCGCGACGCGGACGTTCTCCAGCACGCTGAGATGCGGGAAGACCGCGGAAATCTGGAAGGAGCGCACCATGCCGAGCAGCGCCACGTCGGCGGGCTTCATGGCGGTGATGTCCCGCCCCTTGTAGAGGATCTGGCCGCGCGTCGGCGTCAGGAACTTGGTCAGCAGGTTGAAGACCGTGCTCTTGCCGGCGCCGTTCGGGCCGATCAGCGCGTGGATGGTGCCGCGGCGGACCTGGAGGTTCACCTCCTTCACCGCGATGAAGCCCTTGAACTCCTTCGAGAGTCCACGCGCTTCCAGAATGATGTCATCGGCCATGGGTGCCGCTTTTCCCTCCCTGTTCGTCCGCGTCGTCTGCCGGTCCGCGTTTTTGGTTAGGCTGATATAAGCATGGAACATGCCAACTGCGGAAGACTCGAACAAGTTCTTGAAATCATTTATTTCCCCCTATGAGACCGTGGGCGCCCCACACCGTCCGGAGTGTCAGCTTTCCGGACAGACTGTACCGATCCTCCGACACACCAGCGGCGGCATGGGCGGAGCGTTCGGGGTTCGGCGGCACGGCTTCCGGGCGCCAAATGGCCGCTTGCAAATCGGGGGTCCGCCTGCAATTCTGCGCCTCCGACGGTGCCCCGTCCGCCGTGAAGGCGCGGGGATAATAGGGAATGCGGTGCGGACCCGGATGGGGTCCAAGGCCGCGGCTGCCCCCGCAACTGTGTGCGGCGAGTCGGCCTCCGGACATGCCACGGGCCGACAGGCCGGGAAGGCGGGAGGCGCGGCGACGACCCGCGAGCCAGGAAACCTGCCGCCGGACCGACACTCATCCAATCCGCCGGGTGTGGCGGAGACAAGGAAGCCAAATCATGACCACCGGCCCGCTGACCGCCGGAAAGACCCCGGCCACCGTCATCACCGGCTTTCTCGGCGCCGGCAAGACGACGCTGATCCGCAGCCTGCTGGAGCAGGCCGGCGGGCGCCGTCTGGCGCTGATCATCAACGAGTTCGGCGATGTCGGCATCGATGGCGAGATCCTGCGCGCCTGCGGCGATCCGACCTGCAGCGAGGACGACGTGATCGAGCTGGCCAACGGCTGCCTGTGCTGCACCGTCGCCGACGACTTCGTCCCGGCCATCGAGAAGCTGCTGTCCCGCCCGCAGCCGCCGGAGCACATCATCATCGAGACCAGCGGCCTCGCCCTGCCGAAGCCGCTGGTCCAGGCTTTCCACTGGCCGGCGATCAAGACGCGGGTGACGGTGGACGGGGTGGTCGCGGTGGTCGATGCCGCCGCCGCCGCGGAGGGCCGCTTCGCCCCCGATCCGGCGGCGCTGGCCGCCCAGGCCGCCGAGGCCGGGCAGCTCGACCACGAGACCCCGGTGGAGGAGGTGTTCGAGGACCAGCTCCTCTGCGCCGACCTGATCGTGGTGAACAAGACCGATCTGGTGGACGCCGCCGATCTGGCGAAGGTCGAGGATCTGATCCGCGCCGCCATGGCGGAGGGCGGGACCGGGCGCGAAGCCAAGATCCTGCGCGCCAGCAACGGCAAGGTCGATCCGGTGGTGCTTCTCGGCGTCGGCGCCGGGGCCGAGGACGACCTCGCCAACCGCCCCAGCCACCATGACGAGGAGGAGGGCCACGACCACGACGACTTCACCAGCTTCGTCGTGGAACTCGGCCCGCAGCCCGACCCGGCGGCGCTGGCGAAGACGCTGGAGCGGGTCGCCGCCGCCCATGGCGTGCTGCGGCTGAAGGGCTTCATCGACGTGCCGGGCAAGCCGATGCGGCTGCTGGTGCAGGGCGTGGGAACGCGCATCCAGACCCATTTCGACCGCTTCTGGAAGCCCGACGAGCCGCGCCGCAGCCGTCTGGTGGTGATCGGCGAGACGGGCCTGGACCGCGACGCCGTGACCGCGGCGCTGTCGTAAAAGCCCTCTCCCGCCCCGGGAGAGGGAGGGACCCGCGCGAAGCGCGGGAGGGTGAGGGTCGCACGCGAAGACCGCGCCGATCCTTGCCCTCACCCTCACCCGCCCGCTTCGCGGGCACCCTCTCCCGGGACGGGAGAGGGAGTGTTTGCAGAGCTGTGGCCCATGCACCTACTCGCCGCCCGCCAGGAAGACCTCGACGCCGGCCCCCAGGCCGTGGACCTGGAACAGAGCCCGGCGGACCTCGTCGTCCTGTCCTTCTCCGACAGCGACCTGACGGCGCTCGCCGCCTGCTGGAAGCGCCACCGCGATGCGTTGCCATCCCTGCGGCTGGCGAATCTCGCGCGGCTGGGGCATCCGCTGTCGGTGGACCTCTACGTCGACTCCGTGATCCGCAAGGCGAAGCTGGTCATCCTGCGGCTGCTCGGCGGAGCGGGCTATTGGCGCTACGGGCTGGACCATGTCGCCGCCGCCTGCCGGGAGTCCGGGGTGGCGCTGGCCGTGCTGCCCGGCTGCGCCCAGCCGAACCCCGCCCTGGAGGGCTACGGCACCGTTCCGGCCGAGGCGGCGCAACGGCTGTGGCGCGGCTTCACCGAAGGCGGGCCGGACAACATGGCCAACCTGCTGGCCTACGCCGCCACGCTGAGCGGGCAGGAGCGCCCCTGGCGCGAGCCGGCGCCGGTGCCGCGCTTCGGCGTCTATGAAGGCTGGTCCGGCCAAGTTTCTGGGCCATGCGCGCCGGTCGTCTTCTACCGCTCCCACCTGCTGGCCGGCGATCTGGAGCCGGTGCACGCGCTGTGCGACGCGCTGGCCGCGCGCGGCCTCGCCCCGCTGCCGCTGTTCGTGGCGAGCCTGAAGGAGCCGGACTGCGCCGCCTGGATGCGCGCCACCCTGACCGCTCGCGACGCCGCCGTCGTGATGAACCTGACCGGCTTCTCGGCGGCGCGCGAGGACGGGTCGCCGCTGGAGGCCAACGGCACGCCGGTGCTCCAGGCCGTGCTGTCCACCACGCCGAAGGAGGGCTGGCGCGGCTCCGCCCGTGGCATGGGGCCGTCCGACCTCGCCATGAACGTCGTGCTGCCCGAGATGGACGGGCGTATCCTGACCCGCGCCATCGCCTTCAAGGCCGAAGGGGCGCCGGACCCCGATCTGGAGTTCGCCCCGACGCTGATCCGCCCGGTGCCCGACCGGGTGGGTTTCGCCGCCGATCTGGCCGCCGCCTGGGTGCGGCTGGGCGCCACGCCGCGGGCCGAGCGCAAGCTGGCGCTGGTGCTGTCCGACTACCCGGGGCCGGGCGGCGGCATCGGCCACGCGGTGGGCCTCGACACCCCGGCGAGCGTCGTCGGCATCCTGGAGCGGCTGCGCGCCGAGGGCTACGCGCTGGACGGGCTTCCCGCCGGCCCCGCCGCCCTGATGGCGGCGCTGACCGGCGGCGCCATCGCCCTGCTGAGCCTGGAGGACTATCGCCGCCTCGCCCCCGCCGAGGCCCGCGCCCGCATCACAGAATGCTGGGGCGACGAGGAGGCCGACCCGCGTTCCGACGGCGCGGCCTTCCGTTTCACAGTGCTGACCTGCGGCAACGCCACCGTCGCCGTGCAGCCGAGCCGCGGCCACGGCCCGCTGACCACCACCCAGCATCACGACCCGGAGACTCCGCCCAGCCACGCCTATTACGCCTTCCACCTCTGGCTCCGCCACGTGCTGGGCATCCACGCGCTGGTGCAGGTGGGGGCGCACGGGACGCTGGAATGGCTGCCGGGCAAGGCTGTCGCCCTGTCCGCCGACTGCTGGCCGGAGATCGTCGCCGGTCCCCTGCCCTGCCTCTACCCCTTCATCGTCAACAACCCCGGCGAGGGCGTGCAAGCGCGCCGCCGGCTGGGCGCCGTCCTGATCGGCCACCTGACCCCGCCGCCGGTCGAGGCCGGGCTGCACGGCGACCTCGCCGCGCTTGAAACGGCCATCGACGAATATTCGATGGCGACCGGGCTGGACCCGCGGCGGCTGGGCACGCTGCGCCAGACCATCCTGGACCTCGCCTGGAAATCCGGCGTCGCCGCCGACTGCAACCTGCGGCCCGACGACGACCCCGACGCCATCCTCAGCCGCCTCGACGCCCATCTCTGCGACATCAAGGAGATGCAGATCCGCGACGGGCTGCACGTCTTCGGCACGACACCGGAGCCGGAGCGCCGCGCCCGCCTGCTCGCCGCCGTCGCCCGTTTCGGCAAGGCCGAAGACGTCGCCCCGGCGCTGGACTCCTGCGGCGAGGCGGAGATGGCCGCCTTGCTGGACGGGCTGGACGGGCGCTTCGTGAGGCCCGGCCCCGGCGGCTCCCCGGCACGCGGGCGGGCCGACACGCTGCCCACCGGGCGGAACCTCTACGCGCTCGACCCGCGCGGCGTGCCGACACCGACCGCCTGGACGCTGGGCTGGCAGGCGGCGGACGCGCTGATCACCCGCTATCTTCAGGATCACGGCGACTGGCCGAAGCGGCTGGTGGTGGATTGCTGGGGCACCCCGGCCATGCGGACCGGCGGCGACGAGCTGGCCCAGGCCATGGCGCTGCTCGGCGTGCGGCCGCTGTGGGAGAACGGGTCCGGCCGGGTCACCGGTTTCGAGGTGATGCCGGCCACCGTTCTCGGCCGGCCACGGGTGGACGTGACGCTGCGCATCTCCGGCCTGTTCCGCGACGTCTTCCCGCAGCAGATCGCCCTGTTCGACCAGGCCGTCCGCGCCGTGATGGCGGAAGACGAACCGGAGGACGTGAACCCCGTCGCCGTCGCGTTGCGCACCGACCGCGCCGAGCTGGAAGCCGGCGGCACCCCGGCGGCGGAGGCCGAGCGCTGGGCCAGCGCACGGGTCTTCGGCGCCGCTCCCGGCGCCTACGGCACGGCGCTGCCCGGCATGATCGCGCGCGGCGATTGGGCCGCGCGGGCCGATTTCGGCGCCGCCTATCTGGAGGGAAGCTGCCACGCCTACGGCAAGGAGTTGGAGGGCGTGCCGCTGCCCAGCCTGTTCCGCCGCCGCATCGGCGGGGCCGACGCGCTGGTCCACCACCAGGACCAGCGGGAGCACGACGTCCTCTCCACCGACGGCTTCATGCAGTATGAGGGAGGCTTCTCCGCCGCCGCCGCCTTGGCCAACGACGACCCGGCCAACGACCCGGCGCTCTACCATCTCGACAGTTCCGAGCCGGAGAGCCTGACCGTCCGCACGCTGGGCGAGGAGATCGCCCGCGTGCTGCGCGGCCGGGCGGCCAACCCGCGCTGGATCGACGGCATGATGCGCCACGGCTACCGCGGCGCCGGGGAACTGGCGGCGAGCGTGGACACGCTGTTCGCCTTCGCCGCGACCACCACGGCGGTGCGGCCCCATCATTTCGACCAGTTGTACGACGCCTATGTGGACGACCAGCGGGTGTGGGACTTCCTGGCGCAGTCCAATCCGGCCGCCGCCCGGCATATCCTGGACCGGTTGACCGAAGCCCTGGAGCGCGGTCTCTGGCACCCACGCCGCAATTCGACGGGCGACGATCTGCGCCGCCGCAAGGAGATGTCCGCATGAGCGCGATCACCCAACACCGCAACCCTCCCCGCCGGCGCGGCATGTGCCCCGGCGTGCTGGCTCCCATGGAGGTCGGCGACGGGCTGCTGGTCCGCGTGCGCGTCCCCGCCGGGGTGCTTCCCGCCGCCTCGGCGAAACGGATCGCGGAGTTGGGGCGTCGTTACGGCAACGGTCTGGTCGACCTCAGCCACCGCGGCAACCTGCAACTGCGCGGTGTCGCCGCGGCGGACATGGCGGCGCTGATCGCGGAGCTTCGCGCGCTCGGCTACGTCTCGGAGAACGCAGAGAGCGAGGCGGTGCGCAACGTGCTGACCTCCCCGACCGCCGGGCTGGACGGGACGGCGGTGCTGGACGTGCGCCCCTACGCCCTGGCGCTCGACGCCCGGCTGGCGGCCGACCGGGACCTCCACCGGCTGCCGCCGAAGTTCGGCTGGCTGGTCGATGGCGGCGGGCGGGCCACCCTGTTCGACAGCAGCACCGACGTGCGCTTCGACGCGGTGGCAGGAGGGGCGGACGGGCCGCTGTTCCGCGTCGGGCTGGGGGGGACTTTTGAGGGAGCGGTGGTGCTGGGCCACTGCCGCCCCGACGATCTGATGGAGCTTGCGGCGGCTGTGGCGCAGGCCTTCCTGGAGCTTCGCCAGACCCTGGCCGAGCCGCCGCGGCGCATGGCCGGGCTGGTCAAGGCGCTGGGGGTCGAGGCGCTGCGGGAGCGGGTGGCAGCGTGGTTGCTCACTTGCCCCCACCCTTCCCATGCTGCGCATGGGCCCCTTCCCTCCCCCGCTTCGCAGGAGAGGGAGGTTCAATCCCCTCCCCTGCGAAGCGGGGGAGGGTCAGGGTGGGGGCAAACGCCGCCGACACGACTCTTCCTCGGCCGCCAACCCTCCTGGCCCCCTGTTTCATGGCTGGGCGTCGCCTTCCCCTTCGGCCGCCTCGATTGCGACAAGCTGGAAGCGCTGGCCGCCCTCACCCACGAGATCCGCATCACCCCCTGGCGCGCCCTGCTGCTGGCCGCCCCGCAGGACGGCGCCGCGGAGACAGCCGCAGCCCTCGGCGGCATCCTCGACCACGGCGACATCCGCCTGAAGCTCACCGCCTGCAGCGGCGTCACCGGCTGCGACGTCGGCACCACCGACACCCACGCGGACGGCCTCGCCATCGCGGAGCGCGCGGCGGGCTTGCTGGAGGCGGTGCGGATGGTGCATGTCTCCGGCTGCGCGAAGGGCTGCGCCCATCCCGGTGCGGCGGATGTCACGCTCACCGCACGGGAAGGCGTCTACGACGTCGCGCTGAACGCCGCCCCCGGCGGCACGCCCTGGCGGTCCGGCCTGACGCCGTCCGAGGCCATAAAAGCTGTGGCCGATTTGTCTGTTGAGGAGTTGTCCCGTGTCCGCTGAGCCGCTTTACGACTACATCCGCGATGGAGCGGCCATCTACCGCCAGTCCTTCGCCACCATCCGGGCGGAGGCCGACCTGTCGGCCATCCCCGACGACCTGAAGGCGGTGGCGGTGCGCGTCATCCACGCCTGCGGCATGGTGGACGCGGCCCAGGACCTGATGTTCTCCCCCGACATTGGGACGGCGGCGCGAACGGCTCTGCGCAATGGCGCGGCGATCCTCTGCGACAGCGAGATGGTCGCCCACGGCATCACGCGGGCGCGGCTGCCGGCGGACAATCCCGTCGTCTGCACGCTGCGCGACCCGGCGGTGCCGGAGCTGGCCAAACAGGTCGAAAACACCCGCTCCGCCGCCGCGCTGGAGCTGTGGGTGCCCCGGCTGGCCGGCTCGGTCGTCGCCATCGGCAACGCGCCGACCGCCCTGTTCAAGCTGCTGGAGATGATCCGCGACGGTGCGCCGAAGCCGGCGGCGGTGCTGGGCTTCCCGGTGGGCTTCGTGGGGGCGGCGGAAAGCAAGGACGCGCTGGCCGAGGCGCCCTTCGGCCTGCCCTTCCTGGCGATCAAGGGCCGGCGCGGCGGCAGCGCCATGGCGGCGGCGGCGGTCAACGCCCTGGCGAGCGACGTGGAATGAGCAGCAACACCTCCCCTACCGGCACACTCTACGGCGTCAGCGTCGGCCCCGGCGATCCGGACCTGATGACCGTGCGCGCCATGCGGACCATCGGCGCCTGCCCGGTGGTCGCCTATTTCTGCAAGCGCGGCACCTCCGGACAGGCGCGGCGCATCGCCGACGGCTGCATCACGGCGGAGCACATCGAACTGCCGATGGTCTATCCGGTGACGGTGGAACTGCCACCCAACCACCCCGACTACGGCCGCCAGATCGAAGCCTTCTTCGACGAGTCCGCAGAGCGGCTGGCCGAGCATCTCGCCGCCGGGCGCTCCATCGCCGCGCTGAACGAGGGCGACGCCTTCTTCTACGGCAGTTTCATGCATCTGTTCCTGCGGCTGGCCTCGCGCTTCCCGACGGAGGTGGTGCCGGGCGTGACGTCGATGATGTGCAGCGCCTCGCTGCTGCCGCGCCCGCTGACCCTGCGCGATGACGTGCTGTCGGTCATCCCCGGCACGCTGGGGGAGGAGGCGCTGCTGCGCGCGCTGCGCAACGCCGATGCCGCGGTCATCATGAAGCTGGGCCAGAACCTGCCGAAGGTCCGCCGCGCCGTGGAGGCCGCCGGGCTGGCCGACCGCGCCTGGTACATCGAGCGGGCGAGCATGGCGGACCAGCGCGTCATGCCCTTCCGCGAGGCGCCGGAGACGGCCCCCTACTTCTCGCAGATCGTCATCCCCGGCGAGGGGCTGCGGCGATGACCGCCGACCCACTGGCCGGATGGCTGAAGGTCGTCGGGCTCGGCCCCGGCACCGAGGACTGGCTGACCCCGGAGGCCCGGCGCGATCTGGCGGAGGCGACCGACCTCATCGGCTACTTCCCCTATGTGGACCGCGTGCCGCCGGGGCCGCAGGTGCGTCACGCCTCCGACAACCGGGTCGAGCTGGACCGCGCTCGTCACGCCCTGCAACTGGCGGCGGAGGGTCGCCGGGTTGCGGTGGTGTCGGGCGGCGACCCCGGAATCTTCGCCATGGCCGCCGCGGTGTTCGAGGCGCTGGACGACCCCGCGGCCCCCGCGGCGTGGCACCGCGTGCCGCTGTCCGTCGATCCCGGCATCTCCGCGATGCAGGCGGCGGCGGCGCGGGCCGGGGCGCCGCTCGGCCATGATTTCTGCGCCATCTCGCTGTCCGACAACCTGAAGCCGTGGGAGGTGGTTCTGAAGCGCCTGCGTCTGGCGGCGGAGGCGGATTTCGTCATCGCGCTCTACAACCCGATCAGCCGCGCCCGTCCCTGGCAACTCGGCGCCGCTTTCGATGCGCTGCGCGACCTCCGCTCGGCCGAGACGCCGGTGATCCTCGCCCGGGCGGTCGGCCGCCCCGACGAGGCGCTGACGATCACGACGCTGGGTGCGGTGGACGCGGCGCAGGCCGATATGCGGACCTGCGTCATCATCGGTGCGTCCCACACCCGGCTGGTGCCCCGTGAGGGTGCGCAGCCGTGGGTCTACACGCCGCGCAGCTATGGGGTGCGGGGGTGAGGGTGTCGCCGACCGTTGCCCCCCTCCCGACCTCCCCCCGCTGCGCAGGGGAGGGAATCTCCTCCCCCTGCGCAGCGGGGGGAGGTCGGGAGGGGGGCCCGACTCTACAACCCCTCCAACCACCTGAGTGCCGCCGCCGCGTCTTGCACCTCGGCCACGCCGTTGCCGGGCGGTCGCTCCACCATCACCACGGGAATCCCCCGGCGGCGCGCCGCCTCCAGCTTCGCTTCCGTGGCGCTCCCGCCACTGTTCTTGCTGACGATGACATCCACCCGATGCTTTTCCAGCAACGCGGCCTCCCCCTCCAGCGTGAAGGGGCCGCGGTCGAGGATCAGCCGGCAATCCGGCAGGTTCGGCGGCGGTTCCGGCGGATCGACAGCGCGGATCAGGTAGCGCTTGTCCGGCACCGCCTCGAAGGCCGCGACCTCCTGCCGGCCGATGGTCAGGAAAACGCTCTCGCCGAGCGGGCGCAGCGCCTCGGCGGCCGCGGCCATGTCCGGCACGCCGATCCAGCGGTCGCCCTCGCCCGGCTGCCACGGCTTGCGGGTCAGCACCAGCAGCGGCACCCCCACCCGCGCGCAGGCCGCCGCGGCGTTGGCGGAGATCTGGTCGGCGAAGGGATGCGTGGCATCCACGACCGCTCCGATGCCGGTCTCCACGAGATGCGCGGCCAGCCCGTCCACGCCGCCGAAGCCGCCGATGCGGGTCGGCAGGGGCGGCAGGACCGGCTGTTTGGTGCGCCCGGCCAGCGACACCGCCGCGTCGATGCGCGGGTGCCCGCTCAGCAGGCGGGCCAGCGCCGTGGCCTCGGTGGTGCCGCCCAGAATCAGCGCCTTCATGCTTGTCCTCCTTGGGGTGCGCCGTGACCACCGAAGCCAATAGCACAGGACCGGGGCGCTGGCTGAGCATCGTCGGAATCGGCGAGGACGGGTGGGACGGTCTGTCGCCCGCCGCCCGCGCGCTGGTCGAAGGCGCCGAGCTTCTGGCCGGCGGCGCCCGCCATCTGGCACTGGTGCCGGAAACGGGCGGACAGGAGCGGCTGCCCTGGCCCTCCCCGCTGTCGGACGCCTATCCCGCCCTGCTGGCGCGGCGCGGCCAACGGGTCTGCGTGCTGGCAAGCGGCGATCCGTCCTGGTACGGCATCGGCGCCACCCTGTCGAAACTCGTTCCGGTTGAGGAACTGTCGATCGTTCCGGCTCCGTCATCCTTCAGCCTCGCCGCCGCCCGCCTGGGCTGGCCGTTGCAGGACTGCGGCACCCTGACGGTGCATGGCCGCCCGTTGGAGCTGGTCATTCCGCATCTGCAACCGGGCGCGCGGCTGCTCATCCTTTCCTGGGACGGAACGACCTCGGCCAAGCTGGCGGCGCTGCTGACGGCGCGCGGCTTCGGACCGTCGCGCCTGACCGCCCTGGAATCGATGGGCGGGCCGCGTGAGCGCTGCATCGTTGCGACGGCGGAAGAATGGTCGGTGGAGCGCGTGGCTGACCTGAACACGCTGGCGGTGGAATGCCGCGCCGTGCCCGGCGCCCGCGCCCTGCCCCGCGCGCCGGGCCTGCCCGACGACTGGTTCGAGCAGGACGGCCAGATCACCAAGCGCGAAATCCGCGCCGTCACCCTGTCCTGGCTGGCCCCGCGCCGCGGCGAACTGCTGTGGGACGTCGGCGCCGGCTCCGGCTCCATCGGCGTCGAATGGATGCTGAGCGACCCGGCGAACCGCGCCATCGCCGTGGAGCACAAGCCCGACCGCGCCGCACGCATCCCCGCCAATGCCGCCGCCTTCGGCGTACCCGGCCTGGAACTGGTGCGCGGCAAGGCACCGGAGGCGCTCGAGGGGCTGCCAGCGCCGGACGCCGTGTTCATCGGCGGCGGGCTAACCAATGATGGGGTGCTGGACGCCTGTTGGGACGCGCTGAAGCCCGGCGGGCGGATCGTCGCCAACGCCGTGACGCTGGAAAGCGAGGCGATGCTGATCGCCACCCACAAGCGGCTGGGAGGGCAATTGTCGCAGATCGCCGTCAGCCGCGCCGCCCCCATCGGTGGCTTCACCGGCTGGCGCCCGTTGATGCCGGTCACGCTGTGGCTGGCGGAGAAGCCGCTGTGACGGCGGGTCGGATTATCGCGGCGGGGATCGGCTGTCGGGCCGACTGCCCCGGCGACGAGATCGTCGGGCTGGTCCACGCCGCCTTCGAAGAGGCTGCGCTGGACGAGGCGGCACGCCGCGCCGTGCAACTGGCGGCACCGATGCGCAAACGGAACGAGGCCGGTGTGGCGGAGGCGGCGCGGTTGCTCGCCCTGCCGCTGCGGTTCGTTGACGATTCAGCGTTGATGGCGGTTCAGGACCGGGTGCAAACCCGCTCCGCCCGCGTCGAGTCCGCGGTGGGCGTCGCCTCGGTCGCCGAGGCCGCGGCGCTGGCCGCCGCCGGGCCGGGCTCCACCCTTCTGCTGCCGCGCCGCTCCACCCCGCGCGCCACCTGCGCGCTGGCGATTTCCAGGGAAGTTTCCGCATGACCGTGCATTTCATCGGCGCCGGACCGGGCGCGCCCGACCTGCTGACCCTGCGCGGGCGCGACCTGATCGCGTCCTGCCCGGTATGCCTCTATGCGGGGTCGCTGGTGCCCAGGGAGATCATCGCCCACGCACCGCCGGGCGCCCGGATCGTCGATACCGCCCCGCTGACGCTCGACCAGATCGTCGCCGAGTTCACGGCGGCCCACGCCGCCGGGCAGGACGTGGCGCGGCTGCATTCCGGCGACCTGTCGGTCTACAGCGCGCTCGGCGAGCAGACGCGGGCGCTGCGCGAGCTGGGAATCCCCTACGACATCACGCCCGGCGTGCCGGCCTTCGCCGCGGCGTCGGCCGCGCTGGGGCGGGAGCTGACCCTGCCCGAGGTCAGCCAGACGCTGATTTTGACACGGACGGAGGGCCGGGCCTCGGCCATGCCGGCGAACGAGACTCTGGAGGTGCTGGGGCGGTCGGGCGCCACGCTGGCCATCCACCTGTCGATCCACGTCATCGACCGGGTGGTGGAGCGGCTGACCCCGCTCTACGGCGCGGACTGCCCGGCCGCGGTGGTCTACCGGGCGAGTTGGCCGGAGGAGCGGGTGCTGCGCGGCACGCTGGCCGACATCGCCGCCCAAGTGGCGGACTCGCCGATGGAGCGCACCGCCCTGATCCTGGTCGGCCCGGCGCTGGGGGTGGAGGATTTCCGGTGCAGCGCGCTCTACGACGGGTCGCATGTGCGCCGCTACCGGGGGCTGGGGGAGTGAGGGAGGTTTTCACTCCCTCTCCCCTCCGCTCACGCGCAAACTTCGTTTGCGCTGACGCGACAGGCGGACCTTCGGTCCGCCGAAAGCGGGGAGATGGTCGGGGTGAGGGGGTCCGGCAATTGCCGAACGTTCCGGTCCCCCGACATCCCCCTCACCCTAACCCTCTCCCCAGAGGGGAGAGGGAATTAAGGGGCGCTCCAGCCGGACGTTCCGACGATGGTGCCCTGGCGGTCTGTGACCAGCACCTCGACCGTCACGGGGGCGCCGTCCAGCGTGTCCAGCGCCGTGCGCTGGGCCAGCGCCGCCACGCGGTCGGCCAGCGGCAGGCCGGCCTCGCTGGCAATGCTCAGGACCTGCGCGGCGGTGTTGGCGGCGCGGGCCTCGGCCACGGTGTCGGGGGCGGCCCCCAGTTCGGCCATGCGGTCGGCCAGCCAGTCGAGATCGACGCTGCCGCGCTTGGAATGGAGGTCGAGCAGGCCGCGCGCCAGCTTGCCGAACTTGGCGAAGCCGCCGCACAGGGTCAGGCGCGGGATCGGGTGGCGGCGCAGGTACTTCAGCGTGCCGCCCGCGAAGTCGCCCATGTCGAGCAGCGCGTGCTCCGGCAGGCCGTAGCGCGCGACGACCGCCTTTTCCGAGGTGTCGCCGGTGCAGGCCGCGACGTGGCCCAGCCCGGCCGCCCGCGCCACGTCGACGCCGCGCTGGATGGAGGCGATCCAGGCCGCGCAGGAATAGGGCACGACGATCCCCGTCGTCCCCAGGATCGACAGCCCGCCGAGGATGCCCAGCCGTGGGTTCATGGTGCGGCGGGCCAGAGCCTCCCCGTTTTCGACCGAGACCTCGACGACGACGTCCGGAGCCTCGCCGGCCAGCGCCGCGGCCTCCGCGACCGCTTGGCGGATCATCGCGCGGGGCACCGGGTTGATGGCCGGTTCGCCGACCGGGACCGGCAGGCCGGGGCGGGTCACCGTGCCCACCCCCTCCCCCGCGCGGAAGACCACGCCCTGGCCCGGTTCGGCGCGGCTGACGCGGGCGCGGATCAGCGCGCCGTGGGTGACGTCCGGATCGTCGCCGGCGTCCTTGACCACCCCCGCGGACGCCCAGCCGTCGCCGCGCTCCGTCCAGGCGAGCGCGAAAGCTGGCGTCTGGCCGCCGGGCAGGGTTACCGTCACCGGATCGGGGAAGTCGCCGGAGAACAGCGCCCCGCAGGCCGCCCGCGCGGCGGCGGTGGCGCAGGCGCCCGTCGTCCAGCCCCGCCGCAGCGCCTTGCCGTCGCCGCTTCCGTCGCCGTTCCCCTCTCCGCCGTCCACACCGTTTTCCGTCGCTGAGTGCTCGTCCATGACCGCAGAGCCGTCGCCCGACTCCCTTTCTCTTCCTCTGGAACTGGCCGACTTCCGGCCCGGCAGCGTGTGGCTGGCGGGGGCCGGTCCCGGCGATCCCGGCCTGCTGACCCTGCTGGCCCTGCAAGGTCTAAGGCAAGCCGACGTGATCGTCCACGACGCGCTGGTCGGTGAACGGATCATGGCGCTGGCGACGCCCTCGGCAAGGCTGGAGTTCGCGGGCAAACGCGGCGGCAAGCCCTCCGCCCACCAGGACGACATCACCAACCGCCTGATCGAGCTGGCGCGCGAGGGGCACCGCGTGCTGCGGCTGAAGGGCGGCGACCCCTTCGTCTTCGGGCGCGGCGGGGAAGAGGCGCAGGCGCTGGCCGAGCGGGGCATCCCCTTCCGCATCATCCCCGGCATCACGGCGGGCCTCGCCGGCCCGGCCTACGCCGGCATCCCGGCGACCCACCGCACGGCCAACCAGGCGGTGATCCTGGCGACCGGCCACAGCTGCGCGGGCGGGCCGGACTGGAAGGCGCTGGCCGCCACGGGCGCGCCGCTGATCCTCTACATGGCCTGGAAGGGCCTGCCCGGCATCGCCGCCGCGCTGATGGAGGGCGGGCGGGCCGCCGACACGCCGGTCGGCGTGGTGACCGACGCGACGACCGAGCGGCAGCGCGTGCTGGTGACCTCGCTCGGCGCCTGCGTCGCCGATCTGGAGGCCAGCGGGATGGAGCCCCCGGCCATCATCGTGATCGGCGAGGTGGTGCGGCTGCGCCCCGTGCTCGACTGGCTGCCCAAGGAGCTTCCCCATGGCTGAGCCCCCCATGGCCGAGGCCGCGCCGCGCGGGCTGATCGTCGGGGCTCCGGCGTCGGGCACCGGCAAGACCACCGTCACGCTGGGGCTGCTGGTGGCCTTGAAGGCGCGCGGCCTGCGCGTCGGGGCGGTGAAGGCGGGTCCGGACTACATCGACCCGGCCTTCCATCAGGCGGCGACCGGGCGGCCCAGCGTCAACCTCGACAACTGGGCGATGGGGCCGGACCTGCTGGACTCGCTGGCCCGCCGCGCCGGGGAGGGCACCGACCTGCTGGTCTGCGAGGCCCTGATGGGCCTGTTCGACGGGGTGGCGGGCGTCGGGGCGACCGGCACCGGGGCCACCTCGGAGCTGGCCGCGCGCACCGGCTGGCCGGTGATCCTGGTGGTCAACGCCAAGGGCCAGTCGCAGTCCGCCGCCGCCCTGGTCAAGGGCTTCGCCACCTACCGCGACGATGTGCGGATCGGCGGGGTGATCCTGAACAACATCGCCAGCCCGCGCCACCTCGCCTTGGCCGGCGGCGCCATCGAGGCGCTGGGCATCCCCGTCCTCGGTTCGCTTCCCCGCACCCCCGACGTGATCCTGCCCGAACGCCATCTCGGCCTGATCCAGGCGGAGGAGACGGCGGACCTTCAGGAGCGTCTGGCGGCGCTCGGCCACTTCATCGCGCAGCACGTCGATCTCGACCGGGTGGCGGCGCTCGCCGCCCCCTCCCGCGCGCCGGAGGGGAGCTTCGCGCCCGCCCTGCCGCCGCTGGGCCAGCGCATTGCCATCGCGCGCGACGCCGCCTTCACCTTCGTCTACCCGCATCTGCTGGAGGGCTGGCGTGCCGCGGGCGCCGAGGTGACCCATTTCTCTCCGCTGGCCGACGAGGCGCCGCCCGACGACGCCGACGCCGTCTATCTGCCCGGCGGCTATCCGGAACTGCACGCCGGGCGCCTCGCCGCCGCCGGGCGCTTCCGCGACGGCATGCACCGCGTCGCCGCCCTCGGGCGCCCGGTCTACGGCGAGTGCGGCGGCTACATGACGCTGGGCGAGTCTCTGGAGGACGCGGCGGGCACCACCCACCCGATGCTCGGGCTGCTCGGGGTGCGGACGTCCTTCGCCAAGCGCAAGCTGCATCTCGGTTACCGCCGCGCCGTCCTGCTCGGCGACACGCCGCTGGGCCGGGCGGGCACGGCGCTGCGTGGGCACGAGTTCCACTACGCCTCGATCCTCGACCGCGGGGTGGACGAGCCGCTGGTCACCGCCACGGCGGCGGATGGATCGGACCTCGGGCCGCTCGGCGGGCGGCGCGGCAGCGTCTTCGCCTCGTTCTTCCACGTCATCGCGGCAGACCCGGATCGGGAAACACCATGAGCGATCACGCCTTCGCACCGGAGGAGCGGGACGCGCTCTACAAGGCGATCTTCTCGCGCCGCGACGTGCGCGGGCAGTTCGCTCCCGACCCGGTGCCCGACGCGGTGCTGACCCGCGTGCTGACCGCCGCGCACCACGCGCCCTCGGTCGGCTTCATGCAGCCCTGGAACTTCATCGTCGTCCAGGACCCGGCGGTGAAGGCGCGCGTGCACGCCGACTTCTCCCAGGCCAACGAGGAGGCCGCCGCCCTCTTCACCGGGGAGCGCAAGGCGCTCTACAGCCGCCTGAAGCTGGAAGGCATCCGCGAGGCGCCGGTCAACCTGTGCATCACCTGCGACCGGGAACGCTCCGGCCCGGTGGTGCTGGGGCGGACGCACATCCCGACCATGGACCTCTACTCCTGCGTCTGCGCGGTGCAGAATCTCTGGCTGGCCGCGCGGGCGGAGGGGCTGGGCGTCGGCTGGGTCAGCATCCTGCACGAGGACAGGCTGCGCGCGGCGCTGGGCATCCCGGAGCGGATCGTCCCGGTCGCCTATCTCTGCCTCGGCTACGTCTCCCACTTCCACGAGACGCCGGAACTGGAGAAAGCCGGCTGGCGCAGCCGGCTTCCCCTGGAGGACCTCGTCTTCCGCGACCGCTGGGGCGGGGAAGAGTAGAACCGCGGCCGTCAGGCCCCGAAACCGCCGTCGATGGTCTGGAACGAGCCGGTGATCATCGCGCCGTGCGGGCCGGCCACGAAGGCGGTCAGCTCGGCCACCTCGCTGGCGTGGGCGTGGCGCTTGATCGCCATGAAACCGTGCATGGCCGCGGCCATCGGACCGTCGGCCGGGTTCATGTCGCTGTCGGTCGGCCCCGGCTGGATGGCGTTCACTGTGATCCCGCGATCGCCGAAGTCGCGCGCCAGTCCGCGCACCATGCCCTGGACCGCCGCCTTGGTGAGCGCGTAGGCGGCGCCGCCCGCGAAGGGCATGCGGTCGCCGTTGACCGACCCGATGACGATGATGCGCCCCGGACCGGTCATGTGACGCGCCGCCTCGACCGCGGCGTGGTAAGGCCCGCGCACGTTGATGTCGATCATGCGGTCAACCTCGTCGGGGTCGAAGGTCAGCGGATCGCCGATCATGGCGACCCCGGCGTTGACCACCAGCACGTCCAGCGCGCCCCGCCCGGCCACCGTGGCGATCACCGCGTCGCGGTCGGCGCTGTCGGTGCGGATCGCCTCGGCCCCGGTCTCTGTTGCCAGCGCCGCGGCGGCATCGGCAGAACCGGCGTAGGTGAAGGCGACCTGCCCGCCGCCCGCCGCGAAGCGCTGGACGATGGCCTTGCCAATGCCCCGGCTGCCGCCCAGCACCAGGATGTTCTTGCCCGCGAAGTCGCTCATGATCGGTTCCTTGAATTAATGTAGTGATCGCTATATAAAATCACCCCAGGGCATCGCGCAAAGATTTTTTATAGTGACCGCTACAAAAAAATCGGAGCCGCGCGGACGGCGGCGCTCCTTCGACGTGGACGAGGCGGTGGAGACGGCGATGCGGCTGTTCCACGCCCGCGGCTACGACGCGGTCGGCGTGGCCGAGCTGGGCGCCGAGTTGGGCATCAAGCCGCCGAGCTTCTACGCCGCCTTCGGCAGCAAGGCCGGGCTGTTCGAGCGGGCGCTGCGGCGCTACGCGGCCGGCGAGGCGAACATCTTCGCGCGGGCCCTGGCCGAGGGCGGCGACGTGGCGACGGTGATCGGACGGACGCTGGCGCTCGCCGCGGCGCTCTATCCCGGCCAGAATGGGACGGCGGGATGCCTCGTGCTCGACGGGGCGCGCAACAGCGCCGACCCGGAAGCGCAGGCTTTGGCCGACGCGGCCAAACGCGAGGGTTGCGCGGCGGTCCGCGACGTCATCGCCACCGAAGCGCCGGACCGCGCCGACGCGCTGGCCGATCTGGTGGTGGTGGCGATGATGGGGATGTCGGCCGCCGCCCGCGACGGCGCGGACCGGGAACGGCTGGAGCGGGTGGCCGCCATGATGGACCGCACCTTCCGCCGGGAGCTGGCGGGCGCCTGACCGGTCCCCCCTGCGGAGGATGGTACAGGATTTCCGTCACGTCTTGGCCCTTACGGCTGACCGGCGGGCGGGGCAGGATCAGCGGCAGCCGGGAACCTCCCGCATCCCCCATGAGGACCAACCGCCATGTCCCCGCGTCTCGACTACCACGCCACCACCCCCGCCGGCATGAAGGCCCTCGCCGGCCCGCATGGCTACATCAGCCAGTGTGGGCTTCCGGTCACGCTGATCGACCTCGTGTATCTGCGAGTCTCGCAGATCAACGGCTGCGCCTATTGCATCGACCTGCACAGCCGCGATCTTCTGAAGAACGGCGTCACCATCGACAAGCTGGTTCTGGTTCCGGTCTGGCACGAGGCCGAAGCGCTGTTCACCGACCGCGAGCGCGCCGCGCTGCGCTGGGCGGAGACGGTGACGCGGGTGGCCGAAACCGCCGTCCCGGACGCGGAGTTCCAGGCGGTGTCCGCCCAGTTCTCCGAGAAGGAGGTCGCCGACCTGACGATCGCCATCGGCCTGATGAACCTTTACAACCGCCTCGCCATCAGCTTCCGCACGGTTCCCACCGCGGCCCGCTGAGCGCGGTCCTGCGGCGTCACCCGTGCCGCTGCACCAGCTCGGCCAACCGGCGGCAGTCGTCGGACAGGCGCCGTTCCTGGATGTTGGTGATTCCCAGCAGCAGCCCCCGAGGGCGGGCAGCCTCCGGACCGTCGGCGTACCAGGGCGACAGCGGCACCGGAGCGAGGCCGTCCGCCCGCGCCGCCGCGGCGATGGCGATGTCACGGCTTTCGGGCGGCAGCAGCAGGCGGACCGCCAGACTTCCCGCAGCCTCCACCGCCATCGCCTCCCCCACTCCCACGGCGTCGCGCAGCGCCGCCAGAAGCGCCTGCTGGCGGGCGGCGTAGAGCCGCTTCATCCGGCGCAGATGCCGGAAATAATGCCCGCCCGCCATGAAATCGGCGACCGCCCGCTGCATCGCCGCCGCCGGGGCCGGGGACAAGCAGGCGGCGGCCTCGCCGAAGAGACCGGCCAACCCCGGCGGCACCATCAGGAAGCCGAGCCGCAGCGCCGGGGTGATCGTCTTGCTGAAGGTGCCGGCGTGCAGCACCCGCCCATCCCGGTCGAGGGAGGCCAGCGCCGGAGCGGCCCGGCCCTTCAGTTGCAGTTCGCTGAGATAGTCGTCCTCGACGATCCACGCCCCGGTCCGCGACGCCCAGTCCAGCAGGGCGAGGCGGCGCTGCAAGGTCATGGTCACGCCGAGCGGCGCCTGCTGGCCGGGCGTCACCACGGCCAAACCCGCCGCCGGCGCCCGCGCGATCCCCGCAGCGACGTCGATCCCGGCGGCGTCCGCCGGCACGGGGACCACGGTCATGCCGGCGAATTGGAGGGCGCGGCGGGTGAGGGGAAAGCCGGGCTCCTCCATCCAGGCGGTGGCGCCGTCCAGCCGCAAGGCCCGAATGACCAAGCCCAGCGCGCCGGAATAGCCCGCCGTGATGACAATCTGCTCCGGCGTGCAGCGGATGCCGCGGGCGATGGCCAGCACGGCGGCGATCTCGCGCCGCAGATCCGGATGGCCGCGAGGGTCGGGATAGCCGACCGGGGCCGCCGCCGCAACCCGCGCCGCCCGCCCGACGATCCGGGACCACAACGTGAAGGGAAAGGCGTCCTGCGCCGGCACACCCATCTGGAAGGGCAGCGGCGCCCGCTCGACATTGGAGAACAGGTCCAGGACCGACGGAGCCTTGACCGGCCCGTCGCGAGACGGCCCCGCCATGGCCCCCTCGGCCACCCGCGTCCCCGCGGCGCCCAGGCCGACCGCAAGCTGTTCGTCGATCAGCCGCTCATAGGCCTCGCGCACCGTGCCGCGGGACACCCCGAGTTGAGCGGCCAGATCCCGCCAGGACGGCAACCGCGCCCCTCCCGGCAACCGGCCGTCGCGGATGGCATCGCGCAGGGCGGCGTGGATTTGTGCGGACAGCGGAACCTTCGCGGTCCGGCTGAGGGCGATGTCCAGAGTTTCCGGCGGCGGCAGGGGAGGCATGGGCCGCAGGATAGCGCAACCCTGACCGTCCGCAATCCACCGCAAGCCTTCCCGATTTCCCGCCGTACGCCCCTCGGCGTCCGGCGCATCGCGGACGAAAAAAAGGCCGGAGCAATCGCTCCGGCCTTGAGTCTAGGGAGGAAACGCCCCGAGAATGGGCTGGCGGAGAATAGGGGCACCCCTTTCGAACTGGTATTACCAATCAGGAATAGGTGCAGTGCAGCACCCGCATAGGCCAGGGTTGCCCTGTGAGCAACGGCGTCGCAGCTGAGCTGACCACTTCTTCCGTTCGTGGAAAGTTTAAAAACCCTAAAACCTAACGTGGTATATTCAAGGGGCTCACCCTCGCCTGCATGTGTGGAGATAGTTATGGGTCAGAAACTCGCGATTTTTGTGGCCTTTTTCTTAATATTGAGCGGCTGTGTTGCTATGACACCAGCCGCCCCAGAGGTTTCCGTCAAGGATTTCCCACAAATTGGCAAGACTGTCACTCGCGAAATTGGCGAAACAATCATTGATCAGGAAAATATTAAAGTCTTTCCTGCAGCCTATTTCAGCCACGACCTCAAATATGCCATGACTGCATTGTATGTCGGCTTCCGAAAAGATACCCCATATGTGGCAGATCAGATCATCAATGGCCAAAAAGCTTACTGCGGACAGGGATTTATTTGCGGCGGATTCAATAACGATTGCCAGGAAGGGCAGCCCGTCTGCTTTGTTAAGGGAAAATCATCGTCCCAAATTGATGTTCTGGGAAAATTTGGACTCGAAGCCATCAACATCAATCCGAACTTGATCCGGTATAGCCGCGCGGCCGCGTTCGACAGCGTTGGTTTCCGGCGCTACCTCGTCTACACCGGCAAGTCTGGGCCGGTAATTCATCTCGGATACAAGGAGCATACCAGCGAGCTCGACCGCCCGGCCTTTTCGCAGGATCTGAAATTCGATCTCTCAGAGAGTCGAGTCATCGGCTTCAAGGGAGCCCGATTTGAAATACTCTCAGCAACGAGCACCGAGATTACCTACAAGATGCTCACCGGCTTCGCGGACCGCACCGACTAATCCGCCCCGCGGCCGTGCAGGAGCATCCGCTCCCACAAGCCGCGTCCGCCATTTGAGAGCAGGCGCAAAGCCTGCTCGGACAAGCTTTAGACTCGCCGACGTCAATGGCCTTTAGACTCGCCGACGTCAATGGCCTTTCGGCATTTCCTCCGTCCTATGGTGTCCGGGTGCCGTCCCGTCGTGGAACGGGGCGATTTGTCATCCTCGGTACAGCTTCACCACCGGCGCGCGAACGCGCATAATCCGACGCGGAACTGGGGGTGCGGCCCGCAGCGGCGATGGCCGTGCGGACGCTGGATGGGGAACGACGGCATGGGATTCGGCAGGGGCGTCTGGCTGCGCCCGGTGGTCGCGCTGGTTCTCGGGATTTTGACCAGCGGGATTTCGGCCGGCGGACCCGCGTGGGCGGACCCCACCCGCTTCACCATCCTCTACGCCCACAGCACGACCGAGCTGGAGGACGTGCAAGGACGCGGCGGCATCGCCCGGCTCGCCACGCTGGTCCGGCAGGAACGGGCGGCGGGCGGCACCGTGCTGGTTCTGCACGGCGGGCAGGCGCTCGCCCCCTCCGTCCTGTCCTTCTACGACCAGGGTGCGCACGTCATCGACCTGCTGAACGGGGTCGGCATCGACGCCATGGCGGCGCTGAACCGGGAATTCCACCACGGCGACGACGTGCTGATGACCCGCGCCTTCGAGGCGAACTTCCCCATGGTCGTCTCCAACGCGGTGGACCGCCAGACCGGCAAGCCTCTGGACGGGCTGGAGGACCGCGCGATGCTCAACGCCGGGCCGGTGCGCGTCGGGGTGCTGGCCGCGACGCCGGCGCGGACGGGGGAAATCACCCGCTCGCCGCGCACCGACTTCCTGCCGCCGGGGCCGGTCCTGGCGCGCAAGGCGAAGGAGCTGCGCAACGCCGGGGCCGATCTAGTGGTGGCGCTGACCGGCGATTCCGGCGGCACCCACCGCGAGGTGATCGCCTCCGGCGCCGCCGACATCGTGCTCTACCAGGACCGCGGGCGGGTGGTCGCCGTGGATTACGACGGCAAGACCCTGAACGCGACGGTCGAGCCCCAGGCCGCCTGGGTGTTGGCCCTGGACGTCACCGCCGAGACGGTGACCAAGGAGGGCGCCACACGCACCGTGTGGAGCAGCGGCGTGCGCGCCATCGACACCGCCAGCGTTCCTCCCGACCCCACCCTCGACGCCCAGGCCAAAGCCTACCGCGCGCGGCTGGACAGCATGCTGGGCATGCAGGTTGGCCGGCTGGATGCCCCCATCGACACGCGGCGCGAGGCGGTGCGCGCCAGTGAAAACGCCTTCGCCAACACCGTCGCCGATTCGCTGCGGGAGGCGATGGAGGCCGACGTGGCGCTGATCAACGGCGGCTCCTTCCGCGGCGACCGCGCCTACGCGGCGGGCACGGTGTGGACGCGCCGGGAGATCCAGACCGAATTCCCCTTCCACGACACCGCCGTGCTGATCGAGGTCACCGGGCAGCAGCTGCGCGACGCGCTGGAGTTCGGCTTCTCCGGAATCGAGCAGTTGCAGGGCCGCTTCCCGCACCTGTCCAACGCCCACGTCACCGTCGACGCGTCGCGCCCGCCCGGCCAGCGGGTGGTGGCGCTGACGGTGGGCGGCAAGCCGGTCGAGCCGTTGGCCCGCTTCCGGCTGGCCACCGGCAGCTACCTCGCCAACGGCGGGGACGGCTATGCGATGCTGTCCACCGCCCCGCGTCTGGTGGACGACCGGGACGCCGATTTCGTTTCGACCATCCTGGCCAGCCGGATCGCCCGCACGGGCAGCTTCGCGCCGCGGCTCGACGGCCGCCTGACGGTCCAGCGGTAGCCGCGGAATGGACGCCACGCCGCCTTCCACCGACCGCGCCGAGACCGCGCCCCCCCTGCCGCGGCGCCGACGCGCGCGCGCCGGCATCGTGCTGCGCATTTCCATCGGCCTGACCATCATGACGATGCTGGTCCTGCTGGTCGGCGTCGTGTCGCTGTCCTCCTTCCAGCTGTTCCGGGGGGAGGTGTCGGTGCTGTCCACCACCACCCTGCCGAAGGTCATCACCAGCGCGGAGCTGCGCGGCTCGCTCCAGAAGCTGGTCGCCCGCCTGCCCGTCCTGGCCGGCGCGGCCACCACCCCGCAGCGCCGGGCCATCTACGACGAGCTCATCAGCGAACTGGAGTTCCTGAGAAAGCTGGTGGAGCGCATGCGCGACCTCCACCAGCAAGGGGAACCGGGTGGCGATGGCGAAAGCGACGAGCTGCGGCTTCTGGAGCAGGCCCAGTCCACGCTGCTGATCCTGGCGGCGACGGTGGCCGACCTGAACGCCGAGGTCGGGCGGCAGATCGATGCCGGCGCCCGGCAGGCGGAGGCGATCCGCGCGCTGGCCCAGCTCGCCGACGCGCTGGAGCGGTTGCCGGGGGCGGAACCCGGCACCGGCCCGGCCGCGGCGGCGCCCGGCGAGGGCGGGATGCTGGGCGCGTGGGCGGTGCGGGCGGGCGCGCTGATGGCGCGGGCCGCGGGGGCGATGCAGACCGACCATTTGAACCGGCTGCGGGGGGAGCGGCGCAACGCGGAGAACACGTTGGCCGAGCTGGGCCGGCTGGCGGCCGCCACGCCCGAGCCGGAGGGCTCCGCGATGGAGCGGATCCGGGCCGATCTCGCCACGATCCTGGTGGCGCCGGGGGCGCTGTTCGACAGCTCCGCCGAGCGGCTGCAGGCGCGCAACCGCGCCCAGGCGCTGTCCGGCCAGTCGCGGGTCCTGGTGGAGACGGTGGACCGCTTCACGCTGGCCCTGTTCGACGCCATCCACGACCAGTCCACCGACCGCACCGGCGATCTGGCGGCGATGATCCAGGAGCGCTCGCGCCTGGTGATGGTGCTGGGCGGCGCCTCCATCCTGCTGGCCATCCTGGTCCATCTCTTCTTCCGGCGCTTCCTGACCTCGCGGCTGGTGGCGCTGAACGGCGCGGTGCTGGCCCGCCTGTCCGGCAGCGACGCGACGGTGCCGGTGGAGGGCAACGACGAGATCACCGACATCGCCGCCTCCATCCGCTACTTCATCGACGAGATCGACCGGCGCCAGATGGATCTGGCCGAGAAGGAGCGGCGCTTCCGCGACCTCGTCGAGGGCTCGATCCAGGGCATCATCATCCACCGCGACTTCCGCCCGCTCTACGCCAACGACGCCTTCCTGCAGATCCTGGGCAGCAGCCTGGACCGGGCGCTGCGGGTGCGCTCGGTGCTCGACTTCATCGCCGAGGACAGCCGGCCCCTGGTCGAGGACAACTACCGGCACATCGTCGCCACCGGCCTGCCCAGCGAGCGGCGACGGCTGCGCGCCCGCCGGCTCGACGGCTCGGAGCGCTGGATCGAGCTGACCAGCCGCCGCATCGACTGGAAGGGGGAGACCGCCGTCCAGTCGATCGTCGTCGACGTGACCCGCGAGGTCGAGGCGGAGGCGGCGCTGCGCCGGTCCCGCGACGCGGCGGAACAGGCGCTGCGCGAGTTGAAGGAGACCCAGGCCAGCCTGATCCAGGCGGAGAAGATGGCCTCGCTCGGCCAGCTCGTCGCCGGGGTGGCGCACGAGGTCAACACGCCCATCGGCATCACCATCACCGGCGCCTCGCAGCTTGCCGTGCAGTTCGAGGAGCTAGCCCGCCAGATCGCCGCCGGGGCCATCAAGAAGTCGGAATTCCAACGCTTCCTCGCCGATGGCGGCGAGATGGCCCGGCTGATCCTGTCCAACAGCATGCGCGCCGCCGATCTGGTGCAGAGCTTCAAGATGGTCGCGGTGGACCAGTCGAGCGACGAACGCCGCCGGTTCGAGCTGAGGACCTACATCGGCGAACTGCTGCGCAGCCTGCGCCCGACCTACAAGGACGTGGCCGGCCTGGACATCGGGGTGGACAGCCCGGACGAGCTGGAGTTGGACGGCTATCCCGGCGCGCTGTCGCAGATCCTCACCAACCTCGTCCTCAACGCGCTGACCCACGCCTTCACGCCGCACCATCCGGGCCGGCTGACCATCGCCGCTCGCCTGCTGCCGCAGGATCAGGTGGAGCTGACGGTGGCCGACGACGGGTTGGGCATCCCGTCGGACATCCTGCCGAAGATCTTCGACCCCTTCTTCACCACCCGCCGCGGCAGCGGGGGGAGCGGGCTGGGGCTGCACATCGTCTACAACCTCGTCACCGGCACGCTGCGCGGCACCATCACGGTGCAGAGCATCCCCGGCGAGGGCACCCGCTTCACCCTGCGCTTCCCCCGCGTCACGCCGACGGTGGGAACAAGCGTGGGCAAGGCGGAACTGGTGTGATCCCGTGGCCTTCCGGAAAGCCCGGTCAGCGCACCTCGCCCTCGAACCAGTGACGGCCCTTGCGGTCCTCGACCTCGATCACCCAGACGTCGGGGTCGTAGCGGGTCTGGCGGGCGATGTAGGCGTCGGCCGTCGCCTCGTCCACCGGCTCGGCCCCGGTGCCGCGCGACCAGCGCAGCCGCTCCTCGTCGCGCACCTGGACCAGCACGCTGAAGGTCCGGTCCAGCCGGTTCAGTTTCAGGATGACCGTGCCGCGGCTGGGGTCGCCCTTGCGCAGAACCATCATCGTGACGCCCTCGGCATCGGCGGCGCGGATGTGCGCCATCACCCAGAGATGCGTCGGCAGACGGTCGTCCATGGAAATCCTCGTTCCGGGAAGGTCCGGGGGCTCGCCTTCGGCATGGCCCCGGTGTAGACAACGGGCATGGCGACACTCCTGGACGTTCTCGACGCCGCCGTCAACCACCACATGGCCGGGCGCCTCGCCGAGGCGGCGCAGGATTACCGCGTCGTGCTGGCGGTGGAGCCGGCGCAGCCCGACGCCCTGCATCTGCTCGGCGTGGCGGAGGCCCAGGGCGGCGCCCATGGGGCGGCGGCGGCGCTGATCGCCCGCTCGCTGCGGCTCCGCCCCGACGCGGCGGCGCCCTGGGCGAATCTCGGCGGCGCCCTGCGCGTTCTGGGCGACGCCGAGCGGGCCGACGCCGCGTTGACCCGCGCCCTGGCCCTCGACCCGGCCTTGCCCGACGCCTTGACGAATTTCGGTTCGGTGCGCCACACGCTGGCCGACTATCCCGCCGCGCTGGCGTGGCTGGAGCGCGCGGAGCGGCTGCGGCCCGGCCATCCGGACACCGCGCTCAACCGGGGCGTCGTGCTGCGCGACGCACGCCGCTTCGCGGAGTCCGACGCCCGCCTCGACGCCCTTCTGGCGGCACAGCCCAACCACGCCGACGCGCATCTCGCGCGCGCCGTCGGCCGGCTGGTGCGGGGCGACCTGCGCGCCGGATGGGACGAATTCGAATGGCGCCCGCGCCGCCTGCCCGCCCCGCCCTGGGCCGGAGAACCCTTGGACGGCCGGCGCATCCTCCTGCACGCCGAGCAGGGCTTCGGCGACACCATCCAGTTCGCCCGCTACGCCCCGCTGGTCGCCCGCGCCGGGGGGAGGGTGATCCTGGACGTGCATCCGTTGCAGTTCCGTCTGCTGCGCTCGCTGGGGCCGGAGATCCAGGTGCTGGTGCGCGGCCCCGCGCCGGCGCCGCACGACCTCCACTGCCCGCTGATAAGCCTGCCGCGCGCCTTCGGCACCGATCTGGCGAGCATCCCCGCCCCTCCCGCCTACCTTTTCGCCGAGGCGGACGAGGTGGCGCGCTGGGGCCGCCGGCTCGCTGACATTGAAACGGGGAAGGGTTCGGGACCGCGCGTCGGGCTCGTCTGGGCGGGCAACCCGAACCACCGCAACGACCGCAACCGCTCGATCCCCGCCGAGCGGCTGGCCCCGCTGCTCGACACGCCGGGGCTGCGGCTGTTCAGCCTTCAGACCGGCGACGCGAAAGCGGTCCGGCCCGCCGCCCTGCCCGACCTGACCGCGGGCATCCGCGACTTCGCCGACAGCGCGGCCATCCTGGCGAATCTCGACCTCGTCATCGCGGTCGACACGGCGACCATCCATCTGGCGGGCGCGCTCGGCGTGCCGGCGTGGCTGCTGCTGCCCTACGCGCCGGACTGGCGCTGGCTGCTCGACCGCGCGGACAGCCCCTGGTACCCGTCGCTGCGCCTGTTCCGCCAACCCCGCCCCGGCGACTGGGACAGCGTCCTGCGCGCCGTCGCCACGGAGCTGGAGCGCTTCGCCGCCGCTCAGTTGGCGCCGCAGAAGCAGTCGTAAGGGTCGTTTCCGCAACAGCCGGAGCGCGGCGCCGCGGCCGGCAGCGCCGGCAACTCCATCGCCGGCAGGGACGCGTTGAAGGCGGCCACGTCGAAGGGCCGCGGGTCCGGCGGATCGAAGCGGAGCGGCGCGCTGCTCAGCGCGTGCCCCAGAAGGGCCGCCCCCAGCAGCGGTATCAGACATTGCTCCACGCGGTCCAAGGCGGCCTCCCCCCGGCGGCTCCTCCGCCGGCGCGCATCCCGTTTCCCTTCCCCCGTTCTAGCGCAGCCCCCGTCCGGCCACGCCCTGTCCTTTGGTCATACCGGAGGATAGGCGGAGCGACGGGAGCTTTCTTCCCTGCACCGCAAGGGCTGCTAGGCCAATTTTTCCCAGCGCGCGGCAAAAACGGGGCCGGCGCGGCCTTTTGTCAGGGTTTCCATTAGAAAACAAAGGCATAACAAGGGATACGCAGTTGGCACCGTCCTTGCTTACCCGAATGGCAACGAATTCTGCCCTTTCCGCGTGGAGATCCCTGGCCATGAGCATCTTCGGTTCGATGACCACCGCCGTCCTCGGCCTGAGCGCGCAGTCGAAGGCCCTCGGTCACATCTCTGACAACATCGCCAACGCCTCGACGGTCGGCTACAAGCGGGTCAACACCGCCTTCGAGACGCTGGTGCTGCAGTCCAACGAGCGGTTGCACGCGCCGGGCGGCGTGACGGCGGCGCCGGTCTTCATGAACAACATCCAGGGCAACCTGACCCAGGTGCAGAGCCCGACCAACGCCGCCATCCAGGGCCAGGGCTTCTTCAGCGTGTCCAAGCTCAGCCGCGGCCTGACCGGCCCCGGCCAGCAAGGCGAAACGGTGCAGACCCAGACCGGCACGCTGAACGCCGACAACGTCTACTACACCCGCGTCGGCGACTTCGAGCTGGACAAGAACCGCTATCTGGTGAACAGTGCCGGCTTCGCGCTGAACGGCTGGATCGTCGACGACGTGACCGGCCAGTTGAAGAAGGACGTGGTGCAGCCGCTCCAGGTCAACACCCTGACCGACAAGCCGCAGTCGACCAACAGCATCACGCTGGGCGCCAACTTGCCGGCCACCCCGACGCCGGGCGTGCCGATCCCGTCCTCCAGCATCCAGGTCTACGACACCCAGGGCAACGCCCGGACCATCCAGTTCAACTGGCGCCAGGACGCCTCCAACGCGTGGCGCCTGGGCATCGAGGCGCCGGGAAGCTCGACCCAGCCGGTCGCCGGTTCCTTCACCGGCGGCGCCGCCTCCATGGCGGCGGGCAGCCAGGTGGCCGGCGTGACCCCGGTGGCCCAGGTCAGCCAGGTGCTGGTCAACGGCACGACGTCCTTCCCGTCCTCGTCGGTCACAGTCAGCGGCCGCACCAACTACTATCCGGACGGCACGTCGCAGGACAACATCCGGGTCGGCGACACCTACACCCTGAACATCAACGGCAGCCCGCCCGTCACGGTCGCGGTGACCGCCGCGAACATCGCGAACTTCTCGAACTTCACGGACGTGGCGAACGCGCTGGCCAGCGCGGTCAACGCGATGGTGCCGGCTCCCTACACCGCCGAGATCGACAGCAGCGACCCGCGCAAGGTGCTGGTGAAGAAGCTGGACGGCACGCCGGTCGAGGTCAGCGGCTCCTTCGCCAACACCAAGCCACAGCTCAGCACGGTCAGCGGTCCTTCGACCAACCTGACCGGTTCGGTCAGCGGCGACCAGCGCAGCACCTTCACCTTCTCCACCGCCGCCATCGACGTGGGCGACGAGTTCCGCATCACCGTGGCGGGCAAGGAATTCAAGACGCGCGTCACCTCGGCCAACATCGGCACGCTGGTGGACATCAACGGCGTGGTCGCCAATCTGGCCAACCAGATCAACACCGCCGTGCCGTCGCTGAACGTCAACGCCCTGATCGGCACGGCCACGGTTCCGGCGGGTACGGCCAACCAGCTCGTGCTGGACGGCACCGCCGCGACGCCGACCTTTACGGCCACCTACGGCGTGACCAACGCCGACAGCCGCGACAACAACATCAGCGCCTCCACCCCCGTGGACTATCAGGCGGCGACGCCGACCATCACGCAGGCCGCCACCGCCGCCCTGCCCGAGATCACCCATGTCACCTTCCCGTCGACGGCGGCGCTGAAGGTGCCGGACCAGTACGTCGTCAACGTGCTCGGCGTCGAGTTCAAGACCACGGTCACCTACTCGAACATCAACACGCTGAAGGACATGAACGGCGTGGTGGATGATCTGGTGACGCAGATCAACAGCCAGGGGCTGGCGGTGACCGCCATGCGCAACCCCGCCTCGGGCGCCCTGGTCCTGACGGGAACCCCCGGCGCGGCCCTGGGCGTCAGCGGCAGCAAGCTGGACATCACCGGCACCGACAATGTGCGGGTCGGCGACAGCTACACCGTCCGGGTGGACGGCGTTCCCTATGCGGTCTCGGTCACCGCCGACAACATCCTGACCATGGGAACCTACGGCGGCATCGCCAACGCGCTGGCCGCCCAGATCAACTCGGCCCGGCCCCAGGCGCCGGTCATCGCATCGGTGGTCAATTCGCAGCTTCAGGTCACCGCCCGCAACCCCGGCACGTCCTTCAAGATCGACCAGGAGTACAGCTCGGGCTCGGCCTCCAACAACCAGGTGAACGGCCCGACGATCAGCGCGCCGACGGACTCGCGCGGCCAGCGCCAGGAATTCTCCTACCCGCAGACGCAGATCGATGTCGGCGACGTCTACACGGTCTCGGTCGATGGCATGCCGATCTCGGTGAAGGTGGACAAGTCGAACTACGGCAACTTCCAGGACATCAACGGCGTCCTTCAGGAACTGGCGAACCGCGTCAACGCCGCCAACCTGAACGTCGTCGCCACCTCGACCGGCGGCCGGCTGACCCTTACCCACAACACCTCGACCACCGGCAAGTTCGAGGCTAAGGCCAGCATCCAGAACGCCACCGGCAGCTCCGGCACGCTGACCGCCTCCACCACCACCTCCAACGTGGCGGGGGTGCGGCAATCGGAATCGGTGACGCTGACCGGCACGCCTGGCGACAAGGGCGCCGAATACTCGGTCCTGATCAACGGCCAGCCCATCACCTACAAGACGACGGGCGAGGAGACCTCGATGGAGACCATCGCGGCCAGCCTCGCCAATCTGGTGAACAAGGAAACAGCCCTGCCGGTGACCGCCAGCGCGGAGGGCAGCGTGCTGAAGCTGGTCGCCAAGTCGGCAAGCGGCACGGCGGCCGACCAGTTCACCCTGGAAACCGCCGCCCAGGCCGGCACCACGCCCGCGCACGTCCTGCTGAACTTCGGCACCGATCCCGGCAATGTCGGCACCATCACCAGCGTCAGCACGGCGAAGGTCGGCACCGGGACGGCGGTGACCTCCGCCAATCAGGCGGTGGGGGCGGACGCCAACGTGACCTTCACGGTGGATTACGGCTTCGGCCCGCAGCAGATCACCCTGAACCTCGGCCAGATCGGCAAGTCGGGCGGCGTCACCCAGTTCGCCGGCAACGAGATCAACGTGCGCGAACTGGTGCAGGACGGCGCCTCGCGCGGCCAGTACAAGGAGGTGGTCTACGGCGACAACGGCGACGTGATCGTGAACTACGACAACGGCCGCAGCCGCGTCATAGGGCGCATCCCGGTGGTCACCTTCAACAACCCCAACGCCCTGCAGCGCGAGGCGGGCGGCGTCTACATCGAGACGGACGACGGCGGCCGGCCGAACTTCAACGATCCCGACACCAACGGGGCCGGCGCGGTGGTCGCGAACAGCGTGGAATCCTCCAACGTGGACATCGCGGACGAGTTCACCAAGCTGATCGTCACCCAGCGCACCTACTCCGCCAACACCAAGATCGTCACGACCTCCGACGAGATGCTCCAGGAAGTCCTCGGCCTGAAGCGCTAAGCGCGCTCCTGACCACGCGGGCGGGCGCCCGATCCGCGCCCAGCCCGGCCTATCCCGCAGACGAAAGGTCCAACGACCATGTCCCTCTTCGGCGCCCTCGGCAGCGCGACGGCCAGCCTCCGTGCGGTCCAGGCCCAGGTGAAGCTGGTCTCGGACAACGTCGCCCGCGCCGACGATCCCACCCGCACCCGGCACACCGTGTCGAACGTGCTGGATTCCAACGGGTTCGTCCTCACCTCCCAGTACCGCCGCGAGGTCGATTCCGCCCTGCTCAGCCAGGTGCAGGACCTGACCGCGCGCGAGGGCTCCTCGTCCACCAAATCCTCCTACATGCAGCAGCTCGGCGACCTGCTGCGCACGACCAGCGGCAAGCCGCAGCTGAACCAATACGCCGAGGCCTTCCAGACCGCCTGGAAGGCGGTGGAGACCTCTCCGGAAAGCGAGGTCGCGCAGTACCAGCTCATCCAGGCCGCCGACACCTTCGCGCGCGAGATCAACCGCGTGTCCCAGGGCGTGGAGGACATGGACCGGGAAATCCAGGGCGACCTCAGCCAGTCGGTCGGCGAGGTGAACCGGTTGCTGAAGGAAATCGAGAGCATCAACAACAACATCGTGTCGCTGCAGGGCTACGGCTCCGCCGGCAACGAGGTGGCCGACAAGCGCGACGGGCTGATCCGCGAGTTGAGCACCTATGTCGGCGTGCGCACGATGGCCCGCCCGGACGGCCGCATCGCCGTCTTCACCCCCACGGGGCTGGCGCTGGTCGACAGCCAGGCGGCAAATCTTTCCTACGAGGGCGGCAATATCAACCTGACGGTGGGCAATCAAGTCACCAACGTCAACCAGCACCTGAAGGAGGGCAAGGTCGCCGCGCTGATGAACCTGCGCGCCGACGGCTCCACCGCCAATCCGCCGCAGGCGGCCAGCGCCGACCCGACCACCGAGGTGATCCGCAAGCTGCGCTCGCAGCTCGACGCCTACGCGCAGATGTTCACCGGTTCGACCAAGCCCGGCGAGCCCACCAGCTTCCGCGACGCCTACGACCAGGCGAAGACGGTGCCGGGCGAGGAAGGCACGCAGTTCTTCATGGGCAACGACCGCTTCACCATCCACGTGAACGAGAACCTGCTGAACAACACGAAGAAACTGAAGAGCGCGGCCGTCAAGGACGTGGTGACGGCGCTCAGCGCCACCGGCCGCAGCTTCCAGTCCGACGGGCTGAAGCTGGAGGGCGCGTCCTTCAGCTCCATCACCAGCAACATCACCGGCGGCTGGATGTCCGCGGCCAAGACCGCGATGGACAAGTCCTCCCTGGACAAGGACTCCCGCCAGATCCTGGAGGAGCGCTACCACGCGACGACCGGCGTCAACATCGACGAGGAAATCGCGAATCTGCAACAGCTCCAGACCTCCTACGCCGCGTCGGCACGGGTCATGCAAGTGGCCAACACGATGTTTGACGCGCTGGAGGCGATCGTCCGATGAGCTCCATCACCCAAGTCAGCAGCTACGCCAAGTATCTTGGCCTGGTTCGCAACCTGACCAACGGCCAGAACAAGGTGGACACGCTCTCGGAGCAATTGACCACCGGCAAGAAGTCCACCGACCTGAACGCCTATGGCGCCGAAACGCAGAAGCTGCTGGCCCTGCGGGCCGAGCTGGTCCAGCGCGAGGCCTACGTCCAGAACATCAACACCGCGTCGCCGCGCGTGAAGGCGACCGACACGGTGCTGAACAGCCTGGAGAAGCTCGCCACGGACTGGCAGAGCAGCAACCTGATGCCGTTCCAGCCGGGGCCGGCCACCGTCACCTCCGCCTTCAACAGCAACCCCGACGCGCTGAAGCTGACGGTCAACGGCGACAAGTCCACCTTCACCCAGAACGCCCGCTACACCGTGACCTCCACCCCCTCGAAGGACGGGGTCAACGGCTCGTTCGACGTGACGGTGACCGACGGGCTGGGCGGCAAGACCACCCGCACCATCAATCTGAAGACCGTGCCCCCCAGCGACGGCGGCGGCTACAACTTCAAGATCGACGGCGGCCCCGGCGGAGGCGCGGTGCTGAATCTCAGCTTCGACCAGCTCACCGCGGCGTCGAGCAGCACCTTCAACGTGAGCTGGCCGCAGGCCAACGACATGCGCGACCGGGTCGAGGGCGCGCTCCGCGACATCCAGCAGCTCCTGAACGAGCAGTTCGGCGACCGCTACCTGTTCGCCGGCTCGCGCTACGGCACCGAACCGGTCGGCGACCTGCTGGCCCAGCCGCAGTCCACCCGCGTGACGCTGAACGGGTCGATGGTCAACACCGACGACTACTTCGAGGTGTCGATCGACGGCAAGCCCTTCGGCTATCAGGTCCAGCCGGGCGATCCGAAGACCGTCACCTTCGTCGCCAGCACGCTCAACAGCCTGATCCAGTCGGCCAACCCGAAGCTGCCGATCATCGCCTCCGCCGCCAACGGCATCATCTCGCTGATCAGCGAGGACCAGAGCCGGACGTTCGACGTGCAGGCGCGCGTCCAGAACTCGATGAGCATCGACAACTCGATGACGGCGCCGACCACCACCCAGGCGGCGACACTGCCGGCACCCGCCGGCACCGGGCTGAAGCAGATCGACAGCTTCGCGCTGACCGGCGACGGCGTGGACATCGGCGACACCTACGAGATCAACGTCACCGTCGGCGACCCGGACGACCCCTTCAACCGGAAATACTATTCGGAACACCCGGACGAGCCGGAGGACCTGCCGCCCTACCAGCAATACACGGTCCGCTACACGGTCACGGAGAAAGACTACAACAACGGCGTCACCGACGTGTCGAAGGTGGCCGATATGCTGCGCGCCGAGTTCACCAAGACCAGCCCGGTGCCGCCGGTGACCATCGACCCCGCCGGCAACGGATCGACCATCCAGTTGACCAGCAACAGCACGATGGACCCCAACCATCCGTCACGCGTGCAGCAGTTCTCCACCTCGGTGCGGGCGGTCAACGGTCAGATCGACAACACCATCTCGGTCGCGACCCTGCCGTCGCAGGCCGACGCCCTGACCGACCTGCCCTATGTGGACCCGCCGGACCTGCCCTTCTACGATTCGGAATACATGTCGAACCGGAAGAACAGCAAGGCGTGGGACAAGGCGGCGGTCACCATCGACGACGGCCAGACGCTGACCTACGGCGTTACCAGCGACGACCGCGCCTTCCAGAAGCTGGTCGCCGCCTTCCGCATGGCCCACGTCGCCGCGTCCAACCCCGGCAAGTACGAGGAATACATCACCAAGTCGCGGGAGCTGATGGCCCAGGCCAAGGACGAGGTGCGCTCGGTCCACTCCAAGGTGGCCTCCGACCTCGCGACGCTGGAGGAGAAGAAGACCGCCCACACCACCGCGTCGGCCACGGTGGTGGAGCGCATCGCCGGCATCGAAGGCATCGACGAGACCGAGGTGGCGGCCCGCCTGCGCACCTCCATGAACGCCCTGGAGGCCGCCTACACGGTCGCCGGCCAGCGCCAGAAGCTGTCGCTGCTCAACTACATCAGCTGAAGGCGCAACGGTTCCCTCCCCGGCGCAGCGGAGAGGGAACCGTTGCCGAACAAAAAAAACCGGCGTCCCTTGGGACGCCGGTTTTCTTATGGGACGCGCGTGGATATCAGATCGAGATCCGCAGCGACTGGCGCGGCGGCTGGCTGTCCGGCGCGGCAACCGGGGGGGCCATCGGAGGACGGGCCGCCTGCGGAGCCGGAGCCGGCTGCCCTGGGGCGACCGTGTCGGGGCGGGCGGTCAGGCCGCTGGCCACCGACCGGTTGATGCTGATGAGGGTTTCCAGCTTCGACACGTCGAGATCGATCAGGCGGGCGACCGTCTCGCGGTCGACCAGCAGCGACAGGGCGGCGATGTTGGTCCGCACCTCCGGCGGGTGACCGCAATCCTCCTCGGTCATCGCGGCCTGGAAAATCGTCCAAAGGCGCTGGTTCAATTGCAGGGCGCCGCGAAGCGTCTCTTCGTTCACGGGGCTGCGCCCGGCATCGATCAGGCGCCGTGACGCCTCCGCCAAAGCCCAGGCCTCGACATCGCGCGGATTGTCGGAGGTCGGCTTGTTCGCGTATGTCGGTGTCGGCTTCATTCCAAACCCTCGGGACAGGCCGCCGGACAGAGCAATGCTGAATCAGGTCCGGACCAAAAGGATTGTCAGCGATCCTTCAATCCTTGTCAACTTTACGGACCTGTCTCCGGTGATTTGCAAGGATTTGTCACGACTTCGCACCGTTCCGGCGTCGCCGGACCAAGCAGTTCTCCGGCCGCCTGTTCGACCGCATCCACGGAAATGCCGTCCATCAGTCCGGTGGCCCGCGGATCGGCCTTCTGGCGAGCGAGAAGCTCGGACCGCGGAACCCGGCTGATCACGGTGCGCGCCGCCACGCCCCACGGGCCGTAGATTTCCGGGAAGCCCGGCCCGAACAGCCCGACGGTCGGCGTGCCGGCGGCGGCGGCGATGTGCATCAACCCGGAATCGTTGCCGATGTAGAGCGCCGCCCGGCGCACGCAGGCCGCCGCGGCCATGGGATCGGTGCGCCCGGTCAGGTCGATGGCCCGCTCGCCCAGTGCCTCCAGAACCGGCCGGGCGCGCTCGCGCTCCGGCCCGGCGGCCAGCACGGCGACACGCCGGCCGGACAGCCGGCCGCCGGGACCGGTCAGCCGCGCCGCCAGTTCGGCGAAGCGGTCCGCCGGCCATTCCTTGCCGGTCCAGTTCGCGGTCGGGCCGATCGCCAGGAACGGCTCCGCGCCGCCGGGCAGCAGCCGGTCGGCCTCGGCCTCGGCCGCCGCGTCGATCCACAGGCGGGGCGACGGCGGCGGGGACAGGCCGAGCACCCGCCCGATCTCCTCCACCTTGTGGAGATGCGGGGCGCGGGCGTGGAAGAACCGGCGCCGCGCCAGAACCAGACGACCGACCGCGGAGTTGCGCAGATCCACCACCAGATCCCAGCGCGTGCCGACGCAGGCGCGCCAGAGGTCGACCCAATGCCGCGCCCAGGCCCGCTTCGGCATGGGGATCAGACGCTCCAGCCGCGGAACGGAACGGAACAGCGGCGCCGGCAGCGGGCCGCAGGCGATGGTCAGCGCGGCATCCGGATGCCGTTCGCTCAGATGGGCCAGCAGCCCGGTGGAGAGGACCGCGTCGCCCAGCCGGTTGGACGTGATGAACAGGATGCGCAAGACCCGGTCCGCCCCCTCAGCCCGCCGCCGCTTCGCCACCGGGCGGCACACGCCGCCGCAGGTTGCGCGACAGGATCCAGGCCGCCGGCACCAGGGCCGCCACCGGCAGCACATACATCAGCGGCACCAGCACGGTCACCTTGGCGGCAAGGCTGGACAGGCCAAGGACGGCGGACTGGATCGCCATCACCACCAGCACCGCGGTGGTCACGCGCACCGACTGGCCGCGCCGGTTGAACTCACCCGACAGCAGGCAGGCCAGCGCCACCATGGTGTAGGCCAGCGCCAGCAGGGGCGTGGACAGGCGGTGGTGCAGTTCCGCCAGCAGGTCCCGCATCATCTTCGGGTCCGCCGCCATCTGGGCCGGCGGGTGCAGCAACTCGTCGGTGGACCGCTCGCGGGCGTCCGGATAGCGCTCGGCGCTGGCGCTGCTCAGCACCTTCAGGTCCACCGCGTAGCGTTCGAAGAAGAGCTGGGACAGCCGGTCGGTCTTGCGGTCCAGCTCCTGCCGGTTGCCGTTGTAGACGACGAAGCGCGCGCCCTCCGACCCGGTCAGCATCACCGCCCGCTCGCCCATGATCGTCACCGGCTTCTCCGGAACGCGCCCGTCATGGATGATCACGCTGTGCAGGTTGGCGTCGCTGTCGCGCTCGCGCACGAAGACGCTGAAGCGGTCGCCCACCTCGTTGAACACGCCCTCGCGCAGGAACAGCTGCGAATAGTCGCTGCGCACGGCGTATTCCATGCGCACCAGCTCCTGGTGGGCGGCGGGCGTCAGCCAGAGGTTCAGCACATAGACGACCACCGTGACGCCGAAGGCCAGCAGCATCGCCGGCGCCGCCAGGGCGAAGGGGCCGACGCCGGCGGCGCGCATCACCACCAGCTCGCTGTCGGTCGCCAGACGGTTGTAGGTGAACAGCACCGCCCCGACCAGGGCCAGCGGCAGCACGATGCCGAGGAAGGTCGGCACCGTCAGGATGAGCAGCCACAGGAACACCCGCATCGGCGCCCCGGCCTCCACCACCATCTCGATCAGCCGCAGAGACTGGCTCAGCCAGATCGTCAAGGTCAGGCCGGCCGTGGAATACAGGAGGGCGATCAGAAGATTGCGGAAGAGATAGCGTTGCAGTCGGTTCATGTGCATGCGTCACGGGAAAGCCCGGCGAGAAGCTGACGGGCTCGGGCGTCCGGGTCAAGTGTTGATCGGGCCGAGGACCCGGCACGCCGAACTTTTGCGCCGAACCCTTGCGCCGTCAGGCCCCGCCGCGTCAGGCCGTGCGCACCGCCGACAGGAACACCTCCACCTTGCTGCGCAGCCCGTCCGCCTGATCGGACAGTGATCCCGCGGCCTCCAGCACGTTGCGGGCGGCGCTGCCGGTCTCGCTGGCCGCCCGGTTCACGTCGGCGATGTTGGAGGTCACGTCCTGCGTGCCAACCGCCGCCTGCTGGATGTTGCGGGCGATCTCCCGCGTCGCCGCCTGCTGCTGCTCCACCGCCGCGGCGATGGTCGAGGCGACCTCGCTGATTCGCCCGATGGTGCCCATCACGTCGCCGATCGAGGCCACCGCTCCATCGGTCTCGCTGCGGACGGAGACGATCTTCGCGGCGATCTCGTCGGTGGCGCGGGTGGTCTGGTCGGCCAGCGCCTTGACCTCCGCCGCCACGACGGCGAAGCCCTTGCCCATCTCGCCGGCCCGCGCCGCCTCGATGGTGGCGTTCAGCGCCAGCAGCCGGGTCTGCGAGGCCACCTGGGTGATCAGGTCGATCACCGCGACGATCTCCGCCGAGGCGGTGGCGAGGCTGCGCATCGCCTGGTCGGCCCGCTCGGCCTTGTGCACCGCCTCGTCGGCGATGGCCGTGCTGCTGGCGACCTGCCGGCCGATCTCCTGGACCGAGGCGGCCAGCTCCTCCGTCGCGGTGGCGACGGTCTGGACGTTCGCGCTGGCCTGTTCCGACGCGCCGGCCACGGTCACCGACTGGCGGGTGGTCTGCTCCGCCGTGGCGGCGAGTTGGCTGGCCGTCGCCTTCATCTGCACCGCGGCGGCGGAGACCGAGCCGAGCACGGCCGCCGCCTCGCGGTCGAAGCGGCCGGTCAGCTCCTCGATGGCGCGGGCGCGGCGGGCGCGCACGTCCTGCTCCGCGTGCTCGCGCTCCGCGGCCTGCCGCGCGGCGATCATGTTGTCCTTGAAGACCAGCACGGCCTTGGCCATCTGCCCGATCTCGTCGCCCCGCCCGGTGGCCGGCACGGGCGTGGCGGAGTCGCCGTCGGCCAGCCGCCGCATCGCCTCCGTCATGGCGCCGAGCGGCCGCACGATGGAGCGCGAGGTCAGCAGGATCGCCGCCGCCGCGATCAGCAGCCCCAGGGTCAGCAGAACCGCCTGGATCATCACCAGACGGTCGGCGCCATCGATCATCCCCGCCGTGTCGGCCTGCAGCAGGGCGCGCTGGCGTGGGATCAGGGCGCTGGCGTCGTTGGACCGGGTGTCGCCGACCAGCAGGCTCATCACTTGGTTGGCGCGCGGGATCGCGTCGTCGTTCAGGGAGTTCAGCGCGCCCATCTGGTCGCCGATGGTGCCCAGCGATTCCGCCATGTCCTGGTCGCGGCGCAGATGGTCGAGCAGCGGCTTCACCGCGTCCCAGGTGGCCTGGACCTGCGGATCGGACCAGCGGGCCGACAGCCCGTCCATCTCCTGGCGCAGGGCGTCGATGCGGTCCCAGGCGACGTTGCGCTCCTGCTTCAAATCCTCGCGGTTGGTCAGCAGATAGCCCTGCATGGCGGCGTTGGTGGCGGTGACCGCCGCGACGATGCCCTGCCCGGCCAGCGCCGTCGGCATGCGGACATCGGCCACCAGACGGCTCAGCGTCTTCCCGTTGTCGGTCAGCAAGAGGCCGGTGCCGACCGTCACCACCAGCACCGCGATCACCGCCGCGAAGCCGATGGACAGCCGCTGGCCAATCCGCAGATTGCCGAGTGCCTTCATTCGTTCCTCCCGTGCAGCCCCTTGTCGGGCGCTTGTTTTCTCGACCGGACGTTGCTGTGTCGGTCGCTGCCCTTATCTGGGAACGAATGATGGGCCAACAAACATTAAAGGAGTGTTTCCAGCGCCGAGACCGCCTGTTGCGAAGGGCCGGTCAGATATCCTCGGCGCCCAGGTAGGATTCGATCACCTTGGGGTTCGCCACAACCTCAGCAGGCAGGCCGTCGGCGATCTTCTCCCCGTGGTCCAGCACGACCACCTGATCGGACAGGGCCATCACCGCGCGCATCACATGCTCGATCATCAGGATCGTCATGCCCTCGTGCCGGTTCAGGTCGCGCAGCACCTCGACCATGCGGTCGACCTCGGTCGGGCGCAGGCCGGCCAGAACCTCGTCCAGCAGCAGCAGGATCGGGCGGGTGGCGAGCGCGCGGGCGACCTCCAGCCGCTTGCGGTCCGGCAGGGTCAGGCTGCGCGCCGGGCGGTTGGCCTGATCGGCGAGCCCCAGCCGGTCGAGCACCCGCCGGGCGTGGTCGCGCGCCGCCGTCACGGACCGTTCGCGGGCCAGCGCGCCGACGATCACGTTCTCCTCGACCGACAGCTGCCCGAAGGGCTTGACGATCTGGAAGGTCCGGCCGATGCCCGCCGCGCAGATGCGGTTGGGCTTCAGCCCGGTGATCGGCGCGCCCTTCAGATGCACCCGCCCCTCGTCGGGCGGGAAGACCCCGGCGATCAGGTTGAAGGTGGTCGTCTTGCCGGCGCCGTTCGGGCCGATCAGCGCGACGATCCGCCCTTCCGGCACGGAGAAGCCGACGTTGGAAACGGCCTTCAGCCCGCGGAACCGCTTGGACAGGCCCTCGACCTCCAGAAGCCCGGCCATCACGCGTCCTCCCCGGGGCGGCGGACGAGGCCCAGCCGGTCGGCCAGCCACGGCCACACCCCGTCCGGGCGGTAGACGACGATCACCACCAGCGCCACCCCGTAGAACAGCTGCTTCAGGCCCGGCAGGTCGAAGCCGGTCGCCTCGATCAGGAAGGTCAGCAGCTCGCCCAGCGGGGTCAGGATGAAGGCCCCGAGGATCGGCCCGATCAGCGTGCCGATGCCGCCGACGATGGCCGGCAGGATGATCTCGATGGAGCGGCCCATGGAGAAGACCTGCTCGGGAAACAGGTTGTTGAAGTAGAAGGCCTGGAACACCCCGCCCAGCGCCGTCAGGGCGGAGGACACGGCGACCGCCGCGATGCGGGCGCGGAACAGGTCGACGCCGACCGCCTCCGCCGCCTCCGGCTCCTCGCGCACGGCCAGCCACTGGTAGCCGAGGCGGCTGTGCAGCAGGACCCGCGACAGGGCCAGCGCCGCCAGAACCAGCGCCAGGATCACGTAGTAGAACAGCTCCGGCGAGCCGCGCAGGTTCAGCAGGTCGTTGCCGGCGTCGCCGGCCACCGGGATGAAGAAGCCGCCCGAGCCGCCGAACCACTGCAGATGGTCGAAGCCGATGCGCGCGACCTCGGCGAAGGCGATGGTCAGCAGGGCGAAATGCACGCCGCGCACCCCGAAGCGGAAGCCCAGGAAGCCGATGAAGCAACCCGCCGCCGTCGCCGCCAGCATGGCCACCCACATCCCGGCCCAGGGACCGATCCCGAAATGCACGAACAGAGCCGCGCTGGCGTAGGCCCCCAGCCCGACATAGAGCGCGTGGCCCAGCGACAGCAGGCCGGAGAAGCCCATCATCACGTTCCACGCCTGCCCGACATAGGCGAACCACAGCACCGTGGTCAGCACCGACAGGACGTAGCGGTCGGCGACCATCGGCGCGCCCAGCAGCAGCGCGCCGCACAGCGCCAGAAGGACGATCCCGCGCCCCGTCACGAGCGTTTCCCCAGCAGGCCCTGCGGGCGCAGCAGCAACACCACGATCAGCACACCATAGCTGAAGAGGGATTTGAGCGAGGGGTCCAGCAGGAAGCCGGCCATCGCCTCCGAAAAGCCGATCAGCATGCCGCCCAGCAGAGCGCCCGGCAGGCTGCCCAGCCCGCCGACGATGACGATGATGAAGCTCAGCAGCGTGTATTCCGGGGCGAGTTGCGGCCGGGAATCGACCAGCAGCGTCATCAGCGCCCCGGCGATGCCCACCACCGCGGCGCCGATGCCGAAGGTCAGCGCGTAGAGCCCGTCGATGTTCAGCCCGACGACGCGGGCGCCCAGCGGGTTGTCGGCGCAGGCGCGGATGGCCTTGCCGGTGCGGCTGAAGCGGAAGAAGGCGAACAGCGCCACCGTCACCACGATCGCCCCGGCTCCGGCGCGCAGCCGCACCGCGTCGAGCAGCAGCGGCCCGATCTCCACCGTGTCGAAGCTGTAGGGCACCATGACGTTGCGGGAATCCGGCCCGAACAGCATCAGCATGGCGTTCAGGATGATCGTCGCGATGCCCAGCAGCAGGATGAACTGCATGTGCTCGGGCCGTTCGACGAAGCGGTTGACCAGCCCGCGCTGGAGCAGCCAGCCGAAGGCGAACAGCACCGCCGCCACGATGGGCGCCGCCAGGATCGGGTCGAGCCCGAGCAGGCTGGCCAGCAGCACGGCGCCGTACATGCCGGCGACCATCATCTCGCCATGCGCGAAATTGACCACGCGCACGACGCCGAAGATGACCGACAGGCCGAGCGCCGCCAGCCCGTAGACCAGCCCGGTCAGCAGGCCCGACGCGGCGATGTTCAGGTAATAGTCAAACGGCATGCATCATTCGCCCTTGGGAAGAGCCCCGGATGGCCAAGCCTGAGCGGCGTAGCAGTCCTTCGTAGTCGTGACAAGGTTCCTGTGCGGATCGCGCGGCGCTCAGCGGCGCTTTGCCTCCTCCAGCCGCACGCTCAGGGCGTCGCGCAGGCAGGCCTCCGCGGCGGCGGCGACCGCGGGGTCCTCCTCCATGCCGCGGCGGACCCAGCAGCGGGCGGTGATGCGGTCGTCGAAGCGGCGCTCCTCCTGGAGCAGCGCGTAGGCCGCGGCGTCGCGGCGCTCCGCCGGCAGGGCGGCGAGGTGGCGCTGATGCAGCGCCCGCGCCCGCCCGTCCAGCGCGGCGAGGTCCGGCACCGTGCAGATCATCCGGCGCAGCGGCGCGCCGGCCGTGGCGCAGCGCGGATCGGGCAGGATGGGAAGCGGCAACGAGGCGGCCTTTTGAGACGCAACCTTTGGCGGTGGCGCCGGAATCGGTGACGCCGGAATCGGTAGCGAGGAAACCGCCGCGGTGACCGCGACGGCGGGTTGTGGCGACGGGAGGGCGGCCGGCCCGGAGACGACTCGGACGGGGGTTCCGACCGGCACCATCTCGAACAGGGCGGCGATGTCGGCGGGCAGCATGCGGAAGCAGCCGCCGCTGGCCCGGCGGCCCACCGAATCCGGCTCGTTGGTGCCGTGGATGGCGATGGCCGTCCAGCCGAGGTCGAGCGCGAACTTGCCCAACGGGTTGGACGGCCCCGGCGGCACCGACGCCGGCAACGCCGGATTCTCCCGGCGCTGGTTGGCGGTGGGGTGCCAGGTCGGGTTGCGCCGCTTGCGCAGGACCCGGCTGTCGCCCAGCGGAATCGCCACGCCGGGCCGCCCGATGGCGACCGGGAAGGAGCGCGGCGGGCGCCCTTCCTCCAGCAGGTGAAGCCGGCGCTCGGTCAGGCTGATGACGATTTGCCGCGCCGAGATGGTTTCGGTGGTGGTGGCGCGGTCCTGGGCGCGGAGGATGTCGGGCGAAACAAGCGCGAGGGCAATCGCCAGGGTTGCCGTCGGGACGAGATGCCACAAGAATGTCGCGGTGCGCTGCATGGGAAAAGTTCAGCGCATCCGCCCTAAAAGCGCGTAAACATGCCGTCAGGGACCAAGCAGCAGGAACGCCGACCATGGACACCATCGAACAGACGCTGGCCGTTGCGACCGAACACCACCGCGCCGGCCGCACCACGGAGGCGGAACGCCTGTACCGGGAGGTGCTGGCGGCATCGCCCGGCCATCCGGACGCGTTGCATCTGCTCGGCGTCGTGGCTCTGCAAGGCGCTCGCCCGGCGGAGGCGGTGGACCTGATCGGACAGGCGGTGGCCGGCGACCCCACCTCGCCCCTGCTGCACGCCAACCTGGGCCACGCCCTGCACGCCACCGGCCAGACCCGCGATGCGGCGCTGAGCTTCGCCCGCGCCCTGACCCTGCTGACCAACGAGGGCGAAGGCTGGGGCAACGTCAGCGCGCTGGCCGGGCTGATCCGCCGCTACGACGACGAGACCCGCCGCGCCGCGGCCGCCGAGGTCGACGCGGCCTACGCCATGGGCGACGTGATGCGCCGCCATTCGCTGCTGTTCCTGCTCGACGGCGATGTCGACCATTACGCGGCGCTGACCGACGCCGTCCTGGAAGACCCGATGCGCTTCACCGTGCCGTCGATCCACTACGCCTTCTGGGGCATGGCGATGCAGCTCTTCCAGGGGGCGGCGCGGTCCGGCGACACCGGCGCGTTCCACACCGGGAATCTCACCGACTACTACCGCCTGATGGTGGACGAGACGGCGCTGCGCTACCACCTGCGCCGCCGCATGAAGCGCGCCACGCCGCGCGACGCGGTGAAGCGGATCGCCCTGATCACCAACCAGATGCTCGGCGCCGGACACCAGCCCACCGCGGACGCCTTCGACTTCGCCCGCCGCCTGCAGGACGAGTTCGGGCGCGAGGTCATCATCATCAACCCGAACGCCATGGCCATCACCGGCGAGAACGGCTTCGTCCCCGAATACTCCTACAACATCACCGAGGAGTATGACGGGGAGCAGGTCATCGCCGCCTTCGGCGCGCGGGTCCGCATGATGTCCTTCCCGCAGAAGCGCTTCGACGAGGAGAAGGTGAACGCCATCGTCGACTACGTGGACGGCTTCGACCCCGACGTCATCGTCGGCTTCGGCGGGTCCAACGTCGTGGCCGACCTGTTCTCCGGCGCGCGCCCGGTCATCTGCCTCCCGACCTCCTCCGGCCTGCCGCTGTCGATGGCCCGGCTGGTGCTGGGCTACGGCGAGGCCGACACCAGCCAGGGCTGGCCGGCGGACATGGCGGAGCGCTTCCGTCCCTTCTCCTTCGGCTGGACCCTGCCGCCCACGGGACCGGAGCGCAGCCGCGCCGACTTCGGCCTTCCCGACGCCGGGCGGGAGGGGGGGGCGCTCTTCCTCGTGGTCGGCAACCGTCTGGACCAGGAGGCCGGACCGGACTTCCTGGCGCTGGCCGATTCGCTCCTCGACCGCCTGCCGGAGGCCCGCATCGCCATCGCCGGCGGCGTGGAGACGCTGCCGCAGCGGATCGCCGCCCTGCGCAACGCGGACCGGGTCCACACGCTGGGTGACGTGGATGACGTGCGGGCGCTGCACCGCCTCGCCACCGCCTATCTGAATCCGCGCCGACAGGGCGGCGGCGGCAGCGCGGCCTTCGCGCTGGCCGACGGGGTTCCGGTGGTGACCGTCGCGGCGGGCGACGTGGCGTCCGTGGCCGGGCCGGCCTTCACGGTGGCCGACGACGCGGCCTATCTGGAGCGCGCCGCCGCGTTGGCGAGCGATCCGGCCTTCCGCGACCGGCAGTCGGCCGAGGCCCGCGCCCGCTTCGCCGCGTCCGGCGACCGCCGCGCCTCGGTGGAGCGCCTGCTCGCCTACGCGCTGGAAGCCCAGACGGCGTAAAGGAAAAAGGGGACGCGGCCCCGGCCGGCCGCGTTCCCGCCTTTCGATCTTAACAACAGCAGTGGGTCCTAACAGCCCTCTCCCCAGAGGGGAGCGGGCGGTGAGGGGGTTGCGCGCGACGGTACGTCCGGCACAAGCGCAACCCCCTCACCCTAACCCTCTCCCCAGGGGGGAGAGGGGATTTGAGGATGGAATTGCTCAGGAGCGCTTGCCCCAGCCCGGCATCGGGAACACCGGGTCCATCTCCGCCGAGCCCTTGGGCAGGACCACGGTCGGGCGCAGGTTGCGGTTCTGCAGGCAGGCGGAGACGAGCTGGGTGTTCTGCCCCTTCTCGTCGAAGGTGATGGCCGGGCCGACCATCATCTTGTCCTTCAGGTTGGTCTGGCGCAGCGCCTCCAGCAGGGTGGCCGGCTCCGCGGTGCCGGCGCGCTTGAAGGCGTCGGCGGCGACCAGGATCGCCTCCAGCGTGAAGGCGACGTTGAAGGCGTAGCCCTCGAAGCGGTCGTTGGGATACTGCTTCTTGAAGGCCGCCTCGACGCGCTTGGTCAGCTCCGCCTTGGGGTCGTACCAGGGCAGGTTGGTGATGGCGTAGTCGGCGTACTTGCCCAGCACCTTGTAGAACTGCTCGTCATACAGGCCGGGCGAGCCGGGGGAGACGATGCCCTTGGGCTCCCAGCGCTGCTTGACCATCTCGCGGACCAGCATGATGGCGTCGTTGGCGCGGGTGGTGACGATGGCGAGTTCGGCGCCGGTCGCCTTGGCCTTGGCCACCTCGACCGCGAGGTCCTGGGCCTTCGGGTCGTAGGAGATGCTATCGACAATGCCGAAGGGCATGTCCAGCTTCGGGAACAGGGCGTCCATCGCCTGCTTGTTGGCCATGCCGAAGGTGTCGTTGGCGTGCAGGAACACCGCCGTCTTCGGGGTGACCCCGCTGACCTCGAACAGGTCCTTCATCAGCGCCAGCCCGTTGCTGACCAGCATGGTCGAGGTCGGGAAGTTGCGGAAGACGGTCTTGTAGCCCTGCTCGGTCAGGCGGTCGGCGGCGGCGATGTTCATCACCAGGGGCACGCCGCGCTGTTCGCAGACCTGGGCGGCGGCGGCGGTCTGGCCGCTGTCGAAGGCGCCGACGATGACGTTGGCGCCGTCGTTGATCAGCTTCTCGGCGCGCGAGCGGGCGACGTCCACGTTCGACTCGGTGTCGGCGGACAGGATCTCGACCTTGTAGCCGAGTTCGCCGAGGATGGCCGGCGCGATTTCGGCGCCGCGCTGGCAGGCCTGACCCGCCTGGGCGAGCAAGCCGGAGCGGGGCAGCAGCACGCCCACCTTCAGCGCGGCGCCCTGCGCGAAGGCCGGCGCCCGGCCGAAGGCGGCCAGCGCACCGGCCGAGAGGGCGACCGAGGCCGCGGCGGTGCCGAACTGGCGGCGGGTGAGTCCTCCCGTGGACCCATTCTTGCTGATGCGATGATCGTTCATTATCGGGTGTTTCCCTGAGGCGTGGTCCCGGAGCGGATGATTTCCCCGCAATCGCCTTTGTGTCAAAGTGGAATCCACCGGAAGGCGACACACGGACGAAACGGACCCCACCGCATGGCGACCATCGAGGAGGCGCTCGGCATCGCGCTCGACCATCTGAAGGCCGGGCGGCAGGCCGAGGCGATGGAGCTGTACGGGCGGATCCTGGACGCCGTCCCCGACAATCCGGAGGCGCTGCACCGGCTGGGGCTGCTCGCCGCGCTGGGCGGCGACCGGGAGCGCGGCATGGCGATGATCGCGCGTTCGGTGGAACGGGACGGCGGGGACCCCGACGCGCATTTCAACCTCGGCGCCCTGCTCCACGTCGCCTGGCGGACGGAGGAGGCGATCGCCGCCTACCGCCGCGCGCTGGCGCTGCGCCCCGACTTTCCCGACGCCGAATACCATCTGAGCGAGGCGTTGCAGGCCATCGGCCGCATCGGCGAGGCGCTGGACGTGCTGGACCCGCTGCTGGCCCGCCACCCGCATTTCGTCCCCGGCTGGCGGCAGAAGGGCGACATCGAGGCCGATCTCGGCCGCCCCGGCGCCGCCGTGTCCTTCTACGAGATGGCGCTCGCCATCGACCCTCGGGACGAGGGGTCGCGGGAGCGGCTGGCGGCACAGGCCGCGGCCTACCGCGCCCGCCGCGCCATCCTCGACGGGACCGGTCCAGACGGGCGGCTGGACCTGCGCGACGTCACCGTCCTGGTCCCCTTCCGCGCCGACAGCGAAGACCGCAAGCGCAACCTGCGCTGGATCGTCTCCTTCCTCCTCAAGCACGCCGACACCACCGTCCTGATCGGCGAGGACAAGGCGGGGCCGAGCGACGTCGCCGACGCGCTGGGGCCGGAGCTGGCCGGCCGCTGCCGGCACCTGCATCTGACCGGCAACGACACGCCCCTCACCCACAAGGCCCATCTGCTCAACCGCATGGCCGAGGCGGCGGACACCCCCATCCTCGCCCTGCACGACACCGACGTCGTGGTCGATCCCGTTCAGTACGCGCTGGCCCGCGACGCGGTGCGCGGCGGGGCGGCCATGGCCTTTCCCTACAACGGGCTGTTCTTCTGGATTCTGGGGCGGGAGGTCCACCGCTTCGGCCACACGCTCTCGGCGGCTCCGCTGAACGCGGTCTGCCCGCGCTTCCCGCTGATGCACCGCGATTCGCCGGGCGGCGGCGCCTTCTTCGACCGGGCGGCGCTGCTGGCGGCGGGCGGCTACAACGAGCGCTTCGTCTCCTGGGGCTACGAGGACGACGAGATCGTGGTTCGGCTGCGCCGTCTGGGCCTGCGAGTCGAACGGGTCCCCGGTCCGCTCTACCATCTGGAACACGCGCGGCCCGAGAACTCCACCGACCGGAACCCCTTCATCGACGCCAACAAGGCGGAGCTGGAACGCATCCGGGCCATGGACGCCGACGCGCTGCGCGCCGAGATCGCCAGCGGCCGCCTGCGCCGCCCGCTGTTCTCCAGCGCCGGCTAGAATTTTGTGGTTCTGCGGCGTGACACCCTGCATTTCATGTGAAGTTCATCACATGTTTTTCGGCGCGGACTCCGCGACGCTTCACACATAAGAGTGCAACGTGTCGCGCGGCGGGCATGCCATGTCATCAAAGAAACTCAGGAACGTCTATGTCGCTGGAAAGCGCACCAGTCTGCGGCTGGAGGCCGCCTTCTGGGAAGGGCTGGAAGAGATCGCGCAGAGGGAAAGCGTCCCCTTGAGCGAGCTGTGCAACCGCCTCGCCGAGCGGGTGGAGGCCGTGGACGCCAGCAACCTGTCCAGCGCCGTGCGGATTTACGTGCTGGAATACTTCATGGCGGCCACACCCAGGCAGGAAGAGGTTCGCTACGGGCTGGCCATAGCGGCCGAGTGACGGTCGCCGTGCGCCCCGGCGCATGTTGAGAACCTGACCATGGGGCTGACCGTGCGTCGGCACCATGGCCATGGCCTCGCCGTTGCCGATGGCTTCCACCGCATGGACGGCCCATCCCCTACGTGGGGCCGTCAACCGCGATGCGCCCTTCGATGGCCGGTTCGCCCGTTCCGTTGGCGCGGAGAAGCACCGCCTCGCCGGACGCCGGGAACACGCCGGTCAAGGCGGTCACGACCACTTGGTGGGTGACCAGAACGACCGGCGCGCCATCGGCCGGCAGCCCGGCGAGAAACCGGCGCAGCGATGCGATCTGGTCCGCTTGCCCCTCGCGCCGGTCGAAGAAGGAGTTGAGCAGCGGAAGCTCCTGCACCGGCCCGACCCCCAAAAGCCGGGCGGTTTCCAGGCAGCGGCACCACTGGCTCGAATAGACCGCGGCCGGTGGGCCGTTCATCGTCCGCAGCCGATCACCGGCCCGCCGGGCCTGCTCCCGACCGTTTGCGTCCAGGTTGCGCTGGGTCGCGCAGTCGCCGAGCTGAAAGTTCGCCGGGTCCCCGACACCGGGCGCCTCGGCGTGCCTCATGAGGACGATCAGCCCTTTCGGATCAACCGTGCCCAGGGGCGTTGCCAAGCCCACCGACGCGGTGCAGGCAATCAGGATGGCCGCCACCATGGCGGCAAGCGACCTGCGGCGGACAACCCTCGGCATCGGAACCACGGCGATTGGTGACGGGACGAGAGCGATATTGATCGCTCAGGCCGAAGGCCAAGCCCGACTCACGGCCGGTCGCCGCGCAGGACGTCGCGGCTGGCCAGCACGGCGCCGCCCATGATCAGGGCGCAGGCCGCCCAGACGGTCCAGCCTCCCGCCGCCTGCCCGAACAGGATCAGCAGCAGCGTGGAGGCCAGCGGCGTGGCGTAGGACAGCACGCCCAGAGCCCGGATGTCGCCGCGCTTCACCCCGTGATCCCACACGAAGAAGGCCGCGCCGACCGGCCCGATCCCCATGGCGAGCACCGCCAGCCACTCGCCGCCGGACGGCGCGACCGTCGTCTCGAACAGCAGGTGCGACAGCCCGGCCAGCACCGCCGTGGCGAGACAGAAGCCGCCGACCGCCTCGGTCGGGACGTCGCCGAAGCGGCGCGACAGCACCGAATAGGAGGCCCAGAGCACCGCCGCGGCCATCGCCGACAGGTAGCCCGGCGTGTCCCCGGCGTCGAGCGACAGGCCGCGCGCGCCGCCGGTCACGATCAGCACCGTCCCGGCCAGCCCGCACAGCGCGCCCAGCACATGGCCGCGCTTCAGCCGCTCCCCCGGCAGCAGGGCGGAGAACAGGACGATCAGCAGCGGCCAGAGATAGTTCAGCAGATTGACCTCGACCGCGGCGCCGGGGGCGAGGCGGAAGGCCAGGAAATAGAAGAAGTGGTAGCCGAACAGCCCGGTGACGCCGAGCAGCCAGACCCGCCAGGGCTGGCGCAGCACCCCGATCACGTCCTTGCCCCGCGCGGCCCCCGCCGCCGTCCCGACGATGAAGGCGACGCCGAAGGACATCGCCACGAGCTGGAACGGTGGAATTGTCCCCGACAGCGCCGTCAGCAGCGCCAGCGTGGACCACATCAGGATGGCCAGCCCACCGATGGCGGTGGCGCGGCGGACGGCGGCCGGGGCGGACACCGCGGCGGTCGTGAGGTTCGGGACGCTATCGGTCGACATGGCGAACGCTTAGCGCAAAGACGGGTGTTGGGCAATTGACCTGTCCGGCACCGAACCTGTGCGTGTATCCTGCCGTCCATCCGGCCGCGGGCCGTCCCTCCGTCCGCATCGTCCATTCCCCTGAGCACGGTTCCCCTCTTGCCCACCGAAGCCCTTCTCGCCGTCCTCGCCGGCGCCCTCCTCCATGCCGGCTGGAACACCGCGCTGAAGGCCGGCGGCGGCAGCGCGTCCGACGCGGTCCTGGTCGTCGCCGGGTCCGCCTTCATCGCCCTGCTGATGCTACCCGTCGTTCCGGCGCCGTCGCTCGCCAGCGCGCCTTATCTTGGCGTGACGGCGGTGCTGCACGTCGCCTATTACCGGCTGCTCACCGCCGCCTATCGCAACGGGGCGATGAGCCACGCCTACCCGCTGATGCGTGGCACGCCGCCGCTGCTCGTGGCGCTGTGCAGCGGTGTGCTGCTGGGCGAGGGGTTGTCCGCCGGCGCTTGGCTGGGAACGCTGCTGGTCTGCGGCGGAATCCTCGGGCTGACCCTGCTGGGGCGGCGCTCGGGCCCGGCGGGCCCGGCGGGATCGTGGCGAGGCACCGCCTGCGCGCTCGCCAACGCCCTGGTGATCGCCGCCTACACGGTGGTGGACGGCATCGGCGTGCGGCTGTCCAGTTCGGCGGCCGGCTACACGCTGTGGGGCTTCCTGCTGTTGAGCGTGCCCATGGTGGGCGGGGCGCTGCTGAGCAACGCCCGCGGCTTCCTGAGCCACGCCCGCCGGCGCTGGATGGTGGCGCTGGCCGGCGGAGCGGCCAGCATCGCCTCCTACGGGCTCGCCCTCTGGGCGATGACCATCGCTCCGGTCGCCGTGGTGGCGGCGCTGCGCGAGACCTCGATCCTGTTCGCCATGGCGCTGGCCGCTCTGGTGCTCAAGGAACGGGTCGGCCCGGTGCGGCTGGCCTCCGGCGTCGTCATCGTGCTCGGCGCCGCGTCGCTGCGCCTTGCGGCCTGAGGCACTATTGGCGGATGGCCAGGAAGTTCTGATACGCGAAGATTTCGTCGAACTCGGAATAGCCGGACAGCCGGTACAGCCCGTCCCGGACGATCTTGCAGATGGCGAAGCCGTCCAACCGGTTCCAGAAATCGCGCAGGAAGGTCCGGGAATCGAGGTTGCAGCCGCCGAATTCGAACTGGATGAAATCGATGGCGCGCTGGTCGAGCAGCCCCCGCGCGCCGTCCAGCACGGCGATCTCGTGGCCTTCCACATCGATCTTGAGGAAATGGATGCGGTCGATGCCATTCTCCGCGCAGAATCCGTCCAGAGTCGCCAGACGGACGGGTTCGCCGCTCCCGCCCTCCCGAAATTCCCGGATCGCGCGATCGTGGAGGGAGGCCAGGGTCGAGCCGGGCCGGTCGCCGTGCAGGGTCGCCGCGCCCGCCCGGTCGGACAGGCCGAGGTTGACGGGGCGGCACCGGCCGGGATACCGCGCGGCCGTCTCCCGCAGCGCACGGAAGGCCGTCGGCGACGGTTCGAAGGACCAGACGGTCGCGGCGGGAAAGCGGTCGAGCGCGGCCGCCGTGTAGACCCCGACGTTGGCCCCGACGTCGACGATCACCGCGTCGGCGTCCGCGACGCCGCGCCGGCTCAATTCCCCCTGGATGTAGCGGAGGACGCCGGCCTCGCCCGAAGTCTGGATGTCGGCGTCGTTGACCAGACCCATGCCCTTCAGGGCCTGCCGGTGGATCGCCCGGAAGAAGTCCTGCTGGCCGGATTTTCCCTGATGCTCCGCCACGTAAGCGGCAACGGCGCGGAACAGTTCTTCAGGCGTCATGGTGGCGTGCTCTCCGGCGGCGGACCGGCAGTGTAGCCGGCGCCCGCCCGGCGCGCCTCAGAAAAGCCCGTTCAGCAAGGACCCGCGCCCGCTGTAGCCGCTTCCTCCGGTGAGGATGCCCAGCGCGCCGGAACTGGTCGTGGTGCCGCCGGTCAGCAGGGAGGTCAGGCGCTGGAGCTGCGGCGTCTGCTGGAGCGGGTTGTCACCCTTGACCGGCTGCTTGGCGATGGTGTCGTAGTCCTTGCTGTAGTCGCCCATGCGGAGCTGAAGGCCGTAATTCTTCTCCTCCTTGGCCGCCATGCCCTTGTCGCGGGAGACGCGCAGCGTGTAGTCGCCGCGGTCGAGCGAGAGCGTGCCCGCCTCGAACTTCTTGTAGGCGTCGTAGGTGGAGCCGGCCTCGCTGTTGCTGTCGGCGAGGATCTTGCCTTGCTTGTCCATCAGCTGGACGCGCACACCGGTGTCGCCGACGCGGCCGAGCGCGACCTCGCCCGGCGTCGCCAGATTGAATTTGTAGAAGTCCGCCGGATCGTTGGCGGCCAGCGTGCTGAGCACGTTGAGGCGGCTGGTGTCCTTGATCAGCGTGCCGACGTTGGTGGCGAAGGGTGCTGCGTTCAGGGCGGACTTGCGGACGGTCTGCTCATATTCCTTGACCTCACCGCTGGGCTTGGCGTCGGTCGCCTGCTTGGCCTGCTCCTGGACGCGCTTCATCGCCGCGTCGATGGACGTCTGGATGCTCTGCGCCAAGCCGCTGATGTCGCTCATTCCAACCATGGCACGCCCCTCCAACCGGCATTCTTCGCGTTTGTCGGTCGGCCCCTTGCAGGCGGCGGGCCAAAAGGCTTTCCATGATTTTCAAAGGGTTGAGCCGGGAACCCCACCGAAGGGGCCGGCAAGATCCGCACCCCGTCCGGCAGGAATTGCCGGGGTCACGCTTCCACCAGCGCGAAGGTGTCGACGTCCACCAGCCCGCGGTCGGTGATCTTCAGATGCGGGATCACCGGCAGCGGCAGAAAGGCCAATTGCAGGAAGGGCTCGGCCAGCGGGCAGCCCATCCCCTTCACCGAGGCGCGCAGGCTGCGCAGATGGCGCTCCACCGTCTCGAAGGGCTCCAGGCTCATCAGCCCGGCCAGCGGCAGGGCCAGTTCGCCGACCACCTGACCGTTGCGCACCGCGACGAAGCCGCCCTGAAGCTCGATCAGGCGGTTGACGGCGATGGCCATGTCCTCGTCCGACGCGCCGACCACGCAGATGTTGTGGCTGTCGTGCCCGACCGAGGAGGCCAGCGCGCCCTCCCGGAAATGGAAGCCGCTGGCGAAGCCGCGTCCGACATTCTGGTTGGTGCCGTGACGGGCGAAGACGCAGATCTTCAGGATGTCGCGGTCGGGATCGGCCACCAGCTTTCCGTTCTTCGCCGGCACCTCCAGCCGCAGATGGGCGGTGATGATCTTGCCGGGCAGAACGCCGATCACCGACTGGACCGAGCCACGGGCCGGAACCGCGAAATCCTCCGCCGTCACCGGGTGGAGCTTGACGGAGCGCAGCCCCACCGGGCTGACCGCCGGCCGCCCGGCGAAGGTCTCCGGCGTCACCACCCGCCCGTTGCGGATCACCCGGTTGACCGCGCAGTCCTCCAGATCGTCCAGCAGGACGAGGTCGGCGCGCTGCCCCGGCGCGATCAGCCCGCGGTCGAACAGGCCGAAGCCGCGCGCCGCCGACCATGTGGCGGCGCGGTAGACATGGGCCAGCGGGGCGCCGAGCCGGATCGCGCTGCGGATCAGATGGTCCATGTGCCCCTCCTCGGCGATGTCGAGGGGGTTGCGGTCGTCGGTGCAGAAGCCGAGGAAGGGCGAGGTTTCCGGCTGGATCACCGGAGCCAGCGCGTGCACGTCCTTCGACACCGACCCGTCGCGGATCAGCACCTGCATGCCCTTGCGCAGCTTCTCCATCGCCTCGGGCGCGCTGGTCGTCTCGTGGCAGTTGCGGATGCCGCAGGACAGGTAGGCGTTCAGCTCCCGCCCGCTGAGCAGCGGGGCGTGGCCGTCGATGTGGCGCCCGTCGAAGGCGGCCAGCTTGTCGAGAACCCCGTCCACCTTGTGGAAGACGCCGGGGAAGTTCATGAACTCCGCCAGCCCCAGCACCTTCGGGTGGTCCTTGTGGCGCAACAGGTCCGCCGCCTCCAGCCGCGCGCCGGAGGTCTCCAGCTCGGTCGCCGGAACGCAGGAGGAGAGCTGCACCCGCAGGTCCAGCGCCGTCCCCTCGGCGCAGTCGAGGAAGTAGCGGAGCCCCTTCTCGCCCAACACGTTGCAGATCTCGTGCGGGTCGCAGATGGCCGTGGTGGTGCCGCGCGGCAGGACGCAACGGTCGAACTCCATCGGCGTGACGCAGGTGGATTCGCAATGGACGTGGGTGTCGATGAAGCCCGGCACGACCGTCAGTCCGGAGCCGTCGATCTCCTCCGCCCCGTCGTAGGCGTCATAGGTGCCGACGATCCGGTCGCCGCAAATGGCGATGTCGCCCGCGGCGGTCTCGCCGGTGACGACGTTGAGGAAACGGGTGTTCTTGATGACCAGATCGGCCTTCGTCTCGCCCAGGGCCTGGCCGATGCGCGTCTTCAGATCGTCCCGTGTGACCGCCATCGCTCCGCCCCGTCCTGCCCATTCCAAGTCTTCTTTAGGTAAATGGCCGGACGGCGCCCTTCAATCGGATATTCCATAACGTCGATTGCGCGGTCAGTTGCCCGGACGACCCGCCAGTTCGATCACCGGTGCGGTGCCACGGAAGTCCGGATAGTTCCAGTAGGTGCGCGGCTCCAGCCGGTAAGCCGGAAGGCCGGCGCCCAGCGTGTAGACGGGGCCGCTTCCACCATAGCCGACGCTGTAGTTGCCCGCCTCGGGCGAGCCATGGTCTCCACAAGGGTCTCCACAAGCCGTCAGCGCCAGAAGAAGAACGGCAATGAACGATTGCGTGAGCGTTCCGATGATGGCTGCGATGGGTTTCATGATCCACCCGCCCGGTCCGACGCGTTGCACCCTCATGACAACAAACACGCCGTGACTTTGGCTATTCCTGAAAAAATTCGTTTGCTCCAAAAACAATATGCGTTTCGTCCAGTTCTGGCCAAAAGGCGGCGCGGCAACGTGTCATGGAACGATTTAACGCTTCGGAAACCAATGGGTGCCTCATTATCGTCAGACGCAGAGGCGGCACAAGACCGCCGCAATGGGGACGTCCAGCATGTTGAAAGCACTTAAGAATCTAAAGATCGGACCGAAAGTCTATCTTCTCGTGGGGCTGCAGGCGGCGGTGGCCGCGGTGACCGGCCTGATGGGGCTGGCCGCCATGCAGGATCTGGCCGGCAAGTCCGAGGCCATCGAACGCGCGTCCGACCGTCAGGTGCTGGGCGAGCAGCTCAACGGCCTCGTCCTGGCCGTCGTCATGGACTCGCGCGGCGTCTACATGGCCCGCGACCGGGCCGAGGTGGACAAGTTCGGGAAGCCCCTGCTGGACAGCCTGAACACGCTCGGCGAGCGGCTGGGCACCCTGAAGCGCCTCACCCCGGCGGAGGGGCAGGCGGCGCTGGCCCCGGTGGTGACGAAGGCCGAGGATTTCATCCGCTTCCGCACCGAAACGGTCCGCCTCGCCCGTGAGAAGAGCCCGGCGGACGCCCGGGCCTACGGCGACAACGACGCCAACCGCAGCAACCGGCAGGCGCTCAACGCCGCGATCCAGACGCTCAGCGCCGATCAGGACGGCATGATCGACCGTCTGCACGACGAGTTGGTTTCGGCGCGCCAGCATTGGACCACCCTGATGCTCGCCATCGGAGTCGGCGGCGTGCTGTTCGGCATCCTGCTGGCCGTGCTGGTCGCCCGTGACATGATCGCACGCCCCATCGCCCGCATGACCGCGGCGATGAAGACCATCGCCGCCGGCAACACCGCGGCCGAGGTGCCCGGCACCGGCCAGGGCGACGAGGTCGGCGACATGGCGGAGGCCGTGCTGGTCTTCCGCGACGGCCTGCGCCGCGCCACCGATCTGGCCGAGCAGGAGCGCCGCGAGATCGACGTGCGCCGCCAGCGCCAGGAGCGCCTGGAGTCCCTGACCCACGGCTTCACCCAGAAGATCGAGGGTCTGTGCCGCACCCTGAACGGGGAGGCCGACAGCATCCGCAGCAGCGCCGAATCGCTGACCCATTCCGCCGCCGACGCCTCGCGCCGCAGCTCGACCGTCGCGGCGGCGGCGGAGCAGGCCACCGGCAACGTCCAGACCGTGGCGGCGGCGACCGAGGAGCTGTCCACCTCCATCGGCTCGATCAGCCAGCGCCTGGGCGAAGCCGCCCGCATCGCCAGCGAGGCGGAGCGCGAGGCCCAGCGCACCAACAGCACGATCCAGGGCCTCGCCCAGGCCGCGGAAAAGATCGGCGCGGTGGTCAACCTCATCACCGAGATCGCCAGCCAGACCAACCTGCTGGCGCTGAACGCGACCATCGAGGCGGCCCGCGCCGGCGAAGCCGGCAAGGGTTTCGCCGTGGTGGCGCAGGAGGTGAAGAGCCTCGCCAACCAGACCGCCCGCGCCACCGAGGAGATCTCCGCCCAGATCGTCGCCATCCAGAGCGAGACCCAGCAGGCGGTCGGCGCGATCAGCGGCATCGTCGGCACCATCGAGCGGATCAGCGACATCAGCACCAACGTCGCCGCCGCGGTGGAGCAGCAGGGCTCCGCCACCCAGGAAATCGCCCGCAACGTGCAGGAGGCCGCGATCGGCACGCAGGAGGTCTCCTCGACCATCTCCGGCGTGTCGCAGTCGGCCGACCACACCGGCGAGGCCGCCGGCGGCCTGCTGAGCGCCGCCAAGGGCCTGTCGGTTCACGCGCGCACCCTGCAGAGCGACGTGGACGACTTCACCCGCCAGATGAAGGCGGTCTGATCCCCTCCCCCCTCCTCTCCGGATTTCATGCCGGGGAGGAGGCTTTTCCCGACGCATCCTTTCCGCTGATGCGCCCAAGGCGTTCGAAGCTTACCCGCCTCATACCCCATTTGATGTAGATCAATGCCGCGCCAGCATCGAAACTGGTGCAATGCCGGCGAGCGTTTCGCGCCCAAATACCCCTACAATCGATAGGGATTACGCCGCGCCGTGGGTTTCCCGCATCGGGTTCCCCAGGACGCGCCGTGGCGTGCTGCGCATCCGGCGTCCGGCAACCGGGCGGCCAGCGGATCAATGCAAAAGGGTCTTTGGGGGAAATCATGCCCGACGGACATGTGGATCTCGACGCCGAGCACATCGGCGATCTCGACGAGTATGAGGGTGCGCTGGCCGGCCTGTCCCGCCGGGAATTCCTCGCCTACTGCACGGGCGTGGCCGCCACGCTGGGCCTGTCCCCCGCCTTCGGCGTGAAGATCGCCAACGCCGCCGTGGCCGCACCGCGCCCGACGGTGATCTGGCTGTCGGGACAGGCCTGCACCGGCTGCACCGAATCGCTGCTGCGCACCCACCACCCGTCGCTCGAGACGCTGATCCTCGACACCATCTCGCTCGATTACAACGAGACGCTGATGACCGGCTCCGGCCACCAGGCCGAGAACTGGAAACAGCAGGCGATGAAGGACAATTGGGGCAAGTACCTGATGGTCACCGATGGCTCCATCCCGACGAAGGACGGGGGCGTCTACTGCAAGGTCGCCGGCAAGACTTACAAGGACGCCGTGCTGGAGTGCGCCAAGGGTGCCGCCGCGGTCATCTCCATGGGGTCCTGCTCCTCCTGGGGCGGCTGGCCGTCGACCGGCGTCAACCCGACGGGCGCCGTCGGCCTGAACGAGATCATCAAGGACAAGCCGGTCGTCTCGGTCCCCGGCTGCCCGCCGAACCCCTACAATTTCCTGTCGCTGGTCCTGCATTTCGTCGCCTTCGGCAAGCTGCCGGAGCTGGACGACAAGATGCGCCCGAAGTTCGCCTTCGGCCGGTTGATCCACGAGAACTGCGAGCGCCGCCCGCATTTCGACGCCGGGCGCTTCGCCATGGAGTTCGGCGACTACGGCCACCGCCAGGGCTACTGCCTCTACAAGCTCGGCTGCAAGGGGCCGGAGACCTACGCGAACTGTCCGTCCATCGGCTTCAACGACGTCGGCCAGGGCACCTGGCCGGTGGGCACCGGCCATCCCTGCTTCGGCTGCACCGAGAAGGGCGTCGGCTTCACCAAGGGCATCCATGAGCTGGCCTCGCTGAAGTCGGTGGCGCCGCCCAACACCTACCCGGCGGTCGCCGTCGAGAAGGGCGAGGGCATGTCGGCCGGGGCGGCGGCGGTGGTCGCCGGCATCGCCGGCGCGGCGGTCGGCGCCGGCGCCGTCATCTCCAGCCGGCTCGGCAAGCAGGACGCGAAGGCCGAATCCTCCTCCACCGCCGCCGAGTGAGGTCATGATGTCAAAGAACAAGACATCGGTCTCGCGGCGCGGCTTCCTGCGCAACGCGGTCAAGGGCAGCGCGGCCGCCGCCGCCGCGGCCTGCACCACCGTGGTCGCCGCCCCGCCGGAGGCCAACGCGCTGGTCCGCCCGCCCAAGCCGCTGCCGCCCGACGCCGTCGGCCTGCTCTACGACAGCACGCTGTGCATCGGCTGCAAGGCCTGCGTGACCGCCTGCAAGGAGGTCAACCACATGCCGCCCGACGTCGGCCCGGCCCAACAGGGCTGGAACGCCGGCGGCGGCGACAAACCGATCTACGACAGCCCGGTGGAGCTGTCGGCGAAGACGCTGAACGTCATCAAGGCCTACAGCCACGGCACCGGCGCCACCAAGGACGCGGCGGAGAACGGCTTCGCCTTCATCAAGCGGCAGTGCCTGCACTGCGCCGATCCGTCCTGCGTGTCGGTCTGCCCGGTGTCGGCGATGACCAAGGACGCCAAGACAGGCATCGTCAACCACGACCCGAGCGCCTGCATCGGCTGCCGTTACTGCGTGCTGTCCTGCCCGTTCGGCGTGCCGAAGTACGATTACAACGACGCCTTCGGCGAGATCAAAAAGTGCCAGCTCTGCAAGCAGCAGCTCGCCAAGAACGAGCTTCCGGGCTGCGCCGACGTCTGCCCCACCGGGGCGACCCTGTTCGGCCGCACGGAGGACCTCAAGGCGGAGGCCAGGCGCCGCACCGCGCTGAAGGTGGGCGAACACACCCACTACCCGCGCGGCGACATCGCCGGCAAGGTCGGCGGCCCGCGCTCCGGCCATGAGAAGCTCGTCGAGGCGGCCTACCAGACGCACATCTACGGCGAGAAGGAGCTGGGCGGCACCCAGTGCCTCGCGGTGTCCGCCGTGCCGTTCGACAAGCTGAATCTGCCCACCAACGTGCCGGAGAACGGCTATCCGACCCTGTCGGAAGGCATCCAGCACACGCTCTACGCGGGCATGATCGCCCCCGCCACGGTGTTCGCCGGTCTCGCCTATCTGGCGCACCGCAACACCAAGAACCACACCGACGAGTGAGGGGGCCACGCCATGTCTTCGCAAGCTCATGAGCATCATGGACACGAGCATCAGGCGCTCGGCGGCCGGGTCCTCACCCTTCCCTTCCTGATCTGCGCCGCGCTGGTCGCCGTCGCCGGCGTCATCCTGTTCCAGCGCTACACGCAGGGGCTGGCCGCCGCGTCGAACCTGAACGACGGCTACCCCTGGGGCATCTGGGTGGCCATCGACGTGGTGATCGGCTCGGCCTTCGGCTGCGCCGGCTACGTCATCGCGCTGCTCTGCTACATCCTGAACCGCGGCGAGTACCACCCGCTGGTCCGCCCGGCGGTGCTGGCCAGCCTGTTCGGCTACGGCCTCGCCGGTCTGGCGGTGCTGGTCGACCTCGGCCGTTACTGGAACTTCTACCACATGATGCTGCCCTGGTACGCGCAGCCCAACTCCGTGATGCTGGAGGTCGGCCTGTGCGTGGCGACCTACACGCTGGTGCTGGTGGTGGAGTTCGCCCCGGCCTTCCTGGAACGCTTCGGCATCGAGGGGCTGCGCGCCAAGCTGAACCGGGTGCTGTGGGTCTTCATCGCGCTCGGCGTGCTGCTGCCGACGATGCACCAGTCGTCGCTCGGCACCATGATGGTCATCGTCGGGCACAAGCTGTCGCCGCTCTGGCAGTCGCAGATGCTGCCGGTCTTCTTCCTGCTGACCGCGATCCTGATGGGCTTCGCCATCGTGGTCTGGGAATCGGTGATGGCCTCGCTGAACTTCCGCCGCCCGATGGAGACGCCGGTGCTGTCGAAGCTGGCCGGGCTGATGCTGGTCGTCGCCTCGCTGTTCGTCGTGCTGCGCTTCGTCGACCTGATCGTGCGCGGCCAGATCGGCCAGATCTTCGGCGGGCCGCAATCCGGCTGGTTCGTGGCGGAGATGGCGCTGATGATCTCCGGCCTCGTGCTGCTGATCCCCAAGGCCAACCGCAACCGGTCGCGGGCGCTGTTCCTGTCGGCCTCGCTCCTGCTGGCGGCGGGCATCCTCTACCGCCTGAACGTCTATCTCATCGGCTTCACGCCGGCGGTCGGTCCTTGGCACTACTTCCCCTCGGTCAAGGAAATCATGGTCACCGTCGGCGTCTTCGCGCTGGAGATCGCGCTGTATCTCCTCTTCGTGAAGAAGCTGCCCGTCATGCACGCCGTCCATCCCGAGCACGGCTGAGTTTAGGAGAGTTTCATTATGGCTCAGCGAGTTGTTGTAGATCCGGTCACCCGCATCGAGGGTCACCTGCGGGTCGATTGTGAAGTGGACGGCGGCAAGGTCACCAACGCCTGGGCGTCGGGCCAGATGTGGCGCGGCATCGAGCTGATCCTTCAGGGCAAGGACCCGCGCGACGCCTGGGTCTTCGCCCAGCGCATCTGCGGCGTCTGCACCACGGTGCACGCCATCACCTCCGTCCGCGCGGTGGAGAACGCGCTGAAGCTGGAGGTGCCGCTCAACGCCCAGTACATCCGCAACATGATCCAGGGCGCCCACAACGTCCACGATCACATCGTCCACTTCTACCACCTGTCCGCGCTCGACTTCGTGGACATCGTCTCGGCGCTGAAGGCCGATCCGGCGGCGACCGCCAAGCTCGCCCAGTCGATCTCCGGCTGGCCGAAGAACAGCACGCAGGAATTCGCCACGGCCCAGAAGAAGCTGCAGGCCTTCATCAACTCCGGCCAGCTCGGCATCTTCGGCTCGGGCTACTGGGGCCATCCGGCGATGAAGCTGACGCCGGAAGCCAACCTGATGGCGGCGTCCCACTATCTCCAGGCGCTCGACTACCAGCGGCGCATGAACAAGGTGGTGGCGATCCTCGGCTCCAAGACCCCGCACATCCAGAACATGGCGGTCGGCGGCGTCACCAACCCGATCAACATGGACAGCCAGTCCACCCTGACGCTCGAAAAGCTGATGTACATCAAGCAGCTGATCGACGAGGTGGGCGACTTCATCACCCAGGTCTACATCCCCGACGTGGCGGCCATCGGGGCCTTCTACGCCGACTGGACGCAGTATGGCCGCGGCGTGGTGAACTATCTGTCCATCCCGGACATGCCGCTGGACACCAAGGGCACCAGCTTCGCCCTGCCGGCCGGCTACATCGACGGCGGCGACCTCACCAAGTTCACCCCGATCAAGGACTTCCACGACCCCTACTTCGAGAAGGGCGTGAAGGAGAGCGTGAAGCACAGCTGGTACCAGGGCGGCAAGGGCCCCCTGCACCCCTATGACGGCGAGACCATCCCGAACTTCACCGACTGGCAGGACGACGGCAAGTACAGCTGGATCAAGTCGCCGACCTTCTACGACAAGCGCGCCCAGGTCGGCCCGCTGGCCAACGTGCTGGGCATGTACGCGTCGGGCCACCAGCGCACGCAGTTCTGGGTCAACGCGGTGCTCGACGCGGTGTCGGGCCATCTCGGCAGCAAGGTCGGCGTCGACGCGCTGCACTCCACCATCGGCCGCCACGCCGCCCGCGCGGTGCGCTGCGTGGTCCTGCACGAGGAGTTGCAGAACCAGTGGAAACTGCTGATGGAGAACATCGCGAAGGGCGACACCAAGACCTTCAACAAGCCGGTGTTCCCGAAGGGCGAGATCCGCGGCTTCGGCTTCCACGAGGCGCCGCGCGGCATGCTCTCGCACTGGGTCGTGATCGAGAACGGCAAGATCAAGAACTACCAGGCGGTCGTGCCGACCACCTGGAACGCCGGCCCGCGCGACGAGGACGGGAACATCTCGGCCTACGAGGCGGCGCTGATCGACAACCCGGTGGCGGTGGCCGACCAGCCGCTGGAGATCATCCGCACCCTGCACAGCTTCGACCCGTGCCTGGCCTGCGCCGTGCACCTGACCGACACGGAAACCAAGTCGCACTATCAGGTGAAGGTCGTTTGATCCAAGCCTTCTGACCGGCCGAAAGCCCCTCTTCCCCGTGGAGGAGGGGCTTTTCGCGTCCCCCAGGCCGGGCGATTGATCCAGTTCACGGCGCCCGGCGCCGGTCCCGTTTCATCCTGCTGTTTCAAAATCTGCGAACGGAGCGCGCGTCCCATGTCCACGCCCATGTCCACGCCCATGTCCATCCTCATCCTCGGCCTCGGCAACATCCTCCTGATGGACGAAGGGGTGGGCGTGCGCGCCATGGAGGCGTTCGACGCCGCCTGGAGCGTGCCCGACCATGTCAGCGTGGTGGACGGCGGCACCTGCGGCATGGACATGCTGGACCTGATCGCCAGCCACAGCCACCTGATTGCCGTTGACGCGGTGAAGACCGGCGCGCCACCGGCCACCCTGACCGTGCTGCGCGGCGACGAGGTTCCGGCCTATTTCAAGGGCAAGCTGTCGCCCCACCAGCTCGGCCTCAGCGACCTGCTGGCCTCGCTGCGCCTTCAGGACGAGGCGCCGGAGACCGTGACCGTGGTCGGCTGCGTCCCGATGGCGCTCGGCACCGGCCTGATGATGTCGCCGGAGATCGAGGCGGTGATCCCGCGCATGGTGACGATGATCGTCGAGGAGCTGGCCCGTCTCGGCGTGACCGCCACGCCCCGAAACTGAGCGTGGCGGCGCTGTTCACCTCACGTCAGCGGTCGGCGCGGATCGGGCCGAACTCCACCGGGACCCATGCGTAGCCCTTGCCTTCGGTGCGGACGTGTCCGATGCCGGGGAAGGGCAGATGGGCGCCGGCCACCCACAGCTTCTGCGCCGCGGCGTCGGCGAAGATCTTCTTGCGGGACGCGACGGCCTGCGCCTTGTCGGCGTCGAACTCGATGACGACCTCCGGACGGGCGAACTGCACGGAGTGGCTGTGCACGATGTCGCCCCACATCAGAATGCTGCGCTCCCCCGACGTGAACAGGTAACCGCTGTGCCCCGGCGTGTGGCCGTAGGCCGCCACCGACTCAACGCCCGGCACGAGGCTGTCGCCGGGCTGGTAGGGCTTCAGCTTGCCGGCCGCCGCGTAGGGCGCCACCGCCGCGCGGGCCATGGCGAAGAAGGGCTGGCTGTCCGCCGGGGCCTTGGCCGCCACCTCCTCGCTCAACCAGAAGTCGGCGTCGGCCTTGGCGACATGGACCGTGGCGTTGGGGAACAGCATGGCGCCGTCCGGGCGCAGCAGGCCGTTGGCGTGGTCCGGATGCAGGTGGGTCAGCAGAACCGTGTCGATCTGTTCCGGGTTGTAGCCGGCGGCGCGGATGTTGTCGGCGATGAAGCCCAGCGCCGGACCGAAGGCCTTGGCCGTTCCGGTGTCCACCAGGACGAGGTTCGCGCCGGTGTGCACCAGATAGGCGTTCACCGCCGTCTGGACGCCCGGCGTATCGGCCAGGAACATGCGGGCGAGCAGGCTCTGGATGTCGTCGGCGCTGGCGCCGCTGAGAATCTTGCGGTCGAGGTCGATGAAGCCGTCATAGAGCGCGGTGACTTCGAAGTCGCCGATGGCCATGCGGTAGAAGCCCGGCGCCTGGGTCCGCTGCTGGCCCGGCACCTCCGCCAGCGCCGGCGCCGGCGCCGCGGGGGCCAGGACGGCACCGGCAGGAAAAGCGATGGCCAAGGCGAGCAGAGCGTTGCGCAGGGAGGCGAAGGTCGGCGGTGTCATCGGCGTGGTTCCCCTTCAGGACGGTCGGCACCCAGCATGGCCGTCCCGGACGCGCCGGGGAAGCGTCCCGGGAGGAATGCGCCAACCGATTGGAATAGTTCTGGAATTTCCCGACTGGCACACGCCCGCAAGCGGCCTGGCGGGGGGTGCCGCCGAGCCTTGACGCCGAATCGGGCCGCTCAGCGGTCGCTGCGGATCGGGCCGAACTCCACGGGAACCCAGGCGTAGCCGTCCCCTTCGGTGCGGACATGGCCAATGCCGGGGAACGGCAGATGGGCGCCACCGACCCACAGCTTCTGCGCCGCCGCCTCGGCCAGCAGCCTTCTGCGTGAGGCGACGGTCTCGTCCTTGTCCACGTCGAACTCGATGGCGATCTCCGGCCGGGCGAACTGAAGGGCGTGGCTGTGCACGGTGTCGCCCCACAGCAGAATGCTCTGCTCCTTCGAGCGGAACAGGTAACCGCTGTGTCCCGGCGTGTGGCCATAGGCCGCCACCGACTCCACGCCGGGCAGGAGGCTGTCACCGGGCTGGTAGGGCTTCAGCCTGCCCGCCGCCTCGTAGGGCGCCACCGCGGCACGGGCCATGGCGAAGAAGGGCTTGAGCGGCGCCGGGGCCTTGGCCACCGCCTCCCCGCCCAGCCAGAAATCGACCTCGGCCTTGGCGACCCGGACCTCGGCGTTGGGGAACAGGATGGAACCGTCCGGGCGCAGCAGGCCGTTGGCGTGGTCCGGATGCAGATGGGTCATCAGGATCGTGTCGACCTGCTCCGGGCGGTAGCCGGCGGCGCGGATGTTGTCGGCGATGAAGCCGAGCGTCGGCCCCAGCGACTTGGCCGCCCCGGCGTCCACCAGGACCAGATTCGTGCCGGTGTGCACCAGATAGGCGTTCACCGCCGTCTGGATCTCCGGCCGCTCCGCCAGGAACATGCGGTCGAGCAGGCCGATGATGTCCTCGGATTTGGCGCCGATGAAATACTTGCGGTCGCGGTCGATGAAGCCGTCGAACAGCGCGGTGATCTCGAAATCGCCGATGGCCATGCGGTGGAAGCCCGGCGCCTGGGTCCGCTGCTGCCCCGGCACCTCCGCCAGCGCCGGCGCCGCGGGGGCCAGGACGGCGCCGACGGGAAGGGCGACGGCCAGGGCGAGCAGGGCGTCGCGCAGGGAGGGAACGGTCGGCGTCATCGGCAAAGCACAACTCCCGATTGGGATTCGGTCAAGGGTGCCGATCAGATACAGGAACATGCGAAGGGTGCCCACCGGAAAGGATGGGCGCACCGATGACGTTTTCGGGACAATGAAAAGGCCCGGCGAAGCGGTTCGCCGGGCCTTCCCATTGGGCGTCTTGCCGCCCGTCTCCACCGTCGTTGCAGGCGATCAGCCCAGCGCCAGCAGCGCCACGCCGGCCAAGCCGAACACGGCACCCGTACCGCGCAGCGCCAGCGCGCCCTTGCCACCTTCGATGAAGCGGCGCAGCGACAGGGCCGCGCCGATGCCGGCACCGTGCAGCAGCGCGGTGGCCAGGGCGAAGCCCAGACCGTAGAGCAGCGGCTCCGCCGCCTCCGGCATCTCCGCGCCGTGAGCATGGCCATGGAAAACGGCGAACAGGGCGACCATACCGGCAGAGGCGAGCAGCGGCAGGCGGGACTGGAAGGCGATCAGCGCGCCCAGAGCGATCACGGACAGGACGATGCCAAGCTCCACCTGCGGCAGGTCGATGCCGGCCATGCCCAGCAGGCCGCCGCCGATCATCGCGCCGACGAAGGCCGCCGGCAGCGCCCACAGGGCCTTGCCGCCACGCTGCGCGGCCCACAGGCCGACGGCGACCATCGCCAGCAGATGATCCCAGCCACCGACCGGGTGCATGAACCCATGGACGAACCCGGCGTCGTGGGCGCCGAAGGTGTGGGCGAGCGCCGTGTTGGGCAGAGCGGCCAGAACTGCCGCCGCGGTGGCCGACGCGAGAGCGAAACGTTTCATCCGTGAAAACCCCTGCTGTATCGTTGAGCGGCGCACGACCGACCCCTACCCCATCGCGCGCGAAGCGGTCGCCACTGTAGCAGAACCGCTCCGATTGGAAATGGCGGAGCGCAATGAAACTACGCCGGACCGCATGTTTGACGCATATCAATGTGCGGTTTCACCCCCCGGTCAAGATGACGCAGTTGCACTGATCGTTTCACGCCGGCCGCCTCGCGACGACCGGGTTCTCCGGGTGAGGGCGCGCGCATGTGTCTGGGCATTCCGATGCGGGTCCTGGAGACCGACGGCTTCACCGCGCGCTGCGCCGGCCGGGGCGAGGAACGGCGCGTCAACGTCATGCTGATCGAGGAGGTGCCGGAAGGCGGCTGGGTCCTGGTCCATCTCGACCGCGCCGTCCGCCCGCTGGAGGCCGACGAGGTGGAGCCGCTGAACCGCGCGCTCGACGCCATCCTGCTGGCGGCGCAGGGGGAGAACGTGGACCACCTGTTCGCCGACCTGATCGAAAAGGCAACCGCATGACCGCCGCCGGCCCCGAGGCGGGCTTCGCCGCCGACGCGCGTCCCGCCTGCGGGTCCTGCGGCACGGTCTATGACCCCGCGGCGGGCGATCCGGGGCGGGAGGTGCCGCCTGGAACGCCTTTCGGCGGGCTGCCGGACTATTGGCGCTGCCCGGGTTGCGGCGGTCCGCAGCATGGCTTCACCGCCGCGGTCCCGCCGGGCGCCGATCCCATGAGCTTGCGCGTCGCCGCCCTGACCGCCAGCTACCGCCTGATCGCGGAGCGCGACATGGCCGGCGTTCCCATCTGCAACGCCGCGCTGTCGGTGGAGGCGCTGGGCTTCCGTCCCCATGGGCCGGGCTGGATCGGCTGCGTCATCGCCCCCTGGTTCCTGAACGCCGTGCTGATCCCGCGCGATCCCGCCCTGTGGGAGGACCGGCGCGACGGCGACAAGCTGGAGGTTGGCCTGCCCTCCGGTGCCTACCGCTTCACCGCGGCGCGCGTGGGCGTTCTGGGAACGCTGGCGGTGATCCCGCTCGCCTCGGCCATGAACGTGTTCACCGACCAGCAGGACGCCCGCGGCGCCGCCGTCCTGGCGCTCGATCATCTGATGCGGACCCCGCAGCCGGCGCCACGGGCCGAGCCTCCGCCGGCAAGCGACGCGGACGCCGCGAAGCCCGCCCTGTCCCGCCGCTCCCTGTTCGGAGGTGGACGGCGATGAGCGGGACGGGCGCCGGGCTGGAGGGCAGCGTGTCGGTGCGGCTGGAGACCGCCGCCGGACGGGTGCGCGCCGTGTCGGTGCAGGTCCGCCGCCCCGCCGCCGCCCGCGCCCTGTGCGGGCGCACGCCCGACGAGGCGATGCGCCTCGTGCCGCTGCTGTTCAGCCTGTGCGGCACCGCCCAGTCGCTGGCCGCGCTGGACGCTCTGGAGGATGCGCTCGCTCTCGACGCGGGCGCGCACACCACCGCCCGCGCCCTGCTGGCCGAGGCGGAAACCGCGACGAACCACGCGTGGCAGGTCCTGATGGACTGGCCGGCCCGGCTGGACGAGGCACCGCAGCCCAGGGAGTTGGCGGGCCTGCGCGCTGCTGCGGCGGCGATCCATCCCGCGCTCTACCCGGCCCGCGACGGGCTGCGCCTCGGCGGCGGTTCGCTGAAGCCCGACCGCGCCGCCCTGACCGCCGCCACCGCGGCTCTGCGCGAGGGAGTGGAGCGCGCCGTCTTCGCCGCCCCGGTTCCGACCGACGACGCGGAGTTGGTGCGATGGGCCGGCACCGGCGCAACCCCGGCGGCGCGGCTGATGCGGCGCCTGCTGGAGCCGGGCATGGCCGGTTTCGGCGCCTGCGGCGTACCGGCGCTGGAGCCGCATCCGGCCCGCTGGTTCGGTGAACGGCTGTCCGCCGACGCGGCCTTTTCCGAGCGTCCCCGGCAGGATGGCGCCGCGGCCCACACCGGGCCGCTGGCCCGCCAGAGCACGCACCCGCTGGTCGCCGCGCTGCTGGCGCGGCACGGCTCCGGTCTCGCCGCCCATGCCGCCGCGCGGCTCGTGGAACTGGCGGGGCTGGCGGAACGTCTGACGGGGTGGGCCAACCGCCTGGAGGACGCCGAACCGGCTCCGGACACCGGCAACGCGCGCTGCGGCGCGGGAAGCGGCGCCGTCGAGACCGCCCGCGGGCGCCTCGCCCACTGGCTGCGGCTTGAGGACGGCCGCATCGCCGATTGCCGCATCGTCGCGCCGACCGAATGGAACTTCGCCGCGGACGGGCCGCTGGCCCGGGGCTTGGCCGGCGCCGTGGCGGACGACTCTCTGGCCGGGCGCGCTGCCCTGCTGGTGGGGGCGCTCGACCCCTGCGTGGCCCCGGCGATCACGATTCAGGACGAGGACTGACCCATGCACGAGCTGGCGCTCAGCCAGGGCATCATCGACGTGATCCGCGATCAGGCGGCGGCCCAGGGATTCGCAAGGGTGAAAACGGTGCGTCTGGTCATCGGCGCCCTGTCCCACGTCGAACCGCAGGCCATCGCCTTCGGGTTCGACGCGGTCAGCCGCGGCACCATCGCGGAGGGCGCCGTGCTGGACATCGAGCGCCCGCCCGGTCAGGCCTTCTGCCTGTCCTGTGAGAAGCCGGTCCCGCTGCCCGAGCGGTCGGCCCCCTGCCCCGAATGCGACGGCCACCAGCTCATGGTGACCGGCGGCGAGGAAATGCGCGTCAAGGAATTGGAGGTGGAGTGATGTGCACGGTCTGCGGCTGCGCCGAAGGCGAAACGAAAATCGAGGCCGGCCACGCGCACGGCCATCATCATCATCACCACCATGACCATGACCATCCTCACGATCATGATCATGACCACCATCATCATCACGACCACAGCCACGAGCATGTCGGCCCGGACGGCAAGGTCTACCGGCACACCCACGGCGACGACCATGGACATGAGCACGATCATGCCCATGATCATGGGCATGACCACGGGACCATCGACCTCGGCCGCGGTCCGGCGGGGACGGAGGTGCCGGGCATGTCGCAGACCCGTCTGATCGCCATCGAACAGGACATCCTCGCCAAGAACGACAGCTTCGCCGCGGTGAACCGCCAGCTGTTCGCGGCGAAGGGCGTGTTCGTGCTGAATCTGATGTCCAGCCCCGGTTCGGGCAAGACGACCCTGCTGACCCGCACGCTGACCGACCTGAAGGGCCGCTTCCCGATGGCGGTGATCGAGGGCGACCAGCAGACCTCCTTCGACGCCGACCGCATCCGCGCCACCGGCACGCCGGCCATCCAGGTCAACACCGGCCGGGGCTGCCATCTCGACGCCCAGATGGTCACCCAGGCGGTGGGCCGCCTGCCGGTGGAGACGGGCAGCGTCCTGTTCATCGAGAATGTCGGCAACCTCGTCTGCCCGGCGGGCTTCGACCTCGGCGAGGCCCACAAGGTCGTCGTGCTCTCGGTGACGGAGGGGGAGGACAAGCCCCTGAAATACCCGGCGATGTTCGCCGGCGCCGATCTGCTCCTGGTCAACAAGATCGACCTGCTGCCGCATCTGACCTTCGACGTGGCGCGCATGATCGCCTACGCCCGGCAACTCAAGCCCGACCTGCGCGTGATCGAGGTGTCCGCCACCACCGGCCAGGGGCTCGAGGACTGGTACGGCTGGATCGCGGCGGGGCTTGCGAAGGCGGTGGCGGGACGCGGCGCATGAGCCCCGCCGATTTCCTCCTGATGGCCGGCGCCTGCCTGTACTTCATGGCCACCCCCGGACCCGGCATCTTCGCCGTGGTCGCCCGTTCCCTCGCCGTAGGATGGCGGCGCAATCTGGGCTTCCTCGCCGGAATAGTGGTGGGCGACCTTGTGCTGCTGGCGCTCGCCCTCGGCGGGCTGGCCGCCGTCGCCCACGCCTTAGAGGAGCTGTTCACCCTGCTGCGCTTCGTCGCCGCCGGTTACCTGGTCTGGCTGGGCATCCGCACGTGGCGCGCGCCCGTCACCCTCGGTGGAGACCCGCCGGAGGCCGAGGGCGCACAGTTGCGGGGCTTCGCGAGCGGTCTGGCCCTGACCCTCTCGAACCCGAAGACCATCCTGTTCTACATGGCCTTTCTCCCGGCCTTCGTGGATCTGACCCGCGTCTCCGCCACCGACGCCGTTCTGATGGCCGGCATCGTGGTGAGCGTGTTGAGCGCCGTTTTGTTGACCTACGCGCTGGCAGCGTCGCGCGCCCGCCATCTGTTCCGCAGCGAGCGTGCCATGAAGAGGCTGAACCAGGGTGCCGGTACGTTAATGATCGGCGCGGGCGTGGCGGTCGCCACGCGGTGAAACGGCTTCGCCTCCGGGTCCGCGGGCAGGTGCAGGGGGTCGGCTTCCGGCCCTTCCTGCATGGGTTGGCGCACCGCCTCGCCCTGACCGGCTGGGTGCTGAACGACGGGGCCGGGGTGTTGGCCGAGGTGCAAGGCGATGCTCTGGAGCGCTTTTTGGCGGCGCTCGCGGAGGACGCCCCGCCGCTGGCGCGGATCGACGCGATCGAAACGGACGCGATTCCCGCTCAACCCGATGAGACGGGCTTCGCCATCCTGGCCTCGCAGCGCGGCGCGGTCAGCACCGGGATCGCTCCCGACGCCGCCGTCTGCCCGGCCTGTCTGGCCGAGCTGTTCGACCCGGCGGACCGGCGCTACCGTTATCCCTTCCTGAACTGCACCCACTGCGGGCCGCGCTTCACCATCACGCGCGCCCTGCCCTACGACCGGCCGCAGACCGCCATGGCGGGGTTTCCCCTCTGCCCGGACTGCGCCGCCGAATACGCCGACCCCGCCGACCGCCGCTTCCACGCCCAGCCGACTGCCTGCCCGGCCTGCGGCCCCCGCCTGTCCCATTCCATCGCGGAGGTGCTGGCCGCGCTGCGCGGCGGCCGGATCGTCGCCATCAAGGGGCTGGGCGGCTTCCACCTCGCCTGCGACGCGTTCGACGCGGCGGCGGTGGAGCGGCTGCGCGCCCGCAAGCAGCGCAACGGCAAACCCTTCGCCCTGATGGTCGCCAACGTTGCCTCCGCGGAGCGGTTCGTGGAGGTGGAAGCGGCGGAGCGGGCATTGCTGGAGGGTGTGGCGCGGCCGGTGGTGCTGTTGCGGCGGCGTGAAGCCCCCACCCTTCCCGCTTCGCGGGCCCCTTCCCTCCACCGCTTCGCAGGAGGGGGACTCGAATCT
>NZ_QLKQ01000160.1 GCF_003349955.1 Azospirillum brasilense
CGCTTCGGCGGGCCGGTTCCCCACAGCTCCTACACCACGTTCAGGGACGTGACCCAAGATCGTGTCGAAAGACCACGCCTATCCGTCCTACCGCCGCATCCGCGCCGAGATTGGCGGGGGTTCCCTGCGCGACGTATCCCGCTTCATCCATGACATCAGGAAGACCGATCCTCACCTCTTCGTCATTCAGAAGGGCGCGGCCAGCACGTCGCGCGATGCCTTTGCAGGAGGGCCGGTTGACGTCCAGTCCTGCGCCGCGGCCGAGCAGATGCGGCATGCCATCGACGGCGCCTTGACGGCCTTCATCGCGTCGATCGATGCCATGCGGCAGGAGGAGAGGCGCCTCGCCGCCGAACAGCACACCACCGCGCTGGCACCCTGCAGAGTGAAAGCGCGGCTTGCCGGAGCGAACTGCACGCCCTGACGGCCGAGATCGCTGAACAGGAGCAGGGCTACGAGGATCTGGCTCTGGAACATGACCGGATCACGGAAGACCGCAACCAGCTGGCGGTGACGGTCGCCCAGCAGGGCGCGGCGCTGACCCGGATGTCAGCGGAGATGGAGGATTGGCAGCTGCAGGCGGCGGATGCGAAGGACGCTGTTGAGACCGTGAACCGCCTTCTGTCGGAAGAAAAGGCTGCCCTCCTGCGCTGCTCGCTGCAGTTCGACCAGCTGCGTTCTAAACTGACCGCCAAGCATCAGGTGGAGCAGGCGCTGGACGAAGCGCGCCGTGAGAACGCCCGCCTGCGGGGGCGGCTGGAGGTTCTGGAACCGTTGGCGGCAACGCTCGCGGCATCCGCCCATCGTGAAGCCGCTGGCAAGGTGAAGCCCGGCAAGCATGGCTCGTTGGGGCTGCCGGCCATGGCCGCGCCGCCCGATCCCTGACCGCACCGATGACCGGGTTGGCGTCGGCGACGCCGATCTGCCGCTGTGTTTCCGCTTCGGCCGCTATCGGACCATATCGTCATGGCCGCTCCCACCATGGACTTTCCACCCGTGCCCCACACCACCGACTCCCCCGCCGCGACGACGACGCCCGCTGTCCAGCCGCCCCAGCAGGAGCCACGGACCGTTCCGCTCGAGGAGCTGCTCGGACTGGCCCGCATTCTGGCGCGCCATGAGATGCGCCGGCGCCCGTCCCAGGCCGGCTTCATGACGTTCGCTGCCGGCCTCGCCCTTGTTCTTCTCGCCGCCCTGATCGCGTTCTCCCTGAAGGCCCTGCGATGACTGTCCTCCACCACCCCCGGCTCCGCGCCGTCATCTACGCCCGCTACTCAACCGACAAGCAGCGCCAGGAACCTCAAGCTGTTCACGCCGCACCTTGGCAAAATCACCACGCTCCACATCGCCATCATGGGCATGATGGCACAGGTGCAGCTCAAGCAGACCGGTCAGAAGACCCGACGCAGCCACCTCGGCCTCGCGAAGGAAGGACGTATTCCCGGCGGCAAAGCCTATGGATACGACGTCGTCGACGGCGACAAGGAGGGTGGCGGGTACCGCCGCATCAATGCGGACGAAGCCGCCGTTGTCCGCCGCATCTTCACGCTGCACGCCGACGGCATGAGCCCCCGCGCCATTACGCGCCTGTTGAACGATGAGAACGTTCCAGGCCCCAGGAGGAGGAGATGGGTCGATACCACGATCCACGGACAGGTCGCCCGCGGAACCGGTATCCTCAACAACGCCAACTATGCCGGCATTCTGGAATGGGGACGTTGCGAGTTCGTCAAGGATCCGGGAAACGGCAAGCGCGTCGCCCGTATCAACCCTCAGGAGAAGCGGGAGATTGTCAAAGTCCCCGAGTTGTGCATTATCGACGACGTTCTATGGAACCGTGTCAAGGCGCGACAGGAGGCGGTTGCCACCGAGATCGGTCGGGACGAGCAGGGCAACGCCCTGAACCGTGTGCATCGGCGGCGCTTCCTTCTGCCCGGCGTGCTGGTGTGCGCGTCTGCGGCGGCCGCTACACCATCATGGGCAAGGACCGCTACGGCTGCGCCGGCCACCGGAATTCCGGCACCTGCCCAAACGACCGCACCATCAGCCGGCAGACGATCGAGAACCGCGTGCTCGCCGGGCTGAAGGAGCGCCTGCTCGGCGCCAACGTGGTCGCCGCCTTTGTCGAGGAGATGGCGGTGGCGCAACGGCGTGATCAGGCCGAGGCCAGGAACCAACGCGGCGACCGGAAGCGCGCCCTCGCGCGCATCGACCGGATGATCGCGTCGATCCTGGAAGCAGTGGAGAACGGGATGTACAGCCCGTCTCTGAAGGAGCGGCTGGAGGCCGAGCGTACTGCTCTCGCCGCCGAGATCGGCGCCCTGGAAACAGAGGCGCCGGAGATGCTGCTGCCGGCCAACCTGCCGGAGCTGTACCGGCGGAAGATCGCGGAGCTCGAGTCCGTGCTCGGCGACGGCGACGAGGGGATGGCCGCGATGGAGATGATCCGGTCCATGGTCGACCGCGTCGTGCTGTCCCCCTGCCCCTCGGGCGCCGGGCTGGAGGCGCAGCTTCATGGCGACCTGCTGGCGATCCTGGAGGCGTGCGCCGAAGCAAACCCGAAATGCCAAAAGCCCGCCTCTTGCGAGACAGGCTTTCAACGCTTTTTTTGGTTGCGGGGGCAGGATTTGAACCTGCGACCTTCAGGTTATGAGCCTGAC
>NZ_QLKQ01000161.1 GCF_003349955.1 Azospirillum brasilense
CCCGCATCCGCCGCGGCCTTACCTAGGTTTTCTGTTCCGCTGCTACTCGGCCCCCTACCCCCTTTCTGTTTTTATTTTACCTAATTTCCTCAAAAGTCAAATTTTTGTTTGACTTTTAGTTTTTAGCTTCAGTGCTGGAAACACTCACCCTCATGAGCTACATTACGGCCATGAGCGACCCGACCAACCGCCCCATGGCTGACCTTATCGCCGATATCGACGCCAGCGAGGCCGAGATAGAGACGGGCGACCTTGTGCCCGGAAGCGCCGTCCTGGCGAACATCGAGGCCGCTATGGAGCGGCTGGCAGCTAAGAAGCGGCAGGAAGAACCTCGCAGGATTCAGTTTGGCCGGTGATTCCCTACACTCGCCGGGCGGCTCGGCAGGTTGACGACCTACTCACCCACTTCATGGAGCGCGAACGGCCAGAAGCGATGAGCAATTTGCTCACCGCTCTACGCGAGGCTTCCGCTCAGATTGAGAACACCCCCGCTGCCGGTGTTCCAGCCCCCCGCCCCTACCCATTTTTAGCCCGTCCTGGCCGTTTCTGGATAAAATCCGGGCGGTATTGGGTAGGCTATCGCCGCAAGCCAGTTTTAGCCATTTTCGCGGTTTTCTACGATGCCGCCAATATACCAGGACGCTTGTAGCTCCTGACAGGACGAGACTTGGCTAGCACAGTCCTTTTTCACGCCATACAAAAAGATCCCGTTCCATTTTAACTGGAATTTATTCTACAGCATCGCAGTCAAGTATTAAGTTTCCACCCATAGGCAGGGCACCACGAATATAAGGCTGCATCTCCGATAGTTCTTTTTGTCCAACAGGATAGCATTCATACATTGGATCGTCGCCTTCTACGTGGAAAATTTTTCGCAACAAATCAAGCGGCATATCGACCAACTCTGCCTCTCCTATAAGTTTCTCTGTCACTCTGTCATAAGATCTAATAATTCGATGTATTTTCATGTTATTTTCTTTCTTTTACTATTTTTCAACCTTGCGCCCCGGATTGGCTGGTTTTGTCTGCTCACCCGTTTTTGGATTAAACTCTCCTTTGTGTTTTCCTTCTTTATTGTAACGCTCAACCGTTCCATGCTGATAGTCCCATTCATAAATGTCACCATTACTGTCTTTCCATCTTTTGCGGAGCTTTCCACCACCTTTTACAGGTGTTTTGGGATTCACTACTTCTGCGTCAGGAAAAGCAGGTAAATTTTTAGGTGGAGCATGATATTGAAGCGGCGCCCCTAAATTAGGGCATCCCTGAATGCAGCTAGGAGGCGTTTCAATAAATGATTCGTCTATTATAGCTTTCGTTGCCACAAAAGCTATAGCGGTTCCAACCGCAGTTACGGCAGCCCAAACTGCTTCCGCAGCTGGTATAGCCAATGGGGCAGCTACTATCATTTAGCCGTCTTTCTGATTTCCATCAATGCCAATCTATTAAATATATCAGCTAAATGCTGTTCTGATTTTTTTATATCTGAGAACGCGCCTCGCACTTCTTCAAGTTCTATGAATTTTCCATTAGTCGCGACATCTAAATATATCCACATAGCCACACCTTTCTCACTACTTATTCCGTGAGCAATAGATTTATCGTGGCTAATCTTTATGTAATTTTCCAAACTGCTATCGGAAACGCTGCCGAGCTTTTCTTGAAAAGCCTCTTTTATAAAGCAAATCAGCCTAAGGTGAAATTCGTCTAATGCAGCTTTATCAAGCTGGGACAATTGACGCTGTGATATAACTAACATGCTTAACCTTGCATTAATTTCTAGAGTGGGGCTATAAGATATACTCAAAGACACCTATTTCTTGCGGTGCTTATGGATATCCCACGCATAGAGCAACGCATATTAATTATACGCGGAAACAAAAGAAAGTAAAGCGTTTCGTGCAATTTTATTTGTGGCAATCAATTAGACAGCTAAGCTTATTCTATTCATATTTATCTTCGCGGCTTTCTGCAACGCCGCCAATATCCCAGGACGCTTATAGCTCCTGGAAGGGTGTGGGCTGGCTAAAAGCCGGCCCGTAAGAAGCCCCAGGAACCGCCTGCGAGCCTGTGCCAGCTAGTAGGGTAGCCGAGACACTGAAAGCCGCTCTACGGGCTTCCTAGAGGCTCCCAGGGGTGACGCCATAGAACGGGCGAAAAACTACGCTAAGCAGACAAAGCGAGAACTCGGCAGCGAAAAGACACTTTTCCGGGTTCAATGAAGCCGGATGTTGCCCGAAATGGCCTGCCGAGCGCCATTGTCCCAGTTGGACGAGAGGCTATTTGGGACGGCGCAAACCCAAGGCAGGTCAAAGGGTTCAGGGCTGTCCAACCAGCAGGGTTCAATTGGGACAGCCCATCGCGGCCTTAGCGTATAATTCCGCCCGTCCTATGGCATGACCCCGATCAGGCGTTCCGAACGGTGACCGACAACCTTCCTCAAAATGCCGGCATCCGC
>NZ_QLKQ01000162.1 GCF_003349955.1 Azospirillum brasilense
GGGGCGGTGGAGGAGGCGGTGCGGGCGTTTCGGCCGGCTCGACCCGTTCCAGCACTTGGGGGATCTGGGTGGCCAGCGTGTCGAACAGGGCGTCGATGTCGTCCTGGCTGACCTCCGGCCCGCCGAGCTGCGGGCCGTTCAGCAGATGCGCGTCGGGCCGGGTGTCGCCCAGCTTGCGGTGGGACGTCCCCTCGCCCATCGACTCGGTTTCCGAGGCGGTGGCGATGCGGTCGACGCCCCAGATCTCGATCATCGTGTTCACGCGCTGCTCGATGTAGCGCAGCGTGTTGACCACCTTGGTGGTGCGCTGACCGGTGATGTCCTGGAAGGCGCAGGCGGTCATGATCTCGATGCTCCAGGCATCGATGGCGTCGACCATCTCGGCGATGTCGGGATCGGTGCGCGGGATGCCCTGGGTGATCTCCTGGATCTTCTCGGTGGCGTTCAGGATGTCGGTGGTCGCCCGCTCGGTCGCCGCGACGATCTCGTCCAGCTCGCCGGTCGCCGCCTCGATGCGGTTCGACCCGGTGTCGGCGGGGCGCAGCGCCGCGATGTCGCTGCGCGTCTCGCGCACCACCTGGGTGATCGACATCAGCTCCTGCTGAAGCTGCAGATTGTCCCCCAGGCCGCTTCCCAAGCCGCCGGCCGGCGCCAGACGGGGCAGGACGCCGGGATCCACCCCGCGCAGCCGGTTGATCTGCTGCTCCAGCGCGCTGGTCAGTCGATGGAACTCGTCCACCGCGACCACGCGGGATCGTCGGTCGCGCATGCGCAGGAACGCGCGGCCGCGCGCGGTCTGCGACAGCGCCTCCTCCATCTGGAGGTAATCATGCTCGGTCAGTTCCATCAGAGGAACGTCGCTCATCGTCGTCACCGTCGGCGGGCCGCTGTTGAGTATCCGCCATGGAGGAAAGCACGTCTTAGGAAAACTGAGGTTACACCCGGCATGGCCTGGATTTCAGGCAAATCCTTCGCAACATGTCCTCGCAGATCCCGCTGAACAAAGTCTTAATGAAGTCATGGACGGCGCGCGATGACCCACCCCCTCGTCATGCAACCAATCATGGAAACTGATCGCCGGGGCGGAGCCCGGAAAGACGGCGGTCGGCGGTATGGAGGATTCACCCGTCGCCGCCCTCGCCCTATACTCCATCCCCCGGCGCTGGCCGGGCGGTGGGGCAAAGGGTGCGCAGGCTTGACCCAATGGCGCCGTTCGCCCACATCAGCGGCGCCAACGCGGTGCGGAACAACTGGAATAGGGACAAGATGCCGATGAGGAGAACGCTTCGGTTCGCGGCGCTACGGTTCGCAGGGGCGGCGTGCGTGGCCGGGCTTTTGGGGATCGGCGTTCCGGGCGCGGGTCCGGCCCCCGCCGCCGCGGCCCTGCCCGCCGGGGTCACCGGGGTGACGACCATCGCGCCGATGCTGGAGCAGGTGACCCCCGCCGTCGTCAACATCGCCGTGCTGTCGCGGGCGCCGCAGGCCGAGAACCCGCTGCTGCGCGACCCCTTCTTCCGCCGTTTCTTCAACGTCCCCGAGCAGCAGGCCCGCCCGCAGGTCAGCGCCGGGTCGGGCGTGATCGTGGACGCGCGGCGCGGCTACGTCATCACCAACGCCCATGTGGTGGAGAACGCGCAGGAGATCGCCGTCACTCTGAAGGACCGCCGCCGCCTGCGCGCCAAGCTGGTCGGGCGGGACGCGGCGACCGACATCGCGCTGCTGAAGATCGAGGCGGAGAAGCTGACCGCCCTGCCCTGGGGCGATTCGGACCAGCTCAAGGTCGGCGACTTCCTGGTCGCCATCGGCAACCCCTTCGGGCTGGGCCAGACGGTGACCTCCGGCATCGTCTCGGCGCTCGGCCGCAGCGGGCTGAAGATCGAGGGGTACGAGGACTTCATCCAGACCGACGCCTCCATCAACCCCGGCAACTCCGGCGGCGCGCTGGTGAACTTCAACGGCGAGCTGGTCGGCATCAACACCGCGATCATCGGGCCGGCGGGCGGGTCGGTCGGCATCGGCTTCGCCGTCCCGGTCAGCATCGTCCGCTCGGTGATGGAGCAGCTGGTCGAGTATGGCGAGGTGCGGCGCGGCCGGCTGGGCGTCTCCATCCAGGACCTGACCCCCGATCTGGCCGACAGCATGAATCTGGCCGGCGACGCCGGGGCGGTCATCGCCCAAGTGGAGCGCGGGTCCGCCGCCGAGCGCGCCGGCTTCCGCAGCGGCGACGTGGTGACCGCGGTGAACGGCCGGCCGGTGCGCAGCGCCACCGACTTCCGCAACCGCATGGGTCTGGTGCGGGCCGGCACGCCGCTTCAGGTGACCGTCCTGCGCGGCGGCGGCGAACGGGTGCTGAACGTCCGCACGGCGAACTAGACCCGGTGGACCGGAACGGGATAACCATGGTCTGATGATCGGCCGCCCCTCCCCTCC
>NZ_QLKQ01000163.1 GCF_003349955.1 Azospirillum brasilense
GAGCCCATCACAAACCGGGGGCAGCCGCGACTCGGCTGAGGTATAGCTGGCGCCATGCCCGACTCGCCTCCATCCCAGACGCTGCAGTTGAAGGTGCAGCTGCGTGACGTCCATCCGGCGGTTTGGCGCCGGGTGCGGGTGGTGGATCGCCTGTCGATCGCCGATCTGCACCGGGTCATCCAGCTGCTGATGGGCTGGAAAGATGACCGCCTGCACCGCTTCCGCATTCACGGCCGGAGCTACGGCATCCCGGCCATCGGCGGGCTGCACTTTGGCGAGGACGCCGAGGCGGTGCCGCTGGCGCGCTTCCGGTTCCGGCCCACCGAGCGCTTCCTCTACGAGTACGATTTCCGCGCCGGCTGGCGGATCGACATCCGCGTTGAAAAGGTTCTGGCAGCCGTGCCCCGGCCGCCGCATCCGGTCTGCTTGGCCGGCCGGGAGACCAGTCCGCCGGACGCGTGCGGCGGCCCTCAGGACTTCGCCGATCAGCGGCGCGCGGCGACCGGCTGGGCGATGGCCGAGGACCTGGACACCGTCGCCGCCATTCTCCGGCGGGTCGCGGACGGGGACCGCTCCGCCCTTGATGACCCCGACGAGTGCCACGCCTTCGAACGGGCGGTGGCCCGTCTGGAGGCGCGCCGGCCCTTTCTGCCCGGCGCCTTCGAGCGCGCCGCGGTCAACGCCGCTCTGCGGCAAGCGTTCACGGCGGAGCGGGGGTCGGGATGATCCGGATGGCGGTGCAGGTGGTGTTCATCGCGGAGGATGGGGGGCGGGAGGTTCACGAGGTGGCCCGGCTCGACCGCGGCGACCTTGCCCCGGAGACGCTGGGGCTGTCGCTGGCCGAAGCCAAGGCGATCACCGGGTCCCTCCAGCACGCGCTCGTCGACGCGCAAGTCGCGCGCTGGCGGGAGGCCCAGAACGTCTGTCCCGACTGCGGCGGTTCCCGTTCGCTCAAGGGCCACCATCGCCTCGTCTACCGCACTCCGTTCGGCACGGTGCGGCTCGCCAGCCCACGGTTCCGGGCCTGCTCCTGCCAACCCCGGACCCACCGCTCGGTGAGCCCGCTGGCCGCCCTTCTGCCCGAACGGGCCAGCCCCGAACTGCTGTATCTGGAAACCAAGTTCGCCTCGCTGGTGTCCTACGGTCTGACCACCCGGCTGCTCGGCGAACTCCTGCCCGTCGAGCGGCCGATCGGCGCCGAACGGGTCCGGCGGCATCTGTTCCGGGTGGCCCGCAGCCACGAGGCCGCCCTGGACACCGCGCCGACCAGCCTGCCGGTGGACGGCGTCATCGATGCCGACGACGCCCCGCCACCCGATGGCCCGCTGTTCGTCGGCCTGGATGGCGGCTACGTCCGTGGCCGCGAGCAGGGCTGGTTCGAAGTGATCGCCGGCAAGAGCGTGGCGTCGTTCCACCGCGACGGCCGCGATCCGGACCCGGGCGGGCGCTGTTTCGCCTTCGTCCAGACAGTGGACGAGCGACCGAGGGCGCGCCTGGTCGACACGCTGCGCCGGCAGGGGCTGCGGCCTGAGCAGCCGGTAATCTTCTTCTCCGATGGCGCGGAGACCCTGCGCCGCCTGCAGCGCAACCTCGTGCCGGAGGCCGAGCATGTGCTGGACTGGTTCCACGTTACCATGCGGCTGACCGTGCTGGGGCCAATGGTCAAGGGGGCCTGGAGCGATCCCGACACGGCCGCGACGAAAACCGCCGCGCTGGAGCGGATCAAGTGGCTGTTGTGGCACGGCAACCCCGCCGAGGCGATCGACGCCATCGAGGACCTCGCCGACGACGTGGCCGCCGCCCTGGAGGACACCCCGGGCGCCCCCGCGCTGGAGAAGCTCGCCACGACGCTGGCCGAGCTCGCGACCTACATCACCAACAACGCCGGGCACATCATCGACTACGGGGAACGCTTCCGGGGCGGCGAGCGGATCTCCACCGGCTTCGTGGAATCCGCGGTCAACCAGGTCATCGACAAGCGCTTCGACAAACGCCAGTCGATGCGCTGGACGCCGCGCGGCGCCCACCTGCTGCTGCAGACCCGCACCCGCGTCCTCAACGGCGATCTCGACGACCTCATCCGCTGCCGCTATCCCGCCTTCCGCATGCCCTCCGTCGCCGAAGCTGCCCCCGGTTTGTGATGGGCTC
>NZ_QLKQ01000164.1 GCF_003349955.1 Azospirillum brasilense
CCACAGCCGCCCGGTGTCGGTCTTCCCCTTGGCCAGCACGGGTAGGGTGGGGAGGGTGGCGCCTGACACCTGCGAGAGGACACCCCTCTCCCTCCCTCCGAACCGTGCTTGCACCTTTCAGTGCACACGGCTCTCCATCTCCAACTGCTGTCGCGCTCTCCAATCCGGCAACCGCCCCGCATGCAGCGCATGGTGGCATGACCGACATAGCACGATCCGCTTGCGCAGTCGTGCCGCCGGAGCCATCCGGCTGTACGGGGTGTCCTTCAGGTCGGCCAGCTTACGGACATGATGCACCTCGCATGGCTGGTCGGTGGCACCACAAAGCATGCATTCCTGCGCATTGAGGCGCTCGACCAATTCCGTGCGCGTGAAACCATAATCGGCGAAAGGCGGAATATCCACCTTCCCCCAGGTTCGCGGTGGTGGCCGCAAGTGCTTCAGCTTCCAAAGTGTGACCACTCTGGTTCGATCATGGACTTGATAACGGATGCCGTACTCCCGCCCCATCCGCATTCGGTTCAGGACCTTGCTGACCGTGCTGGCATGCTTGCTCGCCAGGGTCTTGCCCAGGCTGAGCGTCTGAAGATGTTCCAGTTTGCTCAGCTTGGACTTTACGTCCTTGGCCAGGGCATAGTAGGTGGCAAAGCCGCGGAACTCAGCGTTGTAGGCCATGACGATCTCGACGTCGCTCGCGTGGAGCAGGGTATCGCGATGCTTGGCCCGGAAGGCGTCGAAGTCGCCATACCCCTTTTCCCGACAGAACTTGGCGACGCGGTCGCGCGGCACCTTCAGTTGGAGGCGATCGGCGCTGGTCCGTTGGATCGCGCGCCGGCCACCACCGAGAGTCGCCATTACCCGTCGTTGCGGACTGTAGGTGCAAACGTCGTATCCCAGGAACCGGGCACCATCCGTCGCCTTGCAGACGCGGCTTTTCTCCGCAGAGATTTGGAGATGCAGATGCTCGGCCAGGAAGCCTTCGACCTCGCTCATGATCCGGCGCGCCTCAGCCTTGCTGCCGATTACGCCGATCAGGAAATCATCGGCGTACCGGCAATACTGGAGCCGCCGATAATCGGGGTCGAAGGGATCGCCACAAGGAACGGCAAAACGCCGTTCGGTCAGCCGGCGGACTTCAGCCAACGTGGCCTCAGCTCCGGCGGTGTCACCACGGGCGCGTTGTCGTTTCACCTTGGCACGGAGGGTGGACATCCTCGCCGTAATGGCGCCCCACTCGGGGTGCAACGCCCGCGCTTTCCCTTGATGGAAAGCGACAATCCGGCGCTCCATGAACCGGTCAAGTTCATGGAGATAGATGTTGGCTAGCAGCGGGGACACCACGCCTCCTTGAGGCGTGCCGCTGTAGGTCGGCCGGAACGCCCAGTCCTCGACATAGCCGGCCTTCAGCATGCCCCGGACCAGCGCCAGAAAACGCCGATCCGCGATCCGCTCGGCCAACAGGTCAAGCAGTATGCCGTGGTCGATGTTGTCGAAGAACCCGGTGACGTCCACATCGACGAGCCACTTCATGCCGCTCCAGGTCGCCCGGATGGTTTCGAGTGCGGTGTGGCAAGACCGGCCGGGGCGGAACCCATGGGAGTGTTCGGAGAACACCGGTTCGTAAATTCGCTCCAGCAGGACCCGCACCACCTCCTGGACCAGCTTGTCCTCCGTGGTCGGGATGCCCAACGGCCGTGTCTTGCCGTTGGCCTTGGGAATGTAGACCCGGCGCACGGGCTGCGTCTTGTAGGCTCCCGCCATCAACCGGGCGATGATGGAATGCACCTTGTCCGGCGAAAAGCCATCGAAGGTCGCACCATCCACTCCCGGCGTCAGAGCCCCCTTGTTCGGGGCGATCTTCTGGTAGGCCTGCTCCCAGAGGAGTGGGGCCTGCATCAGTCGGAAGAGCCCATTCACCCGTTTGCCGGTTTTGGAGATGACCGACAGGGACTGAACACGTCGAATGAC
>NZ_QLKQ01000165.1 GCF_003349955.1 Azospirillum brasilense
TGGCTCCACCCGAGCTGGCGCCCGGGTTTCCTAGCCTCCCACCTATCCTACACATGAGATCCCTAGCACCACTGCAAAGCTGTAGTAAAGGTGCACGGGGTCTTTCCGTCTGACCGCGGGTACTCCGCATCTTCACGGAGAGTTCAATTTCGCTGAGTTGGTGTTGGAGACAGCGGGGAAGTCGTTACGCCATTCGTGCAGGTCGGAACTTACCCGACAAGGAATTTCGCTACCTTAGGACCGTTATAGTTACGGCCGCCGTTTACCGGGGCTTCAATTCGGAGCGTGAACCCCTCCTCTTAACCTTCCGGCACCGGGCAGGCGTCAGACCCTATACGTCGCCTTGTACGGCTTCGCAGAGCCCTGTGTTTTTAGTAAACAGTCGCCACCCCCTGGTCTGTGCCCCCCGCCATGGCTTGCGCCACAACGGGGCCCTCTTCTTCCGAAGTTACGAGGGCAATTTGCCGAGTTCCTTCAACACCATTCTCTCAAGCGCCTGGGTATACTCTACCAGTCCACCTGTGTCGGTTTGGGGTACGGTCTGATGCGGGGGCTGTTTCCTGGAACGGGTCCCCAGCCGGGCCAATCCGATAAGGCCCGACACGCTTTCCCATTCGTCACACACCCGCTGGCCCACGAATATTAACGTGGTTCCCATCGACTACGCCTTTCGGCCTCGCCTTAGGGGCCGGCTCACCCTGCGTGGATTAACCTTGCGCAGGAACCCTTGGACTTTCGGCGACAGTGTTTCTCACACTGTTTGTCGCTACTCATGTCAGCATTCTCACTTCCGATACCTCCAGGCGGCCTCACGGACACCCTTCGCAGGCTTACGGAACGCTCCGCTACCACGTGATCAAAGATCACATCCGCAGCTTCGGTACACGGCTTGAGCCCCGATACATTTTCGGCGCAGGCCGGCTTAACTAGACCAGTGAGCTATTACGCTTTCTTTAAAGGATGGCTGCTTCTAAGCCAACCTCCTGGTTGTCATGGCCTTCCCACATCCTTTCCCACTTAGCCGTGATTTGGGGACCTTAGCTGGCGGTCTGGGCTGTTTCCCTCTCGACGATGGACCTTAGCACCCACCGTCTGTCTGCCGGGCTGTGCTCCACGGTATTCGGAGTTTGGTTAGGTTTGGTAAGCCGCGAGGCCCCCTAGCCCATCCAGTGCTCTACCCCCGTGGGCAATCGCCCGACGCGCTACCTAAATAGCTTTCGCGGAGAACCAGCTATTTCCCGGTTTGATTGGCCTTTCACCCCTAGCCACAGGTCATCTCCGACTTTTTCAACAGGCGTGAGTTCGGTCCTCCAGTGCGTGTTACCGCACCTTCAACCTGCCCATGGCTAGATCACCGGGTTTCGGGTCTACAGCAAGCAACTCAAGCGCCCTCTTCAGACTCGCTTTCGCTGCGCCTCCGGCTATCGCCTTAAGCTCGCTGCTTACTGTAAGTCGCTGACCCATTATACAAAAGGTACGCCGTCACCCCGCAAGGGGGCTCCGACTGCTTGTAGGCATCCGGTTTCAGGAACTGTTTCACTCCCCTCGTCGGGGTGCTTTTCACCTTTCCCTCACGGTACTGGTGCACTATCGGTCACTGAGGAGTACTTAGGCTTGGAGGGTGGTCCCCCCATGTTCGGACAGGGTTTCACGTGCCCCGCCCTACTCGAGCATTCAGTCCGGTTTACCCGTACGGGGCTATCACCCGCTCTGGCCCGCCTTTCCAGACGGTTCCGGTTATGTAGACTGAATGACTGGCCTGGTCCGCGTTCGCTCGCCACTACTAGCGGAGTCTCGGTTGATGTCCTTTCCTCCGGCTACTTAGATGTTTCAGTTCGCCGGGTTCGCCTCCC
>NZ_QLKQ01000166.1 GCF_003349955.1 Azospirillum brasilense
TCTGCGACTTCACGACCCACACCGGGCCGCCCAGCTCGCGGGCGACGGTCTCGGCCTCCTCGGGGGAGAACGCGACGCCGCCGCGGGGCACCGCGACGCCGTACGTCTTCAGCAGGCCCTTGGCCTGATACTCATGGATGTTCATGGCTGTCTTCGGGGCTGTCTTCGGGTGTTTAAAATGGAAGGGTGCGGGGCGCAGGCCGGCATCGGCGCTGACGCTTTGCGCGCCGGCACCCTGCGTCCTGTGCTGAATCCGTGGAAGAATGACGGTGTGAGCCTGCGGCTCACCGGATGTGCGCGTCAACGCCCCCGCTCATCGGGACTGCGTGCGCCTGCTATCCGTGCTGCATGGAACGGGCGTCCCGACGGGGACGCCCCTGCCACGGCTGTCTTTACTCGGCGGCCATGCGGGGAACGACCAGCCCCAGCGCGCCGCTGTCGCGGACCTCGCCGATGCGGCGTTCGTCGAAGCCGAGGACCTCGCGCAGAATCTCGTCGGTGTGCTCGCCCAGCAGCGGGGAGCGGGTGACCTCGGTCGGGCTGTCCGACAGCTTGATCGGGTTGCCGACGGTCAGGTACTTGCCGCGCGTCGGGTGATCGACCTCGACGATGGTGCCGGTCTCGCGCAGCGACTGATCCTCCGCCAGCTCCTTCATCGACAGGATGGGGCCGCAGGGAATGTCGTACTTGTTCAGGATTTCCATGACCTCGAACTTCGTCTTGGTCATGGTCCATTCTTCGACGGTCGCGAAGATGTCCTTCAGGCGCGGCAGGCGCGCGGCGGGAGTCGCGTAGTCCGGATCGGTGACCCACTCCGGCTTGCCGATGACGTCGCAGATCTTCGCCCAGACCGGCGCCTGGGTGATGAAGTAGATGTAGGCGTTGGGATCGGTCTCCCAGCCCTTGCACTTCAGGATCCAGCCCGGCTGGCCGCCGCCCGAGGCGTTGCCGGCGCGCGGCACGGTGTCACCGAACTCGCCGTTCGGGTACTGCGGGTACTCTTTCAGCGGGCCGCGCTCCAGCCGCTGCTGGTCGCGCAGCTTGACTCGGCAGAGGTTCAGCACGGCGTCCTGCATGGCCGCCAGCACCTTCTGGCCGCGCCCGGTCTGGGTGCGCTGGTAGAGCGCCGTCACGATGCCCAGCGCCAGATGCAGGCCGGTGCCGCTGTCGCCGATCTGGGCACCGGTGACCATCGGCGGGCCGTCGTCGAAGCCGGTCGTCGAGGCCGAGCCGCCGGCGCACTGCGCGACGTTCTCGTAGACCTTGCAGTCTTCGTAGGGGCCGGGGCCGAAGCCCTTGACCGAGGCGACGATGATGCGGGGGTTCAGCTCCTGGATGCGCTCCCAGGTCAGGCCCATGCGCTCGAGAACGCCGGGGGCGAAATTCTCGACCATCACGTCGCAGATGCGCACCAGATCCTCAAGGACACGCTTGCCGTCCGGGTTCTTGGTGTCCAGCGTGATGGACCGCTTGTTGTGGTTGAGCATGGTGAAGTAGAGGCTGTCGGCCTCGGGCACGTCGCGGAGCTGGCCACGCGTGATGTCGCCCTCGCCCGGACGCTCGACCTTGATCACGTCGGCGCCGAACCACGCCAGAAGCTGCGTGCAGGTCGGCCCCGACTGAACGTGGGTAAAGTCCAGAACCCGCACGCCTTCAAGAGCTTTCCCCATCGTCGTTCCCCCCGTGGTGCTCTGTGTGTGAAAAGGGCGGCCCACTTGACGGCAGGCCGCCCGGTATGAAACCGGAGAACCGGCGTTCCTTACGTCTTCGGCCCCTTGCGGACGGCGCTGGTGGGGTTGAGGCTGCCGATGTTGCCGCTCTCCG
>NZ_QLKQ01000167.1 GCF_003349955.1 Azospirillum brasilense
CGACCGCGCCACCGGCCGCGTCACCATCATGGCGTCCACCGAGGGCGGCATGGAGATCGAGGAGGTCGCCCACAACACGCCGGAGAAGATCGTCAAGGTCGCCATCGACCCGGCCACCGGCATCCAGGGCTACCACACCCGCAAGGTCGCCTTCGCGCTCGGCCTCGAGGGCAAGCAGGTTTCCGCCGCCGCCAAGTTCATCGTCGCCGCCTACCAGGCCTTCGTTGACCTGGACTGCGCGATCGTCGAGATCAACCCGCTGATCGTCACCGGCTCGGGCGAGATCCTGGCGCTCGACGCCAAGATGAGCTTCGACGACAACGCCCTGTTCCGCCACAAGGACGTCGAGGAGCTGCGCGACGAGGCCGAGGAAGACCCGGCCGAGATCGAGGCCGCCAAGCACAGCCTCAACTACGTCAAGCTGGACGGCAACATCGGCTGCATGGTCAACGGCGCCGGTCTGGCGATGGCGACCATGGACATCATCAAGCTGTACGGCGGCGAGCCGGCCAACTTCCTCGATGTCGGCGGCGGCGCCACCAAGGAGCGCGTCACCGCGGCCTTCAAGCTGATCCTCTCCGACCCGAACGTCGAAGGCATCCTGGTCAACATCTTCGGCGGCATCATGCGTTGCGACGTCATCGCCGAAGGCGTGGTCGCGGCCGCCCGCGAGGTGCACCTGCACGTTCCGCTGGTCGTCCGTCTGGAAGGCACGAACGTCGAGCTGGGCAAGAAGATCCTCAGCGAGTCCGGTCTGCCGATCCTGTCGGCCGACAACCTCGCCGACGCCGCCGACAAGGTGGTCAAGGCTGTGAAGGAGGCCGCGTAAGATGGCTGTTCTCGTCGATAAGAACACGAAGGTGATCTGCCAGGGCTTCACCGGAGCCCAGGGCACCTTCCATTCCGAGCAGGCGATCGCCTACGGCACCAAGATGGTCGGCGGCGTCACCCCGGGCAAGGGCGGCACCAAGCACCTCGACCTGCCGGTCTTCGACACGGTGGCCGACGCGGTCGAGAAGACCGGCGCCAACGCCAGCGTCATCTACGTGCCGCCGCCCTTCGCAGCGGACGCCATCCTGGAGGCGATCGACGCCGAGATCCCGCTGGTGGTGTGCATCACCGAGGGCATCCCGGTGCTCGACATGGTGCGCGTCAAGCGGGCGCTGGGCAACTCCAAGACCCGTCTGATCGGGCCGAACTGCCCGGGCATCATCACGCCCGACGAGTGCAAGATCGGCATCATGCCGGGCCACATCCACAAGCGCGGCAAGATCGGCATCGTCTCGCGCTCGGGCACGCTGACCTACGAGGCGGTGGCGCAGACCACCGCGGCGGGGCTGGGCCAGACGACCTGCATCGGCATCGGCGGCGACCCGGTCAACGGGACGAACTTCGTGGACAGCCTGGAGCTGTTCCTGAAGGACCCGGAGACCGAGGGCATCATCATGATCGGCGAGATCGGCGGCGACGCCGAGGTCAAGGGCGCGGAGTTCATCCGCGACTCCGGGACCAAGAAGCCGGTCGTCGGCTTCATCGCCGGACGCACCGCGCCTCCGGGCCGCCGCATGGGCCACGCCGGCGCGGTGATCTCCGGCGGCAACGACACCGCGGACTTCAAGATCGAGTTCATGAAGTCCGTCGGCATCGCCGTCGCCGACAGCCCCGCGAGCCTGGGTTCCACCATGCTCAAGGTCTTCAAGGGCTGAT
>NZ_QLKQ01000168.1 GCF_003349955.1 Azospirillum brasilense
GGTGGCGGTGATGGTGGAGCCGGCGAAGCCGAAGCGGTCGGCCGTCCAGGCGCCGCTGGCCGTCGAGGCGGTGGCCGAGCGCTGCACGGTCAGCGTGCCGCCGCTCCAGCCGATGGTGCCGCCGTTGCCGTCGTCCGCGGTGGCGTCGCCGGACTGGTCGATGCGCACCGGCGCGCCGGGGGTCAGGGCCACGCTGTCGCCGGACAGGTTTCCGATGACCGGAGCAACCGTCAGGGTGAACAGCGTGTCGGTGCCGCCGTTGACGTCGGCGGCGGTGAAGATGGCGGTCGGGGGGGCGTTCGGCACGGCGACGGACGCCTCGACCGCGCTGAAGTCGGTGGCGTCGGTGTCGATCTCCAGCGTGGCGCCGGCGCCGGTCCCGGTGATCCGGATGTTGGCGGCGGTCAGCCCGCCTGTCCCCTGGAGGTGGATGGCGTCGCCGCTGGCGAGGTCGGTGATGCTGCTGCCGTTCAGGTTGCTGTCGCTGTCCTTGAAGACGTCGTTGCCGGCGCCGCCGGTGAGGGTGTCGTTGCCGGTGCCGCTGGTGAGGGTGTCGTTGCCGGCCCCGCCGTCCAGCGTGTCGTTGCCGGCCCCGCCGTCGATGAGGTCGTCGCCGCCGTTGCCGTAGAGCGCGTCGTTGCGGCCGCCGCCGCTGATGGTGTCGTTGCCGGAGCCGCCGCGGATCGTGTCGTTGCCCGCCGAGCCGGTCAGGGTCAGGCCGCCCGCCGTCACCGCGCTGGCGTCGATGAGGTTCGTGCCGGAGGTGCTGGTGTCGCCGCTGAGATCGATGGCGCGGAAGCCGGCGTTGTAGAAGTCGTTGCCGACCGTCACGTTGAACGAGGCAACGCTGATGATGCCGATCAGGGTCTCGACGTTGCTGATCCCGTTGGCGAAGCTGTCGGTTGCGGAGATGGAGAAGCCCGCCCTCTTCATTTGCAGGCTGTCGGCGCCGTCGCCACCGTCGATGCTGTCGATGAGCGCGCCGTTGGAGAACAGAAGCTCGTAGGTCTTGTAGGCGAATATGTCGTTGCCCGCCCCACCCAGAAGGGTGTCGGCGTGGGCGGTTCCGGCGATCTGGTCGTTGCCGGCGCTGCCGATCAGCGTCATGCCGCCGCCGGTCACCGAATCGGCGTAGATGACGTTCGCTCCGCTCGCGTCGGTGTCGCCGGACAGGTCGACGGTGCGGATGCCGGCGTCCCAGGCGTTGGCGTTCAGCGAGATGCTGAGCGCTGCGGCGGTGGCGATGGCGTCGATGCGCTCGACCGAGCCGGCCCGCGCGAGGGAATCGGCGGCGGCGACGAGGATGCCCTGGGACCCGCCGAACAGCAGCCTGTCGGTGCCGGCCCCGCCGTCGATGCTGTCGATGAGGGCGCCGTTGGCGACGAAGTCGGCGGATGCGTCGTTGGTGTAGTCGAAGGTGTCGTCGCCGTCGCCGCCGATCAGCGTGTCGGCGCCGGCCCCGCCGCGGAGGGTGTCGTTGCCGGCCCCGCCGTCGATGCTGTCGGCGCCGCTGCCGCCGACGATG
>NZ_QLKQ01000169.1 GCF_003349955.1 Azospirillum brasilense
GGGTGGGTGTCGGGCAGCAGGCCCTTGGCCATGCTCATCGGCAGGAACGGGATGCCCGACTTCTCGACCAGCTCGCGCACCGCCTCGTCGGCCTGGGCGTAGGCGGCGCCCTTGCCCAGGATGATCAGCGGCCGCTTGGCGCCCTTCAGCACCTCAAGAGCGCGCGCCACCGAGTCCGGCGAGGGCAGCTGCGCCGGGGCGGCGTCGACCACCTTGACCAGCGAGCGGGCGCCCTCGGCGGCGTCCATCACCTGCGAGAACAGCTTGGCCGGCAGGTCGAGGTAGACGCCGCCCGGACGGCCCGACACCGCGGCGCGGATCGCGCGGGCCACGGCGATGCCGATGTCCTGGGCGTGCAGCACGCGGAAGGCCGCCTTGCACAGCGGCTTGGCGATGGCCAGCTGGTCCATCTCCTCGTAGTCGCCCTGCTGCAGGTCGACGATCTCGCGCTCCGACGAGCCGGAGATCAGGATCATCGGGAAGCAGTTGGTGGTGGCGTTGGCCAGCGCGGTCAGGCCGTTGAGGAAGCCCGGCGCCGAGACGGTCATGCACACGCCCGGCTTCTTGGTCAGGAAGCCGGCGATCGCCGCGGCGTTGCCGGCGTTCTGCTCGTGGCGGAAGGAGATGACCCGCAGCCCCTCGCCCTGGGCCATGCGCAGCAGGTCGGAAATCGGGATGCCCGGCACGACGTAGAGGTTCTCGATGCCGTTGAGCTTGAGGGCATCGATGACGAGCTGGAAACCATCCGTCAGCGCCGGTTCCGCATCGGTGGCGGCCGTGGCTTGGTTGTTGAGGACTGTGACGGCTGACATAAGGGTTACTCCTCCCCGACTCTTATTCGGTTCACGATCGGTCAATCGAGAAAATCGCAGTGCTGTTCGACATGGCGGGCCAGCCCCAGCGTGTGCTCGCGCACCCGCCGCTCGGCCAGGTCGGCGTCGCGCCGGGTCAGGGCGTCGATGATGTCGCGGTGCTCGACGATGGACGTCTCGGCCCGGCCGCCGCGGCGCATGGTGACGCGGCGGATGGCCCGCATGTGGATGAAGAAGCGGTCGGTCAGGTCGGCGATGAGCGTGCAGCCCGAGGCCTGGATGATCGACTGGTGAAAGGCGACGTTGGCGTCGGAATACTCCAGCACGTGGTCGGCCAGTTCGCCTTCCTCGGCGAAGCGGTCGAAGGTTTCGTGCAGGTCGGCCATGCCGCGCTCGTCGGCGCGCTCGACGAAGAGGCGGGCGGCCATGCCCTCCAGGGCCGCGCAGACGGTGATCATCTCGATGATCTCCGCCTTGGTCTTGCGCACCACGAAGATGCCGCGCCGGGGCATGGAGCGGATGAAGCCCTCCTGCTCCAAGAGCGCCATGGCCTCGCGCACCGGGGTGCGGCTGACGCCCAGCGCCTCGCAGAGCTGGCGCTCGTCGAGGCGGATCTCGCTCGGCCCGCCGTAGATGTCCATCTGGGTGATGGCCTGGCGCAGCGACTGGTAGGCCTTCGCCTTGAAGCTCATCCCCTGATCCAGGGG
>NZ_QLKQ01000017.1 GCF_003349955.1 Azospirillum brasilense
GCCGGCCCCGCGTCCCGCGCCCCCGCCGCCCGAACCGTCGGGTGGCGGCAGCGAGATTTCGCAGGCCGACATCGACGCGCTGTTCGCCTGAGGCGCCGATGGCGAACGACGGCTCCCACAAGTCCCGGATACGCTTGAGCCAGGAGCAGCTGGACCGGGTGTGCGAGCGCCATGTCCGCTTCACCGAGGGGCGGCCCAACGGCGCCCGCGCCAACCTGCCTTTCTTCGACCTGACCGGACTCGACCTTTCGGGCCGCAACCTGACCGGCGCGCATCTGTCCGGCGCCATCCTGCGCGACGCCCGGATGCGCGGCACCATCCTCGACCACGCCGACCTCTACGGCGCGGACCTGCGCGGCGCCGACCTGTCGGAGGCGCGGCTCTACCGCACCGACATGCGCGGCGCCAACGTGCGCGGCGCCATCCTGGACGGCGCGGTGATGGTGGAGGTCGACCTGCGCGACGGCAGCGTCGCCAACCGCAGCGCGTCGGGCGAGCTGAAGGTGATCGGGTTCGAGCCGGGACCGGCGGACATGGCCTCGGCCAAGCTGACCAACGCCGACATGGCGCGGGCCAAGCTGTCGGGCAGCTTCGCGCGGGCGGCCGACTTCACCAACTCCCGCCTGTCCGGCGCGCGGCTCCAGCGCACCGACCTGCGCGACTGCAACTTCTCCGGCGCCGACCTCCAGGGGGCGGACCTGAACGGCGCCGACCTGCGCGGCGCCATCCTGGACGGCGCCAAGGTGTCGGAGCTGGACCTCGTCACCTCCATCCGCACCGACGAGGAGGCCGTGGCCGCCGCCCAGGCGCCGCAGCCTTCCCCGGAACCGGACGAGGAGCCGGCGGCCGAGCCCGCCCGCCCGGCGATCGCGGCGGCGGAGATCGAGGTTCTGCTGCACCAGCACCTGCTGTGGCTCGGCACCAGCGGCCAGCAGGGTCGCCAGCTCGACCTGACCGGCCTGAACCTCGACGGGGTGGACCTGTCGGGCAAGGTGCTGACGCTCGCCAAGGGCTCGGGCGTGCGGCTCCGCCACGCCCGGCTGACCGGCGCGCAGCTCCAGGCGGCCCAGTTCGACGGCGCCGATCTGCGCTCCGCCGATCTGCGCGGCGCCGACCTGCGCGGCGCGAAGCTCGACCGCGCGATCCTCATCGACGGTTGCCTGGACGGGGCCAATCTGGGGATGCTGCTGATCAGCGCCGGGGCGAAGATGATGCGCGCCTCGCTGGTGCGCGCCCGCATGGCCGGCGCCTCGCTCAGCGCCACGAACATGAAGGGCTGCGACCTGACGCTGGCCGACCTGACCGGCTGCGACCGCAGCGGCGCGATCTTCGACGAGGCCATCCTGGACGGCGCCCGGCTGGGCAACGCCTAAGGGTTTCCCCTTTCCGCAAAAGAAAAAGCCCCTTCCCGGCGGACCGGGAAGGGGCTTTCGGCGTGATGCGACCGGCCTGGGGCTCAGGTCGCTCCCTGGGGGGCGATCTGTCCTCCGGGAGCGACGCCCGGCTGGCCGGTGACCGGCTCCGTCGCGTGGTGGGCGATGGCCGTCGGGGCCGACTCCGGGCTCATCAGCGACATGCTGACGGTCGGGGTCTTCCATTCCAGGCTGTCGAAGGCGCCGCAATGGCCGCACAGGCCGCCCCAGCTCGGGCTGACCGCGTTGCAGGCGGTGCAGGTCCAGGCCGCGTCCGCCGGGGCGTTGGCCGCCTGGGCCAGCCAGGCGCGCGCCGCCTCCTCGTCCTGCCGCTCCGCCCGCTCCAGCTCGGCCAGGAGCTGGAAGACGCGGCGCGACGGCCGCATCTCCAGCGCCTTGGTCAGATGGGCGCGGGCCTCGCCCCACAGCTGGGCGTCGAGGGCGGCGCGGGCCACGGCGAGCAGCGACTCGACGTCGTTGGGGGCGTGGTTGCGCAGCTTCTCGAACATCTTGACCCGGGTCATCGGGTCGTAGCTCGACACCACCTCGCGGTAGGCCGAGGTCAGGTCCGGGTGCGGGTTGACGCGCCAGCAGCGCTCGATGGTCTTGGCGGCGTTCCGGTGCTTGCCGATGGCCATCTGCAGCCGCGCCGCGCGGGCCGCCGCCGGGACGAAGCCGGACAGCAGGTCGTGCGCCGCCTGGGCGTGCGACAGGGCCGAGTCGGACCGGCCGCGGCGCTCCGCCTCGAAGCTGCGCTCCAGAAGCAGGGTGGCGCGGTGGCGGCGGCCGTCGTCGGGGTTGATGGCGCCGGCCTGGACGGCCTGCTGCAGCGTGCCTTCCGCCGCCGCCCATTCGCCCGAGCGGGCTTCCAGGTCGTACAGCGTGCCGAGCAGCCAGGGCGTGTTGGGCTGGAGCGACTGGGCGCGGCGGGCGAGCTGCAGCGCCTCCACCCGGTCACCGGCCTTCAGCGACTGCGTCAACAGGCCGCGCAGGCCGAGGAAGGCGGTCTCCGGCCGGTCGAGCATCGCGGTGAAGTATTCCTTCGCCGCGCGGTCGTCGCCCTGGAGCTGGGCGGCCTGGGCCGACAGCAGCATGGTCAGCGGCGGCTCGTTGAGCAGCCCGTCGGCCTTGCGCGCCATCTTGCGGGCGGTCGTGGCGTCGCCGGCGGCGACGGCGACCATGCCGCGGGTCAGCGCCTGATAGCCACGCTCGCGCCGGCGCGACCGGCGGTAGCGGCCGAAGTTGCGCGGCGCGCCGAGGATGGCGCGGCCCAGCCGGTAGAGGACGATGCCGGCCGCCAGGGCCGCCACGCCGATCAGGATGGCGATGCCGATGCCGGTCTCGACGACGTAGCCCTGCCAGTTGATGGCGAGGGTTCCGGGATGGTTGGCCAGCCAGACCGCGATCGCGACGACGATGGCGACCTTGATGATGAACCAGATGGCGCGTGTCATTGGGCCGCTCCCTTGACCCCGGCGGACTGCGAGAGCAGGCCGATGGCGCGGTTGGTGAGCTGCTGGCCGGCCTCGTTGGCGGCCAGACGGGCCTTGGCGTCGGCGATCCACGGGGCGGCGACCTGCGCCGCCGGGCCCTTCAGGGCCGCCAGCTCCTTGACCGCGCCGCCGAGGTTGCCGGCCTGCAGCGCGGCCTCGGCGCGGGCGACCACCGCCGAGGCGCCGTCGCCGACCGCGTCGCCGCCCGAGCGGCGCACGGTGACCAGCGTGGCGATCTTGCCGGTGACCTGCTCCACCCAGTCGTTGCCCTCGCCCTGGTTGTCGGCGCGCACGATGTCTGAGGCCATGGCGGAGAAGCGGTCGGTGAGCTGCGGCTGCGTCGGCACGCCCTTGGCGGCGTAGCCGGCCACGGCCTCCAGCGGCTGCGTCACCTGGGCGTCGCCCGACGCCACGGCGCGGACGGCCTGGAGTTCCTGCTGGAACGGCTGCCCGGCGGCCAGGGCGGAGCGGAGCTGCCCGGCGGCGAGCACCAGCGTCTGGGCGGCGGTGGCGGCGTCGCGGCGGGTTTCCACCGCCTGGTTGACGGTGGACAGCTCCTGCTTCAGCGCGTCCACGTCCTGGCGGATCTGCCCGGCGGCCTGGACCTCGCTGCCGACCGCGTCGACGCGCTGCTGGACCTGGCCGAGCTGCTCGGTCAGCTGGGCGATGCGCGGGTCGGGCTCGGCCGGAGCGGCGGCTGCGGCGGCCTGAGGACGTTCCTCAAGCTGCTGGATGCGGGCGGCGAGCTGGCCGACGGCGTTGTCCAGCGTCTGCTGGTCGATGCCGGAAGCGGCCGCGTTGCCCTCGGCCGGGGCGGCGGCGGGGCGCTGCTCCAGCTTGGCGAGGCGCTCGGTCAGTTGTTGGATCTGGTTGCGCAGGGCCGGATCGGGCTGCGCCGCCGGGGCGGCCGCGGACGGGGCGGCGGGACCGCCGGCGGTGGGCCAGCCGGGAACGCGCGGGCCCCACCAGGGCTGCGACAGGGCGGCGGCGCCGACCAGCAGGGCGATCAGCGACACGGCGGTGGCGAAGCCGGCGCCCGACTTGCGCTCCTCGCGCGGCGCCTCGTAACGCGGCGGCTCGTAGGAGGAGGTCGTGTAGGCGGAAGCGGGGGGCTCCACCGGCGGCGGCGTCTCGCTCTTGACCTCGTCCGACGTGAAGGGGGCGGCCTTGAAGGGATCGGCCTTGGCCTCTTCCTTGCTCTCTTCGGAGCGGATCTCCTCGCCCTTGATCGTCTCGGCCTTCACGTCGCCGCCGGGCAGGGTGTCGGCGGCGCCCGGAAGAGTGTCCGCGGCGGGCGGCAGGGTGGCGGGCGGCAGGTCCGTGGCCGGCACCGGGCCACCGCCCGGCAGCGTGTCGGCGCCCGGCAGGGTGTCCTCGGCCTTGACGGACTCAACCTTGGTGGGCTCGGCCTTGAACGGCTCTGCGCCTTCGGAAAGGGGAGCGATCGGCGTGATGACGGGAGCGTCCGGCGGCGGCAGCGGCATCACCGAGCCGGCGGCGTCGGGAGCGTTGCGGTCCTCGCTCGGCGTGGCGGCTTCCAGGTCGGCTTCGCTCAGCTTGATCCGGTGCTTGGCGGCGGAGGCGCGGAGGTCGGCGTGGCGGGCCAGCGGAATGGCGCCGCGCTTCTTCCAGCCCTGCACCGTGGTGACCGGGATGTCCAGCTTGTGGGCCATGGGGCGGATGCCGCCGAAGCGTTCGATGATGCGTTCGACGGCGGGGCCGCCGGGCACCTGGTTCTGGTCGGCCAACGGGGTCTGGTTGGGCGTCTGGTTCTGGTCGGACGGCGTGTGGCCGTTCGGGTCAGCCTCGTGTTCGGAGCCTGGGCGAGAGGTCATTGGGTGCCTTCTGGTCGCAGTTGTTCTCAACGAACGCCACACAAGCCCCCAAGCGGATGCGCTCAAGCCCGGCCCGTGCCGCCGGACGGGTCCGGCAGCAGGCCGAGCAGAGAGTCCTGCTCCGGCCGTGGCGCCACCCGTACGTTCTGCCACGGTGTCACTCCCAGCTCACCGTACGCGCGGGCAGCCTCCGCGACCGCGGGGCTGAGGCAGAGCGCGTCCACTGTACGACAGCGGTCGATGAGCCCGGCCTCGGCGACAAGCCTAACAAACGAACGGGCGGTACGGGGAGAGAAAAACAACACGGCGTCCAGTGTTCCCGTACGCAGCAGCGCCGCCGTGCCGTCCGACAGCCGCGCGCTCGGAACGGCGTCGTACAGCGTTTCCCGCAGGATGGAAAATCCGGCCTCGCCCAGCATGGCCGACAGGTCGCCGGCGAGCTTGGTTCCTGCGACATGAAGTAGCGGACCCGCAGCCGCGCTACAGCGCCGGCGCACCAGATCGGCCAGCGCGTACACGTCGCCGGACGCGCTTTCAACCCGCGTGAAACCGGCCGCGCGGGCGGCGGTCGCGGTGGCGTCGCCGACCGCATAGACCGGACGGTCAAGCCGGCTCGTACGTCTGGTGTAGCCCCGTACGCCGTTTGCGCTGGTGAAGAGGAGGGCCTGTACGTTTCCGACGTCCGGCTCCGGCCCGTCCAGCCAGCGGATCTCCAGCATCGGCTCCGCCGACACGATGAAGCCCTGCGCGCGCAGACGGGCCGACAGAGGCTCGGAATCCTCCGCCGGACGGGTGACCAGGAGGTGGGGGGCCGCCATCGCCGGCCGCCGTCAGCTCTTGAAGAAGTCGGGCGGCAGGACCGCCTTGATCTCCGCCCCGGCGTCGGCGCCTATCGCCGCGGCGTCGGCGGCGCTGCCGCTGCGCTCGGCCCGGAAAACCTGCCGGCCGTCGTTGGACAGCACCTTTGCCTTCAGGTGGAGCCGGTCGCCGTCCAGCGTGGCCAGCCCGGCGATGGGGGTGCGGCAGGAGCCGTCGAGCATGGCGAGCAGCGCGCGCTCGGCCGTCACGCGGGCCGTGGTGGCGGCGCAGTTCAGCGGGGCGAGCAGGGCGCGGGTGGCGTCGTCGGCGCTGCGGATCTCGATGCCGATGGCGCCCTGGGCGACGGCGGGCAGCATCTCCTCATGCTCCAGCACGGCGGTGATGCGGTCGGTCAGGCCGAGGCGGCGCAGCCCGGCGAGCGCCAGCAGGGTGGCGTCGACCTCCCCGGCCTCCAGCTTGGCGAGGCGGCTCTGCACGTTGCCGCGGAAGGGCACGACGGTCAGGTCGGGCCGCCGCTCCAGGATCTGGGCCTGACGGCGCAAGCCCGCGGTGCCGACGACGGAGCCGGCGGGCAGCGTGTCCACCGTGTGGCCGCCGCGCGAGAAGAAGGCGTCGCGCGTGTCCTCGCGCGGCAGGAGCGTGGAAATCTCCAGCCCGTCCGGCATCCAGGTCGGCACGTCCTTCATCGAATGGACGGCGAGGTCGGCGCGGCCGTCGAGCAGCGCGTCCTCCAGTTCCTTGGTGAACAGGCCCTTGCCGCCGGCCTCGGCCAGCGTGCGGTCCAGGATGCGGTCGCCGGTCGTCTTGAAGACGACGATCTCGATGGCGCCGGGGGCGGCCAGATGCGGGTGCGCCGCGATCAGCCGGTCGCGGGTCTCGTGGGCCTGCGCCAGCGCCAGCGGGCTGCCGCGCGTGCCGATGCGGAGCGGTTGGGTCATGGGGCCAGTGTTCTAGGCGATCCACCGCGCTTTGCAAGCCCTGGTGACGCGCGCGCTACTCTTTGGTGAGGGGGGAGGCGCGGCGCGCCGTGACCACCATGCGGCGGCTGTCCACCGTCCAGGGGGCATCCTCGAAGTCGCCGGCCAGCCGTTCGATGGCGAATCCGGCGCCCTCCAGCATCAACTCCAGCTCGTAGCGGAAGATCATCCGCCAGGTGAAGCCGTACTCGGTCACCACGATCTTGCCGTCCGGCAACAGCTCGTCGTACCAGCCGTAAATGCGCTGGCACTGCCCCTCGTCCAGGCGGGTGGCCAGGCTGTTGCGGATGTAGCGGTTGCCGCTGTGCGGGCTGCGCCGCGGCTCCGACGGGCTGGGCTTGGTCTCGGCGTCCATCGGCATGGTCAGCGGGTTCATCACATCCAGCGCCAACACGCCGCCCGGGGCCAGATGGGCGGCGGCGGCGGCCAGGACGCGGCGCTCCGCCGTCAGGTCGGGGATCAGCATCAGCACGTTGAAGGGAATGATGGCCAGCCGGAAATCCCGCACCGGCAGGTCCAGCGCCGCGGCGTCCTGCCGCACCATGTGGACGCGGTCCCGCACCTCCGGCGCCTCGCGCGCCAGCTTGGCGCGAAGCTGGTCGAGCATGGCGTCGGAGACGTCCACCGCCCACACCGCGTGTCCGGCGCGGGCCAGCGGGATGGTCAGGCGGCCGGTGCCGCAGCCGATCTCCAGGATCGGACCGCCGGTCTCCGCCGCGCGCTCCGTGTAGAAGGGCACGTCGCCCAGCATGCCGAGCCGGGCGAGCGTCGCGGCGTTTTCCGCACGCGCCTCGCCGATCTCCAGCGACGGGTAATCGCCGTCGTAATAGACGATGCTGGCGTCGTGGTCGGGGACGTCCTTGTTCATGGAAGGGGAAAGTCCTGAAGAATCCGGGTCAAGACCCTATACCAGAGCGGTGGAGACGGCTAGTTTGACGGCCATCATGATCGTTCTTGGAATCGAAACGAGCTGCGACGAGACGGCGGCGGCCATCGTGACCGACGCGCGGGAGATCCGCGCCGACGTGGTGCTCTCGCAGCTGGACGACCACACGCCCTATGGCGGGGTGGTGCCGGAAATCGCCGCGCGCGCCCATCTGGAGCATCTGGACGGGCTGATCCGCCGCGCCATGGCGGAGTCCGGGCTGGGCTTCGCCGACATCGACGCCGTGGCGGCGACCGGTGGGCCGGGGCTGATCGGCGGGGTGATCGTCGGGGTGATGACCGCCAAGGCCATCGCCGCGGCGCGCGGGCTGCCCTTCGTCGCGGTGAACCATCTGGAAGGCCACGCGCTGACCGCCCGGCTGACCGACGATGTGCCCTTCCCCTACCTGCTGCTGCTGGTGTCCGGCGGGCACTGCCAGCTTCTGGTGGTCGAGGGGGTGGGCCAATACCGGCGGCTCGGCACCACCATCGACGACGCGGTGGGCGAAGCGTTCGACAAGACGGCCAAGCTGCTCGGCCTCGGCTATCCCGGCGGGCCGCTGCTGGAGAAGGCGGCGGCGCTGGCGACCAATCCGGGCCGCTTCGACCTGCCGCGCCCGATGGTCGGACGCCCCGGCTGCGATTTCTCCTTCTCCGGCCTGAAGACCGCGGTGCGGCGCCATGTCGAGGAGCTGGGAACGCCCCTCTCGGCGGAGGATCAGGCCGACCTCGCCGCCGCCTTCCAGACCACGGTGGCCGAGGTGATGGCCGACCGCTGCGCCCGCGCCATGCGCCGGTTCAAGGAGATGCACCCGCAGGGCGGCGCCCTGGTGGTGGCCGGCGGCGTGGCGGCCAACAAGACGCTGCGCGCCCGCCTGCAAAAGCTCGCCGACCGCGAGGCCATGCCCTTCGTGGCGCCGCCGCTGCGGCTGTGCACCGACAACGCGGCGATGATCGCCTGGGCGGGGATCGAGCGCTTCCGGCTGGGCCAGACCGACCCGCTGGACTTCGCGCCGCGCCCGCGCTGGCCGCTCGATCCGACCGCCAAGCCGGCCATCGGCAAGGCCGGGGTCGGCTCCGGCGTGAAGGCCTGAGGATGATCCTGCCATGGCCCTGACCTTCCGCACCGCCCGGCGCGAGGACGTGCCGGCGATCGTCCGGCTGACCGCCGACGATGCCCTGTCCACCGGCGGCGACGTCTACAGCGAACCGCTCGACCCGCTCTATTGGGACGCCTTCGACCGCATGGCGGCGCAGCCGGGCAATTCCATCGTGCTGGCGGAGTTGGACGGGCGCATCGTCGGCTGCTTCCAGTTCACCGTCACGCACGGGCTGGCCCGCCGGGGCGCGGCGCGGGCGACGGTGGAAGCGGTGAAGGTGGACGGCGCGCTGCGCGGCCAGGGGATCGGCAGCGCCATGATGCGGCACGCCATCGCGCTGGCCCGCGCCGAGGGCTGCGTGATGGTGCAGCTGACCAGCCAGACCCGGCGCACCGACGCCCACCGCTTCTACGAGCGGCTGGGCTTCCGGGCGAGCCATGTCGGGATGAAGCTCATGCTGACGCCGGAGGCGTGACCGTCCGGGTTGCGGACCGGGAACGCTCCGCCTAAACAGGCGGGCAAACTCTTCAAGACACATCCAAAAATCGGGGGGCATCCATGGCGGCAACGGACTTCCGGCGCATCGGCGTAATCGGTGGCGGGGCCTGGGGCACGGCGCTGGCTCTGGCCGCCCTGCGCGCCGGGCAGGAGGCCCTGCTGTGGGCGCGCGAGCCGGCGGTGGTCGAGTCGGTCAACGCCGGGCGGGAGAACCGCGATTATCTGCCCGGCGTCACCTTGCCCGCCGAACTGCGCGCGACCGGCGATCTGGCCGGGGTTGCCGCCTGCGACGCCATCCTCCTCGTCACCCCGGCCCAGCATCTGCGCAGCGCCTGCGCCGGCCTCGCCGCCCATCTGCGGCCGGGCACCCCGCTGGTCATCTGCGCCAAGGGGATCGAGCTGGACAGCCATGCCCTGATGAGCGAGGCGGCGGAGGCCGCGCTGCCGGCGGGGACGCCGCTGGCCGTGCTGTCCGGCCCGACCTTCGCGGCGGAGGTGGCGCGCGGCCTGCCGACCGCGGTGACGCTGGCCTGCGCCGACGCCGCGCTGGGCGGCCGGCTGGTCGAGGCGCTGGGCAGCCGCACCTTCCGCCCCTACCTGTCCGACGACGTGGTCGGCTCGCAGATCGGCGGAGCGGTGAAGAACGTGCTGGCCATCGCCTGCGGCGTGGTGGAAGGCCGCAAGCTGGGCGACAACGCGCGGGCGGCGCTGATCACCCGCGGACTGGCCGAGATCACCCGGCTGGCCTTGGCGCTCGGCGGGCGGCCGGAGACGCTGATGGGGCTGTCGGGGCTGGGCGACCTGACGCTGACCTGCTCCAGCCTGCAATCGCGCAACATGTCGCTGGGCGCCGCCCTCGGCGCCGGCCGGACGCTGGCCGAGGTGCTGGCGGAGCGCCGCTCCGTCGCCGAGGGCGTCTACACCGCCGCCGCGGTGGTCGGGCTGGCCGGGAGGAAGGGCGTGGACATGCCGCTGTGCGCCGCCGTGGACGCGATCCTGAACCGCGGCGCCGGGCTGGACGCGACGATCGACGGGCTGCTGTCGCGGCCCTTCCGCGAAGAGGGGCGCTGAGAGGCGGGCGGTTCGGCCGAATTCGGAATGGTTGCAAGATCGGATGGGTTGTGCGAGGCTTCGCGCCTTCACATTCGGAGTCCGTTCCATGTTCGCCCCGCCGCACCCGTTCGCCCTGCTGGCGCTTCGCGCCGCCGCATTGCTGGATGCCGGGCGGATGATCGCCGCCCGACGGAGCGGGGACGGGCGAAAACAGCGCGGCGCCTGAGCGAAGCCGCCGCGACACCGACCCTGCGCGTCCCAGGCGCCCGCCGCCGCTGCGCGCGCCCTTCCTCTGGCTGCACCGCTGACTCCTCCCCGTCCGTGGAAGGCCGCGCGTCGCGGCACCTTCCGCGGCGGTCGCGGCTGCGCTAGGCTCCCGCCCGACCGAACGGAAGGGGTTCCCCATGCTGTACATGTTCCATTGCACCGACAAGGCCGGCGCCGCCCAGGTGCGGGCCGACAACCGCCCGGCCCATCTGGCCTATCTGGAAGCGCACGCCGACCGTCTGTTCGCCGCCGGCCCGCTGCTGTCCGACGACGGCCAGGGCATGGCCGGCAGCCTGCTGATCGTGGAGTGCGCCGACGAGGCCGCCGCGAAGGACTTCGCCGCCAACGACCCCTACGCCCAGGCCGGGCTGTTCGAGAATGTGGAGATCCGGGCGTGGCGCCGGGTCTACCCGAAGTCCTGACCGGGGGCGGACGGCGATGGCCCGCTGGCTTCTGAAGTCGGAGCCCTTCAAATATTCGTGGGAGCGCATGGTTGCCGACGGCACCACCCATTGGGACGGCGTGCGCAACCATCAGGCGTCGAACAACCTGAAGGCCATGAAGGTCGGCGACCGCGCCTTCTTCTACCACTCGAACGAGGGGCTGGAGGTGGTCGGCGTCGTCGAGATCGCGCGGGAATACTACCCGGACCCGAGCGACGAGGCGGGCCGCTTCGGCATGGTCGACGTGCGGGCGCTGCTGCCCGTGAAGACGCCGGTCACGCTGAAGACGATGAAGGCCGACCCGCTGCTTCAGGGCATGGCCCTGGTCAAGCAGTCGCGCCTGTCGGTCTGCCCGGTGTCGGACGCCGAATGGGCGCATGTCTGCGCACTGGCCGGGATCGAGGCGTGAGGGTCGGTTCGATCGGCTGAAAGCGCGGCCGTCCGCGGCGGCGGATCACTCCGCCGGTTCGTGGATGGCCGCCTGGAAATCCTGCGTGGCCTGAAGCATTCGGCGGGCCAGCGCCTGCATCTCCGCCGCGGCTCCGGCGAAGCCCGCGTCTTCCCCGAACGGCGCCAGAGCGGCCGAGCCGGACGCATCCAGTTCGGCCAGAGACGCCGTGCGCAGGGCGGCGTCGATCACCATCAGGCTGGTGCGGCTGCCCATCTCCGACAGGCGTCCGGCCAGCTCCAGGCCCTGTCCGGCACCGCCGCCAGTCGTGCCGTCTCCGGTGGTGCCGTTTCCGGTGGTGCCGTCCGCGCTGGTCGTGCTGGCCATGCCGGTGCCCTGCTGTTGGGTGAACGCCATGCACGCTAACGATGCGCCGGTTAAGACCGGGTTAAGCGGCTTGCCGAAGGGCGTCATCATGCTTTCGTATTATGCGCGACAAATAGTCGCGCTGTCGTGTCGTCGCGGATGCCGGTGAATTCAAAAGAACGGGCGGTGCGCTGCAACAAAGTGGAACCGAAAGCCCCGATGGAGAGGACGGACAATCAGCCGTTCTGCTTGTGGTGACGGGAACTTGTGTGGATAATGTCCCGCAACAGGGGCGGCAGGAAGCCGCTCCCCAACAGCCCTTCAGGGCGTAACCAGAAGCACTACGGGGGAATCGCGAGCCAATGTCCGACAATTCGTTTTTTCCTGTTAAGCCGGAAATCGCCAAGACCGCTTACGTGGACGAAGCCGCCTACGCCCGCCTGTACGAGCAATCGATCAACGATCCGGAAGCCTTCTGGGGCGAGCAGGGCAAGCGCATCGACTGGATCAAGCCGTACACCAAGGTGAAGGACGTCAGCTACACCGGCGACGTCCACATCAAGTGGTTCTACGACGGCACGCTGAACGTCTCCGCCAACTGCGTCGACCGCCACCTCGCGACGCGCGGCGACCAGACCGCCATCATCTTCGAAGGCGACGATCCGGGCGTTTCCAGGCACATCACCTACAAGGAACTGCACGAGCAGGTCTGCCGCCTCGCAAACGTTCTGAAGAAGAACGGCGTCAAGAAGGGCGACCGCGTCACCATCTACCTGCCGATGATCCCCGAGGCCGCCTACGCCATGCTGGCCTGCGCGCGCGTCGGCGCCATCCACTCCATCGTGTTCGGCGGCTTCTCGCCGGACAGCCTGAAGGACCGCATCGTCGACTGCGACAGCCACTTCGTCATCACCTCCGACGAGGGTCTGCGCGGCGGCCGCAAGGTTCCGCTGAAGGCGAACGCCGACAAGGCTGTCGCCGCGGCGCCGGGCGTCAAGCATGTGCTGGTCGTCAAGCACACCGGCGGCAACGTCGCCTGGACCGAGGGCCGCGACCTCTGGTACCACGAGGAGATCGCGTCGGTCTCCGCCGATTGCCCGCCGGAGGAGATGAGCGCGGAGGACCCGCTGTTCATCCTCTACACCTCGGGCTCGACCGGCAAGCCGAAGGGCGTGCTGCACACCACCGGCGGCTATCTCGTCTACGCGTCGATGACCCACCAGTACGTCTTCGACTACAAGGACGGCGAGGTCTACTGGTGCACGGCGGACGTGGGCTGGGTCACCGGCCACAGCTACATCGTCTACGGCCCGCTGGCCAACGGCGCGACCACGCTGATGTTCGAAGGCGTGCCGACCTACCCGGACATCTCCCGCTTCTGGCAGGTGGTGGACAAGCACAAGGTCAACATCTTCTACACCGCCCCGACCGCCATCCGCTCGCTGATGCGCGAGGGCGAGGGGCCGGTGAAGAGCACCTCCCGCTCCTCGCTGCGCATCCTGGGGTCGGTGGGCGAGCCGATCAATCCGGAAGCCTGGCTGTGGTACTACAACGTGGTCGGCGAGGGCCGTTGCCCGATCGTCGACACTTGGTGGCAGACCGAGACCGGCGGCATCCTGATCACCCCGCTGCCGGGCGCCATCGGCCAGAAGCCGGGTTCGGCGACCAAGCCGTTCTTCGGTGTCAAGCCGGTCGTCGTGGACAACGACGGCAAGGAGCTGGAGGGCGAGACGGAAGGCAACCTCTGCATCGCCGACAGCTGGCCGGGCCAGATGCGCACGGTGTTCGGCGACCACGAGCGCTTCGTCCAGACCTACTTCTCGACCTTCGCGGGCTACTACTTCACCGGTGACGGCTGCCGCCGCGACGCGGACGGCTACTACTGGATCACCGGCCGCGTCGACGACGTGATCAACGTGTCGGGCCACCGCATGGGCACGGCGGAAGTGGAGAGCGCTCTGGTCGCCCACCCGAAGGTCGCCGAGGCCGCCGTCGTCGGCTACCCGCACGACCTCAAGGGCCAGGGCATCTACGCCTACGTCACGCTCAACGCCGGGGAAAGCCCGACGGAAGAGCTGCGCAAGGAGCTGGTGGCCTGGGTGCGCAAGGAGATCGGCCCGATCGCCTCGCCGGACCTGATCCAGTGGTCGCCAGGCCTGCCGAAGACCCGTTCGGGCAAGATCATGCGCCGCATCCTGCGCAAGATCGCCGCGAACGAGCACGACAGCCTGGGCGACACCTCGACGCTGGCCGATCCGACCGTCGTGACCGACCTGATCGAGAACCGCATGAACAACGCCTGACCGCGGCGTTCATCGGATCCTGTCACCGGACCGGGGGCCTTCGCGGCCCCCGGTTTCGTTTTGGGGCCGTTATTTGGGAGCGGTGTCCGATCCGCCGGAGGCGCCGCTGCCGGATTGGGTCTTCACGGACTCGGCGGTGCCGGGTTTCAGGCCGGACTCGCCGCTCGCCGCGTCGGGGACGGAGCCGATGCGCCCCTGCGCGCGGGTCTCCGCCGCGTTCTTCTGCTTCTCGGTGCGGCGCTCGCCCAGAGTCGGGTCCTGGGCGCCGGTCGATTCCATCCAGGCTTCGCCCTGGGACGGCGGGGCGGCGCCGAGTCCGCCCTCCATCGTCTTGGCGTCCTGCGCCACGGCGGCGCCGGACAGGGCGAGGCTGGCGGCCAGCAAGGCGATGGCGCCGGGGACGTAAGACGAGGCCTGGGTCGTCATGGTTCGCTCTCCTCCTTGGTGGGAGGGGCAACAGCGGAGCGAGACGGCGGGTTCCCGACTCACCCGTTGGTGGAGCCGGGTTAGCCCATGCCCGTCCCGTCGCACCAGGGCTGGCGCCGTTCGCCGTGATAGGGGCGGGCGAGCCCCGCCGCGATCAGCGCGGCCGACAGGTCGGCGCCTCCGCCGGTCAGCACGCGGGCGTGCACCCGTCCGCCGTACTTGTCGGGCTGGACGTCGAGCAGCCGCACCGGGGCGGTCCCGATCAGGCGGCGCGCGTGGTCGCGGGCGGTCTCCGCCAGTTCCCGCTCACGGGGGCAGCGGGCGCGCATCTCCGGCGCGTCCAGCCCATCCACCCGGACGTGGGTTTCCACCACCTGACCCAACCAGATGGTGGCGCGCACCAGCAACGTGTCGCCGTCCAGAACCTCCAGCACCTCCGCCGGGATCGGGCCGGGGAGGGCGGGCAGAGCAGCCTGGACGGTGCCGGCCAGCAACGTGGAAAGAAGCGCCAGCCAGAGCCCGGCGGAGCGGGGTGGGCATGGGGTGATGGTCTTGGGTGATCCCATGGCGGGCGATCCCATGGCGCGGCCTCTCCGGGCACCGGTCCGCGAAGGGGCGAACCGGTCACAGAGTAGCGCGCGAACCAGAACACATCAAGCACAACCTAGGTATTGTGTCCTGAATGTATATGTGTTCAATTCGCCGACGGGATTATAAAGGTAGGCTGTCCTAAGGGGTGCCGGCTTAGAAATCCGAGCATCGGCCCTTGAACTCCCAATCGCCGAAGCGGGTCGGCTCCGGCCCCTGCGGGCCGCCGATCTCGCCGGGCATCTGCTCGGGTCCCTTGGCGCCTTCCCCGGCCTTGGCGTCCGGGGTCCGGGCCTCGTCGGTCTTCGTCGCCTCGGAGGCGGGCTTCGCGGCGTCCTGCGGTCCCGGTCCGGTGGTCTTCGTCTCGGTCATGGCCGTCCTCTGGGGTCGGGTGCGGTGCTTGGCCATCTTGAACGATGCCTTCCGCCAAGCCCATATCACCAGACAGGTCCGGCGGAAAGCCCCGCCGGGCCGTCTCGTCCAACCAACAGTGACACCGTCCAGAAGATTGCCCGGAACATCGCCATGACCAGCTATGTGAAGACCACCATCCTCCTCGCCGGCCTGACCGCCCTGTTCATGGGCATCGGCTATCTGATCGGCGGCAAGGGCGGCATGATGATCGCCTTCGTCATGGCGCTGGGCATGAATCTGTTCAGCTACTGGAACTCCGGCGACATGGTGCTGTCCATGTACGGCGCGCGGGAGGTCGACGCCTACACCGCCCCCGAATATTACGGCATCGTCCAGCAGCTGGCCGAGCGCGCCGGCCTGCCGATGCCGCGCGTCTACATCATGGAGAACGACCAGCCCAACGCCTTCGCCACCGGGCGCAACCCGGAGAACGCCGCGGTCGCCGCCACCACCGGCCTGCTGCGCCTGCTCAGCCCGGAGGAGGTCGCCGGCGTCATGGCCCACGAGCTGGCCCATGTGAAGAACCGCGACACGCTGATCATGACGATCACCGCGACCATCGCCGGCGCCATCTCCATGCTCGCCAACTTCGGCATGTTCTTCGGCGCGTCGCAGGGCAACAGCCAGAACGGCCAGGGCGGCAACCCGCTGGGGCTGATCGGCGGCATCCTGATCGCCATCCTGGCCCCCTTCGCCGCGATGATCGTCCAGATGGCGATCAGCCGTACCCGCGAGTACGAGGCCGACCGCATCGGCGCGGAGATCTGCGGTCGCCCGCTGTGGCTGGCCGACGCGCTGACCCGCATCCACAACTACGCCCACCAGATCCCGAACTACGCGGCGGAATCCAACCCGGCCACGGCGCATCTGTTCATCGCCAACCCGCTGCACGGCCGCAGCCTCGACAGCCTGTTCTCGACCCATCCGAACATGGAGGAACGGGTCCGCCGCCTGCGCGGCATGGCCGGCCCCTCCTTCATGCCGCGCAGCCCCTGGGGGTGAGCCCGCCACGTCCATCGCCCGATCGGATGGGTGGTGAAGCCGGGGGCAAGATCGACGCGGATTTCACGGATTTGGGCACGGATTTCACGGAATTCCTGATCCGTGCCTCATATCAGCCGCAACCGGACCAGCCGCACTGGTTCGAGCAATTCCGTGAAATCCTGTTGTGATCCGTGAAATCCGTGTCGATCTTGCCCGCCTTCGCCGGACGCCGCGTTCAGACGGGCGTTTCCGGGCCGGACGGTTCGCGGTTGCACGCCGAAAGGTGCAAGTCTACTTTCCCTCCGCTTGCCGATTGTGGGGCGCTCAGGGGGAACACCGCATGTCCGACGTCACGAAATACCGCCTCGTCACCCGGTCCGACTTCGACGGGCTGGTCTGCGCCGTGCTCCTGAAGGAGCTGGGCATCCTCGACGAGATCAAGTTCGTGCATCCCAAGGACATGCAGGACGGCAAGGTCGAGATTTCCGACCGCGACATCACCACCAACCTGCCCTATGTGCCCGGCGTCCACCTCGCCTTCGACCATCATCTGTCGGAGACGATCCGCGTCGGCAAGCGCGACAACCACGTCATCGAGGCCGACGCTCCCTCTGCCGCCCGCGTCGTCTACAATTACTACGGCGGCAAGGAGCGTTTCCCGACCATCTCCGACGCGATGATGGCCGCGGTCGATCAGGCCGACTCCGCCCAGTACGGCATCGAGGACATCCTGAAGCCGCAGGGCTGGGCCCTGCTGAACTTCATCATGGACGCGCGCACCGGCCTGGGGCGCTTCCGCGATTTCCGCATCTCCAACTATCAGCTGATGATGGAGCTGATCGACTATTGCCGCAGCCATGGCATCGACGAGATCCTCGCCCTGCCCGACGTGAAGGAGCGGGTGGACCTCTACACCGAGCATGAGGCGAAGTTCTCCGACCAGCTCGCCCGCTGCAGCACGATCCGCGGCAACGTCGTGGTCATCGACCTGCGGCGGGAGGAGACCATCTACGCCGGCAACCGCTTCATGATCTACGCCATGTATCCGGAAGCGAACGTGTCGATCCATGTGCTGTGGGGGCTGAAGCAGCAGAACACGGTGCTGGCCTGCGGCAAGTCGATCATCAACCGCAGCTCCAGGACCAACATCGGCCCGCTGATGCTGGAGTACGGCGGTGGCGGACACGAGGCCGCGGGCACCTGCCAGGTGGACAACGACAAGGCCGAAACGGTGCTGGAGGAGATCGTCGGGCGCATGCGCGCCGACGGCTGACGGGAATCGTGCCGGACCTGTTTCTCGACAAGACCCCGCTGTTCGAGGCGGGGTGGCTGAGCGTTTCCACCGCCACCAGCCGGGATGACGTGCTCCTGCGCATCGCCGAGGCCGAACGCCGTGCCGAGGCGGCGCTGGAGCAACTCGGGCGGACGCTGACCCAGGGCATTGCCGCGCCGGACCGCGACCGGCGCATCGACGCCCTGCTGGCGCTGGAGACGCGCGGCATTCCCGCCTCCGGCGTTGCCGCGGACGGGGCGGTGGAGCGCGTCATGATGGAGGTCGGCTTCCGCAAGCGCGACCTGATGCCCCGTTTCCACGAACTGGCCGAGCATTGCCGCGCTGTCCACCGCCGCGCCCTGGCGATGGCGCGGGACGCCCGCTGGGCGCTGATGCTGGAGCGCGCCGCCGCCGACCCGGGCGGGCCGTCCAGCCCGATCCAGGGAGCCGGGACCCGCTACGTCAAGAGCGACCGCTACGACGCCCGCGCGGCGCGCAGCCTGCCGCCGGACGACCGCGTCCGCGCCGACCGTTTCCTCAAGCGGCTGGGCGAGGCCCCGGTGCCGCCGGAGCTGGAGCTGAGTCCGCTGGCGGGAACGGGGCTGGAGGGGACGGCGCTGTGGGCGATGAAGGCCGGCAACGGCAACCGTTTCATCCTGCGCCGGGGCGAGCTGCGCGGCGTCGCCTGCTTCTTCGTCGAGGACGTCGGCCCCTATCCCGACCACGAGGGCGGACGGCGGGGCGCGCTCGCCCGCTGAGGCGCCCCGCTGAGGGAGCCGGAATCCGTTCGGCCCGGCGCTGCGGCTACTCGACACCCGCCGTCCGGCGCGCTACATCCAGCGGCATGTCCGACGCCTCCCTTGCCGCGCGCTCCGCCGCGCTCGATCTTCTGCGCGACGTGCTGCGCAAATCCATTCCCTTCGACGATGCGTTCGACGCGCATCCGGAGTTGCGCGGGCTCGACCCGCGCGACCGCGGCTTCGTGCGGCTGCTGACCGCCACCGTGCTGCGCCGGCTCGGCCAGATCGACGCGCTGATCCAGGGCAGTCTCGCCAAGCCGGGCCTGCCCAAGGCCACCGTGCACGACATCCTGCGGCTGGGCGCGGCCCAGCTCGTCTTCCTCGGCACGCCCGCCCACGCCGCCGTCGACACGGCGGTGGAGCTGGCCGCGGCCAAGGGGGCGGAACCCTACAAGGGCCTGATCAACGCCGTCCTGCGCCGCATCGGCCGCGAGGGGGCGGAGCTGGCCGCCCAACAGGACGCCGGGCGCCTGAACACGCCGGACTGGCTGTGGCTGGCCTGGCGGCAGGCCTACGGCATCGGCCGCACCCGCGGCATCGTCGAGGCGCATCTGCACGAGGCGCCGCTGGACATCACCGTCAAGGCCGATCCCGCGGTGTGGGCCGAGCGGCTGGAGGCCCGGCTGCTGCCCACCGGCACGCTGCGCCGCGCCGCCGGCGGCAACCTGACGGAACTGCCGGGCTTCGCCGAGGGCGCCTGGTGGGTTCAGGACCTCGCCGCCTCGCTGCCGGCCAAGCTGTTCGGCGATCTGGCGGGCAAGAGCGTCTACGACCTGTGCGCCGCCCCCGGCGGCAAGACCGCGCAGCTCGTCGCGCAGGGCGCGCGGGTGACGGCGGTCGACCGCTCCGCCAAGCGGCTGGAGCGGGTGCGGGAGAATCTGGCCCGGCTGAACCTGTCGGCGGAGGTGCTGGCGACCGACGCCGCCACCTGGATCCCCGACCAGCCCGCCGACGCGGTGCTGCTCGACGCCCCCTGCTCGGCCACTGGGGCGATCCGACGCCATCCCGACATCCTGCGCGTCAAGACTCCGGAGGACATCGGCAAGCTGGCCAAGGCGCAGAGCCGCCTGCTGGCCCACGCCGTCGATCTGGTGAAGCCGGGCGGAACGCTGGTCTACTGCACCTGTTCCATCCAGCCGGAGGAGGGCGAGGCGCAGATCGACCGCATCCTGGCCCGCGACAAGCGGGTCGAGCGCCTGCCCATCACGCCGGCCGATCTGGGTGCCGATCTGGGTGGCGGCCATGCGGGGGATGGCAATTTGGCCGAGTTGATCAACGAGCGCGGTGAGGTACGATCCCTGCCGGGCATGCTCGGGGACCTCGGCGGCATCGACGGGTTCTTCGTGGCACGGCTGCGACGGCTGCACGATTAGGGCACCACCGGCTTGCGGGGGTCGAGGCGAATTTGATACGACAACAGGATGCATCCCCCCGATCGCCCGAATGCCTTCAGCGAAGCGCCGGCCATCGCCTCTCCCCGCCGTGTGACGGGGTGAGCCGATGAGCGCCGGGCGTGGGAAAATGGGCCGCTTGCGGGACGGCGTCGCGCAGATCGCCTTCGGCAACCCGATCTACAAGCTGACGCTGGGCGGCCGCGCGCCGACCGCCCTGTCCGCCGTGCCGCCGGACCCCTGGCCGGGCGACTCCGGGGACGGCTCGGCGATCCTGGCCGGCGTCTTCCGCTTCGGCGGGCAGGCCGGGGCGGCCGACGCCCACGGCGCGCCGAACTGGCGGGCGGGCAGCGCCGTCTGGCAGGACGCCCTGCACGGCTTCGAATGGCTGCGCGACCTGCGGGCGGTGGGGGGCGACACGGCGCGGCGGCGCGCCCGCGCGCTGGTGCTGTCCTGGCTGGACCACAACGGGAGCTGGAACGCCCAGACCTGGGCGCCGGAGGTGCTGGGCGGCCGCATCGCCGCCTGGATCGGCCTGCACGACTTCTACTGCGCCTCCGCCGACGACGAGTTCCGCGCCGCGGTCTTCGACAGCCTCGCCCGGCAGGTCAAGCATCTGACCCGCGTGGTGCCCGGCGCGCTGGACGGCAAGGCGCTGGTCACCGCGGCCAAGGGCCTCGTCTATGGCGGCTTCTGCCTGCCGGAGCATGAGCGGATCGGCCAGGACGCGCTGAAGCTGCTGGAGCGGGAATTGCCGCGCCAGATCCTGCCGGACGGCGGCCATGTCGAGCGCTGCCCCTCGGTGCAGCTGCGCATCCTGCGCGACCTGATCGACATGCGGTCGGTCCTGCGCACCGCCCGCGCCGACGTGCCGGAGGCGCTGCAGCACGCCATCGACCGCATGACTCCGGCCCTGCGCTTCTTCCGCCACGGCGACGGTGGCCTCGCCCTGTTCAACGGCGGGCGGGAGGAGGACGCGGCGCTGGTCGACACGGTGCTGGCCCAGGCCGACGCCCGCGGGCGCCCGCTGAAGAGCGCGCCGCACACCGGCTTCGAACGGCTGATCGCCGGGCGCACCATGGTGTTGATGGACACCGGCGTGCCGCCGGTCACCGGGCTGGACGCCACCGCCCACGCCGGCACCCTGTCGCTGGAGATGTCGGTCGGCAAGGAGCGGCTGATCGTCAATTGCGGCGCCCATCCGGTGAAGACCGGCCCGTGGCGCGCCGCGCTGGCCGGCACCGCCGCCCATTCCACCGTCGTGCTGGCCGAGACCAACTCGTCGGAGGTGATCGAGGCGGGCGGGCTGGGCCGCCGCCCTTCGCACGTCGGCTGCGAGCGGCAGGAGAACGACGGGGCGGTGCTGGTCGTCGCCACCCACAACGGCTACAGCCGCAACTTCGGCTATTTGCACCGCCGCCGCGTCTATCTGGCGGAGAACGGCGAGGATCTGCGCGGCGAGGACATGCTGGAGCCGGTGATCGGCGCCACGCCGGAGCCACGGCCCTTCACCATCCGCTTCCACCTGCATCCCGCGGTCCAGGCGAGCCTCGTCCAGGGCGGTCAGGTGCAGCTCAAGCTGCCGAGCGGCGCCGCCTGGCGGCTGCGCGCGTCGGGCGCCACGCTGGAGCTGGAGGAGAGCATTTATCTGGGCAGCGGCGACGAGCCGCGGCGGACCACCCAGATCGCCGTCTCCGGACATACCGGCCCCGCCATCAAGACGGTGAAATGGGCCTTGCGCCGCGAGCGCAAGGGGGGGTAAACCGCGCGCATCCGCGGCGGACAGGCCGTGGGAATACGGATCGGTGCCTGTTTCGAGAGTCTGTGGAGTGTTCGCCCTGCGACCGTGATCCCCGCCCGGGCGGGGGTGGCGAAGCGGGGTGTTTCGCTTTTCCGGCTTTCCGGGTCCCGTCTTCTCAGGCCCCGTCTTCCCATGCCCGGTTCGCCGCAGCCGGTTCCATGACAGCCAGGATGCCCCGATGAGCCCGCCGAACGTCGCCCACTCGCCCGCCCCCGATCTGGTCCGCATCACGCGCGCGCTGATCTCCGTGTCCGACAAGACGGGCCTCGTCGCGCTCGGTCAGGCGCTGGCGGCCAAGGGCGTGGAGATCCTGTCCACCGGCGGCTCCGCCCAGCGGCTGGCCGAGGCCGGCATCCCGGTGAAGGAGGTCTCCGACCACACCGGCTTCCCGGAGATCATGGACGGGCGCGTCAAGACGCTGCACCCGCGCGTGCACGGCGGCATCCTGGCCCGCCGCGACATCCACGCCGAGGCGATGACCACCCACGACATCCCGCCGATCGACCTCGTGGTGGTGAACCTCTACCCGTTCGAGGCGACGGTGTCGAAGGGCGCCGACTACGCCAACTGCGTGGAGAACATCGACATCGGCGGCCCGGCGATGATCCGCGCCGCGGCCAAGAACCACGACTTCGTCACCGTCGTCACCGACCCCGAGGATTACGAGGCGGTTCTGGACGAGCTGGCGACCCATGACGGCGCCGTCACGCTCAAGCTCCGCCGCACGCTGGCCCAGCGCGCCTACGCCCGCACGGCGTCCTACGACGCGGCCATCTCCTCCTGGCTGGCCGGCCAGCTCGGCGAGACCTTCCCGCCGCGCACCACCCTGTCGGGCAAGCTCAGCCAGACCCTGCGCTACGGCGAGAACCCGCACCAGCAGGCGGCCTTCTACGTCACCGGCGAGCAGCGTCCGGGTGTGGCGACGGCGATCCAGCTCCAGGGCAAGGAGCTGTCCTACAACAACCTGAACGACACCGACGCCGCCTTCGAGCTGGTCGCCGAGTTCGAGCGTCCGGCCGTCGCCATCATCAAGCACGCCAACCCCTGCGGCGTCGCCGAGGGGGCGAACCTGCTCGACGCCTACAAGCAGGCCCTGCTGTGCGACCCGGTCAGCGCCTTCGGCGGCATCATCGCCGTGAACCGCCCGCTGGACGCCGCCACGGCGGAGGAGATTTCCAAGCTGTTCGCCGAGGTGGTGATCGCCCCGGACGCCGACGACGCGGCCCGCGCCCTGCTCGCCACCAAGAAGAACCTGCGCGTCCTGCTGACCAAGGACGTGCCGAACCCGGCCGAGCCGGGGATGATGGTGAAGCAGCTGTCCGGCGGCTTCCTGCTGCAGAACCGCGACAACGGCCGCATCACGCTCGACGACCTGAAGGTGGTGACCAAGCGCGCCCCGACCGAGCAGGAGCTGGCCGACCTGCTCTTCGCCTTCCGCGTCGCCAAGCATGTGAAGTCGAACGCCATCGTCTACGCCAAGAACGGCGCCACGGTGGGCGTCGGTGCCGGCCAGATGAGCCGCGTCGACTCGGCGCGCATCGCCGCGATCAAGTCGGCGGAGGCCGCCAAGGCCGCCGGCCTGTCGGAGCCGCTGACCAAGGGGTCGGTGGTCGCCTCGGACGCCTTCTTCCCCTTCGCGGACGGCCTGCTGGCCGCGGCGGAAGCCGGCGTGACGGCGGTGATCCAGCCCGGCGGTTCGATCCGCGACAACGACGTCATCGCCGCCGCCGATGAGAAGGGGCTGGCGATGGTGCTGACGGGGATGCGCCACTTCCGGCACTGAGACGGGCGGGGGCGCATCCATTGCCCCCTCCCTAACCCTCCCCCGCTCTCGCAGGGGAGGGGACCATTCTCCCTCCCCTGCGAGAGCGGGGGAGGGTTAGGGAGGGGGCAAGGTTTTTACCCCCGCCGCGCCCCCATCAGCCGCGCCAGCAAGGCGGCGGCTTCGGCTTGGGAATTCCCGTCCGCATTGTCGTCCGGCTTCAGCCGCCCGGTCGCCGCCATGGCGATCAGCATCGCCGGATGCAACGCCGGGTGATGGGGCGCCGAATCGTCTTCCCCACGCGCCGCGGCGTGGTCGCGGGCCAGCGCCTCGTTGATGTGCGCGAAGGCCTCGATGTCCTTGATGTGCAACATGTCCGTTCCGCCCTCCGCGCAAAATTCGTTGTGCGTCGCAGCAAAAGGCAAGTTAGCAGCTTCCGCTGGGTGAATCCGCCGTCATGCCGCGGCGGACTGTCGCACCGTATTCGCATCGCCCGGTGCCGGCTCCCGAACCGCCAGCATAAGCCCAAAACCGATCACGAAGAAAGCCACAACGCTCGCCATGCCGGCCCGCTGGCTCTCGAACAGCGCGGTCGCCAGCCCGAAGGCGAGCGGCCCGACGAAGCCGGCCATGCGGCCGGTCAGGCTGTAGAGCCCGAACATTTCGCCCACCATGCCCGGCGGGGCCAGCCGCGCCATCATCGACCGTCCGGCCGCCTGCGCCGGCCCGAAGAAGGCGCCCAGACCCAGGGCCAGCACCCAGAACCACGCCTTCTCCGTCGCCAGCAGCAGCGGCACGCCGAAGGCGGTCAGGCCGATCAGGCTGACCAGGATGGTCGGCTTGGCCCCCATCCGGTCGTCCACCCAGGCGAAGCCGATGGCCCCGACGCCGGCCACCACGTTCAGCGCGATGGCGAAGAGCAGGATCTCCTCGAAACTCATGCCGAAGGCGTGGGCGGCGAAGATGCCGCCGAAGGCGGTGATGGTGTTGATGCCGTCGCGGTAGATCGCGCTGGCAATCAGGAAACGCAGCGTGTTGCGGTATTTGCGCGTCTCCGCCAGCGTCCGGCGCAGCGTCGCCACGCCCTCCCGCGCCGCCTGCCGGATGCCCAGCCCGGTCGCCGGCGCGTCCGGAACGAACAGGAAGAAGGGCAGGGCGAACAGCCCGTACCAGGCGGCGGCCAGCAGGGCGGTCGCGCGCACCGGCGCCTGCTCCGCCGTGTCGAGCAGGCCGAACAGGGGGGCGGGCGACTTCACGAAGACGAACAGGGCGACCACCAGACAGGCCAGCCCGCCGAAATAGCCGATGCCCCAGCCCCAGCCGGAAATCCGCCCGAGCATCCGCGGCGGCGCCAGCGCGGTCAGGCTGGCGTTGTAGAAGACATTCGCCAGTTCGAAGGCGACGGTGCCGACGACCACGCAGACCAGGGCGAACAAAGCGTGGGACGGGTCGGGCTTCACCCACCAGAGCGCGGCGCAGAAGACCACGGTCAGGCCGGTGAACAGCGCCATCCACGGCTTGCGCCGCCCCGTCCGGTCGGCCACCGCGCCCAGCACGGGGCTGAGCAGGGCGATCAGCAGCCCGGCGACGGTCAGCGCGGCGCTCCAGCGCGAGGCGCCAGCCACCTCGTCCCCGACCACGCCGCGGGCGAAATAGACGGAGAAGATGAAGGTCGTGATGATGGTGTTGTACGACGAGTTCGCCCAGTCGTAGAGGCACCAGGACGCGATGGCACGGCGGCTCGGCGCCTCGGCGGTGTGGGGCATGCTGAAGGATCGGCCGTCTGTTGTCCGGGATGGCCCACTCTAGGCAAAGCGGCCAGGAATGCCAACCGGAGCGGATCGGGCGCCCACTCCCCGCCCTACTCCCGGAGGAAAGGGTCGTCGACGGGCTGTGCCGCAGCCCACCGCGTCGCCCATTCGGTTGAGGCCTTCTCTTCCGCGCTCACGGCGTCCAGAAAGGCGAGGTTCGCCTTCCGCCGCCCGGCCTCATCACCGCGGAACGGATCTGTGAAGGTGGCTTCCTGGCTGATCGGGCCGTTGTAGAGCCCCATGGCCAGCCCTTCCTGCTGCGCCATGATCGATTGGGCGATGTCCTGCTCCTGCTTGCTGAACTGGCCGCCGGCGTTGCTGCGCACCGCCTCCAGCGAGCGGCGGTCGAGATCGCCCATCAGGGAATACCAGTCCCGGCCCTCGAAGCTGTCGAAGTCGAAGGGCTTGCCGCCCGCCTTCATGGCCTCGTACTGCGCGTCCATGCGGGCGCGGGCGTCCTTGGCGATGGCCGGCCCGCTCAGCCCCGCCGAGCTGGACACCGCGCCCGGATCGGACACCGCCTTGGCCAGCGCCGTGGCGTTCTTGCCGTCGCGCGTCGGGAAATAGGCGGCGTAGGGACCGTCGGACGTGCCGTTTCCGGTCTTGCCGGCCTTGGATGCGGTGGTGGTCGCCATGAAGGCCTGGGCTTCGACGGACAGGGTGACGAAGACGGCCGAGCCGCCGGCGGCCGGTTGGCCGGCGGGCGTGGTCGCGGAGCCTCCCTTGTCGGCGCCCCTCAGCACGGTCAAGGCCGCCTTGAGGCTGAAACCGGCGAGGCTGAAGCCGGACGCTTGCGCGTTTGGCGTCGTGATCGACATGCGAGGCCCTCCCGACCATCCCGGCGGGCGCCGTTGCGCTGCCCCCGTTCGTTGCCGGCAGCGTAACGCGTTCAGGCCAGGGTTGTCAAAAAGGGGCGATCTATTCTTTTTGGCGAATGGCCGCAGGCGCCCCGTCCGGCGGGGGGCCGTCGAGGTGGGTTGGGACGAGGTCGATGGTGGGGCGCCCGTCGTCCAACCGTTGGTCGATCCGGGCGCGCCATTGCGCCATCTGCGCCTGGATCGCCGCGATCTCCGCCTTTTGCCGTTCAAGATCCGACAGGTCGGGCGGCGGGACGGCAATGCCGCCGGTGCTGTCTTCGGTGCTCATGGGTCCACTCCGGTGCGGCGTCGGTTGGCTGGCGTCGGCTTGCGGGAAACCCCGCAGGCGCGCGTCCGCTCAGCCGCCCACGCCGAAGGAAATCTGGTTGTTGTCATAACGGGCGACAATGGTCAGCCGGTCGCCGGGGCGCACGCGGATCGGCGTCTCCAGATAGGTCATCGCCTGCTTCCAGTGGTTCGTCCGCGCCCGGCTTTCGGAGCGGTAGACGACCTCCTCGTCCATCTGCAGGTCGAACCAGAAGGCCACGCCGTGGCAGGTGCCCTCCGCCGTGATCTCCACGGCGATCTCGCGGCCGCCCTCCTCCGGCATGTTGCGGGTGAAGTCGAAGTCGAGCGCGGTGAAGGCGGCCGACAGCGGCGTGTGGGTGTCGGCGCCGAGGTCGATCTGCTGGTAGCCGGGGGAGCGGAACACGTCGAAGGCCGACATGTCGAAGCCGCCGATGCGCTTCACCGGGTTGATGCGGGCCAGCTCCGGCGTTTCCACCAGCATGGCGTAGACGGTCGAGGCGCGCGGGATGATCGCGCCGCCGGGCTTCACCAGATGGGTGCGCGCGTGCTGCAGCACCGACAGCATGCGCGGCGCCAGCATGCCGATGTTGATGAGCTCCGACACGAAGACGTCGGCTTTCTCCGGCAGGTCGCCGCCCTCGCCCACCGACAGGCGGGTGGACAGCTTCGGCACCACGTCGATGCGGTCGGCGTAGCCGTTGTTGGCGACGGTCTCGCGGGCGATGCGGGCGAGGATCGGGTTCACCTCGCAGGTCACCACCTTCCGCGCGCCGGCGCGCGCCGCCATCATGGCGACGATGCCCGAGCCGGTGCCGATCTCCAGGACCAGCGAGTCCGGGGTCACCGCGCGCTTCAGCGCCGCCTCGTAGGCGTCGTTGCGCTCGAAATCGTTGATCATCGGCAGGTGCCAGCCGGGGACGGCGTTGGAATGGATCAGCCGGCGGGTGAACTGGACCAGCGGGTGGTCCGGCGCGATGGCGCGGGCGGCCTCGATGGCCTCCACCGCCTCGTTGGCACGGTCGAGACTCTGCAGCGTGTGGGCGAGGCCGACATGGGCGGGGACGAAGCGCGGCGCCGCCGCGATCACCACGCGGAAGGCCTCCTCCGCCTCCTCCAGGGCGCCGCGGGTGCTCAGCGCCTCGGCGAGGTTGTAGCGGGCCTCCAGATACTCCGGCGCCCGTTCCAGAGCGGCGCGGAAGGCGGCCTCCGCCTCGTCCAGCCGGCCCAGCTCGCGCAGGGTGGTGCCCAGGAAATTGTGCATCTCCGGCGCGTCGCCGCGCAGGGCCAAGGCGGCTCGGAAGGCGCCCTCGGCGTCCTCCAGCCGGCCCAGCGCCTTCAGCGCGTTGCCCAGGTTGCCGTGAAGCTCCGGCAGGCGGTCGTTGAGAGCGATGCCGGCGCGGAACGCCGCCTCGGCTTCGTCCGCGCGGCCGAGCTGGAAGAGCAGGCTGCCGCGGCTGTTGTGGAAGGACGGGTCCTTGCCGTCCTCGGCGATGGCCAGCGCGAAGAGGTCGAGCGCGCCGTCGGGATGGCCGGTGTGGGCGGCGACGACGCCCAGCAGGTGCAGCGCCTGCGCGTTGTGCGGGTCGGTCGCCAGAATCGCCCGGCAGGCCGCCTCCGCCCCGCCCAGATCGTTCGTCCGCAGCAGGCGGATGGCGTCGTTCAGGGTCGGCTGGGGGTCGGTCATCGCGGCGGGCTCCGGTTGGGCGGACAATCCTTGGATTGGCCGCACCATAGCCGGAAAGCGGGCGGAACGCATGGGAAACCCTCGTCCGGACCCGCCCGAAGGGGGCCGGACGAGGGGTTTTCAAGGCCCTTACCCCGCCGTCAGGCCGCGAAGCTGCCGGTTCGCCACCGCCAGCATCGACAGGTCGACGTTGGGCTGGGTGCGCAGCTCGGACAGCAGCTGCTCCACCCGCTCCACCACCGGGCGGCGGTTGGCGATCCAGGCCTCCACCGGGGCGTCGGCGGGAAGCTGGTCCACCGCCTCCAGCACGCGGGTGGTCAGCGCGGTCTGGTGGGCGAACAGGTCGTCCACCAGGGCGGCCACCGCCTGCTTCTGCCAATGGTTCTCCGCCTTCGCCGCGGCGGCCTTGTCGCGCAGCCACTCCAGGCCGAAGCGGCGGCCCAGCATGAAGTAGACCGCGGCGACGTCCGCGACCCCGCGCCCGGTGCGCCCGGCGATGCGGACGAGGTCGGGGGCGGCGGCCAGCACCGGCAGCGCCGCCATGCGGCGGGCCAGCTCGGCGGGAACGCCCTGTTCCTGGTAGGAGACGACGCGGGCGGTCAGGCGGGCCGTCTCCTCGGCGTCCAGCACGCTGTCGAGACCGGCGAGAAGCGTCTCGATGCCGGGCCGGAAAGCCTCCGTCTCGCGGGCGATGTCCAGCGGCTGCGGGCAGCTCGCCAGGAACCAGGCGGCGGCGCGCTCCATGTGGCGGACCGTCTCCAGGATCATGCTGGTCTGGAGCGCGGCCGGGACCACGTTGTCGAGGTCCTCGATCCCCGTCCACAGCGAGCGCAGGCCGAAGGCGTCGCGCACGATGGTGTAGGCGCGGGCGACGTCCGCCGGCCCCATGCCGGTCTTCTCCATCATCTCCTTGACGAAGGTCGGGCCGGTGCGGTTGACGAGGCTGTTGGTGACGCTGGTCGCGATGATCTCCCGCCGCAGCCGGTGCCGCCCGACCGCCTCCGCGTGGGCCTTGCGCAGCGGCTTGGGGAAGTAGCGGGTGAGGTCGTCGGCCATGAAGGGATCGTCCGGCAGGTCCGACGCCAGCAGATCGTCGTAGAGCGTGATCTTGGCGTAGGCCAGCAGCACGGCCAGCTCGGGCCGGGTCAGCCCCTCGCGGTTGGCCATGCGGGCGGACAGCTCCTCCTCGTCGGGCAGATATTCGATGGCGCGGTTCAGCCGGCCCGCCTTCTCCAGCGAGCGGATCAGCCGGGCCTGCGCCTCCAGCGCGTCGGGGCCCTGGGCGCGGGCGACGGTCAGGGCCTGGCTCTGCAGGTAGTTGTCGGCCAGCACCAGACCGGCGACCTCGTCGGTCATGGCGGCGAGCAGCTGGTCGCGCTGCTTCAGCGTCATGTCGCCGCGCACCACCACGTCGTTCAGCAGGATCTTGATGTTCACCTCATGGTCGGAGGTGTCGACGCCCGCCGAGTTGTCGATGGCGTCGGTGTTCAGCCGCACCCCGTGCTGCGCCGCCTCGATGCGGCCGCGCTGGGTGACGCCCAGGTTGGCGCCCTCGCCGATCACCTTGGCCCGCACGTCGCGCCCGTCGATGCGCAGCGCGTCGTTGGCCTTGTCGCCGACCTCGGCGTTGGTCTCCTCCGCCGCCTTCAGGTAGGTGCCGATGCCGCCGAACCACAGCAGGTCCACCTCGGCCTTCAGCAGGGTCTGCATCAGCTCCAGCGGGGTGACGTGGTCCTTGGCGATGCCGAAGCGCTGGCGGATCTCCGGTGTCAGCTCCAGCGACTTGGCCGAGCGGTCGAAGACGCGCCCGCCCGCGGACAGCAGCGACGCGTCGTAGTCCGCCCAGGAGGAGCGGGGCAGGTCGAACAGGCGCTGCCGCTCCTGCCAGCTCCGCGCGGCGTCGGGGTCGGGATCGATGAAGATGTGCCGGTGGTCGAAGGCGGCGAGCAGGCGGATGTGCTTCGACAGCAGCATGCCGTTGCCGAACACGTCGCCCGACATGTCGCCGACGCCGACGACGGTGAAGTCCTGCGTCTGGGTGTCGTGCCCCAGCTCGCGGAAATGGCGCTTCACCGATTCCCAGGCGCCGCGGGCGGTGATGCCCATCTTCTTATGATCGTAGCCGGCGGAGCCGCCCGACGCGAAGGCGTCGCCCAGCCAGAAGCCGTGGTCCACCGACACCGAATTGGCGATGTCGGAGAAGGTGGCCGTGCCCTTGTCGGCGGCGACCACCAGATAGGGGTCGTCCTCATCGTGGCGCACCACCTCGGGCGGCGGCACCACCGCGCCCTGGGCGTCCAGGTTGTCGGTGATGTCGAGCAGGCCGCGCATCAGCGTCTTGTAGCACTCGATGCCTTCGGCGAGCTGGGCCTCGCGCCCGGCGGACGGCGGCGGCGGGCGCTTGACCACGAAGCCGCCCTTGGAGCCGACCGGCACGATGACGGTGTTCTTGACCATCTGCGCCTTCATCAGCCCAAGAATCTCCGTGCGGAAATCCTCGCGGCGGTCGGACCAGCGGATGCCGCCGCGCGCCACCTTGCCGCCGCGCAGATGGACGCCCTCCATCCGCGGGCTGTAGACGAACACCTCGACCATCGGGCGGGGCAGCGGCAGGTCGTCGATGTTGCGGCTGTCGATCTTGAAGGAAATGTAGGTCTTGGTCCGCCCGTCCGCGCCGTTCTGATAGGCGTTGGTGCGCAGCGTGTTGCACAGCAGGTTGAGGAAGCGCCGCAGGATGCGGTCCTCGTCCAGATTCTTTACCCCGTCGAGCGCGCGTTCGATCTCGGCGGCCAGCCCCGGATCGTTCTGCGACCGGCGGGCCGGGTCGAAGCGGCTGTGGAACAGGGCGACCAGCTTGCGCGCGATGGCCGGATGGCCGGCCAGCGTGCTTTCCACCACGTCCTGCCCGTAGGGGATGCGGGCCTGGCGCAGATACTTGGCGTAGGCGCGCAGCACCGTCACCTCCCGCGCGGTCAGGCCGGCGCGAAGGACGAGGCGGTTGAAGCCGTCATCCTCCATCCGGCCGTCCCAGACGGCGGCGAGGGCGTCCTGGAACTTCTCCTTCACCATCGCGCAGTCGATGGGCAGCCCGTTCTGGGAGCGCGCGGTGAAGTCGTGGATCCACACCGGGGCGGCGTGGCCGGCGATGGCGATCTCGAAGGGCGCCTCGGTGATCACCTTCAGGTCCATGTGCTCCAGCATGGGCAGCACGTCGGACAGCGGCACCGGACGGCCTTCATGGTAGATCTTGACGTGCAGCTCGTCCCCTTCCGCCTCCAGCGGGCGGTAGAGGTTGATGCCGAGCGCGCCCTGGGCCGTCGCCTTCTCGATCCGCTCGATGTCGAAGACCGCGGCCTCGGCGTTGAACTCCTCGCGGTAGGCGGTGGGGAAGGCGTCGGCGTAGCGGCGGAACAGGGTGCGGCCCTGCTCCTCGCCGTGGGCCTCGACCAGCGCGTCGCGCAGATGGTCGTCCCAGCCACGCGAGGCCTGGACCAGCCGCGCCTCCAGATCGGTCGCGTCGACGGCGGGCACGCGCCCCGGCTCGGTCCGGATGATGAAATGCAGGCGCGCCAGCACGCTTTCGGTGAGCTGCGTGGTGAAGCCGGTGCAGGTGCCGTCGTAGGCGGCCTCCAGGATGGACTGGATGCGCCGGCGCAGCGTGGTGTCGTAGCGGTCGCGCGGCACGTAGACGAGGCAGGAGGCGAAGCGCTCGAACGGGTCCTTGCGCACGAACAGGGCCAGCCGCTGGCGTTCCTGCAGGTGCAGGATGCCGACGGCGATGTCGAGCAGCTCCGGCACCTGGATCTGGAACAGCTCGTCGCGCGGGTAGGTCTCCAGGATGTGCAGCAGCGCCTTGCCGTCATGGCCCTGCGGGTCGAAGCCGGCGAGATCCATCACCTCGGCGACCTTGCGGCGGAGGTAGGGGATCTCGCGTGGGCTGCGGTTGTAGGCGACGGAGGTGAAGAGGCCGGCGACCAGCCGCTCGCCGATGATCCGCCCCTCGGCGTCGAAACGCTTGATGAGGAAGGCGTCCATCGGCACCGCGCGGTGCACGGGGGAGGGGCGGTTGCCCTTGGTCACCATCAGCACGCGCGGGTTGCGCAGGAAGTCGCGCACGTCGGGCGGCAGGGTGGCGTAGTTGCGCAGCCCGTCGAAGACGGTGACGGAGTCGTCGCGCAGGATGCCCAGACCGCTGCCGGCGACCAGCCCCAGCGAGGAGTCCGCCCCGTCGGCGCCGCTCTCGAAGCGGTATTCGCGGTAGCCGAGGAAGGTGAAATGGTCGTCGTCGGCCCAGGACAGGAAGGCCTTGGCCTCGTCCACCTCGTCGTCGGGGATGATGGCCGGGACGGCGGCGCGGGCGCAGTCGGCCTCCACGATGGCGGCGCGCACCTGCTGGCGCATGGCCCGCCAGTCGGCGACGGCGGCGCGCACGTCGGCCAGCACGCGCTCCAGCCCCTCGCGGGCCTGGTCGAGCGCGGCGGCGCCGGTGACCGCGCCGACCTCCACATGCATGAAGGATTCGGGGGTCGCGTCGGTGGGGGCCGCCGCGGGCTCGTACAGTTCGGCGAGCTGGCCGTCGGCGTCGCGCTTGACCCGCACCACGGGGTGGATGACCAGATGGACGGTCAGCCCCTGGCGGTTCAGCTCCGCGGTCACCGAGTCGACGAGGAAGGGCATGTCGTCGTTGACGATCTCCACCACCGTGCGGTGGGATTGCCAGCCATGCTCCTCGACCCGGGGGTTGTAGACGCGGACCTTGGCGCGGTCGGTCGCCTCGCGCTGCTGGCCCCATTGCCACATGGCCAGGGCGGCGCCGTAGAGCTGCTCCGCGGGGGCCTGGATGATGTCGTCGGGCGGGACGTTGTCGTAGAACTGCCGTACGAAGCGCTCCGCCGGTGCCGCGCGGCTGCGGCCCAGCCGCTCGCGAACCTGCCGCACGACCTCCTCGGTCAGCTCGTCCTTGAGCTGTTCGGCCCTGAGAGCCATCGCTCCAATCCTTCCCTGATTTTTTGCGGCGGTTGGCCGCCGTTGTAGGGAGAGGGTAGCCGATTTGCCGCGACAGGCAACAGGCGGAGGGGCGTAACCGGAAGAGGCGGTTAGTACGGAGCGGCCCTTCGTGTCCAAATCGATGAAAGTTGAATGAGTCCGGAAGTGGGCGTATTTTTCGTGCCGTCGCGCTTCAAGAGCGCAACCATCGAGACGATCATGCCCAGCGACGACGCCCGCCTTCCGGAGGCCACACCGGTTCCGCCCGCCAAGCCCCGCCTGCACGTCCTCGTGGTCGATCCCGATCCGGCGCTGGCCGGGCTGACGCGCGCCGCGCTCGACGGCTTCGCGCTGGACGGGGCGCCGGTGACGGTGCTGACCGCCGCCACCGCCGCCGAGGCGCGCGAGGCGCTGTACCGCAACCCCGGCACCGCCGCCGTCCTGCTGGAGCCGGTGCTGGACCCCGCGGCGGATGGGGTGCCGGAAGGGCTCGGCCTCGTCGACCACATCCGCAAGGATCTGGGGAACAGCCGCGTCCGCATCCTGGTCTGCACCGCCCACCCCGGGCGGGCGCCGGAGGAGGAGGTGGTGGAGGGCCACGACGTCAGCGACTACCGCCTGAAGGACGGGCTGACGGCGCGCACGCTGCGCACCGCGGTGGTCCCACGGCTGCGCGCTTTCCTCAACCTGCAGACCCAGGCGGCCGGGCGCAAGGCGCTGGCCCGCATGCTGGTGGCGACCACCGGCCTGCTGGAGATGCGCACCCCGGACGTGCTGTTCCCCAACATCCTGCCGCGCGTCGTCGGGCTGCTGGGCATCGGACGGCACGCCCTGCTGTGCATCCAGGGCGACACGCTGCCGCGCGACCGCCGCATCCGCGTGCGCGCCTCCACCGGGCGCTTCGCCAAGTGGAAGGACGTGGACGTCGCCGAGCTGGGCGAGCCCAACGTGGCCGCCGCGCTGGAACGGCTGAGCCCGAGTTCCGAGACCATCGTGGAGCCGGGCTACTGCGCCCTGCGGCTGCGCGCCCATGGCGGGATCATCGGCATGATCTACGTCGAGGGCCACAACAACGAGGGCACCGCGCGCGAGTGGCAGCTGCTGGAGCTGTTCCGCAACAAATGCTCCATCGCCTTCGAGAACGCCCTGCTGTTCGAGGAGCTGAACACCGCCCAGAAGGCCACCGTCCTGGCCATGGGGTCGCTCGCCGAATACAAGGACAACGCCGCCGCCGGCCATCTCCAGCGCATCGAGCGGCTGGTCGGCGACATCGCGCGCGAGCTGCGCCTTCATGGCCGCTTCGCCGACGAGCTGGACGAGGAGCTGGCGGAGAAGGTCGGGCTGGCCGCCCTGCTGCACGACGTCGGCATGCTGAGCGTGTCGGACGAGACGCTGGGCATCCCCGGCGAGCTGGCCAACAACGACATGGCGGCCATCCAGCGCCACACGCTGATCGGCCACCGCATCCTCAGCGAGGCGGCGCTGCCCCTGCGCGGGCGCAGCCTGCTGTCCATCGCCGCGGAGATCGCCCGCTACCACCACGAGCGCTACGACGGGTCGGGCTACATGGAAGGGCTGCGCGGCGGGGCCATTCCGGTGTCGGCGCGGATCATGGCCGTGGCCGACGTGTTCGACGCCCTCATCACCGACCGCCAGTACCGCAAGGCCTGGGGGGTGGAGCACGCCATCACCTGGATCGCCGAGCGGGCGGGCAAGGACTTCGACCCGCTGGTGGTCGAGGCGTTCCTGACGGTGGTCCGCCGCATCCAGGCCGAAGAGCCGGACTGGTTCCCCAAGCCGGAGGGCGGCAACCAGGGCCTGCTGGTGGCGGCCATCGGGCGCAAGCTGCGCGCCCTGTTCGGCAACCGCGCCGAACCGATCAACTGAACCCCGTCTTCGGATGACGGGAGTGGAGCGAACGGCCTTTCCCAAGTGGAAAGGCCGTTTCGCCATCGCCCTGCGGTGATGCCGGCCGGTGCGACGCTGTGTCCGTCGCTCTCATTATGGTTGCACCATAAATACTATAGTGTACAAAAAATCGTGTTACTATGAATTGTGCAACCGATGCCGCGGGTGCGCTCCTTGGCGGCGCTCCGTTGTGGTGATCGGGCGGCAGCATTTGGCGGAGCCGACCATGAAAGCCAGACATTTCTTTTCAAGCCTTCTGACCTCTTGCGCCCTGCTGTTGGGTGCGACGGCGGCCCAGGCCGCCTATCCCGAGAAGCCGATCACCATGATCGTCGCCTACGGGGCGGGCGGATCGACCGACGTGACCGCGCGCATGCTGGCGCCCTTCATCGAGAAGTATCTGGGCGGCGGCGCGCGGATCGTGGTGATGAACCGCGGCGGCGCCGGGGGGGAGATCGGCTTCGCGGCCATCGCCGACGCCACGCCGGACGGCTACACCATCGGCTTCATCAACACGCCGAACGTCGTCACCATCCCGATCGAGCGCAACGCCCGCTTCACGCTCGACCGGCTCGACCCGCTGGTCAACGTCGTCGACGATCCGGGCATCATGACGGTCCACGGCGACAGCCCCTACAAGACGGTGGAGGATCTGGTCGCCCAGGCCAAGGCCAACCCGAACACCATCACGCTGGGCTCCACCGGCGTCGGGTCGGACGACCATCTGGCCATGCTGCTGCTCCAGCGGCAGGCGAATGTCCGCTTCACCCATGTGCCGTTTCCCGGCAGCGCGGAGAACTACCGCTCCATGCTCGGCCGCCACACCCAGGTCTGCGGCCAGAATCTGGGCGAGGGGCTGCGCGGCAAGGCCGGCGGCGACAACATCCGCATCCTCGGCGTGATGAGCACGCAGCGCTGGGACATGGCGCCCGACCTGCCGACCTTCAAGGAACTGGGCTACAACATCACCATGGCGTCGCTGCGCGGCGTCGGTGCGCCGAAGGGGCTGCCGCCGGAAATCCGCGCCAAGCTGATCGACGCGGTGACCAAGGCCGCCAACGACCCGGAGTTCCAGAGCAAGGCCCGCGACACCTACCAACCGCTGCGCATCCTCGATTCGGAAGCCTTCTCGGCCGAGCTGAAGGAGCTGGACGGCGATTTCCGCACCCTGTGGGGCGAGTTCCCCTGGTTGAAATGATCGGGTGAGGCGGACGGGACAGGCCGCATAGGAAAGGCCCCTCTTCCACATGGAGGAGGGGCCTTTTTCATGGGCGGAGCCGGAGGACGCCACGGCGTCCTCCCCGCATCGGGCCGGGTCAGGCCGCGGTGATGCGGGTGATGAAGGCTTCGATCTCGTTGTCCAGGCGGTTGAAGCTGCGCGACAGCTCCTCCGTCGTGGTCTGGACGGCGCCGGCGGAATGGCCGGTGGTCTCCGCCGCCTGCTGCACCAGCCGCATTTCCTGGAGCACGGCCACCGTGTCGGTGGCGGCGCGCTGCGAGCGCTCGCTGATATCGCGGGTGGCGGCGTCCTGCTCCTCCACCGCCGCGGCGACGGTGCTGAGCGATTCGTCCACCTGCCGGATGGTGTTGACGATGGCGCGGATGGCGTTGACCGCCGCGGTCGTCGCCGCCTGGACCGCCGCGATCTCCGCGCCGATCTCGTCGGTAGCCTTGGCGGTCTGGTTGGCGAGGCTCTTGACCTCCTGCGCCACCACGGCGAAGCCCTTGCCCGCTTCACCGGCGCGGGCCGCCTCGATGGTGGCGTTCAGCGCCAGCAGGTTGGTCTGGCCGGCGATGTTGTTGATGAGGCCGACCACCTCCTCGATCTTCCGGCTGGCCTCGCTGAGGCCCTGGACGATGGAGTCGGTCCGCCCGGCCTCGTCCACCGCGCCGCGGGCGAGCTGGGTCGACTGGGTGATGGACCGGGTGATCTCGTCGATGGAGGCGCGGAGCTGCTCGGCGCCGGCGGCCACGCTCTCCACCTCGCTCGTCGCCTCCTGCACCGCGTGGGCGACCGAATCGCTGTGGTGGCTGGTCTGCCGGGCGTTCTCCAGCATGACGTTGGCTTCGCCGCGCATGGAGTCGGCGGAGCGCACCACCTCGCCCATCATCGCCTTGACCGACGCCTCCAGGTCGGCGGCGAGGCTGTTCATGGCCCGCCGCTGCTCCTCCATGGCGCGGGTGCGCATGGCCTCCTGCTCGCGCGCCATCTCCTGGACGCGCAGCGCGTTCTCCTTGAAGACGCGGACGGTGCGGGCCATCTGGCCGATCTCGTCGCCACGCTCGGCGGCGGGCACCTCGTCCTCCAGCCGGCCCTGGGCCAGCCGCTCCATCACCGTGGTCAGGCGGACCACCGGACGGGCGATGTTGAAGCCGATGAACAGCGCGACGCCCACCGTGATCAGCAGGGCGACGATCGCCGAGGCGATGAAGGCCTGGGTGGTCGCGTCGACCGACGCGTTCACGTTGGCGTAGGCGTCGGCCGACTGCTGGCGCTGGTAGGTCAGGTAGTCGCGGGCGGTGCCGTTCAGGCGCCCGTAGGCCGCCTGGACCTCCTGCAGGAAGTCGAGCGGATCGACGCCCATCTTCAGCAGGTCGAGGAAGCTGGTCACCTTCGCCTGATAGGCCGCGGTGTCGGAGCCGAAGCGCTGAAGGATCTGCCCCTCCTCCTCGGAGGCGGCGGACTGGCCCTTCATCTTGTCCGCCTGGCTCTTCAGCTTGGTGATCTGTTCGGTCAGGGCCTTCGATTCATCCTCGACCGCCTTGGGGGAGGCGTTGGCGGTGCTGAGGATCACCGTCCGGTAGAGGCCGGCGTGGGCGACGGTCAGCGTGTCGGTCAACGCCTGGACGTCCGCTTCCCGCGTGAAGGAGCGGTTGAACAGCGTGTCCAGCAGGCGTGACTGTTCCGTGATGGCGGAGCCGCCGAGCAACGCGATGGCAAGCATGCCCAGAATCGCTGTCGCCGCCGGGATTCCCATTTTGGTGGGAATGTGGAGGTGATTGAGGAAAGTCATGGAGCACCTGCTTCAACCATTGGCCGGTCCGTTGGCGCCGGATGGTCAGGGGGGCTTGAACCGCACCCGCCGCAGGCCGGTCGGCCGGCGGCGGGTGGTTTCACGGATGGGCCGGACCCGGACGGACCAGCCCGCCCGGGTCGCGTCAGCCCCGGATCACTTCAGCCAGGGCGACGACTGCCACAGCGACTTCAGCTCGGTGTCGAGCTGCTTCAGCTCCGCCGCGAAGGCGTCGGGGCCGAGGACGCGCAGCGGCTGGAAGGTTTCCTTGGCCTCGGCCTTCACCACGAACTCCGGATCGGTGGCGGCCTTGGTGACGGCGTCCACCAGCTTGGCGCGGACGTCGGCAGGCAGGCCCTTCGGCGCGCAGACGCCGCGCAGCGACGCCATCAGCACCGGGTAGCCCTGCTCCGCGAAGGTCGGGATGTCCGGGGCGGCCTTCCAGCGCTCCTTGCTCATCACGCCCAGCACGTGGACCTGGTCGGAGGCCTGGCCGCGCAGCCCCTCGCCGAGGTTCTGGCCGCTGATCTGGATCTTCTTGGCGAGCATCGCCTTCTGGTTGGCGGCGGAGCCGGAGAAGGGCACATGGGTGAACTGCACGCCGGCCTGGCGCTGCACCAGCAGCATGGCGAGCTGGTCGTCCGACCCCACGCCGGTGGTGCCGACGGTGACGGTGTTCGGGTTGGCCTTGGCGTGCTCCACGACGTCCTTCAGCGTCTTGAAGGGGCTGTCGCCGGGAACGCTCCACACGCCCGGATCGTCGACGACGTTGACCAGCGGGTCCAGCCGGTCCGCCGAGAAGCGGGCCTGACGCTCGATCGGGATCGACACCATGTTCGGCGTGTTGCAGAAGCCGATGGAGTAGCCGTCCGGCGCGGCGTCGGCGATGGCCGCGAAGCCGATCTCGCCGCCGGCGCCCGGCTTGTTCACCACTTCGATCCGGGTGCCGCCCAGATGCTTCTCGATGAAGGGGGCCAGCAGGCGCGCGGTCACGTCGGTCGAACCGCCGGCGTCGTAGGCGACGACCATGGTGATCGGCTTCTCGGGATAGGCGGCCTGGGCCGTCGACAGAGCGGTCGTCGACATGGCCAGCGCCAGGGTCCCGGTCGCCAGCGCCAGGAACTTGCTGCGAATGATCATCTGGATGCCCTTCTTTCCTGCGTTATTGCGGAAGACCCCCTTGGCCGCGGAGGCGGCGGGGTCCCGGGAGATCCCGCCCGTCCCGATGCGGACACAGGCTGGGCCTCCTTTTCTGAAATTCTCGTAAAGATCGATGGTCATTGATTTCGACAGCATTGGATTGTCGGGTCACGAACGAAACGAAGAGCCATTCTGGCTTTGCTCAGGATGGATGCATACTTCAGTATGTCTGTCTTCGTGGGTGATCGATCCCGTCGCCGGAGCGGCGGCGGAGTTCGGTCGTCTTTCTCGCAAAAAGGAGCGGTTCATAGACCCAACGCTGTCAAATCAACCCTGATAAAGCGGTTTTGACGCTTCAAAGTGGAAGATACAGCGTCTCTATTCGTGTATCAATCGTGCTAACCGAACCGGATATCCGGAAATCACAGCGATTTTCGTCGAATGCTTTCCATCTGGCGTGGTCCCCTGGAGTTCCGCGCGCTTGGGCTTGCATGGAAAGCGTCAAATGGACGCACAATGAAAGTTGCCTGCGTCGAAATGACCGCGTCAGCCCATCGCCACCATGAAGGCGACGGAAATCGAGATCGGGGACATCAGGGTGGACAGCAGCAGCGACATCGACACCAGCTCCCGCCCCGTCTGATAGCGCTCGGCGAAGGCGTAGACGTTGACGCCGATGGGCAGCGCCGCCGCGGTCACGGCGGGGGCCAGCCAGTCCGGCGGCAGGTGGAACACCTCCACCGCCAGGACCCAGGTCAGCACCGGGTGCAGGACCGTCTTCATCACCGCCAGGACGAGCGCCTGGCCGAACTTGCCCGACAGCTTCCCGAAGGACAGCGAGGTGCCCAGCGTGAAGCAGGCGCAGGGCAGAACGGTGGCCGCGGCGTAGTCGGCCGCCTTCATGACCGCGTCCGGCACATGGACGCCGCTCAGGTTGAAGCCCATGCCGACGACGATCGACAGGATCATCGGGCTGAGCAGGGTCGCCTTGACGGCGTTCACCGCGGCGACGACCGGCCGCCCGCCCGCCGTCCGCTGCGCCTCGGCGATCATCGTCGCCGTGGTGAAGAGCAGCGGCGACTGGAACAGGATCAGCAGCATCACCGGGATGGCCACCGACGATCCATAGGCGTCCATCAGGATCGGCGCGCCGAGCAGACCGATGGAGGAGAAGGACGGGGCGAAGCCGCCGATCGCCGCCTCGTCCCGCCGCCGGATGGACAGCATCCAGGCGGCGCCCAGCCCGAAGATGATGAAGGCCGCGACGAAGAAGGACGCCACGAAGCCCCATTCGATGGGATCGGGGATCTTCGCCTTGGCCATCGCCGCGAACAGCAGGGCGGGCAGGGCGTAGATGCCGAGAAAGCGCGACAGCCCCTGAGCCGCCGTGTTGCTGAAATTGCCCGATTTCCCGGCGTAGAAGCCGAGCGCGACCAGGACGAACATCGGCAGCACGATTTGAAAGATGAGCGTCATGGCGGCGGAAACCGGTCTTGGGGCGGCATGAGGGGCTGTGCGGGTCGCCGGCGCGCGTGGTCCGGCGGATGCCGGGGGTCAGCGCCCAGGGGTCAGCGCAGGGTGGGCGTCTCGACGATTTCCGGTTCCGGCACGCCCAGCACCTCCATCAGCGACTTGCCGGCGTCGAGCTGCTGCGACCAGATCTTCTCCTTGGCCATCAGCTCCAGGCAGCGCCGCAGCACCTCGTCCATCACGGCCAGCGGCACCACGGTCACCCCGTCGTCGTCACCGATGATCAGGTCGCCCGGGTTGACCACCATGCCGCCGACGCCGGCCGGGACATCCATCTTGCCGCCGAAGGCCTTGTGCGGGCCGCGCGGGACCGAACCCTTGGCGAAGACCGGGAAGCCGATGGTCCGGATTTCCTGGAGGTCGCGGACGGAGCCGTCGATCACCAGACCGCCCAGGCCGCGCGACTTGCAGCCGCGGACCACCCATTCGCCGGCCAGCGCCACCTCCTCCAGGCCGGCGCCGGCGACCACCACCACCTCGCCCGGCTCGGCCAGGCTGCAGGCGGTCAGCAGCATGCTGTTGTCGCCCGGCATCGACACGGCGGTGCGGGCCTGCCCGCAGATGCGCATGCCCGGGGCGCAGGGCTTGATCCGGGCGTCCATGCTCTGGCAGCGGTTCTGCACGTCGGACGCGATGCTGCTGGGGACCGTCTTCCAGATCTCCAGCATGTCCGGGGACAGGCGCGGAAAATTCACGATGTAGCGTTGCATAGCCATGGGGGGACCTCTCGTCGTCTGGATGGGTTGCCGTCTGGGCTGGCTTATCGTCTGGGCTGTACGAAGCGGGGCTTGGAAGCGCGACCAGCGGCACCGCCGGTCGCAGCGCGACGACAGCGGAGCCGATGACGATCAGGCGGGGGAGGGCCGGTGTTGCCGGAGCGGCGGACGCCGGCCGGACAGGAACATCCTATCCGGGAAAGTCACGGGCTCGGCCCGTCCGACGCAACCAGACCATCCATGGTGCATACAACCCTAATCGGATAAAAGTTCTATTTGTTTCGTCTTTGAAGCTTAGTCATTCCGGAGGTCATACGCAAGTAGGTTGCCAACAAGTAAATTTGTTCACGTCTTCATATGGGGTATGTGCGCGGGGAATGACCTACATAGGCATGTCATTTGCGGGGTTTTGCGCCTCTGGATTGTGCCTTTTGGCGGAGCGCGCGCTGTATGGCTGCGCTGGTCCGGGGACGGGCCGTCCGGAAAGCGAGACGCCGGTCACGGCCGGCGGAAGCGGGCGGCGCAGACTCGGTTTCGAAAACGAAGGCGCCGGTTGCGGAATCGCAACGCGCGAGAAGGCGGAGGGGAAAACGAAAGAAGGGAAAAACGAAAAAGGCCGGCACCCGGAGGTCCAGCCTTTCCATTCACCGTTCTGACTCCCGTCGGGAGGGTCACCGCCTCCGCCGGGAGAATGGAGCGGGCGAAGGGATTCGAACCCTCGACCCCAACCTTGGCAAGGTTGTGCTCTACCCCTGAGCTACGCCCGCGCTCCGTTTCGCTGCCGTTCGGACCGTTGTTCGGTGCCGTCCGGCGGCGTGCGGCGGACTATACTCATGGATCGGCGCAATGCAAGCGTCATGTTTCACTTTTTTCCGGTGCCTGGACGAATTTTCCCGACACCGTTATTTTCCCGACACCGTTAAAGATGGCTCCATGGACACCCGCGACACCCCCGAGGGCAGGGCCGAGGAGCCGCTGCCGACGAGCCCGGAGCAGCTCCTGGAGCATCTCGCGGCGCTCGGCATCCGCACCGTGACCCACCGCCACCCGCCGCTGCACACGGTGGAGGAGAGCAAGGCGCTGCGCGGCGCGCTGCCCGGCGGCCACTGCAAGAACCTGTTCCTGAAGGACAAGAAGGAGCAGCACTGGCTGGTCGTCGCGCTGGAGGACGCGCGGGTGGAGTTGAACCGCTTCGACAAGGTGATCGGGGCGGCGCGGCTGTCCTTCGCCTCCGCCGACCGGCTGTGGCGGCATCTCGGCGTGCGGCCCGGCTCGGTCACGCCCTTCGCGCTGGTCAACGACCGCGAGCGGCGGGTGAGGGTGGTGCTGCAGGAGCAGATGCTGGCCCACGACCCGCTGAACTACCACCCGCTGCTGAACGACCGGACCACGGCCATCGCCGCCGCGGACCTGCTGCGCTTCCTGCGGGCCGGCGGGCACGAGCCGCTGATCGTGCCCTTCGGCGAGGAGCCGCCGGACTCTCAGCCGACGCTTGCTTAACGCGCCCCGTGCGCTCATCTATCACGCGAGATCGCAAAGGGATACGTGACCGCCATGTTCTCCATTCCGCCCGCCAACAAGCCCGTCGCCGCCGGTGCCGCCCCTGCCGCCGGTGACCTGATCAAGGACAGCAGCGACCGCGCCTTCATGGCCGACGTCATCGAGGCGTCGCAGTCCGTGCCGGTGATCGTCGATTTCTGGGCGCCCTGGTGCGGCCCGTGCAAGCAGCTCGGCCCAATCCTGGAAAAGACGGTGCTGGCCGCGAAGGGCAAGGTGCGGCTGGTCAAGATCGACACCGACAAGGACCCGATGATCGCCTCGCAGCTCCGCGTGCAGTCGATCCCGGCGGTCTACGCCTTCTTCCAGGGGCGTCCGGTGGACGGCTTCATGGGCGCCCTGCCGGAATCGCAGATCAAGGCCTTCGTGGAGAAGCTGGTGAAGCTGGCCGGCGCCGCGGGCGGCGCCGAGGGCGACATCCTGGAGGAGGCGATGGCCCAGGCCAAGGAGGCGCTGGAGGCCGGGGACACCCAGACCGCGTCGGAGATCTACGGCGAGATCCTGCAGGCCGATCCGGAGAACCTGAACGCCGCCGCCTACGCCGGGCTGGTCCGCTGCCTGATCGTCAACGACGACCTGGCCCGCGCCAAGCAGATGCTCGACAAGGTGCCGGACCAGATCGCCAAGGACAAGGAGATCGCCGCGGTGCGCAGCGCGCTGGAGGTCGCCGAGCAGGCCGCCAACGCCGGCCCGATCCCGGAGCTGATGGAGAAGGTCGCCCGCAACGAGGACGACCACGAGGCCCGCTTCGACCTCGCGCTCGCGCTGTTTGCCGCCGGCAAGCGCGAGGCCGCGGTGGACGAGCTTCTGGAGCTGGTGCGCCGCGACCGCGCCTGGAACGACGAGGCCGCCCGCAAGCAGCTCGTCAAGTTCTTCGAGGCTTTCGGCCCGACCGATCCGCTGACGGTGCAGAGCCGCCGCCGGCTGTCCTCGATCCTGTTCCGCTGATCGCGCGGCAAGCGGCCGCGAGCCTTTTCGTTCGCGGCCGCTTCGTTCGTGACCACTCTGTTCGCCGTGTCCGGGGGTTCTATATTCGTCGCATGAGCCGGAACCCCATCGACCCGTCACCGGACCGCCTGCCGCGGCAGCTCCCGATCTTCCCGCTTGCGGGGGTCCTGCTGCTGCCGCGCGGGCGTCTGCCGCTGAACATCTTCGAGCCGCGCTACCTCGCGATGGTCGAGGACGCGCTGGCCGGCGACCGCATGATCGGCATGGTCCAGCCGACCGACCCCGCCTGCCGCCTGCGCGAGCCGGCGGTCTATGGAACCGGCTGCGCCGGGCGGATCACCAGCTTCGCCGAGACCGAGGACGGTCGTTACCTGATCACCCTGACCGGGGTCAGCCGCTTCGCGATCATGCGGGAGCTGGAGGTCCAGCGCGGCTACCGCCGCGTCGCCGCGGACTGGGACCGCTTCTCCGGCGACCTGATCGACCCGCTTGAGCGCGGCGGGGCCGACGGCGGCGGGCTGGACCGTCCGCGTCTGCTGGCCGGGCTGAAGGGCTATTTCCGGATGCAGGGGCTGTCGGTCGACTGGAAGGCCATCGACGGGACGCCGGACGAGCGGCTGGTCACCTCGCTGGCGATGATCTGCCCCTTCTCGGCCAGCGAAAAGCAGGCCCTTCTGGAGACGCCAGACCTGCCGGAGCGCGCGAAGCTCTTGATCGCCCTGGTCGAGATGGCCATTCTCGACGGCCATGAGGGCGACGGCGGCAACGCGCTGCGTCACTGACCGTTCCCTTCGACCGACACTGCACTTTCCGACTGCGAGGCCCGATCCATGAGCGCCCACCCCCACGACGACACGCCCGCCGACGGCAAGACGCAGGCGCGCGTCGATCCGAAGCTTCTGGAGATCCTCGTCTGCCCGCTGACCAAGGGGCCGCTGCGCTACGACGCCGAGCGCGCCGAGCTGATCAGCGACCGCGCCGGGCTGGCCTATCCGATCCGCGACGGCATTCCGATCATGCTGATCGACGAGGCCCGCAGCCTCGACGGGAAACCGGGAGCCGCCTGATGTCCGACGAGCAATTCGCGTCGGACGCCTTCGGCACCAGGCACTGGCCGGTGGAAGTCCGGCTGAAGAAGGAGGAGAAGCGGCTGGAGGTCGATTTCGACAACGGCCAAACCTTCTCCTACCCGGCGGAGTTCCTGCGCGTTCACAGCCCGAGCGCCGAGGTGCAGGGCCACGGTCCCGGCCAGAAGCAGACCGTCTCGGCCCGCCGCCACGTCGGCATCATGAGCCTGGAGGCCATCGGCCATTACGCCCTGCGCATCGTCTTCGACGACCTGCACGACAGCGGCATCTACTCCTGGAAGCTGCTGTATGAACTGGGCGAGGACCAGGACCGCCTGTGGGCGGAGTATCTGGCGGAGCTGGAGGCCAAGGGCCTGAGCCGCGACCCGCGCGGCCGGCGCTGACGGCACGGAAGGCGGGGCGCGGCATTCGGTCGCGGCCCTGCTTCCATCCGTGTGGCCTTTCCGGGTGCCGGGGTGCGGCGTGTTGCGCTTTCATGAAAAGGGCGTAGATAACGGAGCATCGACCGTTCCTCCGCCGCAGGATGACCGCCGTGACCGCGACCGACCCGCCCGGCGCGACCGCCCGCCCAATCTCTTCTCCTGACGCCGATTCGCTACCCACGGGCGGCGCCGGACTGCCGGTTCCCACCACGCCCGCGCCGGACGCGGCACCGGACGAGGCACCGCCGCCGACTGGCGGCTGGGGCTGGGCGGGCGGCTACGGGCGGCGCGGCAACGCTTTGCGGCAAAAGCTGGCCGCCCATCTGGCGGCCCGGCGGCGCAAGCGGCGCGCCTGGGCGCGCGACGTCGCGCGGGTCGTCCTGGTGGTGTCGATCATGGCGCTCGCCGCGCTCGCCGTGGAGATCGGGCGCAAGGCGGTCGTCATTCTGAACCGCGCCGATCTCGGCGCCGTCCATCTGTTCGGGGAGCGTGGCTAAAGCGCTTGGTGTTCCCTCTCCCCTCTGGGGAGAGGGTTAGGGTGAGGGGGGTGCGCTTTTGCCGAACTTACCGCCACGCGCATCCCCCTCACCGGCCCTTCGGGCCACCCTCTCCCCGGAGGGGAGAGGGCTGAGGATGGCGTGATCTCCTCAGGGCAGGATGACCACATAGCGTTTCGTCGTGGTCTCCAGCACCTCCCACACGCCCTCGAAGCCCGGCTCCAGCGTGAAGCGGTCGCCGGGGCCGACCAGCCAGCGGCGCCCGTCGGCGTGGCTGATGGCGCTGCTCCCTTCCAGGATCTCGCAATGCTCCCACTCGTCGTAGGCGATCCGCCAGGAACCGGGGGTGGAGCGCCAGACGCCGGCGAAGCGCTTGCCGTCCGCCGATTCGTACTCGTTCCAGGTGGTGAAGACCGGCGCGCCCGACAGGACGCGGTCGGCGGCCGGGCCGCCGGTCTCGGGCTCCACGGCGGGGCGGGCGGGGTCGGTCAGCAGGGCGAAGCTCATCTCAGGTCTCCCATTCACCAGGCGGCGAGCAGAGGCGGCAGGCCGTGCAGGCTGTCGATGCGGCGGTAATTCTCGGTGGGCGGCTCGGCCACCTCGTGCGCCCAGGTGACGTGGTAGGGCACATGGACGGCGTGGCCGCCGACGGCCAGCACCGGCAGGATGTCCGACCGCACGGAATTGCCCACCATGACGAAGCGCGCCGGGTCCACCCCGTGGCGGTCGAGCAGGCGGCGGTAGGTGGCCGGGTCCTTCTCGCTGATGATCTCGATGGCGTCGAAGTGCCCGGCGAGGCCGGAGCGGGCGATCTTGCTTTCCTGGTCGAACAGGTCGCCCTTGGTGACGAGCAGCAGCCGGTAGCGCCCGGCCAGACTCTCCACGACCTCCTGCACCCCGTCGAGCAGATCGACCGGGTGTTCCAGCATCGCCTTGCCGAATTCGACGAGGCTCTGGATGTCCCGCCCGCCGATGCGGCCGTCGGTCAGGTCCACCGCCGTCTCGATCATCGACAGGACGAAGCCCTTGATGCCGTAGCCGTAGACGCGAAGGTTCTCGCGCTCGGCCTGCAGCAGCCGCCGGTCGATGTCCGCCGGGTCGGCCAAGTGGTTGGCGAGCAGCGCGCGGAAGCGGTCCTGCGTCATCGAGAACAGGGATTCGTTGTGCCACAGCGTGTCGTCGCCGTCGAAGGCGATGGTGTCGATCATGGGAAGAACTCGGTGTCGGACAACGGTCGGGACCAGAGGTAGGACGCGCCGCGGCGGCTGTCCAGCGCTCCGTTTCAAACCCGGTTTGTTGGGTGACTGCACAATTTGTGGCGCCCAAAAGCTGTGCAATCGTCCATTATTCTTGCATCGGTGATATTCCTACGACAGCTATCGAGAAAGCTCACGGCTCGCATACCCACATGGCGGTGGCGGGTTTGCGCGGGATGAGCAATATTCTTTCTCACAAAGCGAGGGCGCGGCGGCCACTTCCGGCAGGCCCCCTCGGGACCTTCAAAGATAGGATGACCACCATGGCAATCGCTCTGCGCACGGCCCCCGCCGGCCGCACCCTGCGCCCTGCTCCGGTGGCGTATGTGCTGGACAGCGTTCTGGACACGTTCGCCCTGTGGCGGCAGCGCACCATCACCCGCCGCGAGCTGGCTCGGCTGGACGACCGGATGCTGCACGACATCGGCATCTCCCAGATCGACGTCGAAGGCGAGATCAGCAAGCCGTTCTGGAAGGCTTGATGCCGCCGTCACGGCTGCGGGAGACCGCAAGGAAAAGGGCCGCCCCCGTGTAAGGGAGCGGCCCTTTTCGCATTCGGGTCCCGTTTTCGGCGTCTGCCCCCTCCCCGGCCCTCCCCCTCTGCGAGGGAGAGGGTGCCTTCTGCGAAGCGGCGGCCAGTCCCCTCCACCTCGAAGAGGGGGAGGGTTAGGGAGGGGGCAGCAGAAGCTGGACATGAAAAAGGCCACTCCTCCCGAAGGAGGAGTGGCCTTTTTCTTGGCCGAAACGCCACCCGATCAGATGCAGATCTGCTGGAGCGGGGCGAAGCCGTTGAAGCAGACCGCCGAGTAGGTCGTCGTGTAGGCGCCCGTGGCGTGGATGCGCACGCGGTCGCCGGCCTTCAGGTCCATCGGCAGCTTGTACTCGGCGCGCTCGTAGAGCACGTCGGCGCTGTCGCAGGTCGGGCCGGCCAGAACGACCGCTTCCGTGTCGCCTTCCCCGTCATCGCCCATCACCTGGATCGGGTACTGGATCGCCTCGTCCATCGTCTCGGCGAGACCGCTGAACTTGCCGATGTCCAGATAGACCCAGCGCTTCACGTCGTTGGCCGACTTGCGGGAGACGAGGACGACCTCGCTCTCGATGATGCCGGCGTTGCCGACCATGCTGCGGCCCGGCTCCACGATGGCTTCCGGCAGGCGGTTGCCGAAGTGGGTGCGCAGGGACTCGAAGATGGCCTGGCCGTAGGCGGTGGTCTCCGGCACGTCGGTGCGGTAGCGGGTGGGGAAGCCGCCGCCCAGGTTGATCATGCCGAGGTCGACGCCCAGCACCTCAAGCTCGCGGAACAGCTGCGCCACCTGGAAGATGGCGTGGTCCCACTGCATCAGGTCCTTCTGCTGCGAGCCGACGTGGAAGGACACGCCGTAGGGAACGACGTTCATGCCCTTGGCCTTCAGCAGCAGCTCCCGCGCCATGGCGAGGTCGCAGCCGAACTTGCGCGACAGCGGCCACTCGGCGCCCTCGCCGGAGGTCAGGATGCGGCAGAAGACGCGGGCGCCGGGGGCGGCGCGGGCGATCTTCTCCAGCTCCGCCTCGCTGTCGAAGGCGAACAGGCGCACGCCCAGCTCGAAGGCGCGGCGGATGTCCGCTTCCTTCTTGATGGTGTTGCCGTAGGAGATGCGCTCCGGCGCGCAGCCGGCGGCCAGGACCATCTGGATTTCCGGGACGCTGGCGGTGTCGAAGGCGGAGCCCAGACGGGTCAGCAGGCTCAGGACCTCCGGCGCCGGATTGGCCTTCACGGCGTAGAAGATCTTGGCGTCCGGGAGAGCTTCCTCCAGGTCGTGGTAGTTCGCTTCCACGACGTCCAGATCGACGACGAGGCACGGGGTCTGCGGACGCTGCTCTTCGAAAAAGCGCGCAATCTTTTCGGTCATCTCAGTCTCCCGGACGCAAGATGAAGGTGTCGGACGAATTGTGAAAAAGCAGGGGCGGAGCGGCCGCGCGCTGCTGACCGGTCAGAAAGAAAAGACGGTCAGGCGCTCAGGCCGCCCATACTGGACTGCCGTGTCGCCTTGCGGGGAAGAGCTGAACGGGACAGAACCGGAAAGAGTCGGAGACGGGTGAGCCGGCGCCCACCCACAACAACATGAACCATCGTAACCTCCAAGACGCCGCCTTGCTTAAGGGACGGTCGGGGATCACGCGTTACGTCGTTGCATAACCACATCTCGAAAAGGACGAGGGGCGGGCCAGCGGCACGTGCGCTTGCGAGTTGCGGTTACATAGATCGAACCGGGCGCCTTTTAAAGTGAAAAATGCGACCGGGCGCAAAAAAGTAGCAAGCGTTACGCAAAGGTAAAAATAGGGAGGAATAACATGGACTTGAGTACGGCCATTCCGGTCTGGGACATGGCGGCCCGGCTGGCCGCGGCGGCGGTTTGCGGGGCGGCGCTGGGACTCGACCGCGAGATCCGGGGCAAGGCGGCGGGGCTGCGCACCCACACGTTGGTGGCCATCAGCGCGGCGGTGACCACCCTGGTTGCGCTGGAGCTTTACTGGGGCATGGCCGGGAAGGGGACGGGCGGGGGCGACATGGACCCGACCCGCGTCATCCAGGGCATCGCCCAGGCCATCGGCTTCATCAGCGCCGGGGTGATGTTCCGCGCCGGGACCACGGTGCGCGGCGCGACCACCGCGGCGGTGATCTGGATGGCCGGCGCGCTGGGCATCGCCTGCGGGGCCGGATTCTACGTGCTGGCGGGGATGGCGCTGGCGCTCTGCCTCGCCGTCACCATCGTCTTCTCCTACGTCCTGCGCTGGATGCCGGACTCGGTCAAGTCCGAGGAGTGACCAGGAGCCGGTGCGCCAGCGCGCCGCCGAGCGCGACCAGCCCAATCGCCGTCATCATCGGAAGCGGGCTGTCCGCGTGGCTGTGGCCGAGCGCCACGCCGATCAGCGCCGCCACGGTCATCTGCACGAAGCCGACCAGGGAGGAGGCCAGCCCGGCCATCATCGGGTAGGGGCCGACCGCCCCGGCCATGGCGTTGGGCAGGGTCAGCCCGGCGCCCAGCATGAACAGGAAGACGGGCCCCACCACCGCCGCCAGATGCAGCACCCCGCCCAGCGCCAGCCCCACCCCGAGCAGCCCGCCCGCCAGCGAGACCGCCGTGCCGGTGCGGATCATCCGCGGACCGCCCAGCCGCACGCTCAGCCGCCCGGCGAGGAAGGAGCCCACCGCGTAGCCCAGCACCACCGCGGCGAAGCTTCCCCCGAACTGGGCGGGCGTCAGGTGCAGCCGCCCGATCAGCACGAAGCTGGACCCGGAAATGAAGGCGAAGATGCCGCTGTAGGCGAAGGCCACCGTCAGCATCTGCCCGACGAAGCCGCGGTCGCGCAGCAGCAGCGCGTAGTTGGCGAGCAGCCGGCCGGGCTGGAGCGCCGTCTCGTCGCGGTTGGCGTTGGTCTCGCCCATCAGGGTCCAGGTGGCGGCCAGGATCAGCGCGGCGAAGCCGGTCAGCAGCAGGAAGTTGCTCCGCCAGCCGAACCACTCCGTCAGGACGCCGCCGAGGATTGGGCCGGCGGCGGGGGCCAGCGTCATCGCCATCGCCATGTAGGCCAGCACGGTGGCCGCCCGGTCGCGCCCGAAGACGTCGCGCACCACCGCCCGCGCCACCACCGGGCCGCAGCAGGCGCCCAGCGCCTGGAAGAAGCGCGCGACGATCAGCGTCTCGATGTCGTCGGTCAGCGCGCAGGCGGCGCTCGCCACCAGATAGATGAGGATGCCGCCGAGCAGGGCGGGCCGCCGCCCGAAGCGGTCGGACACCGGCCCGTAGACGAGCTGCGACACCGCGAAGCCGGCGAGGAAGACCGACAGGGTGAGCTGCACCGTGGCGATGTCGGTGTCGAACACGGTGACCAGTGTGGGCAGGGAGGGAAGATACAGGTCGGTGGACAGCGGGCCGAAGGCGACGAGCGCCGTCAGCAGCACGCGGACGGTCAGGGAATCGGGACGGGGCATGGAAGGAGTCGAGCCGGGGGACGGAGGGAGGGGCGCACTCTAGCAGAGGCTTGACGCGACCCCGTCACGGCGTTTCAGCATGACCGTCATTTTCGGGTGAAACCATTTCCGCGTCCTCGCCGCTTCCCTCGCCGTAGCGCAGCAGCCGCGCCCCGTTGGCCTTCAGCCAGAGGCGCGGCGTGCGGACGTCGCCGGTCAACTGCGCGCACAGCGTCCAGAAGCGCTGGGAGTGGTTCATCTCGCGCAGATGCGCGACCTCATGCCCCACCACGTAATCCAGCACGGACTCCGGCGTCAGGATCAGCCGCCAGGAGAAGGAGAGGCGTCCGGTGGCCGAACAGCTTCCCCAGCGGCTCTTGGTGTCGCGCACGGTGACGGCGGCGACCCGCGCGCCGATCAGCGCCGCTTTGGCGCGCGACCGCTCGGCCAGCTCGCGCCGTGCCTCCGCCATCAGGAAGTCGCGCACCCGGCGGGCGACATGCTCGGCCCGGCCGCCGACCAGGATCGCGCCGTCTTCGCGCCGGGTCGCCCCGCGCAGGTCCGGGGCGTGCCGGATGACGTGGTCGATTCCCAGATAGGGCACCACCGCCCCGTGGGTGAAGGGAAGCTGCGGCGGCAGCGCGGCCAGCCGTGCCCGGACCCAGCCGTCGTGCCGTCCGACGAAGCGCAGGGCCTCCGCCTCCGGAACGCCCACCGGGATCACCACCTGGATCAACCCGCGTCCGGCGTCCACCCGCAGGGTCATCCGGCGGGCGCGGGCGCTTTCCCGCAACTCCAGCGGCACGGGCAGGCCGGCGACGGCCAGGGCGCGCGGGGCCTTCGGGCGCGGGGCTTGGGTTTTGGTGGGGTGGGTTTTGGCGGTGTGGGATTTGCGGCGGCAGAGCATACCTGACTTATAGCCCCTGCGGCCGGCCGGGGCCAATGGGGGCGTTCTCCTTCACATTCAAACGGAATTTGTCCCAAGTGAGTTTTGCATGTGATATTTGACTTCGATGCCCAAATGGCCGGATAAATGTGCTCTGATCTCAGTTTTTGCGGTGAAGTTGTGGCCGAGTATACCCAGAAGAACTCAACCGAAAGTCATATGACGGATCGTGCGATCTGGCTTGAGGCTCTGGTCTCCGCCAACGGCGCCGCTCACGCTCTGCTTGGGCTGGACGCGCGGCTTCTCGTGGTCAATCAGGCTTTTGCCGCCGCCTTCGGCCGCCTGCCGGAGGAGGCGGACGGCAGGGATCTGACCGAGCTGGGCGTTCCGGCGGCCATTGTGTCCCAGGTGGAGGCGCAGGTCCGCCGCGTCGTCCTCACCGGGACCCCGGTGTCGGCCTTCGGCCTGCTGCTCCGGGGCGAGATGGTGCTGAGCCCGGTGCGCGACGCGGACGGGGTCGTCACCGCTGTCGCCGCCATCGCCGACACCAACGCCGCCGCCCTGGCCGCCGCCCGCGCCGAGGCCGAGCGGGCGAAGGCCGAGACCGAGCGGGTCCGCCAGGAGGCCGAGACGGGCCGCACCGCCATCGGGCGCTTCCTGTCCGCCGCCAGCCACGACCTGCGTCAGCCCTTCCAGGCCATGCACCTGTTCCACCATCTGCTGATGGGCCGCCTGACCGATCCCGGCGCGCGCGACCTCGGCGAGAAGCTGGAGATGTCGATCGAGGCGGCGGAGGGGCTGCTGCGCGCCCTGCTGGACGTGTCGAAGCTGGAGGCCGGGCTGGTCCGGATGCAGGAGCAGACCTTCCCCATCGACGAGACGCTGGGCCGCCTGCTCAACGAGTTCGCCCCGGAGGCCGACGCCAAGGCCCTGCGCTTCAACGTCCGCCCCGCGGACGCGGAGGTGAGCACCGACCCGGTGCTGCTGGAGCAGCTTCTGCGCCCCATCCTGTCCAACGCCCTGCGCTTCACCGAGTCGGGCGGCGTGCTTCTGGCGGCGCGGCGGCGCGGCGCGGCGCTGCGCATCGAGGTGTGGGACACCGGAATCGGCATCGCCCCCGCCGACCAGTCGGCGATCTTCGACGACTTCCGCCAGCTCGGCAACCCGAACCGCGACCGCCGGCACGGGCTGGGGCTCGGCCTCGCCATCGTGCGGCGTCTGGCGACTCTGCTGGGCCTGACGGTGTCGCTGCGCTCGGTGCCCGGCCGGGGCTCCGTCTTCGCGGTGGACGTCCCGCTGGCGGCGGAGAGCGCCGCGGAACGGCCGGTCGAGAGCAGCAGCGCGGCGTGACGGCGTGTCCGGTGGACAGCGAAGCCGCTGCGCAGCCACAGTGTTTCTGCTATGCTCTCTCCAGTCCAATGGGCTTCTGGACCAGCGTTGATCGGATTCGGACGACAGCCATGGGAACCACCGGCGCGGCTCATCCGCGATACGATGACATCCGCCGCCGACGCCTTGCCGAACGGCGCGCTGCGGCGTTGCGGGCGCTGAAGCAGGCCGATGCCGTGGCGCGCCGTGCCGGCGGGCGGCTCGTCGTGTTCGGATCGCTGGCCGAGGGAGGGTTTCACGAGCGGTCCGACCTCGACGTTGCGCTGATTGGCGTGCCGGCTGGGATGGACAGCGACGTGGCGGCGGATGTGGACACCCTGCTGACCGTCGCCGGATTCGAGGCGGATGTCATTCCGGATCGTTTCCTGTCGCCATCCCTCCGGGACCGTGTGATGCGCCATGGCTGCGAACCCGGCGCTCTGGGCTGACATCCAGCGGGACCTGGACGCCGCGCGGACCAACATCCGAAACGCGGCGATGCGGGCCGACGCCCTTCAGGCGGGGGAAGGGCTTTCCGGCGATCTGCGCATGGATCGCGAGTACGCGATCGGCCTGATGTTGCACAATGGCTATGGCGCCATGGAGTGCGCCTTGGAACGGCTGGTGCAGGCGGTGGATGGCGGCTTGCCCAGCGGAGCGGCCTATCATGCCGAGTTGATCCGCCGTGCCGCCGCGCCCGTCGCGGGGCTGCGTCCGGCCATGATCACGTCGGAAACGGCTGGTCGTCTTCAGAAGCTGAGATCCTTCCGGCACGCCTTGCGCCATGCTTACGACGGTTACGATTACACCCGTGCCGCCGAGAATGTTCCGGTCGCCGTCGCGGTCGAGGACAGCTTCCGTACGGACATGACGGCCTTCGCGACGTCGATGGGCATCCTGCCGGAATAGCCTGAGCGCTCCCTCCCACCGAACGAACAGAGAGCGCCGTCCTCGCTTGCGCTTGCCGACCCGTCCATCGGCGCTGCGCCGGGCGTCGATGGAGCGCGCATACTTCCTCCGAAGGCCGGGGCCGTTCACGGCCCGCCGGCCCCGGCGTCATGGTCTGGGTGCGCCACAGGCGCGGCCTGGGATCGGAGGGGAGCATGCATCGCGAAGCGGGGTGCCGGCTGGCCGGTTGTCTGGCGGGGATGACGATGGCCGCCTTCGTCGTCCTGCCCGCCGCCGCGCAGACGACGAGCTTGGACTGGGACCAGCGCGGCTGCGTCTTCGGTCCCCGGCCCGGCCTGGACCGGCTGGTGCCCGGCTACAACCCCGGTGCGCAGCCCTATTACTGCCCGCCGCCCGCCGCGCTGTATCCCGCGCCGCCGGTCGCGGCCCCGACGGCGTCGCACTATCTGTCGGCGCCGAGCCGGTCCTACTGCCTGCTGCGCTCCTCCGGCCTGATGGGGAACAGCCTGTCGCAACTGGCCGGGTCGCTGTGCCGGGACGATACCGCGCTGTGGGCGCTCGCCCAAACATGGCACCCCGAGAGATGACGTAAGGGTGATAGTCCGTACTGATACGTACGGCTGATTGACAGCCTCCCCCTCTATCCTTAAGGCTTGCAAAAAAGAAACACATGCGGGGAGGAAAACCATCGATGCCGGCGCAACATCCGCCACCGACTTAAGTCCCGTTCCATGCCTTCCGCAGGACCGACGTTGCAACCGCGAGGAGCGGATGCGGCGCGCCCCTGCGCGCGTGTTCCGGACACGTCACCAAATCTTCACAAGACCGTCGCGGGACCGCAACCCGCGCCCTGCATGTCAGCACATCACGCAATCGATTGGTTCCAGGGAGAGACCACCATGCTGACCCGCCGCACGCTCGCCGTCTCGACGGCCGCCTTCGCGCTCGCCGCCGGTTTCACCGGCGCCGCCCATGCCCAGCAGAAGACCGTCATCGAATTCTGGCACGGCCTGCCCCAGCCGCTCGGCGGCCAGCTCGAGCAGGTGGTGAAGGGCTTCAATGACAGCCAGGACAAGGTCCAGGTCAACCCGACCTTCAAGGGCAGCTATCCGGAGACGATGCAGGCGGCCATCGCCGCCTTCCGCGCCGGCAACGCCCCGCACGTCGTGCAGATGTTCGAGGTCGGCACCGCCACCATGCTGTCGGCCGGCCCGGCCATCAAGCCGGTGCACCAGCTGATGAGCGAGACGGGGTCGGGCTTCGACGCCGCGGCCTACATCCCGGCGGTCCGGGGCTATTACAGCTCCAGGGACGGCAAGATGATGGCCCTGCCGTTCAACAGCTCCACCACCATCACCTTCTACAACAAGGACGCCTTCCAGAAGGCCGGGCTCGACCCCAACAAGCCGCCGGCGACCTGGCCTGAGGTGGTCGACGCGGCGCGCAAGCTGAAGGCGGCGGGCGTGACCTGCCCGATGACCTTCTCCTGGCCGACCTGGACGCAGTTCGAGCAGGTCGGCGCGCTGCACGACAAGCCCTTCGCGTCGGAGGCCAACGGCTTCGGCGGGCTGAACGCCACGCTGAAGATCAACGACCCGTTCTTCGTGAAGCATCTCCAGACGCTGATCGACCTGCAGAAGGAAGGCGCGCTGCGCTACGGCGGCCGCGACAACGCCGCCGACTCGCTGTTCCCGTCGGGCGAATGCGCGATGATCCAGGCCTCGTCCGGCCTGCGCGGGCGCATCGTCAAGGAGGCCAAGTTCAACTGGGGCGCCGCGCCGCTGCCCTACTGGCCGGACGCCATCTCCTCGCCGAAGAACTCGATCATCGGCGGCGCCGCCTTCTGGGTGATGACCTCGCCCAAGCGCACCGCCGACGAGTACAAGGCCGTCGCCGCCTTCTTCAGCCACCTCGCCCGTCCGGAGGTGGACGCCAAGTGGCACATGGACACCGGCTACGTCCCGGTGACGCTCCAGGGCTTCGAGCTGGCGAAGAAGGAAGGCTTCTACGACAAGAACCCCGGCGCCGAGGTGCCGGCGGAGCAGCTGACCCGCACCGCCACCACGGAGAACACCATGGGGCTGCGGCTGGGCAACCTGCCGGAAATCCGCAACATCATCCAGGAGGAGATGGAGAAGGCGTTCCAGGGCCAGCAGACCGCCCAGCAGGCGCTGGACAACGCGGTGAAGCGCGGCGACACGGTCCTGCGCAACTTCGAGCGCGCCAACAAGAACTGAGCGTAACTCCCTCTCCCCTCTGGGGAGAGGGTAGGGGTGAGGGGGTTGCGCGTCTGCCGGGCGTTCCGCGACGCGCAACCCCCTCACCGGCCCATCGGGCCACCCTCTCCCCGCTTTCGGCGGACCGAAGGTCCGCCTGTCGCGTCAGCGCAAACGTCGTTTGCGCGTGAGTGGAGGGGTAGAGGGTTGAAAGGGGTTCCATGCAACGTCGCGTGATTTTCGACAACAAGGCGCTGCCCTACCTGCTGCTGGCGCCGCAGGTGGCGGTGACGCTGATCTTCTTCATCTGGCCGGCGGCGCAGGCGCTGTGGCAGTCGGTGCATCTCCAGGACGCCTTCGGGCTGCGCAGCCAGTTCGTCGGGCTGGAGAATTTCGAGGCGGTGCTGAGCGACCCGAACTATCTGGAGACGGTGAAGACCACCATCGTCTTCAGCGTGTCGGTGACCGTCCTGTCCCTGGGCTCCGCGCTGGGGCTGGCGGTGCTGGCCGATTCGAAGATCCGGGCGGCCGCGGCCTACAAGACGCTGCTGATCTGGCCCTACGCGCTGGCCCCCGCGGTGGCGGCGGTGCTGTGGATGTTCATCTTCAACCCGGACATCGGCATCCTCGGCCGCGCGCTGAACAGCCTCGGCTACGCCTGGGACTACCGGCTGAACGACGGGCAGGCGATGACCATGGTCATCCTGGCGGCGAGCTGGAAGCAGGTCTCCTACAACTTCATCTTCTTCCTGGCCGGTCTCCAGGCCATCCCGCGCTCCGTCCTTGAGGCGGCGAGCATCGACGGGGCCGGGGCGGTGCGCCGCTTCTGGACGATCACCTTCCCGCTGCTGTCGCCGACGACCTTCTTCCTGCTGGTGGTCGACGTCGTCTACGCCTTCTTCGAGACCTTCGGCACCATCCACGCCCTGACCCACGGCGGGCCGGGCAAGGCCACGGAGACGCTGATCTTCCGCGTCTACCAGGACGGCGTGGTCAACCACGACCTCGGCGGCTCCTCGGCGCAGTCGGTGATCCTGATGGTCATCGTCATCGCGCTGACCGCCATCCAGTTCCGCTTCGTCGAGCGCAAGGTGCATTACTCATGACCCGCGACCGCGACACCCCGCGCTCCGGCGGGCGCCTGATGGACATGGTCCCGCACCTGATCCTGATGCTGGGCGTCCTGATCTTCGCCTTCCCGATCTACGTGACGATCATCGGCTCGACCTGGGACGCCGCCACCATCGGGCGCGGCAACCTGCCGCTGACGCCCGGCGGGGAGATGCTGAACAACTACGCCTCGGCCTGGAGCGAATCGCAGGGCGAGCGCGTCATGCACACGCCCGTGCGCATCATGATGTGGAACAGCCTGATCATGGCGCTGGTCATCGCGCTGGGCAAGATCGCCATCTCGATCATCTCGGCCTACGCGGTGGCCTTCTTCCGCTTCCCGCTGCGCATGGCCTTCTTCTGGATGATCTTCATCACGCTGATGCTGCCGGTCGAGGTGCGAATCATCCCGACCTACGAGGTGGTGGCCAACCTCGGGCTGATCGACAGCTACGCCGGGCTGACCATCCCGCTGATCGCCTCGGCCACGGCGACGCTGCTGTTCCGGCAGTTCTTCCTGACCATCCCCGACGAGCTGGTGGAGGCCGCGAAGATCGACGGGGCGGGGGCGCTGCGCTTCTTCCTGGACGTGGTGCTGCCCCTGTCGCGCACCAACATCGCGGCGCTGTTCGTCATCCTCTTCATCTACGGCTGGAACCAGTATCTGTGGCCGCTGCTGATCACCAACAGCGCGGAGATGGAGACGGTGGTCATCGGCATCACCAAGATGATCGGCAACGGCGAGGCCGCGACCGACTGGAACCTCATCATGGCGACGACGGTGCTGGCCATGCTGCCGCCGGTGGCGGTGGTGGTGCTGATGCAGCGCTGGTTCGTCAAAGGCCTTGTGGACAGCGAGAAATAAGAAAGAACCAATCGAGATGGCAACGGTCGATCTGAATCGGGTCCGCAAGTCCTACGGCGCCGTCGAGGCCATCAAGGGCATCGACATCAGCGTCGCGGACGGGGAGTTCCTCGTGCTGCTCGGCCCCTCGGGCTGCGGCAAGTCCACGCTGCTGCGCATGGTCGCCGGGCTGGAGAGCATCACCGGCGGCGAGATCGCCATCGGCGGGCGGGTGGTCAACGGGCTGGAGCCCAAGGACCGCGACATCGCCATGGTGTTCCAGAACTACGCGCTCTACCCGCACATGAGCGTGTTCGACAACATGGCCTACGGGCTGAAGATCCGCGGCCTGCCCAAGGCGGAGATCCAGGCGCGCGTGGCCAAGGCCGCGGAGATCCTGGAGCTTGGCCGCTTCCTCGACCGCCGGCCCAGCCAGCTGTCGGGCGGGCAGCGCCAGCGCGTCGCCATGGGCCGCGCCATCGTGCGCGAGCCCGCCGCCTTCCTGTTCGACGAGCCGCTGTCCAACCTGGACGCCAAGCTGCGCACCCAGATGCGCGTCGAGATCAAGCGGCTCCAGGACCGGCTGGGCATCACCAGCCTCTACGTGACGCACGACCAGGTGGAGGCGATGACGCTGGCCGACCGCATCCTGGTGATGAACCACGGGGTGGCCGAGCAGGTCGGCACGCCGCTGGAGGTCTACCAGCGCCCGGCCAGCCTGTTCGTGGCCGGCTTCATCGGGTCGCCGCCGATGAACATCCTGGACGCGCGCTTCGACGGTGCCGGTCAGGCGGTGGCGCTGCCCGGCGGCACTGCCTTCATCCTGCCGCGCCCGCGGCCCGACATGGCCGGGCGGCCGGTCAAGCTGGGGGTGCGGCCGGAACATCTCGCCGTCACTCCAGGAGACGGGCCGCTGATCGTCACGGTCGAGCTGGTGGAGGCGCTGGGCGCCGACACGGTGGTCTACGGCCGCCTGCCGGACGGCGAGGCGCTGGTGGTCCGGGTCGCCGGCCTGCCGTCCTGCCGAGAGGGCGAGACCCTGCGCGTCGGCGCGCCGCCCGACGCCCTGCACCTGTTCGACGCGGAGAGCGGGCGGCGCCTGCCGGATTGAACGGGCCGGTTGCATTCCCGACTGCCCATGCCCCACTCTCGATCCGTCATGTCCCGCCGGAAACAAGGATAAGAAACGCCATGAAGCTCTACCTGAAGCCGGGCGCCTGCTCGCTGTCGCCGCACATCGTCCTGCGCGAAAGCGGCTTGCCCTTCGACGTCGCGGCCGTCGACCTCGTCGCCAAGAAATTGGAGGACGGCGGCGACTTCCTGGCCGTCAACCCGAAGGGCCAAGTGCCGACTCTGGCGCTCGACGACGGCGCCATCCTGACCGAGGGCGCGGCGATCGTGCAGTATGTCGCCGACCGCGTGCCGGAGAGCGGTCTGCTGCCCGCCGTCGGGACGATGGAGCGCTACCGCGTGCTGGAGTGGCTGAACTTCATCGGCACGGAGCTGCACAAGACCTTCAGCCCGCTGTTCCGCCCGACCACGCCGGACGCCTTCAAGGAGATCGCCAAACAGACGCTGGCGGCCAAGTTCGCGGTCGTCGAGGCCGGGCTGGCCGGTAAGGACTACCTGACGGGCGACCGCTTCACGGTGGCCGACGCCTATGGCTTCACGGTGCTGCGCTGGGCGCCGCGGGTCGGGCTGCCGCTGGACGGCTGCCCGAACATCACCGCCTACATGGCCCGCGTCGCCGCGCGCCCGGCGGTGGCCGCGGCGCTGGCGGCCGAAGGGATCGCCTGACTCACCTGTTCGATCCCGGGACAGCCGGTGATTGCCCGAGTAGACTGGTCGGGCAATCACCGGCAGGGAGGGGGCGAAGGCCCCGACGAGCATGAGCGCAACCGACCGCAAACCCGTTCCGCCCTTTCACCTCGCCTTTCCCGTCCGCGACAAGGAGGAGGCGCGCGCCTTCTACGCCGGCCTGCTGGGTTGCGGGGTGGGGCGTGAGTCCGACCGCTGGATCGACTTCGACCTCTACGGCCATCAGGTGGTGGCGCATGTGACGGAGGATGCCGGGACCCGCGCCACCAACCCGGTCGATGGCGAGGACGTACCGGCCAGCCATTTCGGCGTGATCCTGGAGTGGGACGACTGGCACGCGCTGGCCGACCGGCTGAAGGCCGAAGGCGTGCGATTCCTCATCGAGCCGCAGATCCGCTTCAAGGGGCAGGCGGGCGAGCAGGCCACCATGTTCTTCCTCGACCCGAGCGGGAACGCCCTGGAATTCAAGAGCTTCCAGGACATGGGACAGATTTTCGCGCGGTGAAGGGCGCGTGAGGCTGATTTGTCTTTCAATGGAACGTTGGCCCTCCTCCCCACCGGGTGGAGGGCATTTTTCTGCCGACCCGCGGTCTCATCCTCATTCTGTTCGTGTAGCAATGGAAAAGCAGATAAAGGCCGCTGGTCAGAATGTATCCTTTGTCACCATCACTTTTATTTATTTGATTAGTTAGTTAAGTAATGAAAATAGTGCTTTTGTGTGTATTTTATTGTTGTTGACTGTTTGTTTTTCCCATGACAAATCTCGTTTTGAGAGCATTCCTGATGCTGTGTTCAACCACATGCTGTTGTGTGCATGAGCGAGCGCAGGTGAGGAGCCTCTGTTCGGAAAACATGATCGACCGGTCCGGTGAAAGCCGCACGGTTGGTCGAATAAGAAGACTTTCCGAACATTCACTCGACGATGCACAAAATGAGTGGGGATTCGACATGAGCGTCATCAATGGAACGCCTGCGTCCGAAGTGATCGATCTGCGGGGATTGGTCCCCGGGCCGTACGAGACCGGCAACGGCTCCGCGGCGGGCGCCGGCAACGACACCGTGTATGGCAGCAGCTATCCCGACGTGATCCAGGGCGGGAGCGGAAACGATCTTCTTTACGGCTTCAACGGAAACGACATTCTGGTCGGCGACGAAGGCAACGACACGCTGTACGGCGGCAACGGAAATGACAGCCTCTTGGCCAGCGCCGGGAACGATCACCTGCTGGGCGAAGCCGGTGACGACACGCTGTATGGCGGGGCGGGCAACGACGTCTATTATCACTCGGCGAACGGCGGCGTCGACCTCATCAACGACGACAAGTCGGAAGCCGGAATGCCGGGCTATGGCGGCGGCACGTCCGACGTCGTTTACTTCACCGATGTGACGATGGCCAATCTCGCCTTCTACCGCCCGACGGGAAGCAACGACCTGTGGATTTCCAGCATGGCCGACTTCAGCGACGGTTATCTGAACGACGGCGTGATCATCCAGGACTTCTACCTGGGTGGCAACAACACCGTCGAGTACCTGTACAGCTCCGACTCCTACGCGTTCAATCTGACGACGCTGCTCTGATCGGCCCATCGTCGCGACAAAGCAGAACCGCCGCGGCACCCGCGGCGGTTTTTCTTTAATGGGTGTTTTTCTTTGATGGGAAGAAAATGGTTCGACGCCATCGGCATTTCTTTCACCCCCGCTGGGAAAATCCGGCCCTCTCATCCGGTTCCCTTTTTCCCCTCCGCTTCGGCGAAGGCCTGCGGTCGGGCGCCGGCGGGAATGGCATGGAAACTGCTAAGGAGAAAGTTGCCGAAAGGATGTTGACGATCAACCAGGAGATGTTTCATGAGCAGCCTGTCCGTCTCCGCGCCGGGATATGGTCCGTCGGGCGCGTACACACTGAACGGCGGCACGGTCACCCGCTTTTCGGCGGCGACCAAGGCCACGCCGGAGATGATGGCGCGGGTCGGGGTCGGCGATTCCACCTTTCAGGAGCAGATGAGGATCGCCGGCGACCCGAACGCCGTGGACCCGGCCGTCGCGGCGCGCAGCCGCGCCGTGCAGGCCCACACCGTGTTCCGGCAGGGTGGTCAGGTCGTCGCCGCCGTTTGGCGGGATGGCCAGACGCAGATGAGCAATGGGCTTGCGTCGCGGCTCGACTGGACCGCGCTGGAGCGGCAGACGGCGGCCATGTCCGAAGCGCAGCGGCGGGACGTGATCGCCGCGGCCATCGCCAAACAGCTCGGGGGAAGCGTCCAGGTCCAGCGCTACGGCGACAGCGGCGCGGCGCCGACGCGTGGCTCGGTGATCGACGAGCAGGCCGCGGCGAACCGGGCGGTGCGCGGCGGGCGGTGATCCCGCCGCGCGGCCGGCAGCTTTCAGGCCACCCGGACTCTCAGGCCGCGGACCGCTTGTTGCCGCCCGGCTGGCTGCCGTGCGGGGCGGGGCGGCGGTTGTGGCGGTTCTGCTGGTTGGCCGACACCTTGGCCTTCAGCGGCTGGTCGCCGGTGGCGCCGGCGACCCGCGCGCCCTGCGGCGCCGGCGGCTTCGCACCCTGGGCCTTCGGCGCCTGAGGCTTCTGGCCCTGCGGCTTGTTGCCGCCGGCCTGCTGCTGCGGCTGACCGCGTCCCGGACGGGGCTGCTTGGGCGCCGGCTTCGGCGGCTTGGCGGAGGAGGCGTGGATCGCCGCCACCACCGACGCGTGGTAGGGGTGGTCGTGGTCCGCCGGGACCGGCTGGCGGATGGTCTTCTCGATGGCCTTCAGATAGGCCACCTCCTCGGCGTCGCAGAAGGACACCGCGCTGCCGTCGGTGCCGGCGCGGGCGGTGCGGCCGATGCGGTGGACGTAGCTTTCCGGCTCGTTCGGCAGGTCGAAGTTGATGACGTGCGTGATGCCGTCGATGTCGATGCCGCGCGCCGCGATGTCGGTCGCCACCAGCGCCTTAAGGTCGCCGCTGCGGAAGGATTCCAGCGCGCGCACGCGGGCCGACTGCGACTTGTCGCCGTGGATCGCGTCGGCCGGGACGCCGGCCTTCTTCAGATGGTCGGCGATGCGGTCGGCGCCGTGCTTGGTGCGGGCGAAGACGATCGTCCGCTCCATGGCACCTTCCTGGAGGAGGTCGGCGAGCAGGCGGCGCTTGTCGGCGCGGTCGACGAACAGCACGCGCTGGGCGATGCGCTCCACCGTGGTGGACTGCGGCGCCACTTCGATCCGCTCGGCGTCGGTCAGGATGCTGTGCGCCAGCTCGACCACGGCTTCCGGCATGGTGGCGGAGAACAGCAGGGTCTGGCGCTGCTTCGGCAGGACCGCGACCACCTTCCGCACGTCGCGGATGAAGCCCATGTCGAGCATGCGGTCGGCCTCGTCCAGGACGAAGATCTCGACCTGGTCGAGCACGCACTGCTTCTGGGCCATCAGGTCCAGCAGGCGGCCCGGAGTCGCCACCAGCACGTCGGTGCCGCGGGCGAGCGCCGCGACCTGCGGGCTCTGCCCGACGCCGCCGTGGATCACCGTGCGGCGGATCGGCAGGTGCCGGCCGTAGGTGCGGAAGCTCTCGCCGATCTGCAGAGCCAGCTCGCGCGTCGGCGTCAGGATCAGGGTGCGCGGCGCCTTGGCCTGCACGCGCTTCTTGTTCTGGAACAACCGCTGCAGGATCGGCAGGGTGAAGGCGGCGGTCTTGCCGGTGCCGGTCTGGGCGAGGCCGAGCACGTCGCGGCCTTCCAGAAGAACGGGGATGGCGCCGGCCTGGATCGGCGTGGCGGTCTGGTAACCCTCTTCGGCGACGGCGCGCAGAAGGGGCTCGATCAGGCCGAGGCCACTGAATTCGGTCATACGGGGAGGGTCCTGGTCACGTGAACAGAGGCTGCACCTGGGCCGTGCCCGGACTTTGCCGGGGGCGGCGTGGCTTGGGGCGCTCCGCCGCGGGAGTGCGCGGAGCCATCAATTCACCGTGGGAAGGCGCAAGCGGCGCCGGTACCGGGACGACGAGGAGCCGGCAGCCCCAAAGCAAAATCGACCGGACACACATAGGGGGTGGGGCGGCTTTTGGCAAGCAAACAAGGGCCTTGGCCGCGTTCCGGACCGGAAATGTCCCTATGTTGGCCGTCCTTGGCGGGAGACAGTGAGGGGAGGGTGGCGCCGTCGCACCGGACGTGCGGCCTTTTGCCGCGTCAATTCCCGGACAAAAAAACGGGGTATAAGATTGCGAATGAATTTCAGTATTATGATTGGCGCTGCAGCATGGCGCCCCGGATCGCGGGGGACGGCGCCGCAACGGATGGCAAAGGCGGTGGGGCAATGACGTCGCGTCTCGAATCCTTGTGCCTGGAAAAGGGACTGAAGATGACCGGCCAGCGCCGGGTCATCTCGCAGGTTCTGTCGGAGTCGGAGGACCATCCCGACGTGGAGGAGGTCCATCGCCGCGCCGTCCTGATCGACCCGCGCATCTCCATCGCCACGGTCTATCGCACCATGCGCCTCCTGGAAGACGCTCAGGTGATCGAGAAGGTGGACCTGGGCGACGGCCGTGCCCGCTATGAAGAGGCGTCCACCGACCATCACCACCACCTGATCGACACGCGCAGCGGGCGGATCATCGAATTCGCCAGCCCGGAGCTGGAGGCGCTGAAGGAGCGCATCGCGCGGGAACTGGGCTACCGCATCGTCGGTCACCGGCTGGAAATCTACGGCGTTCCGCTCGACAGCGTGTCTCTCGACGGCGGCGACGCGCTGGACGGCAACTCTGGGGAAGGTGGGGAGCGTCGATGAAGAGCATGCGCTGGCTGACGATCGATCCCTACCCGGCGGTGAGCCTGAATTGCCGCGACGCGGTCCAGCGCTGCTACGCCGGCCTGTGCGACTGCGGCCAGCCGGAGCGCTACGCGCTGGAGGCGGCGGTGACCGTCTTCCGCTACCACCATCCCGAAACCCCGCCCTTCCAGGCGGAAACCATCGTCAGCCAGTGGGTGGCCGGCCCGGTCCGGCACTGACCTCCCGCCGGCCGCCTCACCCCCAGCCGCCTCACCAACGCCGCCGCTTGCGCTCCAGAGTGTCGGGGGCGAAATCCTCGGGCCGCAGGGTTTTGGCGAAGTCCGGCGGGGCGAGCTGGTTGTCGAGGCCGTTCACCACATAGCGGTCGCCCGTGAGGTCGTAGGTGATCTCCAGCGCCGGGGCGAAGACGGGCACCTGGGGATAGGCGATGCCGTGCGCCTCCGCGTAGCGGACCAGATCGCCCTTGGCGTCGTAATGGTCGGCCATGACGATCTGCCAAGTGTCCTCGTCCAGATAGTAGGTGCGCTCCGGCAGGGCGTGGCGGAAGTTCGGCTTCACCCGCGCCTCGACGATCCACACCCGGTGCATCTCGTAGCGCAGGAACTGCGGGTTGGGGTGGCCCAGCCACAGGAAATCCACCGGCGCGAGGCCGGGCGTGTTCATCCGGCTGGCGTTGTAGGGCACATACATCTCCCGCCGCGTCACCAGCGCGAAGTCGAAACGGTCGAGCGGGCCGCTGAACATGTCCAGCATGTCGGCGGTGCGGATGCCGCCGCTGGCCGGGTCCGGCGTGTCGTAGACGAAGTCGGACGCGCGGACGGGCTTTCCCGTCTCCCCCTGGCGAAACCAGGCGGCGAAGCCGGCCTGGATCGGGTTCAGCGTGCCGTGCAGCAGCAGGGTGGTGCCGGCCTCCGCCTTGGGCATCAGGGTGGTGCGGCGGTAGTGGAAGGGGCGGCCGCCGTCGATCCCGGCGGCGTAGCTGGACTGCCAGTCCTCGCGGTAGACCGCCGCGGTGTGGATACCGCCGGCCTCCGGCAGGATGGTGGCGCCGGTGCGGCTGAAGAAGTTGCCGCGCCAGCGCAGGATGTGGTTCCACATCGCCTGCACGCCGTTGGCCGGAATGGGGAAGGGCACCCCCACCCGCGCCCCGTTCAGCGCCAGACCGTTCTCGCCCAGCCGGGCGCGCCTGGCGTTCTCGATCGATTCGTCGTAGACGCGCTGAGGGGCGGCGGCGCTGCGGCGGCTGGGGAAGACCGGGATCTCGAAGGACGGATACTTGGCCAGCATCTCCTGGAGGCCGGCGGACAGGCGGACCTTGTAGCGGTCGATGTCCGCCGGTCCCACGGTGAACCAGCGCCCATCCTCGTCGTAGGGATCGGGCATGGGCGCGCCCGGCTTCCAGCCGCCGGGGGTCTGGGTCAGCCCGCCCTTCCAGGCCGGAATGGCCCGCGTCCGGCTGGCGCCGCGCACCGCTCCGAAGGGGGTCAGCTCCTCGCCCAGGGCGGGAACCTTCTCCTGCGCGGCGATCGGGGCCGCGTAGGGAAGCACCGGCAGGGAGAGCAGCAGGCTGGAGAACTGGCGGCGGTTCATGCGCGTCTCGCGGCGTGGCGGGTTGCGGGGACAGTACCCCAATCGGACGCCGGTTCGAACGGACAAAGGGGGTTCGGCTGGCCGTTCAGGAGGGCGGTGCCGCCGTGATGAAGCGTTCGACCTCCCGCATCGCCCGGTCCAGCGTTGCGGCCAGCGCGCTCACCCGCTCCCAGGGGGCGTCCTGCATCACCGCCTGCTCCAGCGCCTGCGCCGCGTCCCCGAGGGGTGTCGCCCCGGCGTTGCGGGCGCATCCCTTCAGATTGTGGGCGCCGGCGCGGATCGCCGCTCCGTTCCGCGCGGCGGCCGCCGCGACGACCTCGTCGGTGATGTGGCGGCCAATGCCGACGAAATCGTTCAGCAACTCGTCCATCAGCGCCCGGTCGTCGTCGCAGAGCCGGCGCAGCACCTCGACGTTGACGGGGAGCGGCTCGACGGGGGCGGCGTCCGGTGGCTGGGAGGAAAGGGGTGGCGCTGCCGGGTCCGACACCGGGTCCACTGTCAGGTCCGATACGGGAGGCGGCAGGAAGCGGGACAGCGCCGCGTCGAGTTTCATCAGGTCCAGCGGCTTGCTCAGCGCCTCGTCCATGCCGGCCGCGCGGTAGCTCTCGATGTCCGCCGGGGCGGCGTTGGCGGTCAGGGCGACGATCGGCAGATGGGCGCCGGTCATGCGCTCCGACGCGCGGATGCGCCGGGTCAGCTCGAACCCGTCCACCTCGGGCATCTGGATGTCGGTCAGCAGCAGGGCGTAGCGCCGCCGCTCCAGCGCCTCCAGCGCCTCCGCCCCGCCGTTGGTCAGCTCCGCCGTGTGGCCCAGCGAGATGAGCTGCATCTGCAGGACCTTGCGGTTGATGGCGTTGTCCTCCGCCACCAGGATCAGCCGCCCGCGGGCTTCCGCCTCGGCGATGAGGCGCTCCGGACTCAGCGGAGCCGGGGCGCAGGGCGCGTCGGGCGGCGGCCCGCCGGCCGGTGCGGCGTCCGGCATGGTGCGCCCGGCGGCCTCCGCCACCGCGCGCACCAGCGGGGTGCGGCGGACCGGGCGGCTCACCGGGACCGATCCGTCGACGAGACGACCGCCAAGGGCCGCCGGGTCCTGCAGCAGCACCGTCGGCACCCGCGGTTCCCCGACGCGGCGGCCCAGAAGCTGCGGCGCCTGGGCGGCGGCGGGGGTGTGCAGCGCCTCGTCGACCACCACGACGTTCAGCGCGCCGCGGGCTTCGCTGGCCGCCCGGGCCTGTTCGGCCAGGGCGCCCGGCTCCCCGGCGGCCAGCACCCGTGCCCCGGCGGCCTCCAGATAGTCGGCGACGATCCGGCGCTCCACCGCCTCCGGCAGACCGACCAGGACGGTCAGGCCGGCAAGGTCCGGCTCCGCCATCGCCAGCGGGGCCGTCGCCGTCGGGGCGGCCGGCGAGGCGATGGCCGCCGCGCTGTCCAGCGTCAGCTCGACCCAGAAGATCGAGCCCGCCCCCGGCGCGCTGTCCACCCCGATCGCCCCACCCATCAGCGCGACCAGCCGCCGGCAGATCGACAGGCCCAGCCCGGTGCCGCCGAAGCGCCGGGCAGTCGAGCTTTCCGCCTGGGTGAAGGGCTGGAAGAGCTGGCGGCGCGCCGTTTCGGAAATGCCGATTCCGGTGTCCGCCACCTCGATGCGCAGCCGGGTGCCGCCCCACCGGTCGTCGCCCGTCGGCGCCGCCCGGGTGGCCTGCACGAGGATGCGCCCGCGCTCGGTGAACTTGATGGCGTTGCCGCACAGGTTGAACAGGATCTGGCGCAGCCGCACCGGATCGCCGATCAGCGCCGGCGGCAGCGCCGGGTCCACGTAGGTCAGCAGCGCCAGCCCCTTGGCCCGCGCCGCCGGGGCCAGCGTCTCGGCCACCCCTTCGACCAGGGCGGGGATGGAGACGGGCACCTGCTCCAGATCCATCTTGCCGGCCTCGATCTTCGAGAAGTCGAGGATGTCGTCGATGATCCGCAGCAGCGAGGTCGCCGATTCCCGCATGGTCGCCACGGTGTCGCGCTGCCCGCCGTCCAGCGGCGTGCGCTCCAGCAGCTCCAGCATGCCCAGCACGCCGTTCATGGGCGTGCGGATCTCGTGGCTCATGGTAGCGAGGAAGGCGGACTTGGCGGCGGTCGTCTGTTCCGCCTGCTCCTTGGCGCGTTCCATCTGGTGCTCGGCCAGCTTGCGCCGGGTGATGTCGTAGACCCAGGCGAGATGGACCGGGCGGCCGTCGAGCAGCGTTGGGTCCACCGACACCAGCGCCCAGAAGACGGAGCCGTCGGCCCGCCGCACCCGCACCTCGGCGTCGCGCAGCGAGCGGCGGAAGAAGGTCCAGTGCGTCTCGTGCGCCTCGGTGTTGTCCGGCTCGATGAACAGGTCGGCGATGGAGACGCCGACCAGCCGCTCCTTCGGCACGCCCAGCAGATGGACCAGCCGGTCGTTGCACGTCACCAGCACGCCGTCGTGGGTGTAGGCGCAGACGCCGACCGGGCTCGATTCCAGGATGACGCGCATCTGCTCGCGGCTCTGCCGCAGCTCCTGCGTGCGCTCGGCCACCTTGGTCTCGATGAAGCGGATGTGGTCGTAGGCGCGCAGCGCCGCGATCACCGCGGTGAACAGCCCCTCCGCCGACAGGTCGGCCTTCGATTTGTAGTCGTTGATGTCGCAGCCGACGATCACGTCGCGCTGCGGTGCCTGCCCCGGCTGGCCGGTGCGCAGGATGATGCGGACGTCCGGATTTCCCAGCGTGCCGCGGATCCAGCGCACCAGAGTCAGACCGGCGTCCTCCTCCTCCATCACCACGTCGAGCAGGATGACGGCGATGTCCCGCCGGTTGCGCAGCACGGCGCGGGCCTCGGCGGCGGAGCGGCAGCCGATCAGCTCCAGCCGGCGGCCCTGGAACGCGACATCGGCCAGCAGGAGGGCGGTCATGGCGTGGACGTCGTCCTCGTCGTCCACCACCAGGACGGGCCAGGGCTGGGCTCCGTCGCCGTCCCCGTCCTCCTCGTCGGCGAACAGGATGTCGTCGTCCGGGTTGGGGTCCTGGCTGGGGGCCGGGCTGGGGGCCGGGTTGGTGTCGGTGTCGGGCATGATCAGCTCGTCGGTCATGCTGCGTCCGTCATGCTGCATCGGTTGCCGGACCCTTCCCGGCGGCGCCGGCTGTCCGGGGGGCCGTTACGGGAATCCGCAGGAGGAAGCTGGTGCCTCCGCCAGGGGTGTCGGGGGTGGGCATGGCGGGGCGCGGGCTTTCCACCGAAATCCGGCCGCCCAGCGATTGCGTCACCAGGTTGAAGACGATGTGGAGGCCGAGCCCGCTGCCGCCGGTGCCGCGCTTGGTCGTGAAGAAGGGTTCGAAGACCTTGGGCAGATTGTCCGGGGCGATGCCGACCCCGTCGTCGGCGAAGCGGATGTCCAGCTCGCCGTCCGGCAACGCCTCCACGGTCAGCGCCATCGTCCCCTCCCGCCCATCGGGAAAGGCGTGGGTCAGCGCGTTGATGACCAGATTGGTGATGACCTGGCTGAGCGCGCCGGGATAGCCGTCCATGGTGATGCCGTCCGGGCAGGCCACGGTCATCCGGTGCGGGCTCTTGCGCAGGCGCGGACCCAGCGAGGTGATGATCTCGTCCAGATAGGAGCGCAGGTCGAAGCGGCGGCGTTCCTGGCTGGTCTGGTCGACGGCGACGCGCTTGAAGCTCTGGATCAGCTCCGCCGCGCGGGTCAGGTTCTGCTCGATCAGGCGGGAGGCCTCGCCCGCCGCCGCCACATAGCCGGTCAGGTCGGATTTCTTCAGGCTGCCCGTCGCGAAGGCCTCGGTGAGCGTCCGCGTCTTCGAGGCCAGATGGGTGGAGCAGCTGTAGGCGATGCCCACCGGCGTGTTGATCTCGTGCGCGACGCCGGCCACCAGCAGGGCGAGCGAGGCCATCTTCTCCGCCTGGACGAGGCTGTCCTGGGTCTCCTTGAGGTCGGCGTAGGCGGTCTCCAGCGCCTCCATGGCGTGGAACACCTCCTCGGCGGAGCGCGCCTCCACCGTCACGTCGGTGAAGGTGCGGACGAAGCCGCCCTCCGGCAGGGGGTTGGAGCGCACCTCGATGATCGTGCCGTCGGGCCGCCGCCGCTTGAAGGCGAAGGGCAGGTCGGGGACCACGGCGGTCTCGTCCAGTTCCAGGTCGGGATCGATGCTGAAATCCTCGAAGGCGCCCTGGGCGCGCTGGCGCTGGATGATCTCGGGGAACAGCGGGTTGCCGGCCAGGAAGGCCGCCGGCACGTCGAGAAGCTCCGCGGCGCGGCGGTTGGACATGACGACCCGCAGGTTGCGGTCCACCATGATGATGCCCTGGTCGGTGTTGTCGAGCGTGATCTGAAGGACGTTCCGTTCGCGCGCCAGATCCCGCTCGGCCTGCATGCGCTCCGTCACGTCGGACATGGTGCCGGTCAGGCGGACGGCCGTTCCCTCGCCGTCGCGCAGGGCGGTCGCCCGGTCCTCGATCCAGCTCCAGCCGCCGTCGCGGCGGCGCATGCGGTAGACGGTGGCGTAGGCGCTGTCCTTGTCGCGCACGCGGCTGCGGGATTCCGCGACGACGCGCCGCCGCTCCTCCGGGTGGATCAGCGACTCCCAGGTCCGCGCGGTCATCTCCAGCTCCGCCGGGCCGTAGCCGAGCAGGGCCGGAAACTCCTTCGACCACCAGTACTGGCCGGTCCGCAGATCGTAGTCCCAGACCGAGGAGCGGGTGGCGGTGATGGCCAGCCCCAGCCGCTCCTCGCTCTGGCGCAGGGCGGCCTCCTCCTCGTCCAGCCGGGTCAGCATGCCGTTGTAGGCGGCGATCACCCGCCCCAGCTCGTCGGCCGACGACCAGTGCACGGGCTGGCGCAGATGCTCCTGCTCCGCGGTGCGGATCGAGGCGATCAGCCGGCCCAGCGGCACGCCGATGGTCAGCCGGTGCGCGGTCAGGGCGGTGACCAGCGTGCCGATCAGCATCAGCAGCACGAGCCACAGCGTGTTGACCATCTCCTGCCGGATCTGCTCGTCCACCGGGGCGTAGCTGAAATGGAGGGTCAGCGTGCCGAGCCGGCGGTTTTGCACCTGGATCGGACGGTGCACCGTCTCGCGCCCGGCAAAGGAGCGGCAATCGGCCTCCGGCCAGGCGAAACGGCCGTCCGCCAACTCGTCCGCCACCTCGATGCACAGAAGTTCGCGGTTGACGGAAATCGCCTGGATGATGTTGCGGATGGCCGGCACGTCCACGGCCCACAGGCTGGAGGACAGGGCGACGGCGTTGATCTCCGCCACCGCCTCGATCCGGTCGCGCAGGGCGCCGCGCAGATCCTTGTACTTGCCGTAGAAGAAGATCGAGGAGAAGCCGAGCGTGGTCAGGATCAGAATGGGAATCAGGATCAACAGGAATTTCGCCGACACCGTCGGCACCGTCTTCCACGCCTGCTCGATCACCGTCATGAAGGGTTATCCCGCTGCGGGGGCGCAAGCCGGGCGGACCGGCGGCACGGTGCCGCCTTCACCGGCCATGCGGTTGTACTATCAACCGATGCCATCCGTCTATGGCGTGTGAAGCGTGAAAATTCTTCTCAGGGTCGATAAAATTGACCGAATGTATACTTGAAGCTTGAGAGGGGATGGGCCTTGCACTACTGTTCGCGGGAGCCGCTTGCGCGGTGCAACACAAGAGGATGTCATGAATTTCCAGGTGCACCGGTCCTCTGAAACCATTGAGGTGCTGTTGAGCGGCCGGTTGGAGTTCACCGACCATGACAGCCTTCCCGACCTCGTGGACCTGCTCAACAATGAGGGCACGCGCCGCTTCATCCTGGACATGGACGGGCTGACCTTCATCGACTCCGCGGGGATCGGCATGCTGCTGATCCTTCAGGACGAGGCGGAGCAGCGCAACATCAAGCTGATCCTTCGCAAGCTGCAGGGCGATGTGCTGCGCTCCATCGACCTCGCGCGGATCGGCGAAGTCGTCGCCATCGAGCGGTGAGCACGTGATGGACGGTTTCCCCGCCTGTTCTCTCCCCGGTCCGGCCGGCGCCTTGCGGCCCTTCAGCGTGGTGCGGGATCGCGTGCCGGCGGAGATCGCCGCGCGGGTCGCCGCGCGCTTCGGCGTGAGCGAGGCCGCTGCAGGCGTCGGAGACGCCCTTGATGTCCGGGCCGCCGCCGCGGTGCTGCTGGCCCAGGCCGACCGCGACATCCTGCGCGGCGCCTTCGGACTCAACCGCTTCCTGACGGTGGAACTGACGGAGCGGGAGGAGGGGACCGGCGCCATCGACGCGGACTGGCTGGGTGCCCCGCCGGTGGAGAGGGGATTCTACCTCTCGCTGACCACCGGCACGGCCTATGGCCTGCAATGCGCGGTTCTGGTCTGCGACGAGCTGACCCGGCGCGGCGTGCTGACGCCGGAACGGCGCGGCAACGTCGAGCTGTGCCTGCACGAGGCCATCGCCAACGCCATCGTCCACGGCAATCTGGGCATTCCCAGCGCGACCAAGGAGCAGCCGGAGGGCTACCGGCTGTTCAGCCGGCTGCTGCGCGAACGGCTGGGCGACGGCGCCGTGCGGCAGCGGCGGATCGACATCTTCGCGCGCTGGACCGCCGACAGCCTGTCCATCGCGGTGGTCGACCAGGGCAACGGGTTCGACGCCGCGGCCCTGCCGCAGGACACCGACAGCGGCGCCCATTCGGGCCGGGGCTTCGTGTTCATGCGGGCGCTGGCCCGGCGCATCCACGTGACCGACGGCGGGCGCTGCACCCTGCTGCAGTTCGACCTGTGACGGGCGGGCGGAGTCGCGCATGCCCATTTCCCTCGCCGCCAGCCGGGTCCTGATCGTCGACGACAACGAGTTCAACAGGAAGTCGCTGGCCCTGATGATCCGCCGCGCCGGGCTGACCCAGATCGAGGTCGCCGAGAATGGGGTGGAGGGGCTGCGCAAGGTGGAGAGCTTCCGCCCCGACCTCGTCCTCCTGGATGTCAGCATGCCGGTGATGGACGGGCTGGAGATGTGCCGGCGCCTGCGCGAGCGGCTGACCCACGAGGAATTGCCGATCCTGTTCCAGACCGCGCTGGACAGCGACGAGGAGCAGGTCCGCTGCTTCGAGGCCGGGGGCAGCGACTTCATTTCCAAGCCGATCAAGCCCGGCGAGTGCGTCGCCCGCGTCCGCCACCAGCTCGAAAAGCGCAAGCTGTTCACCGACCTCGCCAATTTCCGCGCGCGGGTGGAGCGGGAGCTGAAGCACGCCAAGGCGATGCAGCTGTCCCTGCTGCCCGAGCCGAGGGAACTGGAGGCGGTCGCCGAGCGGTACGAGCTGGTGCTGGACGCCCATTTCGAAACCTCGTCGGAGCTGGGTGGCGATTTCTGGAACGTCTACCCGCTGGACAGCCACCGCGTCGCCTTCCTGATGGTCGATTTCGCCGGGCACGGCATCACCGCCGCCATCAACACCTTCCGCCTGCACACGCTGATCGATCGCTTTCCCATGCAGCATGTGCCGCCCTCGGAATGGCTGGCCGGGCTGAACCAGGCGCTGAAGGAGGTGCTGCCGGTCGGGCAGTTCGCCACCGCCTTCTTCGGCATCCTCGACCTGCACACTGACACACTGACCTACGCCTCGGCCGGGGCGCCGAATCCGGTGGTGGGAATTGCGGGGGAGCTTCGGCTGCTCGATTCGGCGGGGCTGGTGCTGGGCGCGTCGCGCCGCGCCGTCTACGCCGACCGCAGCCTGCGCCTGCCGCGCGGGAGCTGCCTGTTCCTCTACAGCGACGCGCTGATCGAATGCAGCGGTCCGGACAACGAACCGATCGGCCAGGACGGGGTCCCCGGCCTGCTGCGCGGCGCCATGGCCGCCAACCGCGCCCGCCCGCTGGGGCCGTTGCTGGAGCGCTTCTACGCCCGCACCAGCCTGCCGCTGCGCGACGACCTGACCGCCGTGTGGATCGCCCGCCGGGCGTGAGGGCCGGAAACGGGAAAGGCCGCCGCGGGTGGTCCGCGGCGGCCTTTCTGTCTGAGTTCCGGTCTGCCGGCCTCTCGGGGGGAGGGGCGCCGTTACGCCTGCGTCTCGGAGGCGGCGTAGCGGCGGCGGACCCACATCACGCTCTTCACGGCGAAGATGGTGACGCCGATGCCCAGCGCGATGAGCAGGAGGATCTTCGGGCCGTTCTCGCCGATGGCGGCGGCGGCCTCGCCGAACAGATAGCCGGCCCCGGCGAAGCTCCAGGCCCAGATGCCCGCGGCGATGAAATTCCAGAACAGGAACTTGCGCCAGGGCATGCGGGATGTGCCGACGGCGACCGAGGCGATGTTGCGCACCCCGTAGAGGAAGCGGAAGGCCAGGATGAAGCCGACACCGTAGGTTTCCAGCCAGTACAGCACGCGGGACGCGCGGGCCTCCGCCGCCGGGAAACGGGCCAGCGCCTTGGCGCCCCATTTGCGGCCGATCCAGAAATAACACTGGTCGCCCATGAAGCTGCCGATCCAGACGGCGGCCACCAGCCAGTATAGGTTGATGATCCCCAGATGGGCGCCCATCCCGCCGAAAATCACGAAGGTCTCGCCTTCGAAAAAGGCCCATATGAAGGCCAGGGGATAGAAGGCATCGCCCCAATCCTGGAGCCAGGTCATCCAGTCCAAATCACCCTCCCCGCGGGTCGTTCCTTTTCGGCTCGGACCGCCGGCGATGCGCCAGGGAAACGCAGGCGCGGCCATTGGTCAGGCTACGGACACATCATTGCACATAAGTGCGTGTCTTGTCGCGCAATCATTCCCGAATCGGGGGGAGGAACCCGTACAAAGTTGGGGTAAGAAACGATCTATTGCGGCGGGATTATTTTGTTTCCGGACACGTATTCTGTGAATCGGTCAGTGTTCGTGACTTGGTCAGCCATCCTCGCCCGACAATTCGCCGACCGCCTGCCGGGCGGCGCGCAGCAGCAGGGGATTCGGTTCGGACGGGCCGTCCTCTCCCTCGTCCTCCTCCCAGGCGCCCGGCGCGGCGCGGCGCTTCAACTCGCGCGCGGTTTCGATCAGCAGATGGGCCAGCTTCTGGTCGGGCAACGCCTGCGCCAGCGCCCGCAGCTCCGCGTTGGTCAGGGCCGCCGGGTCGAAGTCGGCGCGCGGCGCCATCGGGACGGGCGGCGGCGGGACGAGAGCGAGGGTCATCGGTGGCGGCGCCGAGGGTGACGGAACATCCTCCCGCACCACGTCGACGGCCACCGGCGCCGCCACGGTGGTGGCACGGGACCGGCGCGCCGGCTTGCGCGCCCGCTCCGTCTCGGGCAGGCTGTCGAACAGGAGAGGTTGCGTGCTCATCCGGTCACCCGCGATCCGTTCACCGCTAGTTTGCGAAGTGTTCTCTTTTCATTCTAGAGAACGAAGGCCGGAAGTCGAGTGGAAACTTTTTGGGCAGACTTTTCAAACGCCGGTTCGGGCGACGACCCCGGGTCAGGCGATGGCGTCGAGGAACCGCTCGGGGCGCAGGATGCGCGTGCGGCCCACCCGGCGCACCGACAGAAGCTGCCGGTCCACCGTCACCAGCCAGTCGGCGTCGGCGGCCAGCGCCACGGCCAGGAACATGTCGTCGTCGGGATCGCGGCACAGCCGCTCCACCGGAGCGGGCTCGACCCATTGAGCCTCCGCGGCGAAGGCGGTCAGGAAGGCGGCGCGCTCCACAGCCGGGCGGTAGCGGTCGAAGTCCGGGCGCATCAGCACCTCGCGCAGCTCCGCCAGGGTGGCGTCGGAGACGAAGGCGGCTCCCCGCGCCCGCACCGCCTCGACGCTGCGCTGGATGGCCAGGCTGCGGCGGGGCACCTCGGCGCCGAGCAGGGCGTAGCCGACGAGGATGTTGGTGTCCAGAACGGCCCGGAAAGGCTGGGCGGCGTGGTCGGGGCTGGCGGTCATGCGCCCATCGGTTCCATGGCCCGCTCAGCCCTTGCGGGTCAGCAGCAGCGCGGTCAGGTCGTCGTCGATCGGGCCGATGGCGCGCAGGCGGTCCAGCAGCCCGTCCAGGAAGCGGCCGTCGTCGGTCTCGCCCATCCGCTCGGCGACCAGGGCGGCGAGGCCCGGTTCGTCCAGGACGTCGTTGCCGACCGGGATTTCGATGGCGCCGTCCGAATAGAGGAACAGACGCCCGCCGGGGGGCAGGGGGAGGGAGCGCTCCTCATACTCCGCCGAGGCGAGCAGGCCGAGCGGCAGGCCGGCGCTGTCGCCCAACAGCGGTTCGGCATCGCCCGGCGCCCAGACCATCGGGCGCGTCGATCCGGCGGAGGCGTAGACGAAGCGGTTCTCCGCCGGCTCGATCACCCCGGCCAGCATGGTGGCGAACTGCCCGTTGGGAAGCAGCGCGCACAGCCGCCGGTTGACGGTGGACAGGAACGCGCCCGGGGTCAGGCCGGACATGTCCATCTGCTGGCAGATCGCGTGCAGGCGGAAGGTGTTCAGCGCCGCCCCGACGCCATGGCCGGAGAAATCGACCATGTAGAGCATGGTCCGGCCCGGCCCCTGATCCTGCCCGCCCTCGACGGCGTCGTGGCGCAGGTCCCAGAAGTCGCCGCCCAGCTCCGACGAGGGGGCGAAATGGGCGGCGATGCCCACCCCGGCCGCGGTCTCGACCTCGGCCAGCCGCTCCGGCGAGGGCATCAGCCGCTCCTGCATCTTGCGGGCGAGCGACAGCTCGCTCTCCGTCCGCTCGCGGAAACATTGGAGGTCGTGGAGCAGGGCGCGGTTCTGCAGGTGGATGCGCACGCGGGCCAGCAGCTCGACCGCGTTGATCGGCTTGGTCACGTAATCGGTGGCGCCGGCCGCGAAGGCCTTGGCGCGATCCTCCGCCCGGTTCAGGCTGGATTGCACCAGGACCGGCAGATCCTTCCAGGCGGGAAGCGCGCGCAGGCGGCGGCACATCTCGAACCCGTCCAGGTTCGGCATCATCAGGTCGAGCAGGATCAGGTCGGGCCGGAAGGCGTCGAGCCGGGCCAGCGCGTCGTTGCCGTCCTCCGCCATCTCGATGCGGGTGACGCCGCCGCGCTCCAGAAGCGCCTGGAGCAGGTGGCGGTTCACGCGGTTGTCGTCCACCACCAGGACGCGGGCCGTGTCCAGCCCCGGAACCTCCGGCAGGTTGTTCATCGCGCACCCCCGCGGCCGATCCACACCAGCGTGTGGTCGTCGAGCGGCACGTCGCCCTGGGCCGCGGCGAGCGCGGCGGTCACCGCCGCGAAGGCCTCGCCGCCGGCCATGGCGTTCCGGACGGCGGCGCTCTCCAGCAGGGCCGCGAGGCCGCCGTTGCGCCCGCCCAGCGTGTCCAGCACGGCGGTCGAGTGCAGGACCAGCGCCGAGTCCGGCGGGAAGGGCAGGTCGTGGTCCTCGTAGCGGGCGCCGACCGCGACGCCCACCGGCTGGTCGGACCCTTGGCCGAAGATCAGCGGCGCGCCCTCGGGCGGCACCAGGACCGGCGGGGCGGCCGCGGCCGCGGCGTAGGTGAAGCGTTCCGCCACGCCGTCCACCACGCCGTAGATCACCGTGGCGTGCTGCCCCAGCTCCAGCAGGCAGACGGCCCGCTCGTTCAGTTCGGTCAGGAAGGCGCCGGGCCGCTCGCCGAGATGGGGCGCCAGCTCGTGGATCAGCGTGTGCATGCGGAAGGCGTTCAGCGCCGCCGACACGCCGCGCCCGGCCATATCCAGCAGGAACAGACCGAACCGCCCGCCGGCCAGCGGCAGAACCCCCCAGAGGTCGCCGCCCAGGTCGGAGGACAGCGCCGTGTGCGACCGCAGGGTCACCCCCGCGCTGTCCGTCAGCGCGGCGCACAGCGCCGGCGAGGGCAGGAGGTGGTCGTACATGGAGCGGGCCATCGCCAGCTCCCCCTCGACCCGCGCCCGGTAGGTCTGCAGGTCACGGATCAGCACGCGGTTCTGCAGATGGATGCGCACGCGGGCGACCAGCTCCGTGCGGTCCAGCGGCTTGGAGATCAGATCGGTGGTGCCGGCGGCGAAGGCGCGGTTGCGGTCGTCGCTGGACGACAGGGCGGTCTGCACCAGCACCGGCAGGTCCGCGTAGGCGTGGTCGGCGCGCAGGCGGCGGCACACCTCGAACCCGTCCATCCCCGGCATCATGATGTCGAGGATCAGCAGGTCCGGCGCCTCCGCGGCGATCTGGGCCAGCGCGTCGAAGCCGTCCTTGGCGTAGGCGACGTTCTGGAATCCGGCTTCGCCGAGCAAGGCGCCGATCAGGGTGCGGTTGAAGTCGGTGTCGTCCACCACCAGGATGCGGCAGGCGGCGATGGCGTCGTCCATCAGAGGGGAAACCTCATGCGGATGCGGCGCCCGCCGTCGAGAAGCTGAAGCTCTTCCACGATGGCGGCGATCAGGTCCAGCCCGCGGCCCGAGGCGCCGTAGTCGATGCGCTCCGGCCGGGCGAAGCCGGTTCCCTCGTCGGCCACCTCGACCACCGCGCTGGCGCTTTCCAGCCAGGCGGCGACCTCGATCCGGCGGTCGGCGAAGGCGGGGTCGGCCATGCGCGCCGCCAGATCGTGGGAGAAGCGCTCCAGCGCCTCCACGCTCAGCCCCTTCATGCCTTCGACCTGAAGGTTGCCGTGGACCACCGCGTTGCTGATGGCCTCGTGGAGCGCCAGCTCCATGTCGTCGCGCTGGGCCTCCGGCATGGGGTGCAGGGCCGCCAGCCCGTTCAGGACACGCCCGGCCAGATGCAGGCGGTTGGCGGTCACCGTCGTCACGCAGGCGAACAGGTCGGCGCGGGCGGCGCGATCCGCGGCCTCGACGATCCGGGCGTCGGACAGGCCGGCGACCTCGATCCAGGCGCCGAAGGGCCGCTGCCAGAACTCCGGCGCCTCGACGGCGCCGGCGTCGCCCACCAGAAGGAGAACGGAGGCGCCGAATTCCCCTCCCACCGGGGCGCCGGGCCGCCAGGAGGGAAGCCGGAGCGCCGCCGACAGCCGGGCCAGCCGGTCGGCCGGCACGCCCAGGCCATGCAGGGCGGCGACGTGGGTGGGGGACGGGACCAAGTCAGTCCTCGATCGTCACGATCTTGTTGAGCTGGGCCACGGTCAGCACGCGCTTGACCTGCCCGGCGGCGGAGCGCAGGACGAGCTGCTTGTCCGCGTTCGCCATTTCCTCCCGCGCGATCAGAAGCATGCCGATTCCCGCCGAATCGACGAATTCCAGCGTGGAGAGGTCGAGCACCTGACGTCTGGCCTTGTTCTGCAGCATCTCCCGGATCAGGGCGCGCAGCTTGGCGTGGTCGTTGAAGGTCAGACGACCGCGCAACCGAACCAGGGTCTCCTGCTCCTTGTCCTCAATTCCGTAGTCCATCGGTCCGGTGTTCCTGAAGGGTGTTCCTGAAGGGGCATTGGGGCGGGTGGCCTTTGCGGACCACGCCAGAATGGAGCAAGACAGGCCGGGGATTCCAGAGAATCCCTCGGCCTCAGAAAAGTTCGATGTCGCCGCCGGAACTGTCGTCCTGGCCGGCATCGACGTCAAGGACGCCATGCTCGTCCAGGGCCGTCCCCTCCAGCAGCAGACGGCGCACGAAGCGCTGGCGCATCTCGCTCAGCTTGAAGCGGCCCAGCAGCTCGTCGAGCCATTCCTGCGGAACCTGCGGCCCCAAGGAAGCGGGCATTTCGACGCGGGTGCGGTTTTCCAGCTCGTTCAGCCCTTCCGCCATGATGGCGAGGCTGTCGTTGATGGCCTCCAGCCGCTGCTTGGTCAGGTCCTGGAACTGCATTCCGGTGACCATGCGGCTGATGGTGGACGACATGTCCGACGACACGTTCGCCGCGGTTTCCAGCACCGCCTGGAAGTGGTTGGTCTGGTCGACCAGGCTGTCCATGGTCTTGTCCACCCGCTCCTTGGCGAGCATCTGGGGGGACATGTCGGTGTCGGCGATCTGGCGCAGGATGTCGTGGCCGTTGCGCACGCCCTTGACCACCGCGGTGACCTTGGAGCGCATGCGGTCGGCCAGCGCCCCGGTGTTGCGGGAGAGGTGGCGCACCTCCTGGGCGACCACGGCGAAGGTGCGTCCGGCCTCGCCGGCGCGGCTCGCCTCGATGGTGGCGTTCAGCGCCAGGAAGTTGGTCTGGCGGTTGATGGCGTCGATGTCGCCGATCGACTTCTCCAGCTCCGCCACGTCCTTCTGCACGTCGTCGAGCAGATAGACCATGCTCATGGCGTGGCGGGACAGCATGACGATGTTGGAGATCATGTCCGCGATCATCTGCTGCATGCCGGTGACCAGCTGGTCCATCGGCACCCGCTCCCCGTCGATGGAGATGGAGCCGGCCATGCCGACGATCTGCTCCACCCGCTCCGACTGCTGCATGGCCTTCTCGGCCAGCTCGCGGAAGCGGTGGGAGAGGTCCAGCGTGGCGTCCTCGACCGTCGAGGAGGTGCGGGTCAGCTCGTTCTGCACCGCCTCCAGCGTGCGGCGCTGGATGTCGGCGTAGCCCATCCAGGTCGCCAGAAGCTCGCCGGTCACCGGAATCTTCGCGCCGATCTCGGGCAGGCTGTGCACGGGAGCGCCATCGTCGGGAAGGTCCGGCTTCTCCGGTTCCGGTCCGGCTTCCAGGCGGGGCGCGCGGCCGTAGAAAGACATGGTGCTGCTCCTCAGTTCGCGCGCGTGCGGTGTTCGCCGATGGCGTCGAACGCGCGCAGCATCTCGGCCGGTATCTGCGCCAGCGGCAGTTCGACGGCGACCGCCCCGGCGTCCCGGGCGGCGCGCGGCATGCCGTAGACGACGCAGCTCGATTCCTGTTCGCCGATGGTATAGGCCCCCGCGTCGCGCATCGCCAGCATGCCCGACGCTCCGTCGCGGCCCATGCCGGACAGGATCACCCCCACCGCGTTCGCCCCCGCCGCCTTGGCGACGGACGAGAACAGCACGTCCACCGACGGGCGGTGGCCGCTGACCGCCGGCCCGTCCTGGATGTGGCAGGAATAGCCCTGGGCGTCGCGGATGATGACCAGATGCCGGTCGCCGGGGGCGATGTAGACCTTGCCCTGGACCAGCCGGGCGCCCTGGGTGGCGACCTCCACCGAGGGCGGCGAGATGCGGTCGAGCCGGGCGGCGAAGCTGGGGACGTAGCTGGGTCCCATATGCTGGGTGATGACGATGGGCGGGCAGTCGGCGGGCATGACCGCCAGCACGTCGCGGATGCGCTCCACCCCGCCGGTCGAGGCGCCGATGGCGATGAAGCGGGTGCCCGACCCGGCGCGGCGCGGCGTCTGGAGGGGCGAGGTCGCGGGCTTGGGCCGCCGCATTGACAGGCGGGCGGTGGCGGCGATGCGGATCTTGCCGACCAGCTCGTGGGCCATCGCCTCGAAGCCGTGGCCCTCCGAGCCGTCGGGCTTGGCCACGCAGTCCACCGCGCCGATCTCCAGCGCGCGGATCGTCGCCTCCGACCCCTCCTGGGTCAGGGAGGAGACCATGACGACCGGCGTCGGGCGCAGCGTCATGATCTTCTCCAGGAAGGACAGCCCGTCCATCCGCGGCATCTCGACGTCCAGCGTGACGACGTCCGGGTTGGTCCGCTTGATGACGTCCCGCGCTTCGTAGGGGTCGCGGGCGACGCCGACGACCTCGATGCCGGGCTCGTCCGAGATGACGGCCTTCAGCATCTCCCGCATCAGGCTGCTGTCGTCCACGATCACGACGCGGATGGAGCGTGTCATGGCTCAGTCCTCCCCGAACAGTTCCACGTCGCCCTCGATCGGCTGGTGCCGCAGGCTGGAGCGGAAATGCAGTTCCTGGTTCGCCGTCTCCGACAGGGCCTCCGGCCGCAGCATCTTGCGCATGGCCTTGCCGGTGTGGGGAAAATAGTGGATGCGCCGGGCCGACGCGCCGCCCAGGTCCTGGCCCATCAGCTTCAGCCCCTCCCGCCGCACGTAGTCGAGCGCGAAGGCGGCGTTGCGCTGGCCGACGTCGAAGCTGGAATCGATGACGCGGGCGCCGCCGAACAGCTTGACCTCAAGCCGCCCGCGCTGGGCGCCGCGCGCCAGCAGGTCGTTGATCAGCCGCTCCATGGCGACCGAGCCGTAGCGTGCCGCCGCCCCGGTGCCGGCGTCCTCGGACTCCGGCACCTCGGGCAGCAGGAAATGGTTCATGCCGCCGATCGCCGTCGCCGGGTCGTGGACGCAGGCGGCCACACAGGAGCCCAGCGTCGTCACCATCATCACATCCGAGCGGTCGCTGACCAGATGGTGGCCGAGGAAGACCTTCATCGTGTGGGCGCGGAACTGCGGGTGGAAGTAGCCGCCGGTCTGCCGGGCCTCCGCCGCACGGCGGCTTGCGAATGCGGTCATGCGTCACAGCCTCCGGTAGATGGTGGGGCCGGTCTGGCGGAAGCGGTCCGACACGCCGTAGAGGCTCTCCGAGTGGCCGAGGAACAGATAGCCGCCGGGCTCCAGCAGGCGGGCGAAGTTGCCGATGACCTGGGTCCGCCCGACGCGGTCGAAATAGATCAGCACGTTGCGGCAGAAGATCGCGTCGAACGGCCCCTTCATGGGCCAGTGCTCCAGCAGGTTCAGCGGCTTGAAGGTGATCAGCCGCTTCAGCTCCTCTTCCATCGCCACCATCGGCTCGCCGCCCTCGCGCTGGCGCCGGGTGAAGCGGTCGCGCAGGGGGGCCGGGATGCTGTTCGCCAGTTCGGCGGGATAGACGCCGCGCCGGGCGGTGTCGACCATGTGGGTGTCGATGTCGGTCGCCAGGATCTTCGCGTCCCAGCGCCGCAGCTCCGGCCCGAAGCTGGAGGCCAGGACCATGGCGATGGTGTAGGGCTCCTGCCCGGAGGAGCAGCCCGCCGACCAGATGCGCAGCCGTGGATGGGAGGATTCCCCGGCGTGGCGGGCGCGCATTTCCGGCACCGCCGTCTTCGCCAGGAAGTCGAAATGGTGCGATTCGCGGAAGAAGCTGGTCAGGTTGGTGGTCAGGGCGTTGACCAGGAAGCCGACCTCGTTCGCCCCCTCCTCGCTCTCCAGCAGGGCGCAGTAGGTGTCGAAGTCCGGCAGGCGCAGGTCGCGCAGCCGCCGGGCGAGGCGAGAATAGACCATCTCGATCTTGTGCGGGGCCAGCGCGATCCCGGCGAGCTGGTAGAGCATGCGGGCGATGAAGTCGAAGTGCCGCCGCTCGAACGGGAACTCCCGCCGGCCCGACGTCGCCGGGGGGATGGCGCCGCGGTCGGCCGCGTCCGAGGCCAGGGCCGGGGAAGGGCTGGGGCTTGTGGTCATGCCGCCCGCCCACGGGCCTGGGCCCGCGCTTCGCCGGCCAGCTTGTCCAGCAGGCCGAGCACGATGCCCGACAGCCGGTCGAGATCGGCCAGGGCCTGCGCCTCGGCGGCGTCGTCTCCCTGCTCATGGGCGCGCAGGGCGCGCTTGCCGGCCTCGTGGAAGCGGGCGTGCGGCTCGGCGATCCGGTCGAAGGACGGGCAGGAGCGCACGGCGGCGTCGCTCACCGTGTCGTACCATTTGCCCAGGCGGCAGCCGTGATGGTCGGCCAGCCGGTCCGCGGTGGCCTCGCCGTGGCCCTGGACGGTCTTCAGCACGGTGTCGCGGAAGGTCACATGGTCGATCTTGGTGTTCTCGATGAGCTGGATGTGGCGGGCCAGCTCAGATCCGCCGCGGGCGTGGCCGGCATCCAGCGAGAAGAAGGCCATCTGCTGGCGCAGCTGACCGGCCTGCTCCTCCAGCGAGCGGGCGGCGGCGGTGCTTTCCTCGACCAGCGCCGCGTTCTTCTGGGTCATCTCGTCCATCTGGGCGACGGCGGTGTTGACCTCGTCCAGGCCGGACGCCTGTTCGGCGGTGGCGCGGGCGATCTCCGACACGAGGTCGGCGACCCGCGCGATGCCCGCCACGATGTCGGTCAGCGAGGAGCCGGCGGAGCGGACCAGCTCCACCCCGTCCTTGACCTGCGCCCCGCTGTCGAGGATCAGCGTCTTGATCTCCTTGGACGCCTGGGCGGAGCGCTGGGCGAGGTTGCGCACCTCCTGGGCCACCACGGCGAAGCCGCGCCCGGCGTCGCCGGCCCGCGCCGCCTCGACCGCCGCGTTCAGCGCCAGCAGGTTGGTCTGGAAAGCGATCTCGTCGATCACCCCGATGATGTCGGAAATCTTCTGCGACGAGCGCTCGATCCCGCGCATCGCCTCGACGGCGCTGGCGGCGACCTGACCACCCTTCTCGGCGGCGCGGCGGGCGTCGTTGGCGAAGCTGTTGACCTGCTGGGCGTTGTCGGCGTTGGAGCGGACGGTGGCCGCCAACTCCTCCATGCTCGCCGCCGTCTCCTCGAGGGACGACGCCTGCTGCTCCGTCCGCTCGGACAGGTCGAGACTGCCGTCGGCGATCTCGCGGCTGGCCGCGGCGATGGATTCGGCGGCGCCGTTGATGCGGCGGACGATTTCCGACAGCTTTTCCGCCGTGCCGTTGAAATCGTCCTTCAGGCGCAGGAACACGCCCTCGTACGGCTTGTCGATGCGCCGCGACAGGTCGCCCTGCGACAGCGACTCCAGCATGGCGGCCAGATCCTCGGTCACGCCGGAGACGTTGGCGGCCAGCCGGTTCATGCCCTCGCTGACCAGCCGGAAGAAGCCGGTCTTGCCGTCGAGCGCGATCCGCTGCGCAAAGTCGCCGCGCACGGCGCTGTCGACCATGCCGGCGATCTCCGCCTCGATGGACAGCTCGGCGGTCAGGTCGCGCCATTCGACGACGAGGCCCAGCTTCTCGCCGTGGCGCCCGGCGACCGGGCTGGCGGTGATCTCGAAGCTGCGGCGGCCCGCCTTGATCATGCCCTTGTGGGGGCTGGCGAGGCCGGTCAGGCTGTTGCGCAGGCGCGGGGCCTCGGTGTCCAGCGCGTCGAGGGTCTGTCCGATCAGCCCGGCGGCGTCGAAGGCGGGCAGGGCCTTGCGCAGGTCGCTCTCGGCGGCCTTGAACATCGCGAGCGCGGCGGCGTTGCAGTAGGTGACGGTCCCGTCCTCGCCCACCGTCATGATGCAGGACGACACGCGGTCGAGCGCGATCCCCGCCCGCACGGCGGTCACCGCGTCCTCCTTGAAGGCGGCGACGGCGCGGGCCATCGCGCCCAGCTCGTCGCGCCCGTCGGTGTGGGGGACGGTGACCGACAGATGGCCGTCGCTGAGGTCGGTCATCACCTTGCGGATGCCCTGGACCGGGCCGGTGATCGAGCGGGCGATGACCTGCGCGGCGCCGATTCCCAGCAGCAGCGACAGGCCGCCCAGCACCAGGGCCAGCAGGACGCTGTTCTCCACCTCGGTCTCGGCGCGGGCCTCGATTCCCTTCTGCTCGGCGTGGATGGCGGTGGCGATGGAGTCGAGCGTCGCGGTCAGGGCGGTGACGATCTTGGCGACGATCTCGGCGCGCAGGCGGTCGATCTCCTTGTCGGCGGCGACGGCGTCGCGGAAGGCGGCGCGGTAGCCCGGCGCCCGTTCCGCCACTTCGCGCAGCAGCGCCGCCACGCGGGGTTCGGTCAGCAGGGCCTGCGCCTCGCGCACATGCTCCAGCATCTCGTCCAGGTTCTTTTCCATCGGCGCCGCGGCGGCCGCGTCGCGCATGCCGAGCGCGCGGTTGGCGAAGAGGCGGCTCAGCACCCAGTGCTTCTCCATCTCCTCGCCGACCAGGGCGGCGTCCTTGTCGCCGGTTGCCTGGGCGCCCTCGACGACGCGCTCCAGCGTCTCGGTGATCTGGGTGCCCAGCGGGTCCATGGTCTGGCGGATGGCCGCGTCGTAGCGGTCGCGGACGACGCGGATCGCCTCGAACTGGGTGTGGTACTCGCTGTGCAGCCGCGCCAGCTCGGCGAAGGCCGCCGCCTGGCTGGAGCGCTGAATGGCGCCCTCGTGGGCGGCGAGCGCCTGATCGAACTCGGTGCGCAACGCGCGCTGGCGGTTGAGCGCGGCGGGGTCGCCGGAGACCAGATAGTCGCGCCCGTGGATGCGCTGGTTGGCGAGGCGGGCCGAGAGGTCCTTGGCGAAGGTGGCGAGTTCGCCGCCGGTGAGCACCGCGTCGACGCTGCCGTTCAGGCTGCGGATGCTCAGCAGGCTGGCGGCGACCTGGGCGGCCAGCAGGGCGAGCAGGAGCGCGAAGGCCAGCCACAGCCGCTTCGAGATGCCCATCGACCCAACGAACGAACCGACCCCTTTCGCCATGCCATCCCCCTTGCCCGCCGCGTCGTCCCGGCGTTAGCCCTTATTTGAAACAAACCCGTGTGAAAAGCCGCGACATGACGCACCCACCGTGTCGCTGCTTTTGATGTCCCCTCTCCCCTCTGGGGAGAGGGTTAGGGTGAGGGGGGTGTGCGTGGCGCCACGTCCGGCACAAGCGCGACCCCCTCACCGGCCCTTCGGGCCACCCTCTCCCCGCTTTCGGCGGACCGAAGGTCCGCCTGTCGCGTCAGCGCAAACGAAGTTTGCGCGTGAGCGGAGGGGAAAGGGCTATCCAATCAGGACGCCCGCTCCAGCGCCGGCAAGGCCTTGGTCGCCGAGTCCAGCTCGCTGTTCTCCACCGAGAACAGCTTCTCGACGCTCAGCAGAGTGACCATGCGGTCGTCGGCGGTGTAGAGGCCGCTGAGATACTCGGCGTCGACCATGCCGCCGTCCACGTCGGGTGGCGGCTTGATGGCGTCGTGGCCGATCGCCAGGATGTCGGAGATGGCGTCGACCAGGATGCCGCGGGTGCGTTCCCCCACCTGGATCACCACCACGACGTGGCGCTTGGTGACCGACGTGGCGCCACCGCCGAAGCGGGCGCGCAGGTCGAAGATGGGGATGATGATGCCGCGCAGATTGATGACGCCGCGCACATAGTCCGGCAGGTTCGGCAGGCGGCTTTCCGGCGTCCAGCCGCGGATCTCGCGGACCGACAGGATGTTGACGCCGTACTCCTCGCTGCCGACGGTGAAGGTGACGTACTGCTCCTCGGCGGCGTTGACCGCCATGACGTCGTTTCGCGCGTCGGTGCGGGTACCGCCGACGGTGGCGAGCGCGGTGGAACTGCTCATCGCTGTGGCCTCAGACCGGTTCGAGTGCGGGTGCGGGCAGCGCGGCCACCGGCGGACGCGGCGCCCTGGAATCCATGTGCCGGCTCATCTCGCGCAGGCCGGCGACGTCCAGGATCAGGGCAACGCGCCCGTCGCCCAGGATGGTCGCGGCGGCCACGCCGTCGAGGCGGCGGAAGTTCGCTTCCAGGCTCTTGATGACGACCTGCTGCTGGCCCAGCACCTCGTCCACGACGAGGCCGAGGCGGGAGCCGTCCTCCGTCTCCACCAGCACGACCAGCGCGCCGGTGGGGTCGGCGACGGCGCCGGGGATGCCGAACAGCTGGTGCAGGTAGACCAGCCGCACATACTCGCCGCGGGCCATCATCACGTCGCACTTGCCGACCAGCCCGTGCAGGTCCGCCGCCTTGGGGCGCAGGCTCTCCACGATGTTGGTCAGCGGCAGGACGAAGCGCTCCTCGCCGACCGAGATGACCATGCCGTCGAGCACGGCCAGGGTCAGCGGCAGCGACAGCACGAAGCGCGAGCCCTCGCCCGGCGTCGAATAGACGCCGATGCGCCCGCCGAGCGAGGTGATGTTCCGCCGCACCACGTCCATGCCGACGCCGCGTCCCGACAGGTTGGACACCTGGTCGACGGTGGAGAAGCCGGGCAGGAAGATCAGGTTGTCGATGTCCTCGTCCGACAGGGTGGCACCCGGCGGAACGAGCCCCTTCTCGATGGCCTTGGACAGCACCTTGGGCCGGTTGATGCCGCGCCCGTCGTCGGTGATCTCGATGACGATGCGGCCCGAGCGGTGCTGCGCCGACAGATGCACGGTGCCGGCGCGCGGCTTGCCGACGCGCTCCCGCTCCTCCGGGCCTTCCAGCCCGTGGTCGATGGAGTTGCGGATCATATGGGTCAGCGGATCGACGAGGTTCTCCACCACCGTCTTGTCCACCTCGGTCGTCTCGCCGCTGGTGACGAGCTGGACCTCCTTGCCGGTGGTGGCGGCGCACTCGCGGACCAGCCGCGGCATGCGGGAGAAGACGCTCGACACCGGCTGGGCGCGGATCGACATCACGCTTTCGCGCAGCTCGCGGGTGTGCTGGGCCAGCTGCTCCAGCCCTTCCAGAAGCTCCTGGAACTCGCCGGGGGGCAGCTCGCGCACATGCTCGGCGATCATCGCCTGGGTGATGACCATCTCGCCGACCATGTTGACCAGCCGGTCGATCTTGTCGAGATCGACGCGGATGGTGTGGCTGGTCAGCCCGGCGTGCTCCGCGCCGCCGCCGTTGGGGCGCGGACGGGCAGCCTCGGCCTTCGGGGGCTCGGCTTTTGGCGCTTCGGGGGTCGCGGCGACCACCGCCGGCGGGGCGGCCGTCGCGACGGGCACCGGATCGGTGACGGGGGGCGGTGCTTCGGCGGCGGGCGGCGGGGCCTCCGCGGTGATGCGGATGTCGCAGTCGTCGGCGACGAACTCGAAGACGTCGTTGATCTTGTCCAGATCGACGTCCGCGTCGGCGATCAGCGTGACCGTCCAGGAGAGGTGGAGAAGCTCCGCCTCCAGGTTCTGGAGGGTGGGCAGGGCGTCGGTGTGGCATTCGACGGTGGCGTCGCCCAGCCGGCGCAGTGCGCGCAGCATGAAGGCCGGCTCGTTGCCCGACATCAGCAGGTCGGACCGCGGCCGGAAGACGATGGTCCAGCGCAGCTTGCCGGGGGGAACCGGGTCCTCCTCCGCGCGGGCGGCGGCGATGGCGGCCATGGCGTCGCCGAACAGCCCGGCCTCGTCGTCCTCGTCGTCGGCGTAGACAGCGGCAGGAACGGGCGCGGGTGCCGGTGCGGCTGGAGCGGCCGCCGGAGCCTGGGCCGGCTGAGCACCGCCCGACAGGTGGCGGCGCAGGGCGGCCACGGTGCCGTCGGTGGTCCCCGCCGGAGCGGAATCGCCCTCGCGCGCGTAGGCCAGCATCTGGCCCAGCAGGTCGTTGGCGCGGATCAGCGTGTCCACCAACTCGGTCGTGACGGGGATGGTGTTGTTGCGCACCCCGTCCATCACCGTCTCGAACTCGTGCGCGAAGGCGACGAGGTCGGTGAAGCCGAAGGCGCCGCCGCCGCCCTTGATCGAATGGACGGCGCGGAAGATGGCGTTGACCTCGTCGGAATCGACCTCGCCCGGCGTCAGCCGCAGCAGGCCGGATTCGGCGACCTCCAGCAGCTCCGCGCTTTCGTCGAAATAGGTTTGCTTGAACCGGCTCAGGTCTTCCACGGGCGCCCCCTCACAAGCCAGGACGCGGCGTCAGCCGCAGACCTTCTGAACGACGGAGATCAGCTTTTCCGGGTTGAAGGGCTTCACGATCCAGCCGGTCGCCCCCACCGCCCGGCCTTCGGACTTCTTCTTCTCGTCGGCCTCGGTGGTCAGCATCAGGATGGGCAGCGTGCGGTGCGCCGGGGTGGCGCGCAGGCGGCGGATCAGGGTCAGCCCGTCCATCACCGGCATGTTCAGGTCGGTGATGACGAGGTCCACCTTGTTGGCGCCGATGACGCCCAGCGCCTGCTGGCCGTCGGCGGCCTCGACCACGTCGTAGCCGGCGCCCTTCAGCGTGAAGGAGACCATGTCCCGCATGGTCCGCGAATCGTCGACGGTGAGTACCTTCTTCTTCACGCTTGGCTCCATTGCTTCAACCAGCCGTCCAGCCCCAGATCCTCGCAGGCTTCCGCCAGGACCTCGGACGGCTGGGCGATGGCGAACGTACGGTTCTGTTCGGCGGCGTGCCGGGAGGCGACCAGGAGCGCCTGGACGCAGGCGGTGCTGACCCGCTCCACGGCCGCGGCCTCGGCGATGATGGTCCGGGACGCGGCGAAGCCGGCGCGCAGGCTGTCCAGCAGGGGCTGCGCCATGGCGAGGTCGAGGTCGCTGGGCAGGCCCAGCCGCACCGTCCCACCTTCGTCGCTCCACTTGATCAAAGTCACCGCCCGTCTCCTTGCAACCCGACCGGGCAACGCCCCGTCCGGGAGACTGTTCATGTCCGGCATTTGGTAAAAAACCTGCCTGAAACACGTATAAGGATTCGTTAAGGCAACTGGACTGACCTGTGTCAACCGGAGCGCGTTCCGGCTGTGCGGTCCGGTTCTTTCGCGGTTTGATCGTTTTGTGACACGGCCGTTCCCTCTGTTGCCGCTGTCGCCAAAGGAACGGTGAAGGCGAAGGTGGCGCCCTTGCCGGGGGCGCTGTCGACCCGGATGCGGCCGCCGAGATGCTCGACGATGCGCTTGCTGATGGCCAGCCCCAGCCCGGTGCCCTGCGGCTTGTCGGTCATCGTGTCGCCGACCTGCCGGAAGCGGTCGAAGACGATGGCCTGATGCTCCGCGGCGATGCCGGGGCCGCTGTCGGTGACGGACACGCGCAGATGGTCGTCCTCCACCGCGACGGACAGCGCGGCCCGGCCGCCCGCCGGGGTGAATTTCGCGGCGTTGGACAGCAGGTTCACCGCCACCTGGACCAGCCGGTCATGGTCGCCGCGCACCGGCGGCAGGCCGTGCGGGATGGTGACCGCCAGCGCGATGCCGCGCTCGTGGAACAGCCGGGCGGTGGCCGCCGCCGCTTGCTCCAGCGCGGCGCCGAGGTCCATCGGGCGGACCTGCCAGTCGATCTCCCCGGCCTCGATCTTGGCCATGTCGAGGACCTGGTTGATGAGGCGGGTCAGCCGCTCGCTCTCGGTGATGACGAGGCCGAGGAACTCCTGCCGCTGCTCCAACTCGATGTCGGGATTGTCGTGCAGCACCTCGGTCAGGGCGCGGATGGAGGTCAGGGGCGTGCGCAGCTCGTGCGTCACGGTGGACAGGAACTCGTCCTTCAGCCGGTCCAGCTCCGTCAGCCGTTCGTTGGCGGCGCGCAGCGCGGCCGAGGCGCGCTGCAGCTCCGCCGTCCTGTGTTCGAGTTGGCGGCTGTATTCGATGACGTGGCTGGTCTCGTCGAGCATCCGCATCAGCTCGGGGTAGCTGACCTCGCCGCCCTCCACCGCGGAGGCCAGCGCCACCCGCGCTGAGGCGGCGCCGATCGCCCCGGCGAGCAGCCGCTCGGCGAAGCGCACCAGCTCCGCCCCGGCCCGGCGGTCCGGCTCCTGCGGGCCATGGCGGCGGATATGCTGGGCGAAGGCCGCCTCCGCCCGCTGCGGACCGAGGAAGCGCGCGACGATCCGTTGCAGGTCGCCGACCGTGGCGGTGCCGCGCCACGCGCCCGCGGGCAGGGGGGTGTCGCGGTGCTGGAACACCTCGACGAAGGCGGTGGCCTGCGCCCGCTCGCCCAGGCCGGGCCGGTCGAGCAGGGAGACCACGACGTAGAGCCCGATGTTGAGCAGCATGCTCCAGAACAGGGCGTGGGTCAGCGGGTCCATGCCGTCCAGCCCGAACAGGGCGTAGGGCCGCAGCAGGGCGACGCCCCATGGCCCCTGGTCGATGAAGGAGGCGGGCAGCCAGCCGGAGCGCGCGAAGCTGGGCAGCAGCAGCGTGTAGGCCCAGGTCAGGATGCCGGCGCCGAGGCCGGCCAGCGCGCCGCGCCGGGTCGCCCCCGCCCAGTAGACGCCGCCGATCAGCGCCGGGGCGAACTGCGCCACCGCCGTGAAGGAGATCAGGCCGATGGCGCTCAGCGCGTAGGCCGAGCCGGCGATGCGGAAATACAGGTAGCCGAGCAGCAGGATCGCTACGATGGCGGCGCGCCGGATGGTCAGCAGCAGCGGCGACAGGTCGTGCAGCCGCTCCAGCCGGGCGCTGCGGGCGCGCAGCAGAAGCGGCATCACGATGTCGTTGCACACCATGGTGGACAGCGCGATGGCCTCGACCACGATCATGCCGGTGGCCGCCGACAACCCGCCGATGAAGGCCAGAAGCGCCAGCCACTCGCTCCCGGCGGCCAGCGGCAGCGCCACCACGAACATGTCCGGGTCCACCGCCTGTTCCGGGAAGCGGATCAGCCCCGCCACCGCCACCGGCAGGACGAACAGGTTGATCAGCAGCATGTAGAGCGGGAACAGCCACAGGGCGCGGGTCAGGTGCCGCTCGTCCACATTCTCGATCACCGTCACCTGGAACTGGCGGGGCAGGCAGAGCACCGCCGCCATCGACAGCAGCGTCATGGTCAGCCACGAGCCGTCGGCCAGCGCCGGGGCGGAGGTGAACAGGTCGCGGATCGCCGGATGCTCGGCGGCCGTGGCGAACAGCTCGGTCGGGCCGTCGTGGAGCCCCCAGACCACCGCGGCGCCGACCGCCAGGAATGCGACCAGCTTGACCACCGATTCGAAGGCGATGGCCGCCACCATGCCCTCGTGATGCTCCGCCGCGTCGATGTGCCGCGTGCCGAAGATGATGGCGAAGGCCGCCATGACCACCGCCACGTAGAAGGCGTTGTCCAGCACGACGGGCAGGGACAGCCCGCCGGTGGCGCCGGACGGGTCGGTGCCCCACAGCACGTCGAAGCTGACCGCCACCGCCTTGAGCTGCAGGGCGATGTAGGGCGTCACCCCGATCACCGCGGTCAGCGCCACCAGCCCGCCCAGCCCCTGGCTGCGCCCGTAGCGCGATGCGATGAAGTCGGCGATGGAGGTGATGCGCTGCGCCTTGGCGATGCGCAGGATCTTGCGCAGGACCAGCGGCCCCAGCAGCATCAGCAGGGTCGGGCCGAGATAGATCGGCAGGAAGCCGATGCCCAGCGACGCCGCACGCCCGACCGAGCCGTAGAAGGTCCAGGTCGTGCAGTAGACCGCCAGCGAGAGCGCGTACACGTACGGCGAGGCGATGACGCTGCGCCCGCCGTCGGCCCGCCGGTCCGCCCACCAGGCGATGGCGAAGAGGAGGAGCAGGTAGGCGAAGCTGGCGGCAACGATCGCGGGCCAGGGCATGTCAGCGCCCCCTGCGTTCCAGAAGCACCGCCGACAGCGCGATCACCCCGCCCCACACCCCCAACGCGTACACGTACAGCAGGGGCAGGCCGAACAGCGTGTCCCCGGCGCCGAAGACGCGCAGCAGCGGCGGGTTGAAGGCGACCACGCCGAACAGGAACAGCGCGATCAGGCGGTCGGCGCCCGCCCGGCGCGGTGGAGGGGGTGCGGGGTGCGGGGCGGACCCGTTGGTCAAAAGGCGCGCTCCCGCGCCGCCAGCTCGACGATGATGTTGGCGCCGCGGATGGCGTCGTCGAGCGTGCGGACGTCGCGTTCCTTGAGCATCTCGACCATGCGCAGGAAGACCGCGGCGGTGACGAGGCTGTCGCCCAGCGCCGTGTGGCGGTCCACCACCTCGATCCCCAGCCGCTCGGCGATGCCGTCCAGCGTGTGGTCGCCGCCCTCGCCGAGCAGCATCCGCGACAGCAGCATGGTGTCGAGCACCGGGCTGTCGAAACGCACGCCCGAGACCCGTTCCTTCATCTTCAGGAATTTCAGGTCGAAGGCGGCGTTGTGGGCGATCAGCACCGCGCCCGACACGAAGCCGCGGAACTGCGGCAGCACCTTGTCGATGGTCGGCTTGTCGGTGACCATGGCGTCGGTGATGCCGTGGAAGGGGATCGATTCCGCCGGGATGCTCCGCTTCGGGTTGACCAGCGTGTTGAAGGTCTCGCCGGTCAGGATGCGCCCGCCGACGACGCGCACGGCGGCGATCTGGATGATCTCGTCGCCGGTGCTGGGTGACAGGCCCGTCGTCTCGGTGTCGAAGACCACGTAATGGAGTTGGTCGAGCGGGGTGCGGCCAAGCTCGCTGGTGGCCAGCGGCTGGTGCAGCAGGTTGAAGTCGAAGAATTCCGGCCGCGCCCCGCCGCGCGCCGCGATGTGGGCCGAGGGCGGCTTCAGCGCCGGCGGCAGCGGCACGCGCAGGCGCGACAGCAACTCGCCCTCCGCCCCCGGCCCCTTCACCGGCTCGCTCCACATCGTGCTCTTGTGGTGCTGGAGCACGTCCCCGACGGTCAGCCCGCCCAGCGCGTCGGGCAGCGGGTGGTCGAGCCAACTGTCCACGATGCCGCTGGGCACCGACGGGCCGCGCCAGGTGATGTCGAGATAGACCCAGCTGTCCCCCGGCTCCACCGACAGGTCGTAGGCGGGAACCCCGGTCAGCGCGTAGACGTACTCGATCAGATAGCCGAACAGGATGACGAGGCTGTAGCTGTCGCCGTGCACCCACTGCGGCAGCCCGGTCAGCGTCACGCCGTACTGGGCGTCCGGCCCGACCCGGTGGCGGATCAGGTTGATCAGGTTGGTGGAGTGGATGTCGCTCATCGGCCAGGAGCCGGTGACGACGCTGCGGTATTCGTTGGTGACGCGGGCCAGCCGCTCCGACAGGGTGTTGGACGACTCCATCAGCGCGGCCTGGAAGGCGGCGCGCTCCTCCGGACCCAGTTCCGGCGTGTCGTCCAGCGTCTCCAGCACGGCGCGCAGATTGGCGATGGGCGCGCAGAAACCCTCCGTCGCCTCGCGCAGCAGGGCGTCGCGCTGGCCGAGCGCGGCCAACTCGCTGGTGGCGTCCGACAGGGTGATGACATAGCCGGTGATGGTCGGCGGCTCGTCCGAGCCCTCCGGCGGGTCCTGCAGGATAGCGCTCATGCGCCCGGCCAGCAGGATGTGCCCATCGGTGGTGGCGCCGACGAACTGGGCGGTGGTGCCATGCTCGTGGTTGACGTGCCGCCCCTCGCGCACGCGGAGCGTCAGCCGCTCCAGCGTGTGGATGACCGGCTCCGCCACCACGAAATGCAGCAGGGAGCGGCCCAGCCCGAGGTCGCCGGCCAGATGCAGGATGTCCAGCGCCGTCTGGTTGTAGAGCAGGATCTGGTGCTTGAGGTTGCAGACCAGCACGCCTTCGTGCAGATCGCGCAGGACGGCGGCCAGCCGCGTCTTCTGCTCCTCCGCCTTGGCGGTGGACTCCGCGACGGCGCGGGCGGTGTCGCGGCGGGCGGCGGCCAGCTTGTCCGACAGCTCGTTGACCGCCTTGGCCACCGGGGCGAGGTCGCCGTAGCGGGCCAGCGGGATGCGCGCGCCGGTCTTGCCGTCCGCCGCTCCATGGGCGATCAGCCCGGCCTCGCGGCTCAGCGTTTCCGAGGCGCGCAGCAGACGCCGGTCAACCAGCCCCCACAGGCCCCAGACCGCGGCGGTGACGACGGCGGTCATGGTGACCGCATAGGTGACGAAGGCGTTCGGGTCGTTGTTCGCGCTGAAGCCGACCGCGGCCCCGACTGACAGCAGGGGCAGGCCGACGCCGGCGGCGCGGAAGGCCAGCGGGATGATCCGGCGCGGCTCCGCCGGGCTGATCGCCGGAGCGGCGGTCCCGGCGCTTCCGGTGGTCGCCGGGGCGCTCATGGCTGAGGCTCCGCGTTTCCGCCCGCGCTCGCTTCGGGGTCCAGGTACTTGCGGACGGTGGTGACGAGGTCGCGGGTCGAGAAAGGCTTGGTGATGTAGTCGGTGGCGCCCAGCGCCATGCCCTTCTGCCGCTCCACGTCGCGGCTCTTGGCCGTCAGCATGATGATGGGCAGCGACTGGTAGGCGGGGTCGGCGCGCAGCGACTGGCAGACGTCGAACCCGTCGCGCCGCGGCATCATGGCGTCCAGCAGGATCAGGTCGGGCGTGCTTTCCGCAACCGATTCAAGGGCTTCCTCGCCGTTGCGGGCGATGCGCACGGCAAAGCCCGCCTTCTGCAGCAGGACCTGCAGGGAGAGGACGATGCTGGGCTCATCGTCGGCGACCAGGATCGTCGGCTTCATACCAGGGTTTCCTCCGGTTCGCCGGTCTGATGCGCCGGCTTCTTGCGGCTGCGCTTGTTCTAATATGCGTGCCTGTTCAATCCCATGTTAGCGGCAAGGAGAAGGACAGATCAAGACGAAGCCCGCCCGCAATACCGAAATTGCGGACGGGCTTTTGCAAAGGAAAGAAGCGGAATAGAGAGGGGCGACAGTTTGTCGCGGCGGCGCCGTTGCCTGCGCTCAGCGCGTCGAGACGACGATGGGCTGCGCTTCGACCTTGCCCTTCAGCGATGCGGCGGCCTGACGGGCGGCGGCGGTGTCGGCATAGCCGCCGACGCGGACGACGTGCCAGGACCGTTGCTCGGCGTCGGTCCAGTCCAGCGCGTAGGCGTTGAAGCCGAGACCGCGCAGGCGGCGGACCAGCCCCTCCGCGTTGTCGGCCTGCTGGAAGGATCCGACCTGCACGGTGTAGCGCCCGTCCGGAACGCCGGCGGGCGCCGGCGGGGTCAGCACGCCCGAGGACGGCGCCGTGGCGGGCGGAGTGGACGCGGGCGGGGTGGAGGCCGTCTTGGGCGCCGGCCTGGCGGGCTGCGGCGCCGGGCGCGCCACGGCGGCCGGACGCTGGGCCGCGGCCGGTGGGGGCGGGGCCGACAGCATGGCCTGAAGCTCGGCCGTTTCCGTGGTCTTCACGGGGGCCGGCGCCTTGGCG
>NZ_QLKQ01000170.1 GCF_003349955.1 Azospirillum brasilense
CTAGCCCGGATCATTCATCAGCGTTTTGGAACGGCGGTCCGAAGGCGCGTCGATGGGTGGCGCCAATGGCGCGGCATGACGGGGCTGGAGGGTTGCGGGGACAGGTTCGTTCGGGGGCACGCCGCCCCTGCGGTTAGGGCGGCAACTTCGCGGTACGGGCGGCCAACATCGCCAGACTTTCCTGGTAGGGAAAGCTGGTCGGCAACGACACCTTGATGCGGGTCACCATTTCGGTAACCCGCGCCGCCACCTTGATGAGGCCGAGGCGCAGCGTGTCGAACTGCGCCTCGCGCCAGAACGACACCTTCGGCGCCAAGCCGCGCAAGGTATGCAGCAGCCAATAGGCGGCGGTGTGGATGAGCAGCCGGAACTGGTTGGCCGTGGCCTTGTTGCACGACGTCCGGTCGGAGGCGAGGTGCAGCTTGTGCGCCTTGATCAGGTTCTCCATCTGCCCGCGGGCGCAGTAGATGGTCTCATACAGCGCCTTGGCCGTGCCGGTCAGGTTGGTGACGATGAAGCGCGTATCGGTGCCCTGGGGCGACGCCTCGATCCGGGCGATGACCCGGCGCTCGACCTTCCAGGAGCGGGCGGCGTACCGGAGCTCGCCGAAGCGCCGAACCTTGTCCGACTCGCCGGCGAGCCGGCCCATCGCGGCGTCCTCGGCCAGGTCGGTGACCCGCCCGAGCAGGACCGTGTTGCCGCCCAGGCCGAAGACGTAGCCGACGCGGTTGCGCTCGCACCAGCTCATGGCCTCGTGGCGGCCGTAATGGCTGTCGCCGCGCACCAGGATATCGACGCGCGGCCAGCGGGCGCGGATGGCCCGCACGACGTGGCGCAGCACCAGCGCCACCTCGGCGCCGTCCGGCGTCTTGCCGGGGCGCAGGATGACGGCGACCGGCTTGCCGGTGGTCGCCTCGTAGATGTGCATCGGCAGGAAGCAGCGCCCGTCGTAATGGGCGTGGAACAGCGAGAGCTGCTGGGCGCCGTGGACGCGGTCCTCGGTGTCGTCGATGTCCAGCACGATGCGCCGCGGCACCGTGGGGAAGCTGTCGCAGAACAGGTCCACCATGGCCGCCATCATGCGTTTGAGCGCCACCGGACCGGGCAGGTTCTCCAGTCGGCTGATGGTCGGCTGCGAGCAGAGGTCGCCTCCGCTCTCCGGCAGCCGGCCGACCGCCATCTTGAAGGCCGGATCGCTGCGCAGGGCGTCACAGTCGTTGGCGTCCGGGTACCCGGCGGCGATCAGCAGGGCGCGGAAGCGGATCATCTCCGCCAGCGTGTGCCGGACGCGTTCGGGAGCGCGCGGGTCCTTGATGCAGCGCGCCAGGCGCTCGCAGATCCCGAGCCGCCGATCGATCTCGGCCAGCAGCAGAACGCCGGCGTCGGAGGTGAGACGGCCGCCATCGAAGGCGGCGTGTACCGGCTTGCCGACAACCGGTGACAAGCCGGGCAGAACCCCGGTACTCTCGGCCATGGCGGGCGTGAA
>NZ_QLKQ01000171.1 GCF_003349955.1 Azospirillum brasilense
CTCCGCTTGTATGACTTCCACTCATCGGGCGACCTCCTGGTAGGATGGTTGGCCTGATGGCCGGGAGAGGGTCGCCGCGTTCCGCTCGAAGCATTGTCTTCGTGCATGAGATTGGCGCCCTCGCCCGGTGCTTTTTGCCCGGACGGTATCCGGCGGTGTCGCACCGCAGGGGCGGCTGACCGCCCCGATCGGGGCGGTCAGCCGCGCATGGACAAGCATGGGCACGAGCACCGGCTCCGAGGCTCCCGGCCGAACCGCGAGGGGAGTGCCATGCAGTTCGTCGGCATCGACATCGCGTCGGAAACCCACGTCTTCGCCATCCTCGGCGCGGACGGCACGGTCCTGGTCAAACCCAAGCCGATCGCCGAAGACGCCACCGGGCACGGCGCGTTGCTGGCCGCACTGGCGCCACCGGGCGAGGCCCTGGTGGTCATGGAGGCGACCGGGCATTACTGGAAGAACCTGTTCGCCGTGCTGGCGGCCAAGGGCTATGAGGTCGCCCTGATCAACCCGCTGCGCACCCACCGCTTCCAGGGCGAAAGCCTGGAGCGCACCAAGACCGACGCCATCGATGCGCTCGGCCTTGCCCGCTTCGGCCGTGAGAAGCGGCCCACCGCCACCCGGCTCGGCAGCCAGGCCGGCGAGGATCTGCGCGAACTGGTCCGCCACCGCGACCGCCTGCGCCGCGACTTCGACGACCGCGTCCGCCAACTCCATCGGCTGGTCGATCTCGGCTTCCCCGAATTCCGCCGCTACGTCCGCACCCTCGACAGCATGCTGGCCACCACCATCCTGGCCGAATACCCCACCGCCGAGGCCGTGGCCAAAGTCACCCCCCGCCGCCTCGCCAAGCTGCGCTACGACGGCCGCCATGCTGTCGGGAGCGAGCTGGCCGACCAGCTCATCGCCGCGGCCAAGCGTTCGGTCGGTCAGCACCACGGCCCCGCCTACCGCGTCCAGGTCCGCGACATCTGCCAGGATCTCGACCTGTGGCGCCGCCGCTTGGCCGAGCGTGACGATGACATCGCCCGCCTGCTCGATGAGCACGAGGTCGGCACGCTGCTGACCTCCATCGACGGCATCGGCCCCGGCACCGCCGCCCGCCTCATCGCCGAACTCGGCGACCCGGCCCGCTTCGACAGCCCCGCCGCCCTGGCCGCCTATGTCGGCGTGATCCCGGCGCTGCGGCAGTCCGGCAAGCGCCGCCCCACCCGCGCCGGCATCACCAGCATCGGCAACGCCCGCCTGCGCACCGCCTTGTGGATGCCAACCCTCACCGCCGTCCGACGCAACCCTTGGCTCAAAGCCTTCTACGACCGCCTGCGCGCGCAGGGAAAGCCGCCCAAACTTGCCCTCGTCGCCGCCATGCGAAAGCTCCTCGTCGCCGTCTACGCCGTTGCCAAGGCTCGAAAACCCTTCGAGCAAAAGCTTGCCGCCTGAAAAAATCGCTTGCTCAGCGTGACGGTATCTCATG
>NZ_QLKQ01000172.1 GCF_003349955.1 Azospirillum brasilense
CCTGGCGCAGCGACTGGTAGGCCTTCGCCTTGAAGCTCATCCCCTGATCCAGGGGTGCGACCGAGAAACTCATCGTCTGCATTGGCGTTCCCGTCCCTCTCTCTCCGCCCCCGGAATGATCCGGGGTTTCCCCGGTTGACGGGGTTTGGGCCGCGCTTTCATTGCCCCGGAGAGGGAAGCGGCTTGGATTGGAGATACGGTATACCAGATGCCAGTTCATGACAAGCGGATATGTTCGGATCGCGGACTGTTTCTTCGATGAACGACGGGACACGGATTTCCGCGCCCCAGCCCGGCAATACTGCGCTTTCGGAGCTCTTTTGGCATACTGTATACGGTATCCACATGCCGCATGACTGGTATACCGAATCCACTGTGGTTGAGGCGGATCGCTGGGGGTACAAACGTCCTTGGAACTACACGCATTCCTCCCTGTAGATTCCCCCACCTGACGGCTCCGCGGCTTCCTGCCAGCGGAGCCTTCTTTTTTCCGCCAGTCCCAGCGGCCTGCGGCAAATTGGTATACCGTACACCAGACTGTTTCCCCACACTTCGCGTACGTGTAAGTTGGCTGGGTCAACGAATCAGCCGAACGGAGGAAAGCCATGAAGGCAGCGGACATCATGACCCGTCAGGTGGTCACCATCGGTCCCGACGCGACGGTGACCGAAGCCGCGAAGCGCATGCTGGAGAATCGGATCAGCGGCCTGCCCGTCTGCGATTCGGACGGGCGCCTGCTCGGCGTCATCAGCGAGGGCGACCTGCTGCGCAGGGCGGAAACCGGCACGGTGCGCCGGGCCTCCTGGTGGCTCGCCATGTTCGCGGGCGCCCCGAACCAAGCCGCCGATTACACCAAGTCCCACGGCCGCCACGTGCGCGACGCGATGACCGAGTCGCTGATCTTCGTCACGGAGGAAACTCCGCTCGACGAGGTGGTCCGCCTGATGGAAAGCAACCGCATCAAGCGTGTCCCGGTGCTGCGCAACGGCACGCTGGTCGGCATCGTCAGCCGCGCCAACCTGCTGCACGTCCTGGCCAGCATCGCCCCGGACGTCTCCCCCGCCGCGGCGGACGACCGCGCGCTGCGCGACCGGCTGCTGGAAACCCTGCGGGCGCAGCCCTGGGCGCCGGAGATCAGCGACAACATCGTCGTGCGCAACGGCGTCGTCCATCTCTGGGGCAGCGTGCGCACCGAGGCGCAGCGCGACGCCCTGCGGGTCGCCGCCGAGAACACCCCCGGCGTCACCCGCGTCGAGAACCATCTGGCCATCGTCGACCACGTCGCCGAGGGCGCGGTCGGCTTCTGAGCCAACCGCTGATGCGGCAACAAAAAAGCCCCTTCCCGGTTCGTCCGGGAAGGGGCTTTTCCTTTCGACCGACTTTTACTCGGTGGCCTTCACGACCTCTTCGGTGACCTTCTTGGCGTCGCCGAACAGCATCATGGTGTTG
>NZ_QLKQ01000173.1 GCF_003349955.1 Azospirillum brasilense
CCGGCTCGGGCAGGGTGAAGGCGTAACGGCCGAGCATGTTGATGTGCTCATGGGCAAGCGGCGACAGGCGGGCCACGTCCTCGTTGCGAACATCGAGACCTTCCATCCGCAGTTGGTCAAGCGCGGCGTCCATGTAAATCGTGTTCCACAGGATGATGGCGTTGACGACCAGACCAAGGGCGCCGAGCTGGTCCTCCTGACCTTCCCGGTAGCGCTGACGCAGTTCGCCCCGCTTGCCGTGGAAGACGACGCGGGCGAGTTGATGGCGGCCCTCACCACGGTTGAGTTGGGTGAGGATGCGGCGGCGATAGGCTTCGTCGTCGATGTAGGCCAGCAGATAGAGCGTCTTGATGATCCGGCCCAGTTCCTCCAGCGCCCGTGCCAGCCGGGTTGGCCGGTCGTTCGTCTGGAGCGTCCGCATCAGCCCGCCAGCCTGCACGAGGCCCAGCTTGAGCGAGCCGGCCAAGCGCAACAGATCGTCCCAATGCTCGGCGATGAGGCCCGTCCTCACCTTGTGCGCGGCCAGCTTGTCGAGGGGGCCGTAGTCGGCCGCCGGATCGGCCCGCCAGAATCGGGCGCCGCCGACATCGGCGATCCGCGGGCTGAACTGGTAGCCGAGCAGCCAGAAGATACCGAAGATCACGTCCGTGTAAGCGCCCGTGTCGGTCATGATCTCGGTCGCCTCCAACTCGGTCTCCTGTTCCAGCACGACGCTCAGCAGCACCAGGCTGTCGCGCAGGGTGCCGGGCACGGTGATGGCGTTCAGGCCGGTGAACTGGTCGGACACGAGGTTATAGTAGGTGACGCCGCGCTCGGAGCCGAAGTACTTCGGGTTAGGGCCGGCGTGGATGGTGCGCACCGGTACCACGAAACGCAGCCCATCGGCGGAGGCGACATCGCCGCCGCCCCACCGCCGCGCCAGGTCGATGCCGTTCTGGGCGGCGACGAGGCGGGCATTGGCCAGGGTCAGGGTTTCTGCCCGCAGATAATTCTGCCGGACCCAGCTCAGGCGCGACCGCCGGAGCGCCGGCAGGTCCGGGCGCACCAGCGGTTCCAGGCCGGTGTTGCACGCCTCGGCCAGCAGCATGGCACACAGCGTCGTCGGCAGGTCCTGCGCCCGCGCCTCGGCTTCGCTGGCATGGGTGAAGGCGCCAGCGAAGCCGGTCCGGGCATCGATTTCCAGCAGCAATTCCGGCAGATCGACACGCGGCAGGCGCGCTGTCACGGCGTCCCGCAGAGCGACGAGCCTGGCCGGCTCGTCGAGGCGGTCGAGGCCGGTCAGCACCAGGTCCTCGTCGGTGCCATTCCGTTCGATGCGGATGCCGGCATTTTGAGGAAGGTTGTCGGTCACCGTTCGGAACGCCTGATCG
>NZ_QLKQ01000174.1 GCF_003349955.1 Azospirillum brasilense
GCCGACCGATCTTGGAGTACAGCCCCTCGAACGCTGGCGACATTACCTCCAGCGCTTCATCAACAATAGCCCGGATCGGCCGAAGCGGATGGTTCGCAGGAACCCGCGCTTCACAGCTCACGTAGCTGAACAGACCCTCGCTGCGTTCGTCCGATCCGCGCATCGCCCCCTCGTCGGCCGCATTCTCCTCGACCCGAGAGAATCACGACCGACCGGCTATGCACAGCCCTTTTTCCGCATCCTGCTAGGTAATCAGCCTCCGCCGCCTTACTTAACACGTCACTAGAGCGGATTGACGTGCATGTGAATCGGGGGATTCCCGTGAGGTCGGAAATGTGATTCAAGCTTCGGGCTGGTGAAGGAGGCTGGCCCGCATGTCCAAGGCGCTTTCCGTCGATCTGCGTCAGCGCGTTGTCGATGCCGTTCATGCCGGGTCTTCCTGTCGGGCGGCGGCGGCGCGCTTCGGTGTTGGCGTGTCGTCTGCGATCCGCTGGGTGGCACGGGCGCGCACGCGGGGTGACCTGACACCGGACAAGCGCGGCGGGAACGTGCGCTCGCGCCGGATCGATGAGCACCGGGAGTTCCTCCTGGCTCTGATCACGGCGGAGCCGGACCTGACCCTTGCGGAGGTAGCCGAGCGTCTGGACGTGGCAACGGGCTATCGCCCCTTGCCCAGCATCGTGTGCCGGTTCTTCCAGCGCCACGGCGTGACGCGGAAAAAAAGACGGCGCATGCCGCCGAACAGAACCGGCCAGACGTAGCGGAACAGCGCGAAGCCTGGTTCGACGGCCAACCGGACCTCGATCCGGAGCGTCTGGTGTTCATCGACGAGTGCGGCACCTCTACGAAGATGGCCCGGATGTACGGCCGCGCGCCAAGGGGCGAGCGATGCCGCGCTCCAGTCCCGCATGGCCACTGGAACACGACCACCTTCGTCGGCGCGCTCCGGCTGTCCGGCGTCACGGCGCCGATGACGCTGGGCGGCGCCATGAACGGCGCGGCCTTCCTCACCTACGTCGAACGCGTTCTGGTGCCCACGCTGACGCCCGGCGACATCGTCGTGATGGACAACCTGCCACCCCACAAACTTCCCGCTGTTCGACACGCCATCGAAACAGCCGGGGCGACGGTGATGCTCCTGCCACCCTACAGCCCCGACTTCAATCCGATCGAGATGGCCTTCTCCAAGATCAAGACCCGGCTGAGAAAAGCCGCCGCCCGAACCCTGCCCGATCTCTGGGAAGCCATCCGCGACGCCATCGACGCCGTCACCCCTAATGACTGAAGTGGTCCCCGTTCCCCGGACAGTCGGATAAGCTTGGTTCGCCCATCAGGAAGGAC
>NZ_QLKQ01000175.1 GCF_003349955.1 Azospirillum brasilense
ATGAAGGTCCTCGTCCCGGTCAAGCGGGTGGTCGATTACAACGTCAAGATCCGCGTCAAGGCGGACGGTTCCGGCGTTGAGACCGCCAACGTGAAGATGAGCATGAACCCCTTCGACGAGATCGCCGTCGAAGAGGCCGTCCGCCTCAAGGAAACCGGCAAGGCGACCGAGGTCATCGTGGTCACCGTCGGCCCGACGGCCGCGCAGGAGACGCTGCGCACCGGCCTCGCCATGGGCGCCGACCGCGGCATCCTGGTCCAGACCGACGCCGAGACGCAGCCGCTGGCCGTCGCCAAGGTGCTCAAGGCGCTGGTCGACAAGGAGGGGCCGACCCTGGTCATCCTCGGCAAGCAGGCGATCGACGACGACTGCAACCAGACCGGCCAGATGCTCGCCGCCTTGCTGGGCTGGCCGCAGGGCACCTTCGCCTCCAAGGTCGTGCCGGGCGAGGGCTCGGTCACCGTGACCCGCGAGATCGACGGCGGCCTGGAGACCGTGCAGCTGACCCTGCCGGCGGTCGTCACCGCCGACCTGCGCCTCAACGAGCCGCGCTACGCCTCGCTGCCCAACATCATGAAGGCCAAGAAGAAGCCCATCGAGACGCTGGCCCCCGACGCGCTGGGCGTCGACGTGGCGCCGCGCCTGACCACGCTCAAGGTCGCCGAGCCGGCCAAGCGCAAGGCCGGCGTCAAGGTCGCCGACGTGGCCGCCCTGGTCGACAAGCTGAAGAACGAAGCCCGCGCGATCTGATAGGGAAAGTGATCTGACATGTCCATTCTCGTCATCGCCGAACACGACAACGCCGCGCTGAAGGCCGCCACGCTGAACGCGGTCAGCGCCGCCGCCAAGATCGGCGGAGAGGTCCACGTGCTGGTCGCCGGCCAGGGCGCCCAGGCCGTCGCCGAGGCCGCCGCCAAGGTGGCCGGCGTGGCCAAGGTGCTGCTGGCCGACGACGCGGCCTACGCCCACCCGCTGCCGGAGAACGTCGCGCCGCTGGTCGTCACCCTCGCCAAGGGCTACGGCCACATCCTGGCCGCCGCCTCGTCGGAGGGCAAGAACCTGCTGCCGCGCGTCGCCGCCCTGCTCGACGTCGCGGCGATCTCCGACATCACCGGTGTGGTCTCGCCCGACACCTTCGAGCGGCCGATCTACGCCGGCAACGCCATCGCCACGGTGAAGTCCGCCGACCCGATCAAGGTCGT
>NZ_QLKQ01000176.1 GCF_003349955.1 Azospirillum brasilense
CGGGCCGGCTCCGACGACAAGGACGTCGTACTCCATCACCTCGCGCGGATCGCGATCCATGGTCCCCATGCCTCCCGCTTGATTAAGCCGCTTGATTGAAGCGCCGGGGCCATTTCCGCAGGGTCCGGCGGCTTTCGGAACGGCGTATGCCTTTCGCACCCGCCAAAAAGGATATCTAAGCCCATGTAAGACCACAGGAGCCGTGGTAAGGTCAAACGATGATTGACCAATCCGACATCCTCGCCGCCCTGCGCTGGCACGTCGACATCGGGTGCGACGAGGCCATCGGGGACGGGCCCCTGGACTGGGCGACGCTGACCGCCCGGCCGGCGGCGGCGCGTGCGTCGGCCGGCGCGTCGGCGCTGTCGCCCGCCGCGGTCCGCCCCGCCCCGGCGCCAGCGTCGCGGTCGGCGTTCGGGGGGTCGGCGTTCGGGGGTCCCTCCGGCGCGTCGATGTTCGGCGCGGCGACCGGGTCGGACCTGCCGCTGGGCGCCAGCGAGGCCGGGGCGAGCGCCCGCGCCCGCGCCGCCGAGGCGCGCAGCCTGGAGGAGCTGGAAACGGCGCTGCGCGCCTTCGACGGCTGCCCGCTGAAGGCGACGGCGATGAACACGGTCTTCGCCGACGGCAACCCAGCCGCGGACATCATGCTGATCGGCGAGGCGCCGGGCGAGGACGAGGACCGGCAGGGCAAGCCTTTCGTCGGGGTCAGCGGCAAACTGCTCGACCGCATGCTGGCCCAGGTGGGACTCGACCGCGGCAAAGTCTACATCAGCAACATCCTGCCCTGGCGCCCGCCCGGCAACCGCTCGCCGACCCAGGCGGAGATCGCCGCCTGCCTGCCCTTCCTGGAACGGCACGTCGAGCTGATCGGGCCGAAGGTGCTGGTGCCGCTGGGCGGCACGTCGGCCAAGACGCTGCTCAACCGGGCGGAGGGCATCACCCGCCTGCGCGGCCGCTGGTTCGACTACGCCTCCCCCGGCCTGCCCGGCCCGGTGCCGGTCCTGCCGATGCTTCACCCGGCCTATCTGCTGCGCAACCCCATCGCCAAGCGCGAGGCGTGGCGCGACCTGCTGACCCTGCGCCAGCGTTTTCCAGAGAAACCTTAAAAGGGCAGCTTTCTGCCCCCTCCCTAACAGGCTGCGGAAAAACGAACATATTCCGGCCTTTTTCCTCCGCTGAGGCTT
>NZ_QLKQ01000177.1 GCF_003349955.1 Azospirillum brasilense
GTGGCCACCGGCGACATGGGCATCGGCAAGGACGGCGAGCGGACCGCCAACTACACGCCGGGCATGGAGCTGCACGCCCGGCAGACCATCTTCGCCGAGGGCTGCCGCGGCTCGCTGACCAAGACGCTGTTCGAGCGCTTCGACCTGCGCCGCGACGCCGACCCGCAGACCTACGGCATCGGCATCAAGGAGCTGTGGGAGGTGGCGCCGGAGAAGTCGCAGCCCGGCCTGATCGTCCACACCATTGGCTGGCCGATGGACCCCAAGACCTACGGCGGCTCCTGGCTCTACCACATGGAGGGCAACCTGGTGTCGGTCGGCTTCGTGGTCGGGCTCGACTACGAGAACCCGCACCTGTCGCCGTTCGAGGAGTTCCAGCGCTACAAGACCCACCCGGCGATCCGCCCGACCTTCGAGGGCGGGCGGCGCATCGCCTACGGCGCCCGGGCGCTCAGCGAGGGCGGCTTCCAGTCGATCCCCAAGCTGACCTTCCCCGGCGGGGTGATCGTCGGCGACGCGGCGGGCTTCCTCAACGTGCCCAAGATCAAGGGCAACCACACCGCCATGAAGTCGGGCATGCTGGCCGCCGAGGCGGTGCACGAGCTGCTGTCGGCCGAGGCTCCTGCCCGCGAGGCGGTGGCCTATCCGGAGAAGCTGAAGGCGTCCTGGGTGTGGTCGGAGCTGCATGCGGTGCGCAACATCCGCCCCGGCTTCCAGAAGGGCCTGTGGGCGGGTCTGGCCAACGCGGCCTACGAGACGGCGACCAAGGGCAAGTCGCCCTGGACCTTGCACCACCGGCACGGCGACCACGAGACGCTGAAGAAGGCGTCGGAGATGCCGAAGATCGCCTATCCCAAGCCGGATGGCGTGGTGTCGTTCGACCGTCTGTCGTCAGTGTATCTGTCAAACACCAACCACGAGGAGGACCAGCCGGCGCACCTGACGCTGAAGGACGCGTCGGTGCCGATCGCGGTCAATCTGGCGCTCTACGACGCGCCGGAGACGCGCTATTGCCCGGCGGGCGTGTACGAGATCGTGCGGGCGGAGGACGGCCGCGACCCGCGGCTGCAGATCAACGCGCAGAACTGCGTGCACTGCAAGACCTGCGACATCAAGGACCCCACCCAGAACATCAACTGGGTCGTCCCCGAGGGCGGCGGCGGCCCGAACTA
>NZ_QLKQ01000178.1 GCF_003349955.1 Azospirillum brasilense
GCGAAGGCGGGATGGACGACCTGCCCATCGCGGGTGAGCGCGATGGCCTTCACGATCTCGTCGTCCCAGTTGAGGGCGATGCCCTTCTCCTTGTCGTGCAGCGACTGCAGCAGAGCGAGCAGGTTCTTGGCGTAGAGCAGCGAGGCGCTCTCGGCGATGCGGCTGGGGTAGTTGGCGTGGCCGACGATCTTCACCCCGTTGTCGGTGACGACCACCCGGCCCAGCTCCGAACCCTCGACGTTGCCGCCCTGCTCCACCGCCAGATCGATCAGCACCGAACCCGGCTTCATCGAGGCGACATGCTCGCGCGTCACCAGGATCGGCGCCTTGCGGCCCGGGATCAGCGCCGTGGTGATGACGATGTCCTGCTTCTTGATGTGCTCGGCCACCAGCGCCGCCTGCTGGCGCTTGTAGTCGTCCGACATCTCCTTGGCGTAGCCGCCCGCCGTCTCGGCCTGTTTGAACTCGTCGTTCTCCACCGCGACGAAGCTGCCGCCCAGCGACTGCACCTGCTCCTTGACCGCCGGGCGCACGTCGGTCGCCGAGACGATGGCGCCCAGCCGCTTGGCCGTGGCGATGGCCTGCAGCCCGGCGACGCCGACGCCCATGATGAAGGCGCGGGCCGGCGGCACCGTGCCCGCCGCGGTCATCATCATCGGGTAGGCGCGGCCGTACTCGCTGGCGGCGTCGACCACCGCCTTGTAGCCGGCGAGGTTGGCCTGCGAGGACAGCACGTCCATGACCTGGGCGCGGGTGATGCGCGGCATGAACTCCATGGCGAAGGCGTTCACCCCGGCCGCGGCGTAGGCCGCCACGTGGTCGCGGCTGTTGTAGGGGTTGAGGATGGCGAACAGCAGCGCGCCGCGCTTGATCAGCGCCAGCTCGTCGAGGTCCCCCTCCCCGGCCAGCAGCGGGCGCTGCACCTTCAGCACGATGTCGGCGTCGGCCAGCGCCGACGCGGCGTCCGGCGCGATCTCCGCGCCGGCGTCCTGGTACACCCGGTCCGGCAGGTTCGAGCCCAGACCGGCCCCGGTCTCCACGACCACTTCCAGGCTGAGGGCTTTGAGTTTCTTGACCGTCTCCGGAGAAGCCGCGACGCGATTCTCGCCCGCGCGCCGCTCCCTGGGTATGGCGATTTTCATGGTT
>NZ_QLKQ01000179.1 GCF_003349955.1 Azospirillum brasilense
AGGTCGGTCTTCTCCCAGGAGAAGCCGCCGTCGGCCTCCGCCTCGCGGCCGAAATGGCCGTAGGCGGCGGTGCGCGCGTAGACCGGACGGTTCAGGCCCAGATGCGTGCGGATGCCGCGCGGGCTGAGATCGACCAGCTTCTGCAGAACCTCCGACAGCCGGTCCTCGTCCACCGTGCCGGTGCCGTGGGTGTCGACATAGACCGACAGCGGCTTCGACACGCCGATGGCGTAGGAGAGCTGGATCGTGCAGCGCTCGGCCAGGCCAGCGGCGACCACGTTCTTGGCCAGATAGCGCGCGGCGTAGGCGGCCGAACGGTCGACCTTGGTCGGGTCCTTGCCGGAGAAGGCGCCGCCGCCGTGCGGGGCGGCACCGCCGTAGGTGTCCACGATGATCTTGCGGCCGGTCAGGCCGGCGTCGCCGTCCGGGCCGCCGATGACGAAGCGGCCGGTCGGGTTGACGTAGAAGCTCGCCTCGTCGCACATCCAGCCCGCCGGCAGGCAGTTGAGGACGTGCGGACGGACGATCTCGCGCACCTCTTCCTGGGTCAGGCCGTCGGCGTGCTGGGTGGACACGACCACCGCGGTGGCGCGCACCGGCTTGCCGTTCTCGTACTGCAGCGTCACCTGGCTCTTGGCGTCGGGGCCGAGCTGCGGAGCGGCGCCGGAGTGGCGCGCCTCGGCCAGCGACTTCAGGATGGCGTGGCTGTAGTAGATCGGCGCCGGCATCAGGGCCGGGGTCTCGTTGCAGGCGTAGCCGAACATGATGCCCTGGTCGCCCGCACCCTCGTCCTTCTCACCGGCGGCGTCGACGCCGACCGCGATGTCGGCGGACTGGGAGTGGACGAAGCACTTGACGTCCATCTTCTCCCAATGGAAGCCGTCCTGCTCGTATCCGATGTCCTTCACCGCGGCGCGGGCGACCTGGACCAGCATGTCGGGGGTGATGCTCTCCGGCCCGCGCACCTCACCGGCCAGCACGATCTGGTTGGTGGTCGCCAGGGTCTCCACCGCCACGCGGGCGTAGGGGTCGTGCGACAGGTACAGATCGACGATCGCGTCGGAAATGCGGTCGCACACCTTGTCCGGATGGCCTTCGGACACGGACTCGCTGGTGAACACGTAGTTGAGCTTGGCCA